>NZ_FCOL02000003.1 GCF_001544515.1 Caballeronia terrestris
CAAATTCGCGAAGCCGGTCCGCGTGCGCTGGCAACTGGCGCGATCCTGTATGCATGGCTGATCGGCGGTGGATTGGCAATTACCTATGGCGTGCAGTACCTGTTCGGCTGAACGATTCGAGAGGCGCACGCTCAGGCGTTGAAGCACACTCAAGAAGGGGCAAGAGATGGAACACAGCGCTCGCACGCAAAACGAAAAGCTCGAAGTCAAGACCACGACGTGCTACATGTGCGCGTGCCGCTGCGGCATCCGCGTGCACTTGCGCGAAGGCGAAGTGCGCTACATCGACGGCAACCCGAATCACCCGCTCAATCAGGGCGTGATCTGCGCGAAAGGCGCGTCGGGGATCATGAAGCAGTACTCGCCCGCTCGCCTCACGCAGCCGCTGGTGCGCAAGCCCGACGCCGAACGCGGCACCGCGCAATTCGAGCCGGTCTCGTGGGAAACCGCCTTCGCTACACTCGAAAAACGCCTCGCCCACCTGCGCGCGACCGACCCGAAGAAGTTCGCGCTCTTCACCGGCCGCGACCAGATGCAGGCGCTCACCGGCCTCTTCGCGAAGCAGTTCGGTACGCCCAATTACGCGGCGCACGGTGGCTTCTGCTCGGCGAACATGGCGGCGGGCATGATCTATACGATCGGCGGATCGTTCTGGGAATTCGGCGGCCCCGATCTCGACAGCGCCAAGCTCTTCTTCATGATCGGCACGGCGGAAGATCATCATTCGAATCCGCTCAAGATCGCCCTCTCGAAGTTCAAGCGCGCGGGCGGGCGCTTCATCGCGATCAATCCGGTTCGCACCGGCTACGCGGCAATCGCAGACGAATGGGTGCCGATCCGCCCCGGCACCGATGGCGCGCTCTTCATGGCGCTGATCCACGAACTGATCGCCGCCGATGCCTGGGATCACGCGTTCGTTGCGCGCTACACGAACGCGGCCGAATTGCTCGACATGAACGAAGCGAGCGACAGGTTCGGCCTCTTCGTGCGCGATCCCGACAAGCCCGAAGGCAACCCGCTCTTCCCGCAGAACCACTTGTGGTGGGATCGCGCGACGAATCGCGCGGTGCCGCATCACGCCCACGGCGCCGACCCCGCGCTCGACGGCCGCTACACGCTCACCGACGGCACGCCCGTCACGCCGTCGTTCGCGTTGCTGCGCGAGCGCGTGGCCGATTGCACGCCCGAATGGGCCGCGGACATCACCGGCATCCCCGCCGCGACTATCCGGCGCCTCGCCGCCGAGATGGCGCAGGTGAGCCGCGACCACAAGATCACGCTGCCGATCCGCTGGACCGATGCATGGGGCAAGACGCACGAGACCGTCACGGGCAACCCGGTCGCGTTCCACGCGATGCGCGGACTCGCCGCGCATTCGAACGGCTTCCAGTCGATCCGCGCGCTCGCGGTGCTGATGTCGCTGCTCGGCACGATCGACCGGCCGGGCGGCTTCCGGCACAAGTCACCGTTCCCGCGCGCGGTGCCGCCGTCGGCGAAACCGCCGAATCATCCCGACGCGGTCAAGCCGAACACGCCGCTCGCGAGCGGCCCGCTCGGCTGGCCGGCTGCGCCCGAAGATCTCTTTATCGACGATGCGGGCGGACCCGTCCGCATCGACAAGGCGTTCTCGTGGGAATATCCGCTCGCGGTCCACGGCGTGATGCACAGCGTCATCACGAACGCGTGGCGCGGCGACCCCTACCCCATCGACACCCTGATGATCTTCATGGCGAACATGGCGTGGAATTCGTCGATGAACACGGTCGAAGTGCGCAAAATGCTCGCTGACAAGCACGATAACGGCGAGTACAAGATCCCGTTCATCGTCGTGTGCGATGCGTTCCAGTCGGAGATGACCGCTTTCGCCGACCTGATCCTGCCCGACACGACGTATCTCGAACGCCATGACGCGATGTCGATGCTCGATCGTCCGATCTCCGAATTCGACGGTCCGGTTGATTCGGTGCGCGTGCCGGTCGTGCCGCCGACGGGTGAATGCAAGCCGTTCCAGGAAGTGTTGATCGAGCTCGCGAGCCGGCTGAAGCTGCCCGCGTTCACGACGCCAGAAGGCACGCGCAAGTATCGCGATTATCCGGAGTTCATCGTCAATCATCAGACGGCGCCGGGTTCGGGCGTGGGCTTTCTGATCGGCTGGCGCGGCAAGGATGGCAAGGACGCGCTCGTCGGCGAGCCGAATCCGAACCAGTGGGAGCAGTACGCGAAGAACGATTGCGTCTTCCACTACACACTGCCCGAAACCTTGCAATACATGCGCAACTGCAACGGGCCGTATCTCGACTGGGCCGTCGAAAAAGGCTTTCGCAAGTTCAACGAGCCGATCCTGATCCAGCTCTACTCCGACGTGATGCAGAAGTTCCGCCTCGCCGCGCAGGGTCGCACGAAGGGACGCCAGCCGCCCGATCATCTGCGTGCGCGCGTCGAGCATTATTTCGATCCGCTGCCGTTCTGGTATCCGCCGCTCGAACGCGATTCGACCGATCTCGCGCGCTTCCCGCTCGCGGCCGTCACGCAGCGGCCGATGGCGATGTATCACTCGTGGGATTCGCAGAACGCGTGGCTGCGGCAGATTCACGGCGAGAACCATCTGTACATGAATCCGCTGATGGCGCGCGAGAACGGTATCGAGGACGGCGGCTGGATCTATGTCGAATCGCAGTGGGGCAAGGTGCGCTGCATGGCGCGCTATAGCGAGGCCGTCGAGCCGGGCACGGTGTGGACGTGGAACGCGATCGGCAAGGCGGCGGGCGCGTGGAACCTCAGTCCCGACGCGAACGAATCGCAGCGCGGCTTCCTGCTCAATCACCTGATCACCGACGAACTGCCGGGCGCTACGCCCGCCGCGACGCGCCTGTCGAACTCCGACCCGATCACGGGCCAGGCGGCATGGTACGACGTGCGCGTGCGCGTCTACCCGGCCGAAGCCGATGCGGACCACACGCTCCCGCAATTCGCGCCGATGCGCGCCGCGCCCGGCATGACGGGCGTGATCCAGCGCGTCGTGCAGACCTACTTCGCGGGTCGCGGGGAATTCGCCGCGCGCCTGCGCAACACGATCAAGAACAACTGACAGGAGCCGCACATGACCCAGATGGCGCTCGTGATCGACCTGAACGTCTGCGTGGGATGCCACGCGTGCGTGACGAGCTGCAAGGAATGGAACACGTCGGGCGAGGCGGGCAGTCTCTCCGATTCGCGCCCCTACGACGCCGATCCTTCCGGCACTTTCTTTAACCGCGTGCAGACCTACGAGGCGGGCGAATTCCCGCTCGCCGACACCATCCACTTCCCCAAGTCGTGCCTGCACTGCGAAGACCCGCCGTGCGTGCCCGTGTGTCCGACGGGCGCGAGCTACAAGCGCAAGGAAGACGGCCTCGTGCTCGTCGATTTCGACAAGTGCATCGGCTGCAAGTACTGCGCGTGGGCGTGCCCGTACGGCGCGCGCGAACTCGACGAAGCGCGCCAGGAGATGACCAAGTGCACGCTCTGCGCCGATCGCATCAATAACGAGGCACTGCCCGAGCGCGATCGCAAGCCCGCGTGCGTGCTGGCTTGCCCGACGTCGGCGCGGCTCTTCGGCGATATTCACGACCCGGAGTCGGTCGTATCGAAGGCGATACGCGAGCGCGGCGGATACCAGTTGATGCCCGAGTGGGACACAAAGCCCGCGAACCACTATCTGCCGAGGCAGCCGGTCACGTCGTGCGGTAGCGGTTCGTGCTCTTGTCAGCCGGAGAGCGGGCAAGCCGTTACGCTCGATGCGCAACTCGAGCGCGGCGAATTGCATCTCGCCTCGATGGCCGTGCGCATGTGATTCCCTATATCGATTTCATCGACTTTTGGAGCAGCCAATGAAACCCGCATTCTCGGTCGTGTTCCTCACGACGTTGAGCGGCGCCGCGCAGGGCCTTTTAATCGCTCTGTTCTGCGTCGAAGCCACGCTGCATTTCGGCATCGTGGCGGCGCCTTCGCAGATGTTCTTCGTCGTCGGCGCGTCGGTGTCGGTCGTGCTCGGCGTGCTCGGGCTCGTCGCTTCGTTCTTTCATCTCGGGCATCCCGAGCGCGCGTGGCGCGCCATCGCGATGTGGCGCACGTCATGGCTCTCGCGCGAATGCCTGTGCCTGCCCGCGTTTCTTGCCTGCGCGTTCGCGTACGGCGTCGCGCACTGGTTCGCGTCGCCATGGTCGCTCGCGATCGGCGCGCTCGGCGTGGTCGCGAGCGGCGCGCTCTTCGTGTGCACCGCGATGATCTACGCGTGCCTGCGCTTCCTGCAGGAATGGGCGACGCCGCTCACGATGGTCAACTTCGTGCTGCTCGGCTGCGCGTCCGGCTTCACGCTCGCGACCGCATGCGCGGCGTGGCTCGCGCCGATGCTTACGAGCGGACTCGCGACGTGCGCCTGCCTGCTGACGCTCGCGGGCTGCGTGAGCCGCGTCGCGTCGCTCGTGCGCAATGCGCGCCTGCGTCCGAAGTCGACAGTGCAAAGCGCGACCGGCATCAAGGGCACGAACGTCGTGCAGAAATCGCGTGGCTTCACGGCTGGCGCGTTCAATCTGCGCGAGTTTTTTCATGGGAAGACGCCCGAAGCGTTGCGGCGCATCAAGTGGACATTTCTTGCTTGCGCGTTCGGCGTGCCGTTCGTGCTGATGGTGACGGGAACGGGCGTGTCGTCGATCGGGCTGCTTTGTGCCGCTTTCGTCACGCAATACGCGGGGCTGGTCGCGGAACGATGGTTCTTCTTCGCCGAGGCCAGGCATCCGCAGAATCTGTATTACGCGCGGGCTTCGTGATGCGGCCTTCGGGCGGCGTACGACCTCTTGAAGCCGCTGACTTGCGGCTGCGATTTGTGTTCCGGCCGCCTCGGAATCAGGCGGCTTGCGTCGATGAATCGGTGATGCCCATCGTTTGAAGCGTCTCGCGTACCGCTTCGAGGGCGCCGCGCATCTCGCGCTCGCCGATCCGCCCGATGCAGCCGATCCGGAATGAATCCGCGACCGTCAGCTTGCCCGGATAAATGACGAAGCCGCGTTCCTTCAGACCGTCGTAGAAGCGCTGGAAGTCGAAGCGTTCGTTGTCGAGCATGTGGAACGTGACGATGATCGGCGCTTGCAGTTCGGCTTTGAGTAACGGCTTGAAACCGAGCGCCGTCATGCCTTCAAGGAGGATGCTGCAGTTGGTCCGATACCGCCCGCCACGCCCTTGCACGCCGCCTTCCGCGTTGACCTCTTCAAGCGCCTGATGCAGCGCGACGATTACATGCGTCGGCGGCGTGAAGCGGTACTGGCCGGTCTTCTCGAAGTTCGACCATTGATCGGTGTAGATCGAGAACCAGCGTCGTCGCGTTGCCTTGCGAAGCTTCGAGCGCCGCACGTCGGCAAATCACGAATCCCAGCCCCGGCACGCCTTCGATGCACTTATTCGACGATGCCGTGATCGCGTCCGCGTGCAATGCGCGGGCATCGAGCGGGATCGCACCAAATGCGCTCATCGAATCGATCAGGAAGCGCTTGCCGTAACGCGTGGCGAGTTCACCAATCTGCGAAACCGGATTGAGGATGCCCGACGTCGTCTCGCAATGCACCGCAAAGACGTGCGTAATCGACGGCGTGCGCTTCAGGATCGACTCGATTTTCTTGAGGTCGGGCGGCGCGTCTTCCGCCGTCTGATGCACGACCGTCTTGCGTCCTGCGATATCGAGGATGCGCTTCGCGCGTAATCCGTAAGCGCCGTTGATGAGCACAAGCACCTTGCCATCGCGCGGCACGAGGCTCGTCAGCATCGCCTCGACGGCGAACGTCCCCGAGCCTTGCACCGGCACCGTTACGAACTCATCGCCGCCGTTCGCGATGTCGCGCAACTGCGCAAGTACCGATTTATTGATCGCGACGAAGTTCGCATCGCGAGAACCCCAGTCGTGCAGCATTGCGGCCTTGACGCTGCGCGACGTGGTCAGCGGGCCGGGCGTGAGGAGAAACCAGTCGCCGGTTTCGGAGGCGGATTGGGGCATTTGTGGTCCTTGATCTACGTTTTGTACATCGCTATTTTAGATACAAATCATACCGAATAATGGAATTTGTCGTTGACGGTGGCGGTGCGTTGATCTACATTTGATTCAACGCACACTTTTCGGAACCTATCGTTCCGTTTTTATTAAACACCGGAGACACCCATGAGCGAACTCGACCCCACCCTCGCCGCGCCCGCCACCGACGCCATCGGCCCGCAAGCCATGACGCCCTCCGAAGCGTTCGTCGAAACGCTCGCCGCCAACGGCGTCACCGATATGTTCGGCATCATGGGTTCGGCCTTCATGGACGCGATGGATATCTTCGCGCCCGCTGGGATTCGTCTGATTCCGGCGGTCCGCGATCAGGGCGCCGGCCCTATGGCCGATGGCTATGCGCGTGTCTCGGGCCGTCATGGCGTGGTGATCGGGCAGAACGGACCCGGTATCAGCAACTGCGTGACGTCGATTGCGGCGGCTTACTGGGCGCACAGCCCGGTGGTGATCGTCACGCCTGAAGCGGGCACGATGGGCATTGGCCTCGGTGGCTTTCAGGAAGCCAAGCAGTTGCCAATGTTCCAGGAGTTCACCAAGTACCAAGGCCACGTTACGCATCCGGCGCGCATGGCTGAATTCACGGGCCGATGCTTCGACCGCGCAATGGCCGAGATGGGGCCGACGCAACTGAATATCCCACGCGACTATTTCTACGGTCAGATCAAGGCCGAAATCCCGCAGCCGCAGCGGCTCGATCGTGGCGCGGGTGGCGAGCAGCGTCTGAACGAAGCGGCCGAACTGCTGGCGACTGCGCGCTTTCCGGTGATCATCTCGGGCGGTGGTGTCGTGATGGCTGATGCCATTGAGGAATGCAAGGCACTTGCCGAACGGCTCGGTGCACCGGTCGTGAACAGCTATCTGCATAACGACTCGTTCCCCGCGAGCCACCCGCTGTGGTGCGGCCCACTTGGCTATCAAGGCTCCAAGGCCGCAATGAAACTGCTCGCCCGCGCGGACGTCGTGATCGCACTCGGCTCACGTCTGGGACCGTTCGGCACGCTGCCGCAGCACGGCATGGACTACTGGCCGAAGAACGCGAAGATCATCCAGATCGATGCCGATCACAAGATGCTTGGGCTCGTGAAAAAGATCACCGTCGGCATTTGCGGCGATGCGAAAGCCGCCGCTGTCGCGCTGACGCAGCGTCTCAATGGCCGCACGCTCGCCTGCGATGCATCGCGCGAGGATCGTGCAGGACAGATTCGCTCGGAGAAGGCCGCCTGGGAGAAAGAACTCGACGAATGGACGCATGAACGCGACCCGTACAGCCTCGACATGATCGAAGAGCAGAAGCACGAGCGCACCCCGGGCGGTGGTGAGTATCTGCATCCGCGTCAGGTGCTGCGTGAGTTGGAAAAGGCGATGCCTGAGGACGTGATGGTCTCGACCGATATCGGCAATATCAATTCAGTCGCGAACAGTTACTTGCGCTTCGAGAAGCCGCGCAGCTTCTTTGCTGCGATGAGTTGGGGTAACTGCGGCTACGCGTTCCCGACGATCATCGGCGCGAAGGTGGCCGCACCGCACCGTCCGGCGGTGTCCTACGCGGGCGATGGCGCCTGGGGCATGAGCCTGATGGAGACGATGACCTGCGTGCGCCACAACATTCCGGTGACGGCGGTGGTGTTCCACAACCGCCAGTGGGGCGCGGAAAAGAAGAACCAGGTCGATTTCTACAACCGCCGCTTCGTTGCGGGCGAACTCGACAACCAGAGCTTCGCTGAAATCGGCCGGGCGATGGGTGCGGAGGGCATCGTCGTGGATCGGCTGGAGGACGTTGGACCGGCATTGAAACGCGCGATCGATCTGCAGATGAATCACGGTAAGACGACCATCATCGAAATCATGTGTACCCGCGAACTCGGCGATCCGTTCCGCCGTGACGCACTCGCCAAGCCCGTGCGCATGCTCGATAAGTACAAGGACTACGTCTAACCGCTGAAACATGCCGGAAGCAACCTCTGCTTCCGGCTTCCCACACTCCCCAAAAAACCCTCATGAAAGCGATCAACCGCATCATCGATCACGCGCGCGCGACGCCCATGCGCATCGTGCTGTGCGAGCCCGAGGACCCGCGCATGCTGCAGGCGGCGCAACGCGCGACGCGCGAGGGCATCGCGCGCATCGTGCTGGTCGGCGAGACGGCGCGCATCCGCGAGGCCGCGGCCCGCGAGCAGATCGATCTCGCGGACATGGACGTGATCGACCCGGCGACATCACCCCTCGCCACAGCTTGCGCCGACGAACTCTTCGCGCTGCGCAGCAAGAAAGGCATGACACGCGACGAAGCTCAACGCGAGGTGCTGAATCCGCTCTGCTTCGCGAACCTGCTGGTGCGCCTCGGCCAAGCGGACGGCTCCGTCGCGGGCGCGGTGAACACCACCGCCGACGTCGTGCGCGCCGCGATCCAGATCATCGGCGTGCGGCCGGGGTTCCGGCTCGTCTCGAGCTTCTTCCTGATGATGCTGTGCGAGCCGTTCCACACGATGAAGGGCGGCCTGATCTTCTCCGACTGCGCGCTCGTCGTCGAACCGGACGCGAACGAACTCGCCGAAATCGCGATGGCCGCCGCCGACAGCGCCGCGAGCCTGCTGATGGACGAGCCGCGCGTCGCGATGCTCTCGTTCTCGACGAGCGGCAGCGCGCGGCACGCGGCGGTCGACAAGGTCGTCGCCGCGACGGAACGCGTGAAGGCAGAGCGCCCCACCCTCGCCATCGACGGCGACGTTCAGCTCGACGCGGCGATCGTCGCGGAAATCGCGCGCCGCAAGGTCGAGCATTCGCAGGTCGACGGGCACGCCAACGTGCTGATCTTTCCGAGCCTGGAGGCGGGCAACATCGGCTACAAGCTGGCGGAGCGCATCGGCGGGGCGAAGGCGATCGGGCCTCTGCTGCAAGGGCTGAAGAAGCCAGCGAACGACCTGTCGCGCGGCTGCAGCGCCGACGACATCTATTACGTGATCGCCGTGACGAGTGTGCAGGCGCAGGCCGTACTGCAATCGACGGCCGACACGCGAGCGGCCTCGTCCGCGCCGTGAGCATCGCGGGCGTGCTCCATGCGCTCACGCTGCTCGCACTGATGGGCGCCGCGAGCTACTTCCAGACGGTCACGGGCTTTGGACTCGGCATGATCGTGCTCGGCGCGGCGAGCGGCTTCGGCCTCGCACCGCTCGCGAGCGTGGCCGCGCTGGTGAGCCTCGTCACGCTGGCGAACAGCGCCATCGCGTTGCCGGGCACGCTACATCACATCGACTGGCGCGCGGTGGGCGCGGCGACGCTCGGGCTCTTGCCATCGGTGATCGCGGGTGTGCTGCTGCTCGACTATCTGAGCGGCGCTGCGTCGGGCATCCTGCAGATGATGCTGGGCGCGGTGATCCTCTACGGCGGGCTCGCCGCCGCGTTGCGCCCCGCCCCGCTCGCGCGGCGCTCGGACGATCGCGGCTTCTTTCTCTCCGGCGTGTTCGGCGGCCTGCTGAGCGGGATGTTCGGCATTTCCGGTCCGCCGCTCGTGTTCCAGTTCTATCGACAGCCGTTCTCGCTCATGCAGATCCGCTGCGCGCTGATCCTGCTGTTCGCCATGACGGCGCTGATTCGCTCGCTTTTCAGCGCGTGGCACGGACAGCTAGGACACGAGATCTGGATGCAGACGGTGTTTGCCGTGCCGGCGGTGGCGTTAGCGACGGTCGCGGCGCGGCGCTATCCGCCGCCGATATCCGGCGTCGCGACGCGAAGGATCGCGTTCGGGGTGCTGGTGGTCATTGGGGCCTATTTGATGGTGAGGGCGGTGCGGGGGTGGCTTCAATAAGCGCCCTACCCCCGCCCGCCCATCCACCGCACGACCTCCCCCAACATTTTCATATCCGGCGGCGTCGAAAGATCGAGCGCTAACGAGCGCCGGTAATACGGACTCAAGTCGAGCCCGACGCCCAGCCCAAGCACCTCGACATCGCGTACCGCTTCATGCCGCGCGACGACTTCCTTCAAATGATTGTCGAGATAGAACGCATCGTTGGTCTGCGCGGTCGCGCTGTCCATCGGGCTGCCGTCGGAGATCACGATCAGCATGCGCCGCTTCTCCGGCCGCGCGCCGAGCCGCTTGCACGCCCATTCGACAGCCTCGCCGTCGATACCCTCGCGAAACAGCTCCGCCCTGAACATCGCGGCGATGTCGCGGCGAGCGCGGCGCCAGTTCGTCGATGCATCCTTGAACACGAGATGCGATACCTCGTTCAGCCGCCCCGGATGACGCGGCCGGCCGCGCGCGAGCCAGTCGAGTCGCGCGCGGCCGCCGTTCCACGCGGCCGTCGTGAAGCCGAGCACCTCGCTCGTCACGCCCGCGCGGTCGAGCGCGCGCACGAGGACGTCGATCATCGTCGCAACCGGTTCGACGTGCGCCTTCATCGACCCCGAGCAATCGATCAGGAAGCTCACCGCGCAATCCGCGACGAGCGTGTGTCGTTCCAGCCGAAAGAGCCGTCGCTCGTTCGGCGATGCCACGAGTTGCGCGAGGCGCCGTCCGTCGATGCGGCCATGCTCCTCGCCGAACGACCATCCGTCGCGCTCGGGATCGGCGAGCGCGGCCTTCAGCGCGTGCGCAAGGCGGCTCACGTTGATCCCCTGCGCCGCGATGCGCGCGTCGAGCTTCTCGCGGTACTCGTCGAGCAGCGCCCGGCGCACGCGTGTGGCGGGACGCACCTCCTCGTCGTAGCGACTCGTGTAGACGCGATACCCGTCGCCCGACGCATCGAGTGCACGGCTCGTGCCCGTCACGGCGATGCCCATCTCCTTGTACTCGTCCTCATCCGAACCGAGCCATAGCGAAAACGTCTTGCGCGCGGCGGCTTGGTCATCGAGGTCGTCGGCGTCCGCGGACGAATGGTCGGCGCGCGCCGCCTGGATCATCTCGCTCACGCGCTGCGCGATCTCCAGCGCGTGAATCGCGAACGCCGCCTGATCGTCACGTTGCCGGCGGATTCCCGCGAGGCCCGAGCCGAGCGCCGGCGCGATGGCCGCGCGCGTCGCTTCGATGAGTCCTTCGGTTTCCTCCAGCACCGGCTCGCCCGTCAGCCGCGACCACGCCATCTGCGACACCGTGTAGAGCAGGATGCCGAGGTGGCCGTCGAGCAGCCCCGAGCGGTGAAACGCGCGCGACCACGCCTCGAAACGATGCCGCACATTGCGCACGACGCCCGGCATGCCCGGCGGCGTCAGCGTTTCGCAGCGCAGTTGTTCGAGCAGTTCGAACACGAGCCGCTCGACCGGATCGGCGGGACATTGGTCGCGATGCAGCGCCGCGTCGGAATGCATGAGACGCAGCGCCGCGCCATCGGCGGCGCCACGCAGCGACGCGAAATCGTCGTCATGTCGATCAGTGTGCAGATGCGGCGCGTGCAGCGGCAGCGGACGGTCGCCGCGCCACAGGCGGCCGTCTCGATAATGCAGTTCGGCGTCACCGGTGAGCGCGCGCATGGCCGACGCGCACAGGCGCTCACGCGCCTCGGCGATGAGCGCCGCCCCGCGATCGGCCGGCATCAGAAAAGCGCCGATGCGTGGCTCTCGCATCCGGCATCGAGTTCGCGGCCGAAGCAGCGCTGGAAATACTCGGCGACGGTTGGCCGCTCGGCCTCGTCGCACTTGTTGAGGAAGGTCAGGCGAAACGCCATCGCGGGATCGCGGAAGATCTGGCAGTTCTCCGCCCAGTTGATGACCGTGCGCGGCGACATCAGCGTCGACAGGTCGCCCGTGGCGAAGCCCTTGCGGGTGAGTTCGGCCACGCTGACCATCGATTCGATCAGCGCGCGGCCGGCGTCGTCGGCGAGTTCAGGCACGCGCGCGAGCACGATGCCCGCTTCCTCCGCGCGCGGCAGGTAGTTGAGCGTCGCGACGACGTTCCAGCGATCCATCTGCGCGTGATTTAGCACCTGCGTGCCGTGGTATAGCCCGTTCAGGTTGCCGAGGCCGATGGTGTTGGTCGTTGCGAACATGCGGAAATACGGATGCGGGTGGATCACGCGGTTCTGGTCGAGCAGCGTGAACTTGCCGTCGCGCTCAAGAATGCGCTGGATCACGAACATCACGTCGGGGCGGCCGGCGTCGTATTCATCGAAGATCAGCGCGACCGGCCGTTGCAGCGCCCACGGCACGATGCCTTCCTGGAATTCGGTCACCTGCAGGTCGTCGCGCACGACGATCGCGTCCTTGCCGACGAGATCGAGCCGGCTGATGTGGCCGTCGAGGTTTACGCGCACGCACGGCCAGTTCAGGCGCGCGGCGACTTGCTCGATGTGCGTCGATTTCCCGGTGCCGTGCAGCCCCTGCACCATCACGCGGCGATCGCGCGTAAAGCCTGCAAGGATCGCGAGCGTGACTTCAGGATTGAAGCGATAGGCCTCGTCGATATCGGGGACGTGGTCGTCGCGCTCGCTGAACGCGGGCACCATCAGGCCGGAATCGATGCCGAAAACGCTTCGCACCGGCACCATCCGGTCCGGCTTGCTGCTCGCGATATCTGTCACTTTTGCTCTCCTCGGCGTATGTCTCTCTTTAGGCTCATCATAAACGCATTCTTTTTTAGATACAAATCATACCGAATAATGGAATTTGTCGTTGACGGTGGCGGTGCGTTGATCTACATTTGATTCAACGCACACTTTTCGGAACCTATCGTTCCGTTTTTATTAAACACCGGAGACACCCATGAGCGAACTCGACCCCACCCTCGCCGCGCCCGCCACCGACGCCATCGGCCCGCAAGCCATGACGCCCTCCGAAGCGTTCGTCGAAACGCTCGCCGCCAACGGCGTCACCGATATGTTCGGCATCATGGGTTCGGCCTTCATGGACGCGATGGATATCTTCGCGCCCGCTGGCATTCGTCTGATTCCGGTGGTCCACGAGCAAGGCGCCGGACATATGGCCGATGGCTATGCGCGTGTCTCGGGCCGTCATGGCGTGGTGATCGGGCAGAACGGACCCGGTATCAGCAACTGCGTGACGTCGATTGCGGCGGCTTACTGGGCGCACAGCCCGGTGGTGATCGTCACGCCTGAAGCGGGCACGATGGGCATTGGCCTCGGTGGCTTTCAGGAAGCCAAGCAGTTGCCAATGTTCCAGGAGTTCACCAAGTACCAAGGCCACGTTACGCATCCGGCGCGCATGGCTGAATTCACGGGCCGATGCTTCGACCGCGCAATGGCCGAGATGGGGCCGACGCAACTGAATATCCCACGCGACTATTTCTACGGTCAGATCAAGGCCGAAATCCCGCAGCCGCAGCGGCTCGATCGTGGCGCGGGTGGCGAGCAGCGTCTGAACGAAGCGGCCGAACTGCTGGCGACTGCGCGCTTTCCGGTGATCATCTCGGGCGGTGGTGTCGTGATGGCTGATGCCATTGAGGAATGCAAGGCACTTGCCGAACGGCTCGGTGCACCGGTCGTGAACAGCTATCTGCATAACGACTCGTTCCCCGCGAGCCACCCGCTGTGGTGCGGCCCACTTGGCTATCAAGGCTCCAAGGCCGCAATGAAACTGCTCGCCCGCGCGGACGTCGTGATCGCACTCGGCTCACGTCTGGGACCGTTCGGCACGCTGCCGCAGCACGGCATGGACTACTGGCCGAAGAACGCGAAGATCATCCAGATCGATGCCGATCACAAGATGCTTGGGCTCGTGAAAAAGATCACCGTCGGCATTTGCGGCGATGCGAAAGCCGCCGCTGTCGCGCTGACGCAGCGTCTCAATGGCCGCACGCTCGCCTGCGATGCATCGCGCGAAGACCGCGCCGGACAGATTCGCTCCGAGAAGGCCGCCTGGGAGAAAGAACTCGACGAATGGACGCATGAACGCGATCCGTACAGCCTCGACATGATCGAAGAGCAGAAGCACGAGCGCACCCCGGGCGGTGGTGAGTATCTGCATCCGCGTCAGGTGCTGCGTGAGTTGGAAAAGGCGATGCCTGAGGACGTGATGGTCTCGACCGATATCGGCAATATCAATTCAGTCGCGAACAGTTACTTGCGCTTCGAGAAGCCGCGCAGCTTCTTTGCTGCGATGAGTTGGGGTAACTGCGGCTACGCGTTCCCGACGATCATCGGCGCGAAGGTGGCCGCACCGCACCGTCCGGCGGTGTCCTACGCGGGCGATGGCGCCTGGGGCATGAGCCTGATGGAGACGATGACCTGCGTGCGCCACAACATTCCGGTGACGGCGGTGGTGTTCCACAACCGCCAGTGGGGCGCGGAAAAGAAGAACCAGGTCGATTTCTACAACCGCCGCTTCGTTGCGGGCGAACTCGACAACCAGAGCTTCGCTGAAATCGGCCGGGCGATGGGTGCGGAGGGCATCGTCGTGGATCGGCTTGAAGATGTCGGACCGGCATTGAAACGCGCGATCGATCTGCAGATGAATCACGGTAAGACGACCATCATCGAAATCATGTGTACCCGCGAACTCGGCGATCCGTTCCGCCGTGACGCACTCGCCAAGCCCGTGCGCATGCTCGACAAGTACAAGGACTACGTCTAACCGCTGAAACATGCCGGAGGCCAACCACTTCCGGCCTGTTTCGTTCCATTTCGTACGACATAGCGCAAAGGCCCGCCCATGAACCTCGAATCCGGCTTACCGTTTTCCGCCGATCCCGTGGACGTCGCGGACACGGCCGAAATCTTGTCGAAACCAGGCTGGACCCCGGTTGAGTACAATGTTGCCGATCCATTTTCCGGAACGGCAGACATGAAAAAAGCGGACACCCCGACCCTGCGTGCGTTCGCGCTGCTCGAACATCTCGTCGCTGCCGATGGCCCCGTGTCGCTCGCGGACATCGCCCACGAAATCGATGCGCCGAAGGCCTCGTTGCACCGCATGCTCGCGTCGCTCGAAGCGGGCGGCCTCGTGATCCGCGAGCCCGGCCAGAAGAACGCATACGTGATCGGGCCGCGTCTCGCGCAGCTCGGCCTCGGCGTGATGATGCATTCCGGCGCCCGGCGTCTGCGTCACGCGATCCTGACGCGCCTCGTGTCCGATCTCGGAGAAACCTGCAACCTCACGATGCTGCACGAAACGGAAGTGCTCTACCTCGATCGCGTCGAGGCGCCGTGGCCGCTGCGGCTCGACCTCAAGCCCGGGTCGCACGTGCCCGCGTATTGCAGCGCGAGCGGCAAGCTGTTGCTCGCGATGCTGCCGGCCAGCGAACGCGCGGTGCTCGTGCGCGCGCTCCAGTTGAAGCGTTTCACGCCCAACACGCTTACCGATCCCGAACTGCTCGAAGCCGAACTCGATCGCGCTGCGCACAAGGGCATCGCGGTGGATAACGAGGAGTTCGTCGTCGGCATCGTGTGCGTCGCAGCGCCCGTCGTCGATGCGCAGAATCAGTGCGTCGCCGCGATCGCCGTGCATGCGCCCGTGTCGCGCGCACCGCTTTCGAGGGCTTTGGAATTCGTGCCACGTCTGCAGGAAGCGGCCCGCGAGCTGGCTTCCACGTTCTGATCGTTCAGCCCACGCCGCTAGCTGGTTACGATGGCGCTCATGGTGTGGTTTGTTCAACGGCGTTTGATGCGCCTGCGCTCCATGGCAAGTCCCATCGAAGCACAAGCGCATCAAACGATGTAAGCACGACCTGACCGCGACCTAGCCTGCCCCGTCCGCCTTGTGCAACAGCGGCGCGAATCGCAGCGACGCTTCCTTCAGCTTCGGCACGGCCTTCAGTAGATCCTCGAGACTCGAGCGCGCCGTCGGCGCATGCACGGCGAGCGACGCCAGTACGTGCTTGCCCTCCTCGTCGCGCACCGGCACGGCGACCGCCACCATCCCCCGCACGAATTCCTCGTTATCGATGCCCACGCCGCGCGCGGACAGCCGGTCGAGCTCCGCTTCGAGCAGGCTTGCGTCCGTGAGCGTCCGATAGGTCATCCGCGTGAGCGGCAGGCGCGCGAGCACTGCGCTGCGCTCGGCGCGTGTCATCTGCGAGAGAAACAGCTTGCCGCTCGCCGTGCAGTGCAGTGGCACGCGCATGCCCGGTTGCATGTGCAGCCGCAGCGGCTCGTTCGTCTCGACCCGTTCGATGTAGAGCACGGTATCGCCATCGAGTGCGGTCAGGTTGCAAGTCTCGCCGAGGGTCTCGACCAGCCCGCGCAGCAGCGACCGGCACGCACGCGTGAAGCTGCTGCTGCCGAGCGTCGCGAGCGCGAGTTGCGCCGCGCGCGGACCGAGCGTGATGCCGCGATCGGTACCACGCGAATCCGGCAAGTGCATGACGTAGCCCTGCGCTTCGAGCGATTCGATGAGGCGCGTGAGCGTCGCCTTCGGAATGTGCAGCCGCGCAGAGAGTTGCGACAGTGTGTAAGGCTGCCCGGCGACCGCAAGCTGATCGAGGATCGACAGCGCGCGCAGGACGCGGCTGTCTTCGTTCGACTGGTGGTTTTTGCCGGGAGAAAGCGGGGTCTCGTTCATCGGGCGCGGGGCTCCTTGCCGTGACCGGCCGCATCGACCGGGTTCGATTAAAGCAGAACAAAATATATCATTTTTTAGATCAATGACGAAACCGCCAAGCAGCTACGCCTGGAATCATTCGAAAACTCTCGGCGAACGGCCCATCACCGCTCACCCCTGAATTTTGAGACAAATTCGCGAGATTCCGTTCCACTTTCCGCTGACCGAACGTTTTCCACTTGGCATCGCGAGGCGTTTGCACGACATTGAAAGCTACAAAACGGAACAACCCGTTCCATAGGGTTGAAGAAAAGACCAGCGTGAACGCCGGTCGAAAGGAGACAAGAATCATGTCGTTCGAAGTGGACTACATCGTGGTCGGCGCGGGCTCCGCCGGCTGCGTTCTCGCCAACCGCCTGAGCGAAGACCCGGACGTCCGGGTGCTGCTGCTCGAAGCGGGCGGCCCGGACAGCAATCCGTGGATTCACATCCCGGTCGGCTACTTCAAGACGATGCACGACCCCGAGTACGACTGGTGCTATCGCACGGAGCCGGACGCGGGCATCGCCGGGCGGCAACTCGACTGGCCGCGCGGCAAGGTGCTGGGCGGATCGAGTTCGCTCAACGGCCTGCTCTACGTGCGCGGACAGCGCGAGGACTACGACCACTGGGCCGCGCTCGGCAACCGCGGCTGGGGCTACGCCGACGTGCTGCCCTACTTTAAAAAGTCCGAGGACCAGGAACGCGGCGCAAGCGAATATCACGGCGTGGGCGGGCCGCTGAAGGTATCGGACCTGCGGCTGCGCCGGCCGATCGCGGAGCATTTCATTGCGGCGGCTCAGGATATCGGCATCCCGTTCAACGACGACTACAACGGAGCCTCGCAGGAAGGCGTCGCCTATTTCCAGCAGACCGCCTACAAGGGCTTTCGCTGGAGCACTGCCAAAGGCTTTCTCAAGCCGGCGAAGGACCGCGCGAATCTCGTCGTCGAAACGCGGGCGCAGACGACGCGCGTGCTCTTCGAAGGCGCGCAGGCGGTCGGTGTCGAGTACATGCGCGACGGCGAAGTGCGCACGGCTCGCGCGCACGCCGAAGTGATCCTCGCGGCCGGGGCGATCGGTTCGCCGCAGATTTTGCAGAACTCGGGCGTCGGTCCCGCTGACGTGCTGCGCCGCGCAGGCGTGCGTGTGCGTCATGAACTCGCGGGCGTCGGCCAGAACCTGAAGGATCATCTGCAGGTGCGGCTGGTCTTCAAGACGCGCGAACGCACGCTCAACGACGAAGTGAACAACCCGCTGCGCAAGGCATGGATCGGTTTGCAATACGCGCTCTGGCGCACCGGCCCGCTCACGCTCGCGGCAAGCCAGGTCGCGATCTTCACGCGCTCGCGGCCTGATGTCGAGCGGCCCGACATCCAGTTCCACATGCAGCCGCTCAGCGCCGACAAACCCGGCGAAGGCGCGCACCGCTTCTCGGCGTTCACGGCATCCGTGTGTCAGTTGCGGCCGCACAGCAGCGGCAGCGTTGAGATCCGCTCGGCGCACCCGCTCCAGTATCCGGCGATCCAGCCCAACTATCTCTCCGACGAACGCGACCACGCCGTCGTCATCGGCGGGATCAAGGTGGCGCGGCGCATTGCCGGGGCGCCGTCGCTCGCGCCGCAAATCGTTTCGGAGTTCGTGCCGGGCGCCCAGTACCAGACCGACGCCGAACTGCTCGACGCCGCGCGCCGCCACAGCCAGTCGATCTATCACCCGGCGTGCACCTGCCGCATGGGCCGCGACGCGCTCGCCGTCGTCGACGATCGCTTGCGCGTGCACGGCCTCGGGCGGCTGCGCGTCGTCGATGCGTCCGTGATGCCGGAACTCGTGTCGGGCAATACGAACGCGCCCGTGATCATGATCGCGGAGAAGGCGGCGGACATGATCCGCGCCGACCGGAAGAATTCGGTCGTGCAATCCGTGCTCGAAGAAGTGCTGTGACACCGACGTGGAAAACCACGCGGCAACCATTAACCCGGAGACGCAACATGGAGCAGACGAAGCGCAATGACGCGAAGCAGATCAGGCGGGTCGTGACGGCGAGCCTGATCGGCGCGACGATTGAGTGGTACGACTTTTTCCTGTACGGCGTGGTGGCCGGCATCGTGTTCAACAAGCTGTATTTCCCGAACGACGATCCGCTCGTCTCGACGATGCTCGCCTACGGCACCTTCGCCGTGGGCTTTCTGAGCCGGCCGCTCGGCGGCGTGATCTTCGGCCACTTCGGCGACAAGCTTGGCCGCAAGAGCATGCTCGTGATGACGCTGATGATCATGGGCGTCGCGACCGTGCTGATCGGCCTCGTGCCGACCTACGACCAGATCGGACTGTGGGCGCCGGCGCTGCTGCTTCTGTTGCGCGTCGCGCAGGGGATCGGGCTCGGCGGCGAATGGGGCGGCGCCGTGCTGATGTCGTTCGAGTACGCGCCGAAGGACAAGCGCGGCTTCTACGCGAGCATCCCGCAGATCGGGCTCGCGCTCGGGCTGTGCGTCGCCTCGGGCGTCGTGGCGGCGCTGTCGTCGTTCCTGACCAACGAGCAGTTTCTCTCGTGGGGCTGGAGGCTGGCGTTCGTGCTGTCGATCGTGCTGGTTGCGATCGGCATGTACATTCGCCTGAACGTAATGGAGACGCCCGAGTTCGCGAAGGTCAAGCAAAAGGGCGAGCAGATCAAGCTGCCGATCGGCGAGGTGCTCAGCAAGTATCCGGGCAACGTGCTCGCCGGCATGGGCGCGCGTTTCATCGACGGCGTGTTCTTCAACGTGTTCGGCGTGTTCTCGATCGTCTATCTGACGCAGACGCTGAAGGTCGGCCGCACCGATGCCTTGCTCGGCGTGATGGCGGCGGCGGTCGTGATGATGTTCACGATCCCGTTCTTCGGGCGTCTCTCGGATCGCGTCGGACGCACGCGCATCTACTTCTGGGGATCGCTCGTCACCGGTCTCTCCGCGTTCGGCGGCTTCTGGCTGATGAAGCACGGCAGCGACCATATGCTCCTGATCTGGCTCGCGATCGTCATTCCGTTCGGCGTGTTCTACGCATCGGTGTACGGTCCGGAAGCGGCGCTCTTCGCCGAACTGTTCGACGCCAAGGTCCGCTATTCGGGCATCTCGTTCGTCTATCAGTTCTCGGGGATCTTCGCGAGCGGCATCACGCCGATCGTCGCGACCTTCCTGCTGCGCAAAGGCGATGGCGAACCGTGGCTCATCTGCATCTACGTGCTCTTCTCGGCGCTCGTGAGCGCTCTCTCGGCGGCGTGGATCGGCAACCGGGGACGCACGGCGGTGCGGCGTGTCGAGTGGGAAGCGCGGTAAGCGCACGGCATGAGGACGCGCGGTGCATGACGCGCGTCCTCGATCACGTCACTTCTTCCAGCGCAAAGGCCGCCGCAGATGATGCCGCTCCATCCGCACACCCTGCCCTGCGTGAACGAATGCGGGCTCGCCGCCGAGCAAGACGCTCTCGCGTTCCTCGCGCTCTTCGTCCGCCTCGACGGTCTTCGACGTATCGATGAAGAGCGCGGCCA
This sequence comes from Caballeronia terrestris, assembly GCF_001544515.1. Lineage (GTDB taxonomy): Bacteria > Pseudomonadota > Gammaproteobacteria > Burkholderiales > Burkholderiaceae > Caballeronia > Caballeronia terrestris. Next base: position 20,072 of record NZ_FCOL02000003.1, read on the forward strand.
CCAAGCCCACCGCGAGCAGGCAGGCGGAGATCGTGAACGGCACGTTGTAGCTGCCGGTCTCCTGGATCAGATAGCCGAACACGACCGGCGAGATCATGCCCGCCACGCCGAAGCCCGTGTTCATCATGCCGCCCGCGGTGCCCGCGTACTTGCCCGCGATGTCGAGCGGCAATGTCCAGAGCACGGGGTTCGTTATCTCCAGGAAGAAGAACGATGCCGACAGGAACAGCACGGCCGTGACGGGATCGGCGGCGGAGACCACCGGCACGAGGAACGCGAGCGAGCCGCCCATGCCGACGACGAGCACCGAGCAGCGCGCGAATCGCAGCCGTCCAGTCGCCTTGTAGAGCTTGTCGGAGATCACGCCGCCGAGCGTATCGCCGATCACGCCCGCGAGCAGCGGCAACGCGGTGAAGAGTGCGAGCTGCTTCAGGTCGAAGCCGCGCGACTCTTTCAGGTACGACGGAAGCCACGTCAGGTAGACCCACAGCAGCCAGCCATAGCAGAAATCGACCACTGTCACGAGCCACATGCGGCGCACCAGCTTGCGCCACGGCGTGGCGGCGTGCTTCGCGCGGTCGCAGTCGCCCTTGCGATAGCCGATCTCCGCCGTCTCCTCGGGCGTGATGCGGCGATGCTGCTCCGGCGAATTCGTGAAGAAGCACATGTAGAGCACGGTCCACGCGAGGCTCGCGACGCCGAGCAGCAGGAATGCATCGCGCCAGCCGCCGAATGCGACGACGGCGAGCACGAGCGGCGGCGTCACTGCGCCGCCGAGCCGCGCGAAGCTGTGCGTGATGCCTTGTGCAAACCCGCGCTCGGCGACGGGCATCCAGTAGGTGAAGGCGCGCGTCGCGGTCGGGAACGCGCCGCCCTCGCCGATGCCGAGCAGAAAGCGCAGGCCGACGAGCATCGCGACGCTGCCGGCGAAGCCGGTGGCGAGCGTCGCGACGCCCCAGATCAGCGAGAGGATGGTGAGCACGCGCTTCGGGCCGTACTTGTCCGCGAGCCAGCCGCCGACGATCTGCATCACCGCGTAGGGATACGCGAACGCCGAGAACACGAGGCCGAGCTGGCCGGAGGTCAGGCCCATCTCCTGCCGGATGATCGGCCCGGCGACCGCGATGTTCACGCGATCGATGTACGAGATGAAATACATCAGGCACATCACCGCGAGAATGATATGGCGCGTTTTAACGCGCCTGGTGTGCTTTTCCATGCTGTCTCCTATCTCTTTATATATGACGGTCGTGGTCCTGCGCCAAGTTGGCGGATGCGTCTACGTCTGCAACAGCTTCAGCCGCTGGACCTTGCCCGACGGTCCGCGCGGCAGTTCGGTCACGAGCCGGAATTCCTTCGGCGTCTTGTAGCGGCCGAGTTCGCGCAGGCAGTGATCGCGCAGCGCGGCGGCATCGAGCGGGTTCGCGCCGCCGGCTTCGCGCGCGACGACGAACGCGACGATCTCCTGTCCGTAGGCCGCATCCGGCACGCCGACCGCCGCCGCTTCCAGCACGCCGGGATGCCGCAGCAGCGCCTCGTCGATCTCGCGCGGCGCGATGTTTTCGCCGCCCTTGATGATCAGTTCCTTCGCGCGGCCGTTGATGTAAAAGTAGCCGTCGGCATCGCGGAAGCCGAGGTCGCCGGTGCGCAGCCAGCCGTCGGCGGTGAAGGCCGCGCGCGTCTCCTCGGGCCGCTTGTAATAGCCGCGCGTCACCTGCTCGCCGCGCAGCACGATCTCGCCGCATTCATTGGGCGCGCAGTCGCGGCCCTCGGTATCGATCACGCGCGCCTCGCCGCCCGACGGCAACCCGATGCTCCCGATGCGGCGCCGCGCCGTGTCGTAGGGGTTGCTGAAGGCGGGCGCGGCGGTTTCCGTCATGCCCATCGTCTCGATCACGCCGACGTGAAAGCGCGCCTCGAACGCGCGGTGATGCTCGGCCGGCAGCGCCGCCGACGCGCTGCGGCAGAACCTGAGCGCAGCGAGATCGAAGGTGTCATGCGGGTCGCGTTCGTCGCGATCGAGCAGATACGCGACGATCGTCGGCACGACGTTGATCCAGGTGCAGCGATGGCGCGCGACGTCGCGCCAGAACGTGCGCGCGGAAAAGCGCGCAGCCATCACGACCGAGCCGCCGTGAAAGAGCGGCGCGATGAGCGTCACGACGAGGCCGTTGATGTGATAGAGCGGCAGCGACGCAAGCACGCGATCGTCGCTGCCGAGCCGGTGTTCGGCAGTGATGTTGCGCGCGTTCGCAAGCAGGTTGCGATGCGTGAGCAGCACGCCCTTCGGCGCGCCGGTCGTGCCGGACGTGTACATGAGCAGCGTGACATTGCTTTGTTCGAGCCGGGGCCGCTCGGCCTCTGCGCCTTCGCCGGCGAAAGCGGGTTGCGCGTGCGCCACCGTGTCGGGGTGCGTTTCGATCACGCGGAGCTCGCGTTCGAACCCTTGCGCGCGCAGTTCCGCGAGCGCCGCATCGATCGATTCCCGCGAATCGCGCGACACGAAGATCGCGCGCGTATCCGAGTGCTCGACGATATAGCGCACCTGCGAAGGCTGGCACAGCAGGTTCATCGGGTTCGCCACGTAGCCGCCGTACATTGCGGCGAGCAGGAGCGTCGCGGTCTGGAGGCCGTTGCCCATGTAGACGGAGATGACGTCGCCGGGGTTCAGCCCCGCATCGGTGAAACGCGCAGCGAGCGTGCCGCATGCGTCGCGCAACTGGCCGAACGTGAGAACGTCGATGCCGCCGTCTTCCGCCGGGCCGAGCAGAAAGGGCTTGTCGGGAAACTGCCGTGCGCGCTCGTCGATCAGCGCGCGGAGGGTCGTGGGCGTGTTCATCGGCCGTACCTCGCGAAGAAGTCGCCGAGCAGGTCGTCGAGTTCGGGCACACGCTCCTCGACCGGAAACGCGACGCGCGTCGTATTCAGGTACTGGCGAAACCCGAGATTCGACGAAAAGTTGTTGCGTCCCCAGGTGCCACAGCCCATCGAGAGCGAGAACGGCAGGCCGTTGTCGAAGTTGCCGCCGGTCGCGAGGCAATGCGCCTGGTTCGCGATCACCCGCGCGACCGGCAAGGCCGTGCCGAGTCGCACGGCCTGGTCCGGATCGCCCGAATGAAGGCCGACCGAATGACCTGCGCCCATGTACGCGTAGATTTGCTGGACGATGCTCGCGGCATCGTCGAAATCGTGTGCGCGGTAGACTGCAAGCACCGGCGCGAGCTTCTCGCCCGAGAACGGATGCCCGGCGCCGAAGCCGCTCTCCTCCACCATCAGGAAAGCCGGCTGGCGCGCGGCGATGTCAGCGAGGCCGGCGAGCCGCGCGATTTGCGCCGCCGGCTTCGCGGTGCACTCGGCGGCGAGCTTGCCGTCGTGCCACATCGCGGCTTGCAGGCGCGCCTTCTGCGCGTCGTCGAGCAGCACGCCGCCGTTCGCCGCGAGCGCCGCAAGCATGCGCGCGTAGACAGCCGCTTCGATCACGACGCTGTTTTCCGACGAGCAGCTCGTCGCGTTGTCGAAGGTTTTGGAGCGCGTGATCTTGCGCGCGGCATCGTCGAGATCAGCCGATGCCGCGACGATCGACGCGACGTTACCCGCGCCCACGCCGAACGCCGGCGTGCCGCTCGCATAGGCCATACGCACGTTCGCCTGCGAGCCTGTCGCGACGACGAGGTCGCACTGACGCAGCAATTCGGCGGTCGCGGCCTTGCTGATCGGCGGCGGGAGCACCTGCACGAGATCGGCGGCGAGCCCGGCTTTGGCAAGCTGCTCGTGAATGAAGCCGACGAGCAGCGCACACGACGTGTACCCCTTCGGCGACGGTGCCACGATCACCGCGTTGCCGCACTTGAGCGCGTTGACGATCTTGTTCGCGGGCGTGGCGGCGGGGTTGGTCGAAGGCGTGACCGCCGCGACGACACCGACCGCCCGCGCGATCTCGACGATGCCGGCCGCGACGTCGCGCGCGATGACACCGCAGGTCTTCTGTCCGTGCAGGTCGCGCAGCAAACCGAGCGTCTTGCGATAGTTCTTGCGGAACTTGTCGTCGGCGTTGCCGAGGCCGGTATCGGCGACGGCGAGTTCCGCCAGCCGGCGGTTGCGTGACGGTTCCATGATGGCCCAGGCGGCGGCGTTCGCGGCGGCATCGAGCGCGTCCTGCCCGGCGAACTGGAAGTCGCGCTGTGCTTGTCGGGCGCGCGCCACGAGTTCGCCGACGACCCGTCCGACGTCGCCCTGCATGGTTTCCGCGGTAGTGGCTCTTACGTTCATACGGTTCGCTCCGTCGCTTGAGAGTTGAAAGTGACTTCAATCTAGCGAGCGGCGCGCGGCACGCGGTCCCGTTTTCCTGACAATCCTTCGCTGCTTGCGCGGCAGTCGCGGAATCAGCGAAATTCGGGACTTTCACCGGTCCCGAAAAACGCTAAAGTCGATGCAAACAAAGTCGCCGGGTCAGGCGCACACGATATTCAGGAGACGGAATGTCGGCATCCAATCAATCGAACGCCGCCGCGGTGCGGGCGTTTCGCGTACTAGAGACGCTTGCCGAGGCAGGACGTCCGCTGTCCATGACGGAACTCGTCGATGCGCTCGGCCTGCCGAAGCAGACGGTGCATCGCATCCTCGTGCAACTGATGGACGCGTACCTTGTCATGCGCGGCGCGGGCGACCGGCTTTACGAATGCTCGCCGCGCGTGCGCTCGCTCGCGGTGAACGTGCTGATGCACGCGGGACCGGCGGCGGCGCGGCATGCGCTCCTGGAGCAGCTCGTCGCGAAGGTCGGTGAGACGTGCAATTTGACGATGCTCGCCGGCAACGATGTGGTGTACGTGGATCGCGTGGAGACGGAGTGGCCGCTGCGCATGCATCTGCAGGCGGGGTCGCATGTGCCGCTGCATTGTTCGGCGAGCGGCAAGCTGCTGCTCAGCTTCCTGCCAAAGGAACGGCGCGAACGCATGATCGATACGCTGCCGCTGCGGCCCTATTCAGAGCGCACGATCACCGATCGCGAGGTGCTGCGCCGCGAGCTTGCGGCGACGCGCCGGCGGCTGCTCGCGATCAACGATCAGGAGCACTTGCAGGGACTGATCGCGATCGCGGTGCCGGTGATGCTCGACCGGAACCGCGCGTGCGCGGCGATCGCGGTGCAGGCGCCGGTCGGGCGGGTGTCGATGGAGGATCTTCTCGCGTTCGTGCCGGAGCTGCGGCAGGTGGCGGCGGAGACGGCGCGGACGTTTCAGATGTGAGCAGGGCCGCTTTCTTCGAAAGCGGCCCCGGACGGACGCACGGTGTGCGCCGGAACAGCGCGCCCCTTCACCGCCTGACCGGCCGCGCCTCTACTCGCCCCACTCCGAACTCCCCATCCCCCTTCCTCCATCGATTCCGCTGCCAGAACACCACGAGCAGCACCGCCACGCTCGCCACGCCGAACCACAGCGGCTTTCTCTGATCAGGAATGAACGCCATCGCCACGATGATGCTGATCATCCCCGCGATCGCGACCCACGTGAGATACGGGAAGCACCACATCTTCACACGCAGCTTGCCCGGCGCATCGCGTTCGAGCCGCGCGCGCAGCTTAAGTTGCGACAGCGCGATTAGCAGGTACACGAAAATCGCCACCGTCCCGTACGAGTTGACCAGAAACGCGAACACAGTATCCGGCGAGACATACGACATCACCACGGACACGTACCCGAACAGCGTCCCCATCAGGATCGCGCGCACCGGCACGCCGCGCTTGTTCACCTTCGCGAGCGCGCGCGGCGCATCGCCACGACGCGTGAGGGCGAACATCATCCGCGACGCCGCGTACAGCCCGGAATTCAGCGCCGACAGCACCGCCGTCAGGATGATCGCGTTCATCAGATGTGCGGCGCCCGGAATGCGCATCGCCTCGAGCGCGCTGACGTAGGGCGTCGCCATGCCCGGCGAATTCCACGGCACGATCGCGACGACGAGCAGGATCGAACCCGCATAGAACACAAGTACGCGCGTGATCACCGAATTCGTCGCCTTCGCGACTGCGCGCTCCGGCTCGTGCGCCTCTGCAGCCGCGATCGTCACGATCTCCGCGCCGAAGTAGAAGCCCGTCGCTGCGACCGCGCCGGAGAGCACCGGCCCGATGCCGTTCGGCATGAAGCCGCCGTTCGCGCTGATCGACGCAAGAGGCAGCGCGGCCTGCCCCGCGCCCGGCCACATGCCGAGCACGAAGAGCGTGCCGACGAACAGGAACACGATGATCGCCGCGACCTTCACCGACGCGAACCAGAACTCGAACTCGCCGTAGCTGCCGACGGAGACGAGATTGGTCAGGGTGAGCGTCACGAGCAGCACGAGGCCGATGACCCACGCGGGCACGTCCGGCAGCCAGAACTGGACGAGATGCGCGCCCGCCACGGTCTCCACCGCGACGACGATCACCCAGAAGTACCAGTACATCCAGCCGGTGAGAAACCCGGCCAGCTCGCCCGACTTGCGCCGTTCGCCGAATGCGAGACGCGCGTATTCATAGAACGATCCTACGGCGGGCATCGCCGATGCCATCTCGCCCAGCATCCGCATGACGAGGACCACGAGCCCGCCCGTCAGCAGGAACGAGATGATCGCAGCCGGCCCCGCCTGCCTGATCACCACGCCACTGCCGACGAAGAGCCCCGCTCCGATCACGCCTCCCAGCGCGATCATCGTCATGTGCCGCTGTTTGAGTCCGCACTTCAGTTCGCTTCCGTTGACTGGTTGTTGCATGTGTCGCCTCCATATCCTGATCGGTGCGGCGTCCCGCGTGCGTCGATAGAGCCTCGCAACGGGCGCCGCCCATGAGCGCGCGTGAGTGGCCGGGCGCCGGTGATCGCTCACCGCGCCCGCACCCCGCTTCGTTTTTATAGGGAAGAAGATTCCGGCTGCGCGTGCCTATTTCTTTTCGTCGCGCCTGTAATACCAGTGATAAAGCATCCGCTGTCCCACGCGCCTGAACGGCGCGAACAGGTGCCCCGGCAGCGGCGAGGTGAAGATGGGCAGCGTCTGGTGCGCGCCTCTTCCGGCGATGCGCTCCGCGAGCCGCCGTCCCGCCTGTGACGAATACGATACGCCGTTGCCGCCATAGCCGAGCGCGTAGTACACGGTCTCCTTCGGATCGGGCTGGAAGACGCGCGGCATCATGTCGTGACTGACGTCGACCCAGCCCCACCACGAGTAATCGATCTGGATGCCCTTGAGCGCCGGGAACTTCCGGTGCAGCCCGTTCACGAGCAATTCGAAGTGGCGCTCGTTCGGGGCATCGGCGCCGGTGATCGCGCTGCGGCTGCCAATCTGCACGCGGTTGTCCGGCAGCAGGCGATAGTAGAAACGCAGCGTGCGCGTGTCGGTGAGCACCTGCGTCGTGCGAAAGTTGCAGGCTTCGAGTTCCGCGGGTGTGAGCGGGCGCGTCACCATCGAATTCGAAAGGATCGGCATGATGCGGCTCTTCAGCGACTCGTGCAGTCCGGGCGCGGTGTAGGCGCCCGTCGCGATGCCCACGGCCTTCGCGCGCACCGTGCCACCCGGCGTGCGCAGATGATGCACGCCCTTGACCGTCTGCCAGCCGATGACGGGGCTGCCGGGATGCACCTTCGCCCCGTGCTCGCGCGCCATGCGCAGATAGCCGTAGGCGAGCTTGAGCGGATGCACGCCGATGCCTTCCGGTTCGTGCAGCGCGCCCGCCGATTCGGAATCGTTGACGAACTCGCGGCGGAACGTCTCCGCACTGAGCAGTTCGGACGGGTAGCCGAATACGTCTTTCCACACCTTCGACTCGGCGGCGAGCCCCTGCATGATGCGCGGCCGGTGCGCGACGAGAAAATGCCCGCCCGTCTGCGGATCGCAATCGATCTGCGCGACGAGCGACTTGAAGGTGTTAAAGCCTTCGTAGATCTCGTGATGCATTTTGAGTGCGACGTCCTTGCCCCAGCGCTCGATCCACTGCGAGCGCGACAGGCGCCCCGACGCGTTCTGTCCCTGTCCGCCGTTGCGGCTCGTGCAGCCCCAGCTCACCTTGTTCGCTTCGAGCACGACGGCCTTGATGCCGTGCTCGCGCGCAAGAAAGAGCGCAGCGGCCAGCCCCGTAAATCCGCCGCCGATGATCGCGACATCGACGTCCATGTCCTGGGTGACGGGGCCGTCGTCCGCCGGCGGCGTGCCGGCCGTCGCGGCCCAGTAGGTCGGCGCGTACTGCTTGCCCTGGCCGGGGCCCGGCGAGACGAGGGGATCGTAGGTCGGGTCGTAGCGGGTATCGACGCCTGCCTCGCGGGCGAACGGGCCCGACGCGTCCAGATGAATCGCACCGTTTTTCATGGCGAATCTCCCAGGTTCAGGCGGCTTGCTTCGGACGTTCCTTGCGGAACGCGCGCTTTACCGCGATCAGGCCGTCGCGGAATTCGAACAGGTCGCAGCCTTCGGCCTCGATGCGCCAGCCTTCCGCGTGCGTGCCCGTGAACACCCATTCGGACACGCCGCGCTCGCCCGCGACGTAATGCCGGCCGTGGCCCCAGTGCGCATCGGGGAAAGTACGGAAGACGGCTTCGAACGCCGCCTTCACCGCCGCGCGGCCCGTAAAGCGCGCGCCGTGGATCTCGCTGCCGCCGGCGGCATCGAAGATGCAGTCTTCGGTCATGAAGCGCATCAGCGCGTCGGCGTCGTGGCGGTTGAATGCGTCGGAAAAGGCGGCGAGCGTGTCGGCGGTAACGGCGGGCGCCTTCGTGAGCGTTTCGGTCATGCTGTCTCCTGTCAGATGAATCGTGGGCCGCACTGGGTGCGCATGCGGCCATCCTCATCGACACGTTATCCAGCACTCACTTCCGTTGGTAGTTCCAGATGCCGGCATTCGCTTGGGCCAGCCTCGCGAGCACGGCGCAAAGCCTTGCTGGCTCAGGGTTGCGGGCGTTGCGCCCTGACGAGTTCGGCGAGCATCCGCACGCCTTCATCGATCTTTTCGAGCTTGATCGACGAGAAGCCCATCCTGAAGCAGTTGCGCGCTTCACGGCCGGTCATGAAGAACACGTCGCCGAGTTCGATCAGGATGCCGCGCGCTTCCGCTTCCGCTGCGAGGCGCCGCGCGTCGAGCCACGGCGGCCCCTCGACCCAGCACGACGCGCCGCCCGTGATCGGAACGTGGCGCGCTTCGGGCAAATGCGTGTCGAGCGCGGTCATCAACGCCTGTGCGCGCTCCTTGTAGGCGTAGGCGAGACGCCGCAGCAGCGCGTCGTGATGGCCGAGCGACAGAAAGGTCGCAAACGCGCGCTGGATATAAGCCGCCGGGTGCCGCACCATCAGCCGGCGCAGCGCGCGCAACTCGCGGATCAACTCGCGCGGCGCCACTACGTAGCCGAGCCGGAGCCCCGGCGCGAAGCTCTTCGAGAGACTGCCGACGTAGATCACGCGATCGGCGGTATCGAGGCTCTTCAGCGCCGGATGCGGCGCGCCGGAAAAGTTGTTCTCGCTCTCGTAGTCGTCCTCGATCACGACGAAATCGTGCTCTTGCGCCATGTTCAGCAGTGCGTGGCGGCGTTCGAGCGGCATCGTCGCGGTGGTCGGGCATTGATGGCTCGGCGTCACGTAGACGTAATCGCATTGCGCGAGCAGCGCGCGGTCTTCCAGCGGCCGGACGCCACCGCCGTCGACGGGCAGCGGCAACAGCGGCGCATCGCAGTTCTCGAAAATGTTGCGCGCGTCCGGATAGCCGGGGTTTTCGAAGCCGATCGTGGTGCGCTCGTTCGCGAGCAAATCCGCGATCAGATACAGCGCCTGCTGCGCGCCGATCGTGATCACGATCTCGTCGGGCATCGCGAACACGCCGCGCCGCGGTAGCACGCGCGTGCGGATCTGCTGGACGAGCGTGTCGTCGTCGCGTTCGATCAGGTCCGGCGCCCAGTTGCGGATTTCCATCACCGAAAGCGCCTTCATGCAGCACTCGCGCCAGTCGCTCGTCGGAAAGAGCGCCTGATCGAACTGGCCGTAGATGAACGGAAACTCGTATTTCTGCCAGTTCGCGGGCTTCACGATGTTGCGCTGCGCGGACGGCGCGCGCCGCATGCGCGCGCCCCAGTCGGGCCGCGCGAGGGCTCCGGCCTCCGACACTTCCGACTGCACGAAGCCATGCTGCCCTTCGAGCATCGCCGGGTTGACGAAATGCCCGCTGCGCTCGCGCGAAATCAGATAGCCCTCTTCCACGAGCTGCTGATACGCGAGCACCACCGTATTGCGGGCGACGCTCAACTGGTCGGCCAGTTCGCGGCTCGACGGCAAGGCGGCATCGACGGGAATCTGGCCGTCGAGGATCGCGGCGACCAGCATCTGGCGGATCTGCGCCTGCAGGCTGATGTTCGACTCATTCGGGCGCTGGAACCGCTGTGTCCACATTGCCGAAGACGTCCGGCTTGCCATGCTTCCTCCTTGGTTGATTCAAAACTTCGCGCGGCTCATTGTGCAACGCGCAACGACGGGTGCGTGAGACCAGCGGAATGTGGACTCAACGATCGGGCGCGTCTGGTACTAACTGGCCCAATTTTTAGATGACGATACTCGAATCGACACTGCATCGGCGATCGGGGCAAGCCCGGCCGGTCTCCGAGAAGCCCGCGTGTCCGCCACGTAAAGCCCGTCCTGGAGACCGACATGCAAGACCTTAAGCGACCAAAATTGCCTTTGCGGCTCGTCCGCGCGATGCAGCGCATCATCGTCTCGTGCGCTGCTGTGCTCGCGCTCAACCCCGCGCACGCCGCCGACAAGGAAGTGACGATCGCGTACCAGCAGATCGTCGATCCGTGGATCGTCGCGATCGCCAACGGTTCGATCGAGAAGGCGACGGGCTACAAGATCAACTGGCGCCAGTTCGAATCCGGCGCGAAGGTGGCGACCGCGATGGCCTCGGGCGACGTGAAGGTCGGCGTGATCGGATCGAGTCCGCTTGCCGCCGCCGTGAGCCAGGGGCTCGACCTGCAGCTCGTCTGGATCCTCGACAACATCAACCAGGCCGAGGCGATGGTCGTGCGCAACGGCGCCAACGTGTCAAAGGCCGCTGACCTGAAGGGCAAGACGATCGGCGTGCCATTCGTGTCCACGACCCACTATCACACGATGTTCGCGCTGCAGCACTGGGGCGTCGATCCGTCGCAGGTGAAGATCCTCAACATGCAGCCGAACCAGATCGTAGCAGCGTGGGAGCGCGGTGACATCGACGCCGCCTACGTGTGGAATCCCGCGCTCGCCGAACTGAAGAAGAGCGGCAAGGTGCTCGTCACATCGGGCGATCTGTCGAAGCTTGGCAAGCCGACGTTCGATGGCATCGCGGTCGATCGTCAATGGGGCGAGGACAACAAGGCGTTCATGGCGAAGTTCGTGAAGGCGATCGCCGATGCCGACGAGCAGTATCGACGCAATCCGGCTCAATGGAGCGCGAGTTCGCCGCAGGCCGCAGCGATCGCGAAGATGATCGGCGGCACGCCCGCCGACGTGCCCGATTCGCTCTCGCTCTACGCGTACCCGACGCTCGCCGACCAGGCTTCGCCGCAATGGCTCGGCGGCGGCGCAACGAGCCGCGCGGCGCTCGCGCTGAAGGACACGTCGGGCTTCCTGAAGGAGCAGAAGCGTATTGGCACGATCGCACCCGATTACGCGAAGTTCGTGACGCCCGCTTACGCGGACGCCGCCCTCAAGCTCAAGTAAGCGTTCAGCCGATCAGGAGGATGCATGGAAAGCATGAAAGTGAAGGACGTGAGCGTCGTGTTCCCCGGCCGCCGGGCGGGCGAACAAGTCCACGCGCTCGACAACATCAACCTGACGATCGATTCGGGCGACTTCGTCGTCGCGCTCGGCGCCTCGGGTTGCGGCAAGACCACGCTGCTCTCGCTGATGGCGGGTTTCATCGCGCCCAGTTCGGGCGAACTGCTGCTCGGCGGCGAGCCGGTGGCGGGACCGGGCGCGGATCGCGGCGTCGTGTTCCAGAAGCACGCGCTGCTGCCGTGGCTCAACGTGATCGACAACGCTGAGTTCGGCCTCAAGTTGCAGGGCGTCCCGAAGGCGAAGCGGCAGGAGATTGCGGTGCGCAATCTCGCGCTCGTCGGCCTGCAGGATTTTCACAAACACATGATCTACCAGCTCTCGGGCGGCATGCAGCAGCGCGTGGGCATCGCCCGCGCGCTCACCTGCGACCCGGCGATGCTGCTCATGGACGAGCCGATGGCCGCGCTCGACGCCCTCACGCGCGAAACCATTCAGGAACTCCTGCTCGACGTGTGGACGAAGACGAACAAGATGTTTTTCTTCATCACGCATAGCGTCGAGGAGGCGCTTTTTCTGGCGAGCCGGCTGATCGTGATGTCGCCGCGGCCCGGGCGCATCACGCATACCTACGAACTCGATTTCAACCGGCGCTTTCTCGCAACGCGCGATGCGCGTGCCGTCAAATCGAGCCCCGATTTCATCGAGATGCGCGAGCGCGTGCTCGGCATCATCTACGGCGACGAGAAGTCGCAAGCCACACGCGAAGAGGTCTCGCATGTCTGATTCCAAAGCGATTCACGCGCCCTTTCACGCCCGCGAACCCGTGTCCGCCGATGCGTCCGCCCCGCCGCCGCGCACGCCGCGCCGCCGCTCGCGCATCCTCGCGAAAAAGCCGGTCAAGCCCGGCGACGCGTTCGGCGTGCCGGGTCACGGCAGCAGTTTGATGACAAGCTTCGTCACGATCGTCGCGATGATTGGAATCTGGTTCGCGGTGACGAACCTGCATCTGATCAAGCCGCTCTTCCTGCCTTCGCCGCAGGCGGTGTACGCGAAGTTCCTCGTCGTCGCCACCGATGGCTTCGCCAACTCGACCCTCGCGCAGCACACCGGCGTAAGCCTGTTGCGCGTGTTCGGCGCGTTCGCGCTCGCCTGCCTCACCGCGATTCCCGTCGGCGTGATGATGGGCGTGTCGAGGATCGCGCGCGGCGCATTCGATCCACCGATCGAGTTCTATCGACCGCTGCCGCCGCTCGCTTACTTGCCGCTCATCATCATCTGGTTCGGCATCGGCGAGTTCTCGAAAGTGCTGCTGATCTACCTCGCGATCTTCGCGCCGCTCGCAATCGCCGCGCGCGCCGGCGTGCGGTCCGTGTCGATCGAGCAGATCCACGCGGCGTATTCGATGGGCGCGTCGCGCACGCAGGTGGTTTTTCACGTCATCATGAAGTCGGCGCTGCCGGAGATCTTCACGGGGATGCGGATCGGCATCGGCGTCGGCTGGACGACGCTCGTCGCGGCGGAGATGGTCGCGTCGTCGAGCGGGCTCGGCTTCATGGTGCTCAACGCGGCCGAATTCCTCGCGAGCGACGTCGTGATCATGGGCATCATCGTGATCGGCTTCTTTGCGCTCTGTTTCGATGCGCTGATGCGTTATGTCGAACGCGTGCTCGTGCCTTGGAAGGGCCACGTGTGATGCGGCCGCCGAGATTCGATGCCGGTCGGGATCCCGCTGTGCCACAATCGGACCCTTCCTGAATCACGACACGGCGGGAGCACCCATGAGTGCGAAAACGACTTATCTTGTCAGCATCTTCATCGGTGCCCCGACGGAGCAGCACAGAAAAATCAAGGACATCGCCGCGCACGTTTCCGGCGGCGACTACGAATTCCTGCATCTGCATCAAATGGGCGCGTTCCTCGTGCTCAACACCGACAAGGGCGCGAGGGACCTGTCGAAAGCGTTTGCACCTGCAACGGCATCGGACGACCGGTTATTCATCTGCGAAATCGGCCAGGACTGGCAGGCGCTCGGCTTGAACAAGGCGAACTTCTGGCTGCAGAACCATCTGGCGACGAAGACGCAGACGCCCGCCGCGAGAAAAGGCAATCCATTCGGTGACGATTGATGCCGCAGGAACCTATAGTTAAGTCTGTCCTCACCAGGATCGACGGGGCGACTACGATGTCGAGCGACTGGAAGCTTCGCGTCAGACTGTTTGTCCAGCGGTTCTGGCAGCCGACCAGCGCCTGCATGACGTGCATGCCGGGCAGTTGGGGCAACATCCTGAGCCTCGCCCACTGGACGACCGCCCTCCAGACGGGCCTTCTCACCGGTATCCTCGCCGTCCTTCTGACCTTCACGCCGGCGGCCCGGCTCTATTCGAATCGATACGGTAATGCGCTCCTCGTCGGCCTCCTGACGATGCTCGGCGACGCCTTTTCGCACGTGAATCACTACGGCTTCCCGTTCGCCGAGGCCATCGTGACTGGCATGATTTCCGCACTCATCACGCTGGTGGCCTCCTGGCTCTTCGAAGACCGCGCCCGACGGCTCCGCGCCGCGTGGACGCGCATGTTCGGCCATTGACTTGCATTCTGTATCGTTTGATATAGAATGCGTTCTGTATCGCCCGATACAGAACTGGAGCAAGGCATGGCCCGACCTCGAAATTTCGACGAAGACCAAGTACTCGAAGCAGCCGGCGACGCCTTCTGGGCGAACGGCTACGAAGGCACGTCCACGCGCGATCTCGTGACGTGCACCGGGCTTTCACAGCCGAGCCTGTACAACGCATTCGGCGACAAACGCGGGCTCTTTCGACGCGCGCTCGAGCACTATCTCGACCGCACGCTGCGCGAGCGCATCGCGCGGCTGGAGTCGAGGCTTCCGCCCGGTCAGGCGATCGCGGCGTTCTTCGGCGAGATCATCGACCGGTCTGTCGCGGACAAGCATCAGCGCGGCTGCATGCTGGTGAACGCCGCGCTCGAATCCACACCGCAAGATGACGAGTTCCGGCAAGCGATCGCGGCCGAACTGAGCCTCCTGCGCGCTTTCTTCGAGCGATGCGTCGCAGCCGGCCAGCAAAACGGCGACATCGAACCAATACAACCGCCCGGCGCCGCTGCCACGCATCTGCTGGCCGTTCTGCTCGGCGTGCGCGTGCTGGCGCGCGTCGATCCGAAGCGCGAACTGTTGAGCGGCGCCGTCGCCCCGGCGCTCGCGATGCTCGGCCTGCCCGCGCTGCCGCCCGAGGGCAGCATCCACTGAGATTCGCCGGCCACACCGGCAGCAAGCCCGCCGTCCAAACCACGGCATGGCCCGACTCGTCCATTCGATTCGTGCGCGACAGGCGCGCAGGTTCAAAAGGAGCACTGTATGTCCGACGACGCATCCGCCCTCCCTATCAACCCGGCTTCTCTCGACGTTCGCTCGCTCTACGCGATGTTCGCGGGCCTCTGCGCGAGCCTCGTCGCGATCGGGCTCGCACGCTTCGCCTATACGCCGCTGATTCCGCCGCTGATTCAGGCGCACTGGTTCACCTCATCGCAGGCAGTGACGCTCGGCGCCGCGAACTTCGCCGGCTATCTCGCGGGCGCGCTGCTCGGCCGGCCGATCGCGTCGGCTTTGTCGAACCGCGTCGCGCTGCGGCTCCTCATGCTGATGGCGACCGCCGCGTTCTTCGCGTGCGCGTTTCCGCTTTCGGTGTCGTGGTTTTTCGCGTGGCGATTCGCGTCCGGGCTTTCGGGCGGCGCGATCATGGTCCTCGTCGCGACGACCGTCCTGCCGCACATCCCGCCCGCGCGGCGCGGATTCGCGAGCGGCATGATCTTCCTCGGCCTGGGGCTTGGCATTGCGGCATCGGGAACCATCATCCCGAAGCTGCTCCAGTTCGGTTTGCAGGACACGTGGATCGGTCTCGGCGTACTGTCGCTCGTGCTTTCGGTGGCGAGCTGGTTCGGCTGGCCAGCCGCCGCGCCGACGGCGCCCTTGGCAAAACTAGCGCCGCACGCGGTTCGCCCCAACGGCATCGCGCTGCGAGTGCTGTATGCACAATACGCGGCCAATGCGCTCGGCCTCGTGCCGGCGATGATCCTGCTCGTCGACTACGTCGCGCGCGGTTTGGGTCGCGGCGCCGGAGTCGGCGCGGGCTATTGGGTGCTGTATGGGATCGCCGCGATCTTCGGGCCGGTGATTTGCGGCAATGTCGCGGACCGCATCGGCTTTGGCGCGGCGTATCGGTTCGGACTCGCGCTGCAGGCGGTCGCCGTCGCGATGCTCGCGCTGTCCGGCAATCCGGTAACGCTCGGCATCGCGACGGTGATACTCGGCATTTTCACGCCGGGAATCGTGCCGCTGGTGCTCGGGCGCATCCATGAACTCGTGCCGCACGACCACGTCGAGCAGCGAGCGGCGTGGAGCCGGGCGACAACGGCCTTCGCGCTCTTTCAGGCAGTCGGCGGATATGGCTATTCGTTTCTCTTCGCGCACACGAACAACGATTATTCGCTGATCTTCTGGTTCGGCGCGACGGCGCTATCGCTGGCGTTCGTCGCCGATATCCTGAGCGAACGCAATGCCGCTAACAAGCCGGCGACGAACTGAGGGCCTTATTTACTTCTTGTCGAAGGTGACGAGCTTCTTGTCCTTCGCATCGGCGACGAAGATCGCGAGCAGTTTCGCCGGCTCGGTATCGCTCGCGTTTTCGCTCACCGTGTGGTGCGCGCCGGGCTTCTCGATCCAGTGTTCGCCCGCGTGGAAAACGCGTGTTTCGCCGTCGTTGACCTGGCTGCGGATCGCGCCCGAGAGCACGTAGGCGACCACGAACGCCTGACCGTGCCGATGCGGATCCGACTTGCCGCCGGGCGCGTAATCGACGACCAAAGCCGTCATCGTCTTGCCCGGCACATTGGGCATCGCTTCGACGAATGCGGGTGTGATGGTTTCGCGTTCGGCAGCGTCGCCGTGGGCGTAGGCCGGGGCAACCGAAGCGATGGCGAGCGCAGCGGCTGCGAGGATTTGCGTGAGTTTCATGATCGAATTCCTAAGATTGTGTTAGCAAGGCGTCAAGACGCCGCGAGTTCTTCCTGCATCGTCAACGACACCTCTGCCCAGCGCGCCGCCACCGCCGACAACTCGCCGCGCGCGCGTTCGAGCGCTTCCGTGCGGGCTTGCTGGTCGGAGAACTGGAGCGGCTGCGCATCGACGAAGGTCGGGTTCGCCGCGCCGAGAAAGCCGAACGCGGCCTTGAGCGACGGCGTGAGCGCATCCATCGACGAGAACGGCGTGCCGGGGCGCAGGTCCGCGCCGCGGCTAGTGATGAACAGCACTTTCTGGCGTCCGAGCTGCCCTTCGATACGGCCGTCCGCCGTGTTCACGTAGGTGAGTCCGGTGCGTGTGATGCTGTCGACGAACGCCTTGAACGCGGAGGGCATCGACCAGTTGTACATCGGCATCGCGAAGACGAGCGCGTCGGCGTCGAGCAGGCGTTGGCACAGCGCATCCGATGCCGCCAACGTGTCCTTCATGGCTTGCGTGCGCTCGCTCGCCTGCGTGTAGGTGGCGATGGCGAACGCCTCGGTCACGTGCGGCGGCGTGTCCACGGCGACGTCGAGATAATCGAGCTCGACGTCCACGCCTTCGTCGCGCAATTGTTCGATGAAGAAGCGGCTCAACGCCCGCGAATTGGACCGTTCGCGCTTGGCGCTCGCATCCACATGCATGATTTTCATGACTTCTCTCCTACGTGTGTTGATCGATGAAGCGAAGATTAAAGCGTCGACTGGCTGTTTGAAATAGCCGTTTTTGTCCAATTCAAGGTAACCACTTAACTTGAACAGAACCACACAATCAGATCTTGACAATATCTGATTTTGCAGATACTGTTCGTTTCATCAACGGAGCGAGACATGGATCACTACACCTCAGAGAGCTTCAACCTGACGCAGAGCATCGGATTTGCGATCGGCAAGGCGCGCAACGTCCTGGTCGCGGAAATCGATGCCGCGCTGAAAGACCTCGGCATCACCACGCAGCAGATGGGTATTCTTTTGTCGATGCGGCACGGTGAGGCGACGACGCCGTTCGAGTTGTCGAAACTGCTCGGTATCGATACGGGCCTGATGACGCGCATGCTCGACAAGCTGGAAGACAAGGGCTTGCTTGAACGTTCCCGCAGTCTGGAAGACCGTCGGGTGGTCAATCTGAAGCTGACGGAACAGGGCGAGGAAGTCGCCGCGCATGTGCCGGAGATCGTTCCGATGGTGCTCAACGCGCGCGTCAAGAACTTCACGAAGAGCGAGTTCAAGGAACTGAACCGGCTGCTGCGCAAGTTTCTCGACGACTGAGCGGGCCGCGACCCAATCGCTCCATTTTTTTGTTCAATTATCTGACAGGTCAGAAAATGAAACATCAATCAAATTCAGGCAGGACGGGTTCGCGGCTCGCGAAGGCAAGCGTCACGCTGATCTTTGCGGCGGTTCTGTCGGCGTGCGCGAACTACGCCGGAATTCACAGCGACAAGGACATGGCGCAGCCGCAGTCGTACGCCACGCAACAGAGCCTGCCTGCCGAAGCCGGTCATTGGCCCGCTGCGGACTGGGCCGAGCAGTTCGGCGACGCGCAACTGAAAGCGCTCCTCGACGAAGCGCTCAAGAGCAGTCCGACGCTCGAACAGGCGCGCTCGCGGGTCGCGGCGGCAGCGGCCTACGGCGAGACCGCGAAGGCGAACACGCTGCCGCAGGTCGGCGCCTCGTATTCGTACTCGCGCCAGCAGTATTCGTCGAATGCGCTCGTGCCGCCGCCCTACGGTGGATCGTGGCAATCGGAGAACAAGGCGCTCGTCTCGGCTTCCTATGATCTCGACTTGTGGGGCAAGAACCGCGAGGCGCTTAAGGCTGCGCTGTCGCAGTTGCAGGCGAGCCAGGCCGATGCCGAAGTCGTCAGGCTCACGCTCGACGAGACCATCGCCCGCGCCTATAACCAGCTCGCGCGGCTCTACGCGCTGCGCGACATCGCGCAGCAGGAGATCGCCCAGCGCGAGACGATCGACCGCATCACGGCGGGCCGCATCGCGACCGGGCTCGACACGGAAGTCGAGCGC
This sequence comes from Caballeronia terrestris, assembly GCF_001544515.1. GTDB lineage: Bacteria > Pseudomonadota > Gammaproteobacteria > Burkholderiales > Burkholderiaceae > Caballeronia > Caballeronia terrestris. The sequence goes on from NZ_FCOL02000003.1 coordinate 38,926, forward strand.
AAGACCGCGCAAGCGAACCTCGCGACGAGCCGCGCGTCTCTCGCGGCGCTCGACGGCAGCATCGTCACGACGCGCTATCAGCTCGCAGCACTGCTCGGCGCAGGACCGGACCGGGGGCTCGCGATCGCGCGGCCGGCGCTCGGTATCGGCGACGAAGTGCGTCTGCCTGACAACCTCCCCGCCGATCTCGTGAGCCGCCGTCCGGACATCGTGGCCGCGCGCTGGCGCGTCGATTCGATGACGCACGAGGTGAAGGAAGCGAAGGCCGAGTTCTATCCGGACATCAACCTGAGCGCGGCGATAGGACTCGATGCATTCGGCTTCGGGCGGCTCCTCACGGCGGCGAGCCGCACGATGTCGGCGGGCCCGGCGATCCATCTGCCGATCTTCGAAGGCGGCGCCCTGCGCGCGCAACTGAAGGGCCGCTACGCCGAGTTCGACTACGCGGTCGCCACCTACCACCAGACGCTCGTCACTGCGCTCTCCGAAGTCGCGACCGAGCTCGCGCAAATCCGCTCGACCGACGCGCAACTCGCCGACGCACAGACCGCGCAGTCGGCCGCGGGCCGCGCCGAAGAACTCGCGCTCGTGCAATACAAAGCGGGCCTCACGAACCAGTTGACCGTCCTCAACGCCGAGACGAACGCGCTCGCGGCGGACCAGTCGGTCGCGAATCTGAAGATGAATCGCCGCGACCAGCAGATCGCGCTCGCGGCGGCACTCGGCGGCGGTTACACCGATTCCGCCGACGTCAAAGCCAACCCCGTCGTTGCCGCGCGCTGAAGCGGACACGTCCCACGCACACTCCAGGAGCCATGAAATGAGCGACACGATCACCACCGCGCGGACGGCGGCGGACCAGCCGGCCGAGACGCCAGCGCAAACAAAAAAATCGGGCAAACGCAAACTGCTGCTCTCGCTGCTGGCAGCGGCCATCGTCGTGGCGGGTGCGGGCTACGGCACCTACTACTACACGACGGGACGCTTCCATGAGGAAACCGACGACGCCTACGTCAGCGGCAACCTCGTGCAACTGACGCCGCAAGTGAGCGGCACGGTCGTCGCGGTGAACGCCGACGATACGCAGATCGTCAAAGAAGGCGCGCCGCTCGTGACGCTCGATGCCGCCGACGCCAAAGTGGCGCTCTCCAACGCCGAAGCCACGCTCGGCCAGACGGTGCGGCAAGTGAGCAGCCTCTACGTGAACAACGAGTTCTACGCGGCGACCGTCGCGCAACGCCAGTCCGACCTCGCGCGCGCCAACGACGACCTGAAGCGCCGTCAGGCGGTCGCGGGCACGGGCGCGGTATCGGGCGAAGACATCGCCCACGCGCGCGATGCCGTGAGTTCCGCGCAAGCTGCGCTCGATGCCGTGCGCCAGCAGTCCGAAGCCAATCACGCGCTCACCGACCGCACGTCGATCGAACAGCATCCGAACGTGCAGGCCGCGGCATCGAAGGTGCGCGACGCGTATCTGAGCTACGCGCGCAACACGCTCCCCGCGCCCGTGACCGGCTACGTGGCGCGCCGCTCGGTGCAGGTCGGCCAGCGCGTCGCGCCCGGCACGCCGCTGATGGCGATCGTGCCGCTCGACGGCGTCTGGGTCGACGCGAACTTCAAGGAAGTGCAGCTCGCCCACATGCGCATCGGCCAGCCGGTGACGCTCGTCGCCGACGTGTACGGCTCGAAGGTGAAGTACCACGGGCACGTCGAGGGCTTCTCGGCGGGCACGGGCGCGGCGTTCGCCGTGCTGCCTGCACAGAACGCGACGGGCAACTGGATCAAGGTCGTGCAGCGGCTGCCGGTGCGCATCCGGCTGGATCAGCGCGAACTCGACGCGCATCCGCTGCGCATCGGCTTGTCGATGGTGGCGGAAGTCGAAACGCGCGACACGTCCGGCACGCAACTCGGCGCCGCGACGACGACGTCGTATCGCACGGACGTGTTCAGCAAATACGGCGATGAAGCGGATGCCGAGATCGCGAAGATCATCGGGCAGAACATGCCCGCTGCGCGCACGGTCGCGGCAACTGCAAAGCGCCGCGCGGGTTGATTTTTTTCGCGCAGATATCTGACACGTCAGTCATAGACACTTCAGGTGATTTCGATGAATCCAGTTTCTTCTCCCGCACCGCTCACCGGCGGCAAGCTCGTGCTTGCCACCCTTGCGGTCGCGCTCGCCACTTTCATGAACGTGCTGGATTCGTCGATAGCGAACGTCGCGATTCCGACGATCGCCGGCAATCTCGGTGTCTCCATCGATGAAGGCACGTGGGTCATCACGCTCTTCGCCGCGGCGAACGCGATCGCGATTCCGCTGACCGGCTGGCTGACGCAGCGCGTCGGGCAGATCAAGCTGTTCGTCTGGGCGATCCTGCTCTTCGTGTTGTCGTCGTGGCTGTGCGGGATCGCGCCGAACCTGCCCGTGCTGCTCGTCGCGCGGATTCTGCAAGGCGCCGTCGCGGGGCCGCTGATTCCGCTTTCGCAGGCGATTCTGCTCGGCTCGTACCCGAAGGAAAAGAGCTCGCACGCGCTCGCGCTGTGGGCGATGACGGCGACCGTCGGCCCGATCGCCGGTCCCGCGCTCGGCGGCTGGATCACCGACAGCTACTCGTGGTCGTGGATCTTCTACATCAACATCCCGGTCGGACTGTTCGCCGCGGGCGTCACGTGGGCGATCTATCGCGATCGCGAAACGCCGGTGAAGCGCATTCCCATCGACAAGGTCGGACTGATCTCGCTCATCGCGTGGGTCGGCTCGCTGCAGATCATGCTCGACAAGGGCAAGGACCTCGACTGGTTCAACTCGCCGGTGATCGTGGCGCTCGGCGTGTTCGCGCTCGTGAGTTTCGCGTTCTTCCTGATCTGGGAGTTGACCGAGAAAAACCCCGTGATCGACATCACGCTCTTCAAGGGGCGCAATTTTCTGGGCGGGACCGTGGCGATTTCCGTCGCGTATGCGGTGTTCTTCTCCAATCTCGTGCTGCTGCCCCAATGGATGCAGCAGTATCTGAACTACCGTTCAGTCGATGCCGGGCTCGTCACCGCGCCTCTCGGCATCTTCGCGGTGATCCTCGCACCCGTGATGGGCAAGATCATGCCGAAGTCCGATGCCCGCGTGCTCGCGACGCTCGCGTTCATCGGCTTCGCGGGCGTCTTCCTCATGCGCTCGCACTACACAACGGGCGTCGATACGTGGACGCTCGTCATCCCCACGTTGCTGCAGGGCATTCCGATGGCGCTCTTCTTCGTGCCCCTCACCGCAATCATCCTGTCGGGGTTGCCGCCCGGAAAGATTCCGGCGGCGGCTGGCCTCTCGAACTTCGTGCGGGTGTTCGCGGGCGCCGTGGGCACGTCGCTCGCGAGCACCGGCTGGAACGACCGCACGATCCTTCATCATTCGCAACTCGTCGATCAGTCGAGCGTGCACAACCCGGCTTTCGTCGAATCTTTAAGTTCGCTGCAAGGAGCGCTGGGCGGAGGCACGCCGCAAGCGCTTGCGTTCTTCGAGCGCTCTCTCAATGCGCAGGCCGCCATGCTCGGGCTGAACGATATCTTCTGGCTCTCGGCGGTGATCTTCATCGCGATCATTCCGCTCATCTGGCTTACAAAACCGAGCAAGGGCGCGGGCGCCGGGGCGGCAGGCGCGGGCGGGCATTGAGTCGCGTGCGAATCGAAAAGCGAACGTGCAGCCGCGAAAGATCGTGAACGTTTGCTCGCCGATACTGAACGCAAATAACCCGGAGACCGATCATGAACGCCGTAAAAACAGTACATGTCCGACGTGGCTACGTTGCGGTTTGTCTCGTGATCGGCGCGGTCTGCGTGTTGGCGACGATGGACTATGGCAAGACCATCGATAAGCTGAACGTCGATACGCAATTGCCGCTGGAGCGTCTTGCCGTGGATAGCGAACATGCCGCTGCGGTCAACACCGTTCGTGCGGATGCCCCTGTGCGAGGCATGCCATGATCGATACGCGCCGATGGGTTGCGGAAATGCTCGACGATCGCCGGCTCGTTTGGGAACACGATGCCGGGCGCTGGTCGGTGATAGTGGATGGAAAGCGCCTGGCGAATGATCGCTCGCTCGAATCCGCGATCGATGCCGCGTATGCAATGACACGCGCATTAGCCGCACTGAGCAGGCGCTGATCAGAAACGCGGACGGCGCGTCAATCCTCGCCGGGCACAACGCCCGAAGAAACGAGGCACACAAAAGCCGTCGCCTTCAGCAAGCATTCCACCGAGGAAAGCGCGAATCCCAACGGAAACACGCGGTATTCGGCGGGCAGCCCGAAGGTCATCGCCATCAATCCGATCGTGCAAAGAAACGCGTAGCCGATCCCCGCCGCGCGGCTTCCCGAAAGAACGAAATACACGAGCGCCACGAACAACAGCTTTCCGACGACACACGCGGCCATCTCCGTCACGGTCGGGCTCAGCCAGATTTCGAACGGCAGTTCGCCGAGGGACCATGCGGCTGTCGCGATCACGACGCGTCGCGTCCACGGCCCGAGCGCAGCGAGGTCCTCTGAAACGTCTGTGCGGCTGACTCGTGCATCGTCCAGATATCGCATGGTGTGTCTCCGGTTTGGCTTCGAAATAAGGTGAAGCCATTATTCGGCGGACTCATTCGCCGATCTTTTCCGATCGCGCCAGCCATTTCAAAAACGCACGTTAATCGCTGGTCAGACAAACACGCCCCGCGGCGTGCGAATCCGAAACCGCCGGGCGAATACACAATCCCGCACCGCAGCGGAACGCGATCATCGCCCCATGCTCCTCAATGAAACGGCGAAGGAAACGGACATGGTCAAACGAAAGGAAATACGCATCTACAGCGAGCCTGCAGGCGGCTGGGGGGCGCTCAAGGCAACCGGTGAAGCACTCGCGCTGCAAGGCGTGGCTGTCTCGGGTGCGAAGACGCTCCTGCGGATGAACCAGCCCGAAGGCTTCGACTGCCCCGGTTGCGCTTGGCCCGATCCGAAGCACACGTCATCGTTCGAATTCTGCGAGAACGGCGCGAAAGCCGTCGCATGGGAGGCGACGGCGAACCGCTGCACGCCGGATTTCTTCGCGGCGCACAGCGTTTCGGAACTGACCGCCTGGGACGACTACGACCTCGAAATGGCCGGACGACTCACGCATCCGATGGCCTACGACGACGCCACGGACCGCTATCGGCCCATCGAATGGGAAGACGCGTTCGCGATGATCGCGAGGCATCTGAACGGTCTCGACAGCCCCGATCAGGCCGACTTCTATACGTCGGGCCGCGCGTCGAACGAAGCCGCGTTCCTGTATCAAGTGTTCGTGCGCGAGTTCGGCACCAACAACTTTCCCGACTGCTCGAACATGTGCCACGAAGCGACGAGCGTCGGGTTGCCGGAATCGATCGGTGTCGGAAAGGGCACGGTGCTGCTCGAAGACTTCGAACACGCCGACGCGATCTTCATCTTCGGCCAGAACCCAGGCACCAATAGTCCGCGCATGATGAGCGACTTGCACAGCGCGTCGCGGCGCGGCGCGAAAATCGTGTCGTTCAATCCGTTTCGCGAGCGCGCGCTGGAGCGCTTCGCATCGCCGCAGAATCCGGTGGAAATGGCGACACTCGGCTCCACGCAGATCAGTTCGTTCCTATATCAAGTGCGCGTGGGCGGCGACGTCGCGGTGCTCAAGGGCATGATGAAAGCCATCGTCGAAGCCGACGATGCCGCGCTCGCCGCGAATCTGCCGCGCGTGCTCGACATCGATTTCATCGATGCGCATACGCACGGCATCGACGCCCTCCTCGAAGACCTGCGCAACACGAGCTGGGACGCGATCGTGCCGCAGTCGGGCCTGACGCGCGCCGATATCGAGAACGCCGCGAACATCTACATGCAGGCGAAGAACGTGATCCTCGTCTACGGCATGGGTCTCACGCAGCATCATCGCGGAACCGAAACCGTGCAGCAGATCGCGAACCTCGCGCTCCTGCGCGGCAACATCGGGCGGCCGGGAGCGGGCGTGTGTCCGGTACGCGGCCATTCGAACGTGCAGGGCAACCGCACGGTCGGCATCACGGAGAAGCCTTCGCCGCAACTCATCGACGGCATCGAGCGGGCGTTCGGGTTTCGGCCGCCCGTTTCGCACGGCCATGACGTAATCGCCGCGATCGATTCGATGATGCATGGTGACGCCAAAGTGTTCGTCGCGCTGGGCGGCAACTTCGCGGCCGCCGTGCCGGACTGGGTCCGCGTGCAGGCGGCGATGCGCAAGCTCGACCTGACGGTTCACATCGCGACGAAGCTCAATCGCAGTCACCTCGTGCACGGCAAAGATGCGCTGATTCTGCCGTGCCTCGGCCGCACCGAGATCGACATCCAGGCTGACGGCCCGCAATCGATTACGGTGGAAGATTCGATGTCGATGGTGCATGCGTCCGGTGGCCGCAATCAACCAGCGTCGCCGCATCTGAAGAGCGAACCGGCGATTGTCGCGGGCATCGCGCGCGCGACGCTTGGGCCCGATTCGCACGTGCGTTGGGAGCATCTGGTCGAGAGCTACGACCGCATTCGCGATGCGATCGAAATCGTCTATCCGATCTTCGAGCGCTACAACGAGCGGATTCGTGAACCCGGCGGTTTTCATTTGACGTCGACCGCCCGCGAGCGTGTCTGGATGACGCCGACCGGACGCGCGAACTTCCTCGTGTTCGAAGGCCTCGACGAAGACCCGTCGCACGACGATCCGGACACGCTGCGCCTCACGACGATGCGCAGCCACGACCAGTACAACACGACGCTCTATTCGCATTCCGACCGCTATCGCGGCGTGTTCGGCCAGCGCGACGTCGTGTTCATGAACGCGCGCGAATGGCAGAAGCGCAACGTGCATCCGGGCGAGCGCGTCGATATCATTGCGGTCTCGAAGGATGGCATCGAGCGGGTCATTCGCGGCTTCAAGGCCGTCGAGTACGAACTGCCCGATGGATGTTGCGGCGCGTATTACCCGGAAGCTAATCCGCTCGTTCCGCTCCATGCGTTCGATGCCAAGAGCCGCACGCCGTCGTATAAATCCGTGCCGGTGAAGGTCGTGCGCAGCGCCGCGGTTAAAGACACGCAGCGCGCGGCGGTCGAAGGAGATCAGCATGCATATCAGTGACGTCCTCGACCTGTCGCGCGCGCAGTTCGCGATGACAGCGATCTTCCACATCCTGTGGCCCATCCTCACGATCAGCCTCTCGGCGTTTCTCGTGCTCGTCGAAGTGCTGTGGCTCAGGACCGGCAACGTCATGTATTACCGGCAGGCGCGCTTCTGGAGCAAGCTGCTCGTGCTGAACTTCGCGGTCGGCGTGGTGAGCGGCATTCCGATGGAATTTCAATTCGGCACCAACTGGGCCGGATTCTCCGAATACAGTGGACAGTTCTTCGGCAACATCCTCGGCTTCGAAGGTGCGATGGCCTTCATGCTCGAAGCGGGATTCATCGGCGTGATGCTGCTCGGCTGGGGACGCGTGCCGCGCGGCGTGCATCTGTTCGCAACCGCGATGGTCGCGCTCGGCTCCAGCATCTCCGCGTTCTGGATCATGGTCGCGAATTCGTGGATGCAGACGCCGGCCGGCGTCTCGGTCGTGGATGGCAAGATCATCGTGACCGATTACTTTGCGGCCATCTTCAACCTCGACATGGTCTGGGGCGTGTCGCACATGTCGGTCGCCGCGATCGAGACCGGCATGTTCGTGATCGCCGGCATCTCCGCGTGGAATCTGTTCAAGCGACGCCAACCCGAGTTCTTTGTGCGTTCGTTCAGGATCGCGCTGCTCGTGCTCGTGGTGGTCGCCCCGCTGCAAATCTGGCTCGGCGATTCGAGCGGCGGCAGCGTGTTCGAGACGCAGCCCGCGAAGGGCGCGGCCATCGAAGGGCATTGGGAAACCAACAAGCCGGGCACGGGCGCGTCGTGGTCACTGCTAGCCTGGCCGGATCAGAAGGCGCAGCACAACGACTGGTCGATAGAAGTGCCCGGCGTGCTGAGCGTGCTCGCGACGCATTCGCTGCATGGCGAAGTGAAGGGTCTCAAGGAGTTCGCACCCGTTGACCAGCCGCCGATGCTGCCGCTCCTTTACTACGCGTTTCGCGTGATGGCGGGCATCGGCTTTCTTTTCATGGTGCTCGCATTCTGGACCGCTTATGTGATGCGCAAGGCGCGCGGCAGTGTCGAGCGGTTGCTTGAACAGCGCAAGCTGCTGCTTGCCTGGGTGCTGTGCATACCGCTGCCTTATGTCGCCGTCGAGGCGGGCTGGATCGTGCGCGAAGTCGGGCGGCAGCCTTGGGTCGTCTATGGATTGCTGCGCACGAAGGATGCGGTTTCGGTCGTGCCGGCGTCATCGGTGACGATGAGCATGATGATGTTCTTCGCCTTCTACGTCGTGCTGCTCGGCACGTTCTTCGTGCTCGCACGGAAGTGGTTGCGTGCCGGACCCGACCTTACGCTGGTTCCGCCCGCCGACATCGCGGCGCGCACTGCGCCCGCGGTCGGCGAGTACTAGCTCACTCTTTCATCGCGAGGTCATTTCATGGACAGTTCGACTCACACGCTACTCGCCCTCACCTGGTTCGGCCTGATCGGCCTGATGCTGGTGTTCTACGTCGTCACCGATGGCTTCGATCTCGGCATCGGCATTCTCAGCCTGCTCAGGAAGCGCCGCGAGGATCACGACGTCATGGTGCAGACGATCGGCCATGTCTGGGACGCGAACGAGACCTGGCTCGTCGTGCTAGGCGGTGCGCTCTTCGGCGCTTTCCCTTCGGCGTATGCGTTCCTGATGCAGGATTTATACTTGCCGGTGATGGTGCTCATCGCGGGGCTGATCATGCGGGGCGCTGCGATCGAATTCCGGCATAACGTCACGCACGGTCCGGTTTGGGACAAGGTCTTCGGGATCGGCAGTCTCGTGGCGGCCGTCGCGCAGGGCGTGATACTCGGCAAGGTCATCACAGGCCTCGCGCCGGGTGCGATGAGCGGCGTGTTCGTCGCGGTCACGGCGATCGGCGTAGTGGCCGGCTATTCACTGCTCGGCTCGACATATCTCGTGAAGAAGACCGTCGGGTCGATCGAGCAATGGGCGCGGCGGCTTTCGCTGTTGAGCGCGTTCTTCACGGTCGCAGCCGCTGTGCTGCTGACCGGCGCGACGTGGTTCTTTAGCGCGGTCGGCCAGGATCGCTGGGCGCAGCCCGGCGTGTTTCATCTGCTGATCGCGGTGGGACTTGCTTCCGCGCTCGCTGTCGCACTCGTCTTTGCGTCGCTGTATCTGGGCAGTTCTCGCGGACCCTTCCGTGCATCGGTTGCGCTTTTTGTGCTCTCGTTCACCGGCCTCGCGATCAGTCTTTTTCCCGACTTCATTCCGGGCAAACTCGGTATCGTCGAAGCAGCTTCGGATTCGCCGACGCTCGTGTTCATGTTGATCGGTATCGGGCTGATCTTTCCGGTGATGATCGGCTACAACCTCTACCAGTACCACATCTTCCGTGGCAAGGTGCTCACGGGATCGCATGCGGGTGAGTGAATTCAAACGCGTTGCAAACGAATTGCCGGGCGGTCATGCATCTGCATGCCGCCCGGTTCCGTTTGACCACCGCTCGCTCTTCACCTTCGTTCGCCAGCGATAAGGCGTCTCGCCGACAAGGCGCTTGAACACCGTCGTGAAGTGAGCCTGCGAGCGGAACGGCAGCTCAGCGCGATATCGATCACTGGATGCTTCGATTCGAGCAGCAAATGCTGCCTACGTTCGATCCGGCGTCGCAGCAGAAACTCATGGGGACGCGCTCCCGTCGCGCGGCGAAATTGCGACGCGAAATGCCCGGCGCACCGCGCGTCTTCTGCGCAGCGGTGAAGTGCCGCACGACGACACGCGATACGATCGCGAGACTCACGCTGTCGGTGAATAGCTTGCCGAGCGCGGCGACGTCCGAATGCGCGACGGCCAGCGCCTCGCCAAGCGGTTCGAGCGCGAGGTCACGCACGAGATTCGCATCGTCAATACGGATCACGCCCGAACGCGGACGATCGATGAGATCCTCGAAGCACTCCTTCAATGCATTGTCCGATACGACAGATACAGCACGTCCGCCGGCGATTCGAACACGGCGCGGCATGGCACGCCCGGCGCGGTGATCTGGGCGGCGCCTGCGGGCACGCGTCCGCGAACGAGCGTCCTGCCCGCGTGTCGGTGAAGCATTGCGCATGTAGGGACGGCGGGCTGATCATGATCAGTCATCCGACACGGTGAAGGGATTGAAACGTATCGCAACGCATGACCGCGAACCATCCCTACAAACGGTTGCCCGGCCTCATATCAAGGTTCAGACAAACGTGCAATCACACTGCAATCCCGCCGCGTCTCGCATCGAACGGACTATACGAACGTAAGACGTCCCGCCTCGCTCAAGGCCGTAGTGTGACCGTGCAGGTCATCCCCATCGCGAGCTTGACGCCCACGGGAACATCGTCGAGATGCACGCGCACCGGCACGCGTTGCGCGAGACGCACCCATGTGAAGATCGGATTGACGTCAGCGAGCAAGTCGCCGCTGGTCGGGTTGTCGCGGTCCGCGATGCCGCTCGCGAGACTGTCGACGTGTCCCCGAATATCCTTGCCGCCCGACAGCAACCGCACCACTGCGCGATCGCCGACATGCACGGCGGGCAGCTTCGTTTCCTCAAAATACGCGTAGACCCAGAAAGAGTGCGAATCGATCAGCGCCATGCGCGCGACGCCGGCCGTTGCAAAATCACCGGGGTAGAGATTCAGGTTAGTGATGTAGCCGTCGGCGGGCGCGCGGACTTCGCTGCGCGTGAGATTAAGCTCGGCCGTCTGTTGCGCGACCACCGCGGCCTTGTACGTGGCCTCCGCTGCGTCGTAGGCGGCGACATCGGCGGAATAGGTGGACGCCGACTCCTTCGCGATCGATGCCGAATCGGCACGATTCTCATCGGAAATCACATCGCCGGCGAGCGTCGCGCGGCGCGCCGCCTGTGCGCGCTTCATCGAAAGATCGGAGCTGCTCGCGGCCATCTGCGCCCTCGCCTGCGCCATCTGCGCCTGCGCGCGCTGCAGGTCGGCATCGGCCTGCGCGACCGCGTAGTGAAAGCGCGCCGGGTCAAGAATAAACAGGATGTCGCCACGGCGAACGAGCTGGTTGTCCCGCACACGGACCTCGCTCACGAGACCCGAGACATCGGTCGAAACCTGAACTACCTCTGCTCGCACGCGGCCGTCGCGCGTCCACGGCGAGTACATATAATTCACCCACAGCGTGCGAACGAGCAATACGGCTATGAGAAGCATAGTCAGCGTAAAGCTGGCGCGCAGGATGGATTGCGTTTTCATTGTCGTTAACGAACGGTCATTGATTGAGCAGCAAGGAAACGCCGCTGAACATCGCTGCGAACAGCGCCACGCGAAAGAGGCTCGGATGCCACGTGTAGCGATAGACGCCGACCTTCGCGAGCACCAGATCGAGCAGAATGAACAGCAGCACGCAACCGATCAAAATCGGCAGCAAGCCCGGCACGAGTAGCGAAAGAAAAAAATCAATCTCGCCGGACATCGTCTGCTCCTTTCGATGACGCGAAACCACCGCCCAGTTCCTTCATCAGGAGCGCCCACGCATCGAGGCGTTTCGCCTGAATCTGCGCGAGGCTCTCCTCTTGCTGCAACTGCGCGTTTTGGGCCGCCAGCACGTTAAGGAACTCGGTGATGCCGTTACGATACCCCTCGTGCGCGAGACGATAGGAACGGCGCGCGGAATCGAGCGTGCCGTCCACCGACGCCTGCTGCTCGTCGAGCGAACGCAGTGACACGACCTGCGCCGCCACCGACTGCATCGCGTTGACGACGGTCTGGTTATACGCATCGACAGCGGCATCGCGCGAGGACACCGCGACGCCATACGTGCCGCGCCGCCTGCCTCCGTCGAAGATCGGCAGCGAGATCGCCGCCCCGAATCCGTGGCCGATGCCGTCGCTGTTCAGGAAGTTTAGGAAGCCGCCGAACGTCGTCGCCGAGCCGAGCGATGCGGTTGCGAGCAGGTTGATGTCGGGATAGAAATCGGCGTGCGCGGCATCGATGCTCTTGTCCGACGCCAGCACGCGCCAGCGATCCGCCACCACATCCGGGCGATGTCCGACGAGTTCGGCTGGCAGCGTCGCGGGCAGCGTGACCGGCATGTTCTGCGCGAGGCTCGGACGCGTCAGCGAATCGCCGTAGCCCGGTCCTTTTCCTGCTAGCCCCGCGATGCCGATGCGGCTGAGCGCGAGCTGCTGCTGCGCTTCTTGTACACGCGTCGTGCTCATCGATAGCTGCGTCGTCGCCTGGCTGACTTCGAGCTGGCTGCCGATGCCCGCCCGCAAGCGGCGCGTCGCGATATCGAGCGCGCGGCGTTCCTCGTCCTGCACCGAACGGTAGACGTCGAGCAGCGCGTATTGCAATGAGAGTTGCACGTAGCTGCGCACGACCGCTGTTTGTAATTCGACTTCAGTGAAGCGCGCGTCCGCTGCGGTAGCCCGCACGGTATCGAGCGCGCCTTCGCGGATCGCGCGCTGCTTGCCCCATAGATCGAGGTCGTACGAAAGATCCGCCGATGCCGTGTTGCTCCACACCGTCGTGCCGCCCGGTGGCGCCGCCGTCGTGTAGCGTGCGTAGCGCCTGCGCTGGAAATCGCCGGTCGCGTTCAGATGCGGCAGTTCGCTCGCGCCCGCAATTTGCGCCTGATACGTCGCCGTGTCGATGCGCTCCTCGACCGCGCGCAGGCCCGGGCTGCCGGCGGTCGCGTCGTCGACGAGCCTGTCGAGCTGCGGGTCGTTCCATTGCCGCCACCAGCCGCTTGCGGGCCAATTCGCATCACGTTGCGTCGCGCGAATCGCGGCGCCTGCATCGAGCGTCGCGGGGTCGATCATCGACTCGTGTGTGTGGATGCCGCCGCTGTCGATGCATGCGCTCAGCAGCAGCGCGCATGCCATCGTCGGCCATGCAAGGAAGCGCCGCGCGCTCATGCCACCCTCCCCGTCGCCTGCTTCAAAGGCAGTGTGTCGTCCTGCAGCGTCATCTGCGCGAAATGCAGCAGCGCGCGCATGCGATAACGCGTGCGCAGCGCGGCATCGACAGCCGTCTCGCGCGGAAACGGCAGCGCCAGCAACGCGCGCCGCGTCGCTTCGAGCGCGCGCTCGGCGGCCTGCGGCGTGACCGATGCGAAGACCTCCGCCAGTGCCGCGAGCCACTCGTGCTCGGCATCGGACCATACGGCGGGCAGCGCGTCGCCAAGTTGCTTCGTGTCGAGCCGCATCTGGATCATCGCCCGCCCGATCTCCAGCGCAGCGAACGCCCGTCCGATCAATCGTGCGCGATCGACGCGTGGATCCGCCGGCGCCGATGCGATCTGGACGATGAAATCGCGCAGGCTCCGTTCGAACGTGTAGAGAAGATCGTCGAGGGCGCCCTCGCACGCCATGTGCGCGACGAGTCCGCGAATCTGCTTCAGGTATTGCGCCGAGATCCAGTCCCCCGCGCGCGGCACGATGACCGAGAACGCGATGGCCGCCGTCGCGATGCCGAGCAGCAACGCAAAGCCGGTATCGAGGTAGGCGCTGGGGTTGTAGACGGTCGGATTCGAAATGCCGACAATGAAGCAGAAATAGATGCTGAAGCCGAGCCCGAGCGTCGCCGTTTTCGTGAACGTGTTGAGATAGCTGCCGATCATCACGAAAATCGCGATTGTCGCCGCGAGCAACTCGAAACCCACGAGTTGCGGCAGCAGGAAAAAGTTGAACACGAAGCCGGCGACCGTGCCCGCGAGGCAGCCGCCGAAAATCTGCCAGCTCGCGCCGGCCGGGTTGGGAACGAGCGCGAACAGCGCGCTCGTGATGGAGACCGCGATAATCGCCGTCGATCCGCCGACCCAGCCCGACGCGAGCCACGCCCCGCCGACCAGCAGCACAGCGGTGGCCGCGCGCAGGCCGGCGATCGTCGCGGCGATGCGGTTCGCCGTCGCGCGCGTCCTGCCAATGCGCGTGATCGCCTGAATCACGGACTGTGACCACGGACGATCATCGGAGGTGCGGGCCGCGATGTAGCCGCCGCATAGCACGCGCAGATCGGCGATCGAAGCCTGCAGCGCCGAGCCGGTCGTCGCGACAAACTGGCGCTGATGCGGCGTGAGGTCCGCGAGCGATTGCAAGAGACGGCCAAGACGCACAGGCAGATCCGCTTCAAGCGCGGCGAGCCGGCGCGACATCGTCTCGACGTCTTCGAGCGTTAGGAGCTTTTCAGGCACGACGTCGAGCAGCAAGCCGATGAGTTCTTCCACTGCCGCTGCCGCACGCGGATCGGCATCGGCGGCGGCGCTTGCTTGCGTCTGATGCAGCGCGTGAATCCACGCGACGGTATCGATAAAGCTTCGGTCGATATCGAGGAAGACGTGATTCTGCAGCCGCATCGACGGGTCTTCGAAAACCGCGCCGCTGCGCAGGCTCTCCAGGCTCGAACGCTCCACGATCAGGCCGACGAACGTATCGAAGCCGGCGTTGGCACTCTTTCCATCGAGCATCGAATGGATCGCGCCGAGGAGATTCGTGAAGTTCTTGCGGCTCGATTCGAACAGCGCCGGCGTCACGCGCTGCGGAAAAACCAGCGCGCTGACGAGACACGCGCATGCCACTCCGATCACGACTTCGCTGACGGTGTAGACCATGTTGTCGAACACGCCGTACGGATTCGACCACACCGGTATCGCGGTGATCGCGGTACCGTAGCCCGTCAGCACGAAACCGTACGACTGGAAGTTGCGGTAGTACGACGCGCCGAACACGCACACGCCGATCCACGCCGCCAGCGCGCCGAGGAACAGCACCGGCTGCTGCGGAAACAGCGCAATGAGCACGAGGCCCGCAAGGCTACCGAGCACCATGCCGAGCCCGCGATAGAAGCCGCGTGCGATCACCATGCCGCTCTGCTGATGGATCATCACGATGACGCTCGAGACCATCGCCGTGGCTGGCGTGCGCAGTTCCAGCCGCATGCACAACCCCATGGCGAGCGTCATCGCGACGGCCACCTTCGCGATATGCGCGAAGCGTGGCGCGTCGTCGTGCCAGTACGTCTTGAGTTGGTCCTGAAAGCGCGGCGGAGCCGCGCTGTCCGCTTGCAGGTTCATTGGGGCACTCGCCGGTTGCAGATTTCGTCAGTGACAAGTCTGCGTCGGTTGTGCCCGGCGGGTTGTCGCAATCGCACGCTTTTTACGCGCGATCACGGCCAATGTTGCGCTTAACGCAGGTTGGTGCGCCCCAGTTCGACGATCTCGTCGCCACGACCGCTCATGATCGCGCGCAGCAGGTAGAGGCTGAAGCCCTTGACCTGCTCCGACTTGATCGTCGGCGGCATTGCGAGCTCGTGCTTCGACGTGACGACGTCCACTACCGCCGGCCCCGGGTGATCGAACGCCTGTCTGAGCGCCCCCGCGACGTCCTCCGACTCCTCCACGCGAATGCTGAAGATGCCCGCACCGTGCGCGATGGCTGCAAAGTCCGTCTTGCTGAGGTCGACGTTGGTATCGAGGTAGCCGGCCGCCTTCAGTTCCATCGATACAAAACCGAGCAGGCTGTTGTTGTACACGACGACCTTGATCGGCAGATCGAGCTGACGCGCGGTGAGCAGGTCGCCGAGCAGCATCGACAATCCGCCATCGCCCGAGAGCGACACGACCTGCCGTCCCGGATGCGCTCCCTGTGCGCCGAGTGCCTGTGGCATCGCGTTCGCCATCGAGCCATGATTGAACGAGCCGTGCAGTTGACGCTTGCCGTTCATCGTCAGATAGCGTGCGGCCCAGATGGTCGGTGTGCCGACGTCGGCGGTAAAGATCGCGTCGTCGCTGGCAGTTTCGTCAGGTATTGCGGATGGATCGGGCGGCCCGCGCCCGAGGGCGTCGCGAGATCGTCGAGCCCTTTGCGCGCCGTCGCATAGTGCTTGCGCGCGTTGTCGATGAAGCCGCGGTCCGTCTTGCGCGTCAGCTTCGGCAGGACCGCGGCGACGGTCTCCTTGACCGTGCCCACGAGTCCAAGCGCCAACGGTGCGCGATGGCCGAGCTGCGAGCCCTTCCAGTCGATCTGGATGATCTTCGCGTCAGCCGGATAAAAGGGGCGGTACGGGAAATCGCAGCCGAGCAGGAGCAGCGTGTCGCACGACATCATCGCGTGATAGCCCGAGCTGAAGCCGATCAGCCCCGTCATGCCCACGTCGTAAGGATTGTCGTATTCGATGAACTGCTTGCCGCGCAACGCGTGCACCACGGGCGCGCCGAGTGTATCGGCGAGCGCGACCACTTCGTCGTGCGCGCCCTGTGTGCCGCTGCCGCACATGATCGTGACCGCATCGGAGCCGTTCAACATGGCCGCGAGCCGGTCGAGATCTGTCTCAGCGGGCAGGATGCGCGGGGGCGCGCTCCCAGTCCACGACGGCGCCTCGGCCGGTCCGTCCGCCAATGCCACGTCGCCCGGCAGCACGATCACCGCGACGCCGCGTTCCTCGATCGCCGTGCGCATCGCGCGTGCGAGGACGCGCGGAAACTGCGCCGCCGACGACACGACTTCCACGTAATGGCTGCACTCCTTGAAGAGTTCCTGCGGATGCGTTTCCTGAAAATAGCCGAGCCCGATTTCCGTCGACGGAATGTGCGCCGCAATCGCGAGCACAGGCTGGTGATTGCGATGGCAATCGAAAAGGCCATTGATCAGGTGCAGATTTCCGGGTCCACAGCTTCCGGCACAGACCGCTAGGCGGCCGGTCGAAGCTGCGTCGGCGCCGGCGGCGAATGCAGCCGCTTCTTCGTGACGCGTGTGCATCCAGCGGATCGTTCCCGCCTGATCGAGGCTGTACGCAAGGCCGTTGAGGCTGTCGCCCGTCACGCCCCAGATGCGCTCGACGCCCGCAGCAGCAAGCGTGCCGGCCAGATAGCCGGCGATCGTCGTCTTCGTCATGCTCTTCTCCTTTCCACGGTGGATGAGAAGCGACCGGGGCGGCCGGTCGCGATGACGTAGAGTAAAAGAGATGCGGGGGATTTGTCCTGAAGGGGGGCTTACAGTGCCTTGACGCGTGTAACAAACGAGATCGGGGATTGCCCCCGATCTCGCGCCGTATCAATACGGAATGTCGTTGCGCCCCGGCTTTTGCGGCTTCGACACGACAAACGGTGCGTCGGTGGACAACTCGACGCGCATCTCGCCGATCGCGATCACCTGGCCTTTCGGCGCCGTGGTGCCATCGACCCGCACGAGCGAGATCACATGCTCACGCGAAGCCTTGACACGCCCTTTGACAAGCGCGGCCGTTGCCGGATATTCCAGCGTGACCGAGCCGTGATGCGCGGCGCTCGCGATCTCGAAAGCCCCCAGCGTGCCGATGTAATACTTCGACCCGACCACGTCGATATCCGCGTTGTCTGGCAGGTCCATATAGACGTTATAGAAGTAACCGCCCATCGCTCCCGCAGCCGAAATCGCGAGTTTGTCGAACACGACCTTCACCGACCTGTAGCGCTTTGTCGCTTTCTGGGCATTCGTGGTTGCCGCCGGGGCCACGGTGGAATCACTGGCGGTCGAGTTGGTGGTCGAGGTCGTCGCTACGACATCCGGAAAGTCCGAGGTGGTCGTCGAAATCACGTTGTCGATCGTCTGGACCGAGGCCGCTTCAGCCGTGACGAGCACGCTGACCGACTGCGTACCCAGCGCGACGTTCTTCACGCCACCGATCGAACGTGTATCCGCGCTGATATCAGTCGCCGGCACCGCGGTGTAACTCGTCACGACAGGCGGCCGCTTCAGGGATCGCGAACTGCTCGCCTGCACCCGGATGATACGGCCAACCTGCGCTTGCGGCGGCAGCACCAGCGGCCGGGTCGCGTTCGCATAATCGTAAGCGGTTCTGTAAGGCGCTGTCGTGCCCGACCTGCGCGGCGAATACGTCTGTACCTTCGGCATCGTCATGCCGGGCGCGTACACGAACGGCTCGGGGCCTGTCGTCGTCCAGTAGGGCGAAGTCGATACCGGCATCGTCCGGCCGTCGGGCAGCGCCCAGGCGTGCCACAGCCGGTCGACGTTGCAATGGTGCAGGTAAAAAATCGGATCGGTCGGCGACGTCATCTGCGACATCACGTTGCCGATGATGTTGTGAATCGGATTGTGCGGACGCGTTTCGAAACGCTCTTCGAACGAATTGACCGTGCCGCGCTGGAAGTTCACCGTCGAGGCTTGAAATGGTGTCAGGTCCAGCGCGCTGTAGACGTTCGTGTTCACGCGGGGCACGTAGAGCGGATTGCCGCTCATGGGGTCGGTAAACTCGCTCGGGATGGTTGGATTCGTGTACCAATCCCAGTAAGGCAATGTCAAGTCCGAACGGATTGAAATTATCTTTAGTTGCCGCTCGAAATACCACATATACCCCCGATGCCAAGCGAGAAAATAGGGCAGTTTATGGGGACAGTAATTGACGTGCACATTGACCCAATACAGCCATGAGTTCGGGTCGTTCGCGTTAAGGTTGGCCCGCATCTTGCCAATTGTGTCCATGAAGACACCGTATTGCCAAGTGGTTTTGTATTGCTGCCACTCGAGGCGTATCGGGTTCCCCGTTTGGCCAAAGCTCGGTAGCGCAGCGAGAGACAATGCCGAGGCGGCTCCCCCCAGGAACGTTCGTCGGTCAAGTTTTAAATGGCTCATGAAATTTCTCCAGTAGTAGCCCTGGTCAAACAATGAATGCACCTGAACACCCTGAAAACGCGGTGTTTTTTGATCGTGGTGATGTTTTTGGCTATGGCGCAAGCGAAGTTTTTCGCCTGGCTCGGTGGATAACGATTGCGCAAACGCGCAACACGAGAGTTGAACGGTTCGCGAGACTAAAGGTCGTCTCGGCCGCGAAGTTGATAAGGAAATCTACTTCAAGCGGCGCCCATATTAACGTGCGCTGTCGCACATGTTTCGTAGGATAATCTGACGAAATAAATCGGGCCACTCCGCATCTGAAATAAACCCTGACCATGAGTTGATTCGCTTACGTTATTTACCGCCGTCGCCGGTTAAGAAGGCGGATTCAAGCGGGGCTAAACGGCCATTACAGCGTGGATCGAAGGGTTAATGAAACCCGGTTCCCCCAGCCTGCAATTTTCCATAGTGGATTGTCCGTGAGGACAGCGCGCAACACTCTTTTCGAATTGCCTTACGATTCCAACTTTCGGCGCGCTTTGAGCGGAATTTGATTTCGATCAGAATCGGCGTTTCGAGTCAGACCCCGTTCAGGAACTTGCCTAATTCGCGATGGAGGAAATTTGCAGATTTCTTTAAAGCGAGATTAGCGGCGCTTTAAACAGACGCTCGTTGAGTGATTTTCGAGCGGAAACGGCGAGACGCCGCGCAACGTCACGGCGACCACAAATACGCGAAGTGCATGAAGAGGGATGACGCGCGCCGATCCCTCGACGCGCGTACAGCAGTCAATGCTCGGTCTGCCACCTCAGAACCGGATGCGTTCCGCCGGCCGGTATCACCCAGACGCCGGTGTCTCCGAAGTTCCATGTCGGGCCGAAGCTGGCGGCGGAGCTCATTTGCGCCGTCGTGAGACCGTTCGCGTCAGGAACCGCCGTACCTTCATACACGCCGTTCGTGCGGCCGGTTGTCTGCGTGTCCCAGTACACGTCGCTGCCGATCGTGCCCGTGTTGTAGCGCGTGATGCCGCCGACCGAAGGCGGCACGCCCGACGCAATCGACGTCGACGCGAACGATTCGGTGATCGTCCCGTTGTTGAAGTCGACGAGGCCGCCCGTGCCGAGTCCGCCCGCCGAGCCCGACGCATACGATTGCTGGATCGTGCCTTCGTTCACGCCGACCAAACCGCCCGCACCCGCATGCGCGCCGCCGTTGACCGAACCCGTCGCGTAGGACTGGGTGATGAGGCCGTTGTTCGTCGCGACGAGGCCGCCCAGTTCGCCGGAACCGCTGACCGTGGCGCCGCTGCCCGAACGTTCGATGGTGCCGTTGTTGATACCGACGAGACCGCCCGCGCCTGCGCCGGAGAACGCGTTGACCGGTGACACGTCGCCCGACGTGTACGCGTGCGTGATGAGGCCGTTGTTCATCCCGGCAAGAATGCCGACCGCCGCGACGAACGAATTCGCCGTCGAGTCGATGAGCCCGACATTGCGAACCACACCCGCGCTGCCGATCGTCGAAAAGAGGCCGACGTAGGCCAGATACGAAGGATCGGATTCGTTGTAGCCCGATATTCTGATGCCCTTGATGACGTGATCCATGCCATCGAACTGGCCCTGGAATGCCGTCTGCGTACGGCTGCCGAGCGAAGTGAAATTCGTGGTGGACGCGCTTGCGTCGATGTCCTTGCCGAGCGCGTACGTCCCTGCGAGATCGTTCGAAATGGCGGCGAGATCGTCGACCGTGTTGACGAGTTTATAGGCCGTCAACTGCGTCTTGAGACCGCTGTAGTCCGCGGGCCTCCAGTCCGGATTGCTGCGTATCGTGCCGCCGGTGTAGGTGCCGTTCATGTCATAGAACGCGGAGACGGTGCCCGTGCTCTGCGACCAGTCGATCGTGCCGCCGTTGGTCACGCTGCCGCTGTTGTTGACGCTGCCCGCATCCGCGCGCAAGGTAAGATTGCCGGCGCCCGTGTTGCCGATCGTCGCGAGCGAGCCGATGCTCACCGAGTGGCTCGCGTTCAGCGTGAGCGATGCGTCGCTGCTCCAGCGCAACGTCGTTTGCACTTCGATGTCGCCGCTCGTCGCGTTCACGGTGATCGACGTGCCGCGCGACAGGTTGCTCGCGAGCGCGGCGACGGATCGCGGACCCGCCACGTACGCGGGCGCGGTCACATTCCACTGCGCGGCATCCACGACGCCCTGATCGAAGTCGAATGTATTCGCGCTCGTATCGACGGTGCCGCCGCTGCCGTTTGAATTCGATGCCGAGATATAACCGTGGCTCTGAACCGTGCCGCTATCGGCGACGAGCCACACATGGCCGTCGCGCGTTGCGGTGCCTGTCGCACGCAACTCGCCGTGCTCGCCCGCGAGCGCGTAGATGTTGCCATCGGCGGCTTGCAGGTTGATCTGCGCGGCGCTGATCGTGCCTTTGTTGACCACGTTGCCCTGGCTGCCCACTTGCACGAAGACCTGCTGGCCGCTCGTCGAATCCTTGAGCAACACTTCGCTGCCCGCCGCGAGTTCGACGGTTCCGAGCGGCGCCGATATCGTGCCCTCGTTCACTACAGCCTTGCGCGAGATCAGGAACACGTCGCCCTGGCTCGAACCGATCTTGCCGAGGTTGACGACCACGCCGCAACTATCGCCGGTCAGCGAGAGCGGGCCGCCGTTCATGAACGCGTCGTTGGTGACGTCGAGCGTGGAGGCGACGAAGCGCCCGCCTGTCGTCACGACACCGCTCGTGCCGACCAGCACGCCTTGCGGATTGATGAGGTAGAAGCTGCCTGTGGCATTCAGCTTGCCGTCGATGATCGAACGATCAATGCCCGTCACGCGGCTGAGCGTCGCGCCCGTGCCGTTATTGACCGTCACACTGTTGCCGCTGCCGATCGAAAAGCTGCGCCAGTCGATGACGCCGCGCGTCGTGGTTTGCGTGATGTCGAGGGCAGTGCCGTTCGCGCGAATCGCGCCGGCGCCTGCAACGAAGCTGCCACCATCGGGTAATGGACCCGCATGAGCGTACTGTGTCGCGAACAACATCAATGTGATCACGCGGAGGGGAAACCCTGGCGCAAATAGTCGATGCCGTGGAAGGAAAAAGTCACGCACGGGGATCAGTGCGGTTCGAGCGTGCGTCATGCTTTACTCCAGGGGAGACAGCGATTCTTCTTACGATCGGCCTTAAGTCCCTATTAGTTATAGCAGACCACGCAAAAGCGCACATCTCGTCTACCCCAGCTAAATCGGACATTGTTCACGACCATTTTGACCACCTGTTTCGGACGATTTTTATATTCGTTTCGAGTGGGAATTTCTTCTTCTGAATTTAGCCACATATTGAATACAGAGCGAAACGCATTAAGCGCTTCGCTCTGTTTTCGTCATCGCGCGGTTCGAGAGATTAGCTTATTGCCCGTAGAGCCAGCGAAGTTCCGGCTCGCCATAGCCCGGCGGCAAGGACCACACGCCGGTCGCGCTGAAGTCCCAGGTCGGGCCGTACCGTGCGGGCGTGCCCATCTGCGCGATCGTCATGCCGCTCGAACGCGGCACGGCCGTTCCCGTGCCGACGCCGGCGAGTGCCCCGGACGTCTCGGTGTTCCAGTAGACGTCGCGTGCGATCGTGCCGGTGTTGTTGCCCGCGATGCCACCCGAAGGCTGCGGCCTTGCGCCGGTCGATTCGATTGTCGACGTGGTGAACGACTGGCTGATCGTGCCCCTGTTGTTGCCAACCAGGCCGCCATGATAGTTCGCGCCTTTGACAGCGCCGCTCGAATACGACTGCCCGATTGTGCCGCGATTGACGCCAACGAGTCCGCCGACCTGGCTGCGCGTCCCGCCGCTCGTATCGCCGAGCGAGTACGACTGCACGATGGCGCCGTCGTTCTCGCCGACGAGGCCGCCCGCATCGCCTTGACCCGTCACGACCACGCCGCTCCAGGAACGCTGGATCGTGCCTCGATTCACGCCGACGAGTCCGCCTGCCGATGCACCGGGCGCGGCTCCCATCGTGACGGAGCCTGTCGCGCCCATGTTGACGATGCGGCCGTCGTTCTCGCCGGCGATGAGACCCACCGGCGCACGCGACGACGATGCGGTGCTTTCGACAAGCGCAAAGTTGCGCACGACGCCCGTCTTGCCGATCACGCCGAAGAGCCCCGTGTAGCTTCCCGTCGCCGGGGTGTACACGTTCAGGCCCGAAAGCAGATGCCCCATGCCGTCGAACTGTCCGGAGAACGGATGCGCAGAGCTGCCAATCGAGGGCACGCTGTTCTGCGTGCCGCCGAGATCGAAGCTGTTGCCGAGCGCATAGTCGCCGCCGAGGTTGCCGTTGACGGCCCTCAGATCCGCGATGGAGTTGACGAGCTGGTAGCCCGTGACCTGCGTAACGAGTCCGCTGAAAGGCGCTGCGCTCCACGATGCATTCGTCCTGATCGTGCCCGGCGTGTAGCTGCCGTTCATGTCGTAGAGCGACGATACGATGCCGGTGCTTTGCGACCAGTCGAACGTACCGAGGTTGGTGACGCTGCCGTGGTTGTCGATCGCGTTGGTGTCGGCGCGTAGCAACAGATTGCCCGCGCCCGAGTTTGCGATCGTCGCGTTGCGCGCGAACGCCACCGAGCGGTAAGCATTCAGCGCAAGCGTCGAAGCGCCTTGCCAGCGCAGGTCCGATAGCACGTTGATACCGCCGCCTGACGCGTTCACTGCGATCGATGTGCCGCCCGAAAGATTGTTGGCGAGCGTGGCCGCTGTCGGCTGGTCGATCGTGAACTGTGGCGCGTTGAGGTTCCACTGCGCGGTGCTGACCTTCGCGCCGCTCACTTTGATCGTATCGGCAGACATATCGACCGCGCCGCCGCTGCCGTCCGCGTTATGCGCCGCGATCGTCGCGCCGTGCGCATCGATCGCGCCGCCTTGCGCGACGAGATAAACATGGCCGTCGCGCGTCTCGGTGCCGGTCGCGCGCAGCTCGCCGTGCCTGCCGGCGAGCGCATAGATGTTGCCATCGGCGGCCTGCAGGCTGATCAGCGCCGCATGCACGATGCCCACGTTCACGACCCGGCCGTTGCTCGGCGCCGCGACCGACACCTGCTGTCCATATGCCGAGTCCGTGAGATACACCTCGCTGCCGGCTGCGAATTCGGCGGTGCCGTTGGGTGCCTCGATGGTACCGACGTTCACGACCCGATTGCGCGACACGAGGAACACATCGCCGCCGCTTGAACTGATCTTGCCGAGATTGACCACGGACGCGTTCGAGTTGCCCGCAAGCGTCAGGTAATACGAACCTTCCATGAAGGAATCGTTGTCGGTGTCGAGCGTGGAAGCGACGAAGCGTCCGCCCGTCGTGATCACGCCGGTGCGTCCGACAAGCACGCCTTGCGGATTGATGAGGTACACGCTGCCGGTCGCGGTGAGCTTGCCGTCGATCGTCGACATCTCGCTGCCGGTGACGCGATTGAGCGTTGCGCCGGAGCCGTTGTTGATCGACACGGTACGTCCAGCGCCGATCGAGAAGCCGTTCCAGTTGATGACGCCGCGATCCCCCGACTGCGTGATGTCGAGGTTCGCGCCGTTGCGCGTGATGGTGCCCGAGCCCGCTACGAACTTGCCGTTATCGGGCAAAGGTGGCGCGGCGGACACGCTTGCTGCATGGATGCCCACACTGAGTGCAACCAGGACCGGCAGCGACCGCAGCCTCGAAGGCACGACGCGACCAGCGGAAAAACAGAGCGCAGTTGCGCTCGAGAGACGGTAGTCGGATTGCCGCATAAGCCACTCCAGTGTGCGGATACCCCGAGGTTTATTTCTTTAATAGTTATCGAATACCGTTGTCGCGCAGTGTATCAGAGGGAATTTCATTTTTAAGATGAATTTCGAATGTCGTTGAAGGATAAAAATAAGGGGCGGTTTGCGAGTCGAGACGAAGGAAACCAATGACGGGCGCTGCTTTCCGCGGAGAGCGGCAATCGATGGTTATACCAATTTACAACGGTGGCGTGAGAGAGGACTGGCTAAAATTCTTTAAATCCTGATACAGCGTGACGCGCCTGTCTTGCCCTGCTCGGCCAGGCAAGGCAGTATCGTGGGCTATGTCCCTGCACCCCTACCCCACATGGCGGCAACACGCCCGTCCCGCATGAAGCGCTTCGAGTCGCTGGCCGACACGATGGCAAAGGAAATACGCTCCGGCAGCCTGCCGACAGGCTCCAGACTGCCCTCGTTGCGACACGTCATGGCGCAACATGGAGTCAGTCAATCGACGGTATTTCGCGCCTACTATCTGCTGGAAGACTGGGGGTTGATTCAGGCACGCGAGCGCTCCGGCTACTTTGTCGCGCCGGGCGCTTTAACGCAGGATCGCGTCGCGGCCAGTTCGTCCGCCTCTTCCTCCAAGGTCGAAATATCGGACCTGGTCTTCTCGGTCCTCGATGCAGCGAAGCAGCCTGGCATCGTGCCGCTCGGATCGGCGTTTCCGTCGCCAAAGCTTTTTCCTTTGCAGCGCCTTGGGAAATCGCTCGCACAGGCCGTGCGGATGACCAACCCGTGGAGCACCGTCGTCGATCTGCCGCCGGGCAATGAGCAATTGCGACGTCAGATTGCCTTGCGTTATGTCGGCATCGGTATTGCGCAATCGATCGAGGAGATCGTCATTACCAATGGCGCGCTCGAAGCGCTCAATCTGTGTCTGACGGCCGTCACGCGACCCGGCGACGTGGTCGCTGTCGAATCGCCGGGCTTTTACGCCGCTCTCCAGGCAATCGAGCGGCTCGATCTGCGAGCGGTAGAGATTCCCGTCGATCCCCGCACGGGACTCGATCTCGAAGCACTCGCAAGAGCGCTCGAAGAGCATCCGATCCGCGCATGCTGGTTCATGACCAACTTTCAGAATCCCACGGGGGTGACGCTGACGCCGGAGAAGAAGCAGGCGCTCGTCGCACTGCTCGCGGAGTATGACGTCCCTTTGATCGAAGACGACGTATATGGAGAGTTGCATCACGACCCCGACTATCCGCCGCCTGCGCTGGCTTTCGACAAAAAGGGACTCGTCATGCACTGCAGTTCGTTTTCGAAGACGCTGGCACCGGGCTATAGAGTCGGATGGGTATCGGCAGGCCGCTTCGCCGGGCGAGTGCAGAGGCTAAAGTTGATGACGACGCTTTCCGCAAGCATCCCAGCGCAAGCGGGCATAGCGGACTATCTGCAACACGGCGGCTATGACAAGCACTTGCGCAAGCTGCGCGGTGCCTTTCGCGTTCAACTCGATGCGATGAATGCCGCACTCGCGCACTATCTTCCCGATGGCGCAACATGGTCGCAGCCCAAGGGCGGCTACTTTCTATGGGTGAAGCTGCCGCGCAAGATCGATGTCATGCGACTGCATTTTCTGGCGATCGAACACGGTATCAGCATTGCGCCGGGGCCCATGTTTTCAGCCTCGCATCAGTTCGGCGATTGCATCCGGCTGAACTTCGGTCATCCGTGGAGCGCGGAGACCGGGCAGGCTGTTGAAACGCTTGCGTCGCTCATCGAGCGCGCGGAGCGTTGAGCGCAAGCCTCAATGCGCGATGGTCGTTGCGAGCCTTGCAAGCGTGAACAGCACGGCGCCAAAGCCGCCCGCCAGGACGACCGCGACCAGCGGCAACAGCGACGGCTTCACCGCCGCGATATCCGCCTGATGCGACGCGCGCTTGCGCACGCCGAAAAAACTCCACCCTACGATCCGCATCATTTTCAACAGGTTCATGGCTTCCTCTCCTTAGCGTTCACATGGACATGCTGAATCAAGGGAAGACAGAGCGGAAGCAGCAGTCGGCATCGATTTTTGCGCAGCAGCCATCTGCTGCGCAAAAATCGACTGCATCTGCTGCTTTCCACGATCGGGCTTCGCCTATATCGTCAGCGACTCTACTCGCCCGCGAAACCACATGTACCAGTACACCGAGTTCGATAAAGCCTTCGTGCGCAGCCGCGCTGCCCAGTTTCGCGATCAGCTCGAGCGCTGGCAAACCGGAAAACTGAGCGAAGACGACTTCCGCCCCTTGCGATTGCAAAACGGCTGGTACGTGCAACGGCATGCGCCGATGCTTCGCGTCGCGGTCCCTTATGGGGAGTTGTCAAGCCGTCAACTGCGCGTGCTTGCGAGGATCGCCCGCGAATACGACTCGCCCGAGGACGACGTGTATCGCGCAGCCATGGACGCACAGGGGCTATTGGGCACCACACGGCTGCCGACGCATTACGCACACTTCACCACGCGCACGAACGTGCAATTCAACTGGATCCCTTTGTCGAAGGCGGCGGACGTGATGGACCTCCTCGCCAGCGTCGACATGCACGGCATTCAGACGAGCGGCAACTGCATCCGCAACATCTCGTGCGACGAACGAGCAGGCGTCGCGATCGACGAGGTCGAAGACCCCAGGCCGTTCGCCGAACTCATGCGCCAATGGACGACCCTTCATCCCGAGTTCGCGTTCCTGCCGCGCAAGTTCAAGATCGCGATCACCGGCGCGAGCGAAGATCGCGCGGCGACCGGCTGGCACGACGTCGGTCTGAGCCTGCGATACAACGATCAAGGCGAGTTGGGTTTCAAGGTATCTGTTGGTGGAGGCATGGGCCGCACACCGATGATCGCTCCCGTGCTTCGCGAGTTTCTGCCCTGGACGCAGATCATGAACTACATCGAGGCCGTGGTTCGCGTCTATAACCGCTATGGCCGGCGCGACAACAAGTACAAGGCGCGTATCAAGATACTCGTCAAGGCGGAAGGACAAGCGTATATCGACGATGTAGAGGAAGAGTTTCGCCAGATCGTGGACGACGACGGCGGTCCGCATACGATCGCGCAAGAAGAACTCGATCGGGTACGCGCGTCGTTCGTGCCACCGGTATCGCATGACACTGGGTCGAGTCAAAAGCCCGCTGCAATCGATGCACTGACGCGCGAACACGCACGATTCGGCAAATGGGTGCAACGGAACGTCGCGCTTCACAAAGACCCGTCGATGCGCATCGTTACGCTTTCGTTCAAACGCCTCCATCAAGCGCCCGGCGATGCTTCCGCCGAGCAACTCGAGATCGTGGCCGACTTGGCCGAACTTTACTCGGCTGGCGAGGCACGCGTGACTCACACGCAGAACATCGTACTGCCGTGGGTGCGCACCGAAAATCTGTTCGCACTCTGGCAGGCGGCGTGCGATGCGGGCCTCGCAAGCGCGAACGTGCAATTGCTGACCGACCTGATTTCATGCCCCGGAGGCGACTTTTGCGCCCTGGCCAACGCCCGCTCGATTCCGATTGCCGAAGCGATCACCGAGCGCTATCAGGACCTCGACGAACTCGACGACATCGGCGAAGTGAACCTGCATATCAGCGGCTGCATCAATTCGTGCGGGCATCATCATAGTGGCCACATCGGGATTCTCGGCGTCGACAAGGATGGACGCGAGTGGTATCAGGTCACGCTCGGTGGCTCCGACGGAACCGTGCGCAGCGGCGCACCGCAAGCGGGTAAGGTCATAGGCCCTTCGTTTGCTGCGTCTGAAGTCCCCGATGTCATCGAAGCGATTCTCTTGACGTATCGGGACATTCGAAACACGACGGACCGACGTGAGTCTTTCATCGATACCGTCCGGCGCGTGGGCATCGATCCGTTCAAGGCGGCGGCGAACGCGGCTCGCATGAGTGTGGGAGCCTCGGCATGACGACGACCTCGCCCCGGCTCAAGATTCTCATGGCAAGCGAAAACATCGCAACGCTCGACGAAAATGTGATCACCCTTCCCAACGACGCAGACCCGCTCACCCTGCGCGACCAGTTGCAAGGTATCACCCGCATCGACCTGCATTTTCCGCAATTCACCGATGGCCGCGCCTATAGTCAGGCGTATCTGCTGCGTCGCAGGCTGCGCTTCACCGGCGACCTTCGGGCAACCGGCGACGTACTGATCGATCAGCTTCTTCAAATGGAACGCATGGGATTTTCGAGCGCGGTTCTGAAAGATGGTCTCGATATCGCCGATGCCGAGAGTCAATTCGCTCGCTTTCCCGGGTTCTATCAAACGGGCTTGAGCATCGGCTGACGCCCTCGACACAGGGTGACATCCCGGCACTCTATCCGCCGGACGTGGCGCCGTCCGAAGAACCGCGTATGGATGCTGTGCCTGCGCTTGGACAGCACATCGACGCTATCCTGCGCGAGTTGGGCTACAGCGATGCGACGATCGGCTAAATGCGTGGGTCGGCGCCGTGTGATGCGAAGTGCAGTAGTCAGATCGTTAAAGGTCGGAAGGAGCGGCCCTCAGCCTGTTGTACACGAGCTTCATCGCCTTCTCCAAAATCCTCTGAGCCTTCATTGGAATCGGAGAACGCCGCAAACGCCAATATGAGTTGCCTCTGCCCGCTATAGGTTCTTCCTAGGACTTCACAAGTAGGAACGTAACCGCGTCGCGCCACCAGTCCTCACCGACCTGGGCGGCCCAATCGTTATGCCCTGCTGCCTTAACGACCGTCAGCTTCTTCGGCTCTGGCAAGGCATCATAGAGCGCCGTGCCGAAGCGCGGCGGAACGATGCTGTCGCGCTCGGCGATAACGACGAGCACCGGCTTGCCGTAAGAAGTGAGGTGAGACGCGCTGTCGTAATGATCCTGAAGCAGCCACTTCACCGGCAGCCAGGGATAGTGGAAAGCCGCGACATTCTCCAGCCGGTCCCACGGCGTGATGAGCAGCATGCCCGCTGTCTTGTCGCGTTGACGCGCGCCGGCAGCCGCCGCCACGCCGCTCCCAAGCGATTCACCGATGAGCAACACCGGCGCGCCGTGCAGACGATGAGCCAGCGCTATCGTCTCTTCTGCATCGGCGACCAGAGACTTTTCGCCCAAGGACCCGTCACGCGGACCGTACCCCGGATACTCCGCGAGAATCACGCGAAGCCCGAGGCGCGTCAGGACCGTCGCGTAAAACTCCCGGTGGCCGGCATGCCCCGCGTTACCATGGAAGACGATCGCCGTCGCACGTGCAGGCTCGTTCGGCTCCGCCACGAGCCCGCGAAAATCCTGCGGCGACGGCCACGCGCGAAGCCCGTCGGAGAGCATGTCATCGACGTGAACCTTCTGTGGAAAATAAAGAAGATGATTCTGGAACACCGCAATACCCGCGAACATGATCAGACAGGCAATAGCAACACGCAGCGCTGCCCCGGCGAACCTGATCGGCCTGAAACGGAACGACGCCAGCAGCAGATTCAACGCTGCATCCCCTAAAAAACCTTCCCGGGATTGAGAATCCCCAGCGGATCGAGCGCCTGCTTGATCGCCCGCATCGACTCGATGTCCGTCTCCGAGCGGCTCAGGTGCAGGTACTCCTTCTTCTTCACTCCGATCCCGTGCTCCGCCGAAATCGACCCGTGAAACTCGCGCGTCACGTCGTAGATGACCCCGTCGATGTCATCGTGATCGTGCTTCCCCAAGCCCGGCACATCGACGACGATGTGGATATTGCCATCGCCGAGATGCCCATAGACGAGGATCGCAGCCTCCGGCCATCGCTCGCGCAGCCGCGTCTCGCATTGCGCCGCCGCCTCGCCGACTTGCGCGATCGAAAAGCTCACGTCATAGGCGGCGTGGTTCGGGATGAACCGCTGATACTCGCCCGGCGCATCGCGGATCGCCCAGAAGGCTTGCGCATGCGCGTCCGACGAAGCGATCGCCGCATCACTCACGACACCTTCCTCGAGCATCGTCCCGAGGAATTCCTCGAAGGCGTCGCTATGACGGACCGGGTCCGTGCCAACGCTTTCGAGCAGCACGTAAAACGGATGCGGTTCGCCAAGGGGCGCACGCAGGTTAGCGAGGTTGCCGAGCACGGCATCGTAGTAACCGGCCCACATCACCTCGAACGCCGACACGCCCGGCGCGAGCCCTGCCTGCGCGCGCGTCAGCAATGTGGTGACCGCGTCGAAGCCAGGCAGCCCGCACCACGCCGTCGCGGTTGCAGTCGGCTTGGGACGCAAGCGCAGCACCACGCGCGTAATGACCGCGAGCGTGCCTTCGCTGCCGATCAGCAAGTGGCGCAGATCGTAGCCGCTATTGTTCTTGATCATCTTGTTGAGCCCGCCGACGATCGCGCCATTCGCCGATACCGCCTCCACGCCCAGCACCTGATCGCGCATCATGCCGTACTTGATGACACGGTTTCCTCCGGCATTCGTCGCCAGGTTTCCGCCGATGGTGCAACTGCCGCGCGCGCCGAGATCGAGCGGAAAGTAGAAGCCTGCAGCGCTCGCCGCTTCCTGGACCACCTGAAGCGGCGTGCCGGCTTCGACCGTCATCGTGCCCGACACGGTATCGATCTCGACGATCCGGTTCATGCGTTCGAGACTCAGCGCGACCTCGCCGCCGCGCAGGTTCGCGCCGCCGACGAGGCCCGTCAGCCCGCCCTGCGTCACGACCGGTTGCGCATGGCGCGCGCAGATCGCGAGCGCCGCGGCGACCTCGTTCGTGTCGCGCGGGCGGATGATCGCGAGCGGCACCGCGCCCGGCAATCCGCTCCAGTCCTCGACCCTGCGATCGCCGAACTCCTCGGGCAGCATCACCACTTGCGCGCCGAGCGCTTCCCGCAATGCGATCACTCCTTCGCTCACTGCCATGTTTTGTCTCCGTGTTGTGTGGCGTCATTCGCGCTCGCTAGAGCCTATCACCAGAACGCGTATCGGCCACACATCACGGATCAGCCGCCACCTTTCTTCTGCTTCTTCAAACACTCGGCGAGCCGTTGCGCATCGATGCCATAGCGCTTCATCAGTTCCCTCACGCCACGGTCTTCGAGCAGGCATTGAATGACGCCGCTACAGCATTTGTCGCCATCGTCGCCGGTACCCGAACGCGGTGGCGGATCGTCGCCGCCCGCCCATACGCCGACCGTGCGCACCTGCTCGCGCATGAACGGCACGCCCGCGAAACTCCGGCCACGCGCGACGTAGCGGAACACGTAGACGCCCGCAGCGGGCGCGTCCGTCTGCGCGATGAACGCGCCCGGCCCGGCATCGGCGAGCTGCACGATACTCATCGCGCCCGCCGGGTCCGTCGCTTCGACGATCACGGAAGCGGGCCGGTCCAGCGGCAAATCAAGCTGTCGCAACGTCACGCGATGATCGATGACGGTCGCGGGCACAGGCCGCCGCGCGCTCGCCTCGGCGGTCATCGTGAGCGACGAGCGCGCCTGCACCGTGACGCTGAACGGCACGCCATGCGACACCACGCGGCTACGATCGACGTCGAGGTCGCGTTGCACGTCGCCGATACCCGGACCTGTGCCGCCACCCAGTTCGAGCCGTGCGTACCAGCGCCCGGCGTGCGCCGAATGCGTCGGCCAGATCGCCGGCAGCGAGAGCCGGTACGCATCGAGCCCCGTGCCCGGCACGAACGACGAATCGACGAGCGACGCCACCGATGCCGGATCGATCAGGTCGCCCATAGGCGTCTCGACGCGAAAGTTCAGCAGGCGCCGCAGCGGCGAAAGCAGGACGACGTCGGTCGACGTATCGGCCTCGGTGAGATCGAACGGAATGCGCACAACGTCGCGCCCGCTCACATACCCTTCCGGATCGACGACGATCTGGCTGTTCACCACGCCGCTCAATATCTGCAGGTAATACTTCGCGACGCGAAACTGCTCGGATGCGCCAAGCGGCCCTGTCAGCATCAGGTAGCCGCCGGTATTGTTCACGAGCTTCGACAGCGCAACCGGGTTCAATTGCCCGACCGTGCCGAGCCCGATCGCGAACACGCGGTCATCGATTTTCGAGGCGATATCGGCGATGAACTTCGCGGTGTTCTCCTCGCCATCGGTGAACACGACGACCGCCTTCTTCGCATAGGCCGCCGCGCCCACGAGGCTGTCGTGCGCGAGCTCCACGCCATCACCGATCGACGTGCTGCCCAGCGGGTTCGTGAGATGGCTCGAAATTGCGCTCTTCGCCTGCACGCGTCCGGTGCCGAAGCCCACCGGCCCCGCCTGCGTTACGGCGAGCCGCAGCGCCGCGTCCTGGTCGAACGCGACCACGCCGATGCCGTCCGTGTCGCCGAGCAGTTCGACGAAGGTCGGCGCCGCGTCGTGCAGCACGTCGATGCGCTTCTTGCCCGGAATGCCCGACGGATCGTCCATGCTGCCCGAGCGATCAAGCACGAGCATCGACGCTACATTCGGCTTGACAATCGCATTCGCCGTGATCGGGATGACCCACTGCGCGCCCGTCTGCGGGCACGAGACGGTCACGCTGCCTGCCGCGCTCGTACCGGCCGCGCCGGCCTTGTAGCTGACCCAGAGGCGCACTTCGCGAGTGGTGGCATCGGGCACGGCTGGCAGCGAGAGCAGCCCGCCGAACGGCAGGCCGAGCGTGCCCGGCCCCGACGTGAGAGCCGGACCGGCGGTCACCTGGAGCGTCAGCGGCTGGCAGCTTTGCGCGGAGAACACGAGGGCGCGAGCGGTTTCGGTTCCCGCCGGAATATCGACGAACGAGAGCCGCGTGTTGAGCGGACCGACCGCGATGACGCCGCCCGCGCACGGCGCCGCCGCGCAGAAGTCGATGAGCGCCGCCGAGATGTCGTCGATGATCAGCTCCATCTCGCTCCACGCTGGATGAAAGCGCGTGCCCCACTCGATCACGAAGCCGTAGGTCTTGGCCTTTGCCGGATTCAGCCAGTGGCGCGCGTAGACGTAGTCGTCGCTGGCACCGGATGTCGGATAGAGGCCGTACGACGGCTCGGCGGTGTAGCTGCGCCCGCGTACCGCGGTGATCGCCGCCTTCATGCGGTTGGCGAGCGCGGCGGCCACGGCTTCGTCGTCGCTCGGGATGTATTCGGCGTAGACGTCGTTCCTCACGCCGCGCTTGCCGTCCCATGCGACGTTGCGGAAGTTCATTGCGGGATCGTTCGACTGGTTCTGGTCGTCGCCCCAGTTATAGAGGATCAGCTCCGAATAGCTGTGGACGTCGATGAACCAGCGCGTGCGCGGCACCGCGTCGACGAGCCATTGCACGTTGCGCGTCTCGGGCTCGGAGAAGGCGCCCGTGCCATGAAACGTCTCGTCGGCCGGATCGGACGATGCGCCCGGTGACGACGGCGCCATCTTGCTCGCAAAGTCCCATAGAAAATCATAGTTACGATTGATATCGACACCGATCCGGTTCGGATCGCCGCCGCTCGACGCCGTATTGCGATTCTTGCGCCAGCCGTTGAGGATCGCGGCATCGTGCTGCTGGCTGTAGAGACGGCCATCGGGATTCACGAGCGGATAGACGACGAACTCGAGCGTGTTCACCATGCCTTGAACCGTCGCCGCACTGAAGGTCTTGCCGCCGTACTGCAGGCCCGCGCTGTTCGTGTAGGCCGAGAGCAGGTCCGTCGCGAAGTTGATGAGGATCTCGCAACTGCCCCACTCTCTCGCATGAACGCCGCCGATCATCATGACGGCGTCGCGTGTGCCGAAGCCGCCGTTCGAGATGCGCAGCGCGTGGCTCGCGCGTCTTTCGATCGACGGATTCGGCAACGCGACGAGGCTTGTCAGCGCGGGATACGCCCCCGCGAGATTTGCAATGGCCGATTCGACTTCGACGATGTTGAGATAGCTCATGATGGCTTCCTCAACAGCACGCCGCGGCCTGTCGGCAGCACGGCCGGGTCTTCGAAGCGATTGCCGCTGCCGACTTGAGGCGGGCCTTCGTCGGCCATGTCCGAAGCGTCCGCGACGATCTCCAGCCGCACCGCATCGTTGCGCTGCGCCGCCTTCGCGACGCTGTCTTTCATCAGCACGTGCGCGGTGGCGATGCCTTCCTTGTTCACGCGCGGACCGGCGCAGGCGAACTCCATCGGCGTGGAATCGATGAAGCGTTTAAGTTCATCCGCGTTGGCCGAGATGAGGCGCACTTGCACCATTGGATCGTCGGGCTGAGGAATCTGCGTGTCTTCCTTCGCGTCAGCCTTCTTGCGAGACGCCTTGCGGGTTGCGGGGGCGCCGGTTTTCTTCCCCGGGTTCGATTTGCTGACCATGCCGACCTCCGATCGTCGTGAGACGCAGGCGCGGCGGATGTCGTTCGGATGAGCGGCGGCCGTCGATAACGGCGTTGCGGGCCTGCGGCGCGGACGGCAGCTCATAGCGGCAACGTCCGTGCTGAAAGAAAGCTTAGGTGATCCTTTAGCCACCCGAAAGGTTCGCATCTAGGCGATAGCAGACGTTTTGCACGTGGCTGTGAGCGGCAGATGACTGTTGGGAAACCCACAGTCCGGCGCAGAAGAACTTGCCGCCACGCTAATGCCCACTATCTTTAAGCTTACGCGGCGCGACTCGCCGCAAGCGCATTCGATGCACGCGATACGAGTGTGCGCATGCTGCCCGGCACCCAAGCCGCAACGACACCTGCGCCGACCCGCAACCCAAGCGGAGTACCACGATGGCCGCCTTGTTTCCCCCACTTCCCGACTACATCCCGCCCTCCGAAGAAGCCGACGCCGCCGGCGATCTGCGCATCACGATTCCGCCCGGCATATCGACGGGCATCACCCCCGGCGGCGGGCTGCAGCCACCGTTACTGCAATTCCGCACGATCCGCTGCGGCTGCTGGCTCCTGAACTACAGCCCGGCGGGCGCGCCGCTCGTCGTGTACGACGGCACGTTGCGCGTCGAATGCCACAGCGCCGGGCGTACCGCGAGCGGCGATCTCTATCAGCGGCCGGTGCGCATTTTGACCGTGCCGCCGCTCTTTCCCGTGCCGCCGCTCGTCCCCGTGCCGATCCCGCCTCTCCCGCCTGGCCCTCCGGGACTACGCGATGCGGCATCGCCGCAGAACCTCGCCGGTGTGCGGCCGTTCCTCTTTGGCGGACCGAACCCGGCCAACGGCATCCCGATCCTGCGGCGCTCGCGCTATCGCTACTACGTGCGCGTCACGACGCTGCCCGAGTTCTTTTATCGCGGCACGGGCTTCACGCTCGGCTTCGAGTTGTGGCGCTTCACCGCGCCCAATAGCTGGGCGCTCGAATCGACGCTGAGCGCGCGAATGATCCGCATGGCCGCGCCGAGCGGCTACCCGTCGCCGTCGGACTATGCGGAAGGCGACGTGAAGAACGCATTCGGCGTCGTGACCGGGCGTCTCACGATGGGCTGGCTCACGCCGTACTACCGCCGATGCACGGTGGAAATCGATACCGTGAGCGGCTCCGAGCAGCCGACCACCGACGGCGCGAGCCGCACCTGGCAGACCGTGATGGACGAGCTCGGCTGGCAAGTCGACGTGAAGCTGAGCGACACGAACGTCGCCGAGCCGAGCGGCGATTCCTGGTCCGATGCGGAGATGCACGCGGCGATGCTCGCGCGCCGTGACGCCACGAGCCTCGACAGCGAATGGCGCTATCACGTGCTCGCGGTGAAGAACATTGACTCGACGCCGCGCGGCATCATGTACGACGCAGCCGGCACCGACTCGAACAACGTGCCGCGCGAGGGCATCGGTATCGCGTCGCACTGGACGATCGATCCGAGCTGGGGCACCGTCGGCGGCCAGCGATTCGGCACGGCCGCCGCGCCCTACTTCCGCACCGCGGTCCACGAGATCGGGCACGCGATGGGGCTCGTCCACAACTTCGCCGACCACGGCTTCATGTGCACGAGCGACGTGATCGCGGCAGCCGGCACGCCGTCCAGTCCGTTTCCGGCGAATATCCAGTGGTCGTATCACACGGACAACCTGAAGCAGTTACGGCACTATCCCGATCCCTTCGTGCGTCCCGGCGCGGTCGCATTCGGCGGCGCATCGACCACCGCGCCCACGATTACGCCGACCGATCTCGAAGTCGAGGTCGAGGGCCTCGCGCTCGTCGTCACGCCACTGCTCGGCGAGGTGCCGATCGGCGCGCCCGTGCGCGTGGGCATCGAACTCGTGAACCGCGGCGCGCAGCCAATGCGCGTGCCCGCCGATCTCACGCTCAAGGGCGAATTCGTGAGCGGCGAAGTCGTCGATCCGACGGGCAGCATGCGCTCGTTCCGCACGGTGGTGCATTGCATCGAGGACCACGCGTTCAGGGTGCTGCAGCCGGGCGAGTCGATGGAGGAATCGATGACGCTGATGCGCGGTGCAGAAGGCGCGCTCTTCGCCGTGCCGGGCGTGCACGCGGTCCGCGTCGAGGTACATTGGGACACCGAGGAGATGATCGCGCACGTCGAGGGCCGCGCGACCGTCATGGTGACAGGCGCCGCCGACGCGAACCACGCCGCCGCAGCGCACGCCGTGCTCGCCACGCCCGATGCGCATCTGGTGCTCGCCCTCGGTGGCGATCATCTGACGGACGGCATCGCGGCGATCCAGACCGCGCTCGCGTGCCCGGTGCTGCGGCCGCATTTCGCGGCGGTCGAGGCGAAGCGCGTCGGGCGGCGCTTCGGCCGTCGCAAGCCGGATGTGAAGGCAGTGGCCGCCCTGATCGACGACGACAGCGTGATGAGCGGCGTCGAACTCGGCAAGCTCGCGGCGATCATGCACAGCGACGCGAAGGGCGGCGGGGCCGCAAAGGGTTTCGCCAAGATGCTCAAGTCAAAAGCGAAAGGCATGAGCCTGTCAGGCGCGGCGAAGAAGGAAGTCGATGCGCTCTGAGCGCCTGGCGCCGCGTCTGCGAGCGTTTGCACTGGTCGCGGCGCTGATTTTCATGGGAGCGGCAATGGCAACTGCCGATGCGGGACTCGTGGGCGTGTGGCAGATGGCGCGCAAGGATGATTGCGCGGTCCATCACGCCGCGCGCCTGCGCATCGAACCGAACGGATTGTACTTCGGCGAAGCGGAGCCGCCGGGCGCCTTCACGTGGTGGGACGGCGGCACGTGGCGCGTGCCGTCGCCCGGCCATCTCGCGCTGTCGATCGCGAACGATGCGGTCGTCGATTATGGCTACGCGCTCGATGGCGACAACCTCGTCATCACCGATGCGTCAGGCTGCAACGTCGTCTATCGGCGCGTGCCTTGAGCCACGCCTCAGCCGACGATCTCCTGCATCAGCAGGCGCGCGCCGGGTGATAGCGGCGCATCGCGGCGCGTCACGAGTTCATACGGCTCGCTGCGCGACGACAGTTGCAGCGGCAACGTGCACGCGACCCCGTGCTCGGTGCAAAACCGCGCGACATCGATCGATACCAGCGCCACCAGCGCCACGTTCTTCTGCAAGAGCGAAAGCGTCGCGAACGCGGAAGTCGTCTCCAGCAAGTGCGCGGGAAAGCGCAGTTGCGCGTCGTGGAATTCGCGTTCGAGCAGCACACGCATCGGCATGTTCGCGCGATAGACGACCCAGCGGTACTCAGCGAGATCCTTGAGCGAAAGGCGCCGGCGCTTCGCCAGCGGATGCCCCGTATTCGCGATGACCGCGAGCGTTTCCTCCTGCACGAAGGCGCTGTCGTAGAGATACGGCGTCTGGCTCACGCTCGTGCGGCAGATGGCGAGATCGAGCCGTCCCGCATCGATCAGGCCGAGCAGCGTGGCGCTCGTATCCTCGACGATCTCCACCGACATCTCCGGCTGCTGCGCCGTCACGGCCGTGATCGCATCCGTGAGCAGCGGCACCGCGCCCATGATCACGCCGACCGACACGCGCCCCCCGAAACCCCGCATGATGCCGACGATCTCCTCGCGCAGATGCGCGAGGTCGGTCTGGATCAGGCGCGCGTAGCGGATCACGCAATGTCCCGCCGCATTGGGTTCGAGCCCGCGATTCGTGCGCACGAATAGCGGCGTGCCGAAGGTGGTTTCGATCTCGTGCAGCGCCTTGCTCGCGCCGGGCTGCGTGAGCGCGAGCTGCTTCGCGGCGCCGAGGAGGGTGCCATGCTCGCCGAGCGCGATCAGGAGGCGCAACTGCTTGACGTGCAGGCGGGAGATGATCGAATTGAGCGTAGGCGTCATTCTTGAATCAGAGTTGAGAGAAAGTTATAGCGCTATCAAATGTTGTCAGTATCGCTCAGACGGGACGCTCCCTATACTTGGGCACAAGCATTTCATAACAGGCCGCTGCAGTGGCGAGCCGACAGCATAGCCCTCCTATAACTTTCCGTCATCGATCATGTCCCTCATCAACTACATTACGCAAATCCAGTTCGAGTGCGGCGCCATCCGGCTGCTGGCCGGCGAATGCGAGCGCATCGGCATCCGCCGGCCGCTGATCGTGACCGATGCGGGCATCCGCGCGGCCGGCATCCTCGACAAGGTCATCGCGACGCTCGCAAGCCCTGCGCCCGTGCCCGTCTTCGACCGCACGCCGCCGAATCCGAACGAGAGCGTCGTGCGCGATGCCGTCGCGATGTATCGGTCGCACAAATGCGACGGCGTGATCGCGGTGGGCGGCGGCTCGTCGATCGACCTCGCGAAAGGCGTCGCCGTGTGCGCCACGCACGACGGCCCGCTGCAAAGCTTCGCGGTGATCGAAGGCGGCGCGGCGCGCATCACATCGGCGACGGCACCCGTCATCGCGATTCCGACCACCGCCGGCACCGGCAGCGAAGTGGGCCGGGGCGCGATCCTGATTCTCGACGACGGCCGCAAAGTCGGCGTGATCTCGCCGTTCGTCGTGCCGCGCGTCGCGATCTGCGACCCGGATCTCACGCTCGGCCTGCCGCCGCTCATGACGGCCGCGACCGGCATGGACGCGATCGCGCATTGCCTCGAAACCTTCATGGCGCCCGCTTTCAACCCGCCCGCCGACGGCATCGCGCTCGACGGTCTCTGGCGCGCGTGGCGGCACATCGAGCGCGCGACGCGCGACGGCGCCGACCGCACCGCGCGCCTGAACATGATGAGCGCGTCGATGCAGGGTGCACTCGCGTTCCAGAAGGGCCTCGGCTGCGTGCATAGCCTGAGCCATTCGCTCGGCGGCATCGATCCGCGCCTGCATCACGGCACGCTCAACGCGATCTTCCTTCCGGCCGTGATCGCGTTCAACCGCGCGTCGCCGTCGATGCAGGACGAAAGCAAGCTCGACCGCATCGCTCAGGCGATGGGCCTCGCTTCCGCCGATGAAGTCGGCCCCGCGATCCGCGCGATGACGGCCACGCTCGGCCTGCCGCGCGGCCTCGGCGAACTCGGCGTGACGCGCGAGTTGTTCCCGCGCATCGTCGCGGGCGCGCTGAAGGATCACAGCCACAAGACGAACCCGCACGAAGCCTCGCCCGACGACTATCTGGCGATGCTCGAAGCGTCGATGTAATGCGCAACACCGTACGCGCACGCAGCACATATCGCGCGGCGAAAAAAACATATCGGAGACAGCAATGAACAGAAGCCCACGTTTGCGGCGCACCCAGCGCGTCGCGATCTTCCTGCTGACACTCGCAGGCTGCATCAACTACCTCGACCGCAGCGCGCTGTCGGTCGCCAACAGCATGATTCGCGGCGAAATGAGCCTCTCGGCCTCCGAGATGGGCATGCTGCTCTCCGCGTTCTCGATGGCCTACGCGTTTTCGCAACTGCCCGTCGGCGTGATGCTCGATCGCTTCGGCGCGCGGCTGATGCTCGGCGTCGGCATGTGCGCGTGGTCGGTCGCGCAGTTGTGCGGCGGCTTCGTCACGTCGCTGCAGCAATTTTTTATCGCGCGCGTGTTCCTTGGCATCGGCGAGTCGCCGCAGTTTCCGGCGGGCGCAAAGGTAATCGGCGAATGGTTCAACATGAAGGACCGCGGCGCGCCGACCGGCATCTTCGTGGCATCGAGCACGATCGGCCCCGCACTCGCACCGCCGATCCTCACCGGCCTGATGCTCGCGCTCGGCTGGCGCAACATGTTCATCCTGACGGGCGTGCTCGGCTTTCTCGTCGCGCTCGGCTGGTACGCGACCTATCGCGACCGCAACGAAGTGAAGCTCACGCG
The DNA here is from genome assembly GCF_001544515.1 of Caballeronia terrestris. GTDB lineage: Bacteria > Pseudomonadota > Gammaproteobacteria > Burkholderiales > Burkholderiaceae > Caballeronia > Caballeronia terrestris. The sequence goes on from NZ_FCOL02000003.1 coordinate 79,544, forward strand.
AGAGGAAGAGGCGTACCTCGATCAAGGCGCCGAAACGCAGAACGCGAAGCGCAGTTTGAGCGGTGCCGAATGGCGCGCGCTCTTCGGCCAGCGCACGACGTGGGGCATGCTGTTCGGCTTCATGGGCGTGATCTACATGGTGTGGCTGTATCTGACGTGGCTGCCCGCGTATCTCGAACACGAACGCGGCCTCTCGATCGCGAACACCGGCTGGGTCGTATCGATTCCGTACTTCTTCGGCACGATCGGCATGGTGTCGAGCGGCTTCATCGCGGATCGCTTGCTGCGCCACGGCTTCTCGCCGATCGGCAGCCGCAAGTGGCCGATCTGCACTGGCCTCATCGGCGCGGCGCTCTTCACCGTGCCCGCCGCACTGACTGGCAGCACCGTGATGGCAGTCGTCTACATTTCGCTCGCGATGCTCTTCATCAACCTCGCCTCGGGCGGCGCGTGGTCGCTCGTGAGCGTGGCGGCGCCCCGGCATGTGGTCGCATCGCTTGGCAGCATCCAGAACTTCGGCGGCTTTCTCGCGGGATCGGCGGCGCCGCTCATCACTGGCATCGTCGTGGACCGCACGCATTCGTTCGTCAACGCGCTGATCGTGAGCGCCGCCGTGGCGTGCGTCTCCGCGATGTCGTATCTGTTCATCGTGAAGTCGCCGATCGCGGCGAGTGACGACACCCCGAGCGACCCGCTCTTCGACGCCGCAACCACCAACGCACCGTAAGCCATGACACCGATCACCTGTGTCGAAGACCTGCGCGTGCTCGCGAAGCGGCGCGTGCCAAAAGCCTTCTACGATTACGTCGATAGCGGCTCGTACACCGAGAGCACGTATCGCGCGAATACCGCCGATCTCGCCGCGCTGAAGTTGCGCCAGCGGGTCGCGATCGATGTCGAAGGACGCTCGACCGCGAGCACGATGCTCGGCGCGCCAGTGACGATGCCGGTCGCCATCGCGCCGACCGGCCTCACCGGCATGCAGTGGGCGAACGGCGAGATCCTCGGGGCGCGCGCGGCGGAGCGCTTCGGCGTGCCGTTCACGCTCTCGACGGTCAGCATCTGTTCGATCGAGGACGTCGCGCGCCATACGACGAAGCCGTTCTGGTTCCAGCTTTACGTGATGCGCGACCGCGGCTTCAACGCGTCGCTGATCGAGCGTGCGAAGGCGGCGGGCTGCTCGGCGCTCGTCGTCACGCTCGACTTGCAGATCAACGGCCAGCGCCACAAGGACCTGAAGAACGGCATGTCCGTGCCGCCGCGCATGACGCTCGCGAACCTGCTCGATATCGCGACGAAACCCGCCTGGGCATGGCGCGCGCTGCATGGCGCGAAGACCTTCGGCAATCTCGCGGGCCACATCAAGGGCGCCGACGACGTCATCACGATCAGCAAGTGGGTCGCGTCGCAGTTCGACCCGTCGCTCGACTGGGACGACATCGCCGAGATCAGGCGGCAATGGGGCGGCAAGCTGATCCTGAAGGGCATCCTCGATGCCGACGACGCGCGCATCGCGGCATCGATCGGGGCGGACGCGATCGTTGTGAGCAATCACGGCGGGCGTCAGCTCGACGGCGCGGCGTCATCGATCGAAGCGCTGCCACCGATCGTCGATGCCGTCGGCGACGCGCTCGAAGTCTGGTTCGACGGCGGCATCCGCAGCGGCCAGGACGTGATGAAGGCGCTCGCGCTCGGCGCGAAAGGCACGCTCGTCGGCCGCGCGTTCATGTACGCGCTCGGCGCGATGGGCGAAGCGGGCGTGACAAGGATGCTGGAAATCCTGCGCGCCGAACTCGACGTCAGCATGGGACTCTCGGGCGTGCGCAGCATCGGCGAAATCGGTCCGCACAATCTTTACGGCACTACACCTATCAGGAGTTTGCAGGCATGAACCTCGGAATCGAAGGACGCTGGGCGCTAGTCTGCGCCGCGAGCAAGGGTCTCGGCAAGGGCTGCGCGCGCGCGCTCGTCGCCGATGGCGTTAACGTCGTCATCACCGCGCGCGGCCAGGAAGCGCTCGAAGCCACGGCCGCAGAGTTGCGCGCGGTCAATCCGTCGGTGACGGTAAAAAGCGTCGCGGGCGACATCACGACCGAAGCGGGCCGCGCGGCGGCGCTCGCGGCCTGCCCGCAGGTCGATATCCTCGTGAACAACGCGGGCGGCCCGCCGCCGGGCGATTTCCGCGACTGGGACCGCAACGCGTGGCTCGCCGCGCTCGACGCCAACATGCTCACGCCGATCGAGCTGATCAAGGCCACCGTCGACGCGATGGCCGAGCGCGGCTTCGGGCGCGTCGTCAACATCACGTCGGGCGCGGTTAAGTCGCCGATCGACGTGCTCGGCCTCTCGAACGGCGCGCGCAGCGGCTTGACCGGCTTCATCGCGGGGCTGGCTCGCAAGCCGGACCTCGCGAGGCGCAACGTGACGATCAACAACATGCTGCCGGGCCTCTTCGACACCGACCGCCTGCACGCCTCGACACAGAGCGCAGCGAACGCGGGCGGCCGCGACTACCAGAGCGTGCTCGACGCCAAACGCGGCGGCATCCCGGCGGGCCGCTTCGGCAGCGCCGACGAATTCGGCGCACTGTGCGCCTTCGTGTGCAGCGCGCATGCGGGCTATCTGACCGGCCAGAACCTGCTGCTCGACGGCGGCGCCTACCCCGGCACGTTCTGATGATTTGCGCTCGATCGGATAAGATCGTCGTCTGGCTTCCGCATTCCGATGGCCGCACGATGGCCGCTTTCAGGCGCGTGCGGCCGACCGACCAACACCCGTATAAGGAAAGAACATGGCTACTTCAGGTTACACAGACACCCGGCTCCTGATCAACGGCGAATTGTCCGACGCCAAGAGCGGCAAGACGCTCGACGTGATCAACCCGGCGACCGGCCAAGCCATCGGCCGAGTCGCGCACGCGGGCATCCCCGACCTGGACCGCGCGCTCGAAGCCGCGCAAAAGGGCTTCGAAGCGTGGCGCAAGATTCCCGCGAACGAACGCGCCACGACGATGCGCAAGGCCGCCTCGCTCGTGCGCGAACGTGCCGCCGACATCGCCCGCCTGATGACGCAGGAACAGGGCAAGCCGTTCGCCGAAGCGCGCGTCGAAGTGCTCGCCGCCGCCGATATCATCGAATGGTTCGCCGACGAAGGACGCCGCGTGTACGGCCGGATCGTGCCGTCGCGCAATCTGTCGGCGCAGCAGCTCGTGATCAAGGAACCGATCGGCCCGGTCGCCGCTTTCACGCCGTGGAATTTTCCGGTGAACCAGATCGTGCGCAAGCTGAGCGCGGCGCTTGCCAGCGGCTGCTCGTTCCTCGTGAAGGCGCCGGAGGAAACCCCGGCGTCGCCGGCGGCGCTGTTGCAGGCGTTCGTCGAAGCGGGCGTGCCAGCGGGCACGGTCGGTCTCGTGTTCGGCGATCCGGCTGAGATTTCCGGCTACCTGATCCCGCATCCGGTGATCCGCAAGGTGACGTTCACGGGTTCGACGCCGGTCGGCAAGCAGCTCGCCGCGCTCGCGGGCGCGCACATGAAGCGCGCGACGATGGAACTGGGCGGTCACGCGCCGGTGATCGTCGCCGAAGATGCCGACGTGGCGCTCGCCGTGAAGGCATCGGGCGGCGCGAAGTTCCGCAACGCGGGGCAGGTCTGCATCTCGCCTACGCGCTTTCTCGTGCACAACAGCATCCGCGAGGAGTTCGTGCAGGCGCTCGTCAAGCATGCCGAGAGCCTGAAGGTCGGTGACGGCCTGACCGAAGGCACGACGCTCGGGCCGCTCGCCAACTCGCGCCGTCTCGCCGCGATGGGCAAGGTGCTCGACAACGCGCGCGCGACCGGCGCGACGGTGGCGACGGGCGGCGAGCGCGTTGGATCGGAGGGCAACTTCTTCGCGCCGACCGTGCTGACGAACGTCTCGCTCGAAGCCGATGTGTTCAACAACGAGCCGTTCGGCCCGGTCGCGGCCGTGCGCGGCTTCGATACGCTGGAAGAAGCGATCGCCGAGGCGAATCGTCTGCCGTATGGTCTTGCGGGCTACGCGTTTACGAAGTCGTTCCGCAACGTGCACCTGCTTTCGCAGCAGATGGAAGTCGGCATGCTGTGGATCAACCAGCCCGCGACGCCGTCCCCGGAAATGCCTTTCGGCGGCGTGAAGGATTCGGGCTACGGCTCGGAAGGCGGTCCGGAAGCGATGGAAGCGTATCTCGTGACCAAGGCCGTCTCGGTGATGGCGGCTTAAAGTCACTTCCCGCTTTACTTTGACGTCGAGGCCCGCTGCAAAGCGGGCCTCGACGTTTTTGCTTTCAAAGGCGCGCTTCGATCCTGGCAAGCATCCGTTCGAACCAGCGCTTCACCAAAGCGTCCGACGCCACCATCGGCATCGAAAGCGCCATGACGCGGTACACGTCCCCCCGCTTGACCTTCGAGACGCACTGCGGATCGAGCCAATGTTCGTTGTCGACGAGGAGCGCAAGCGTCTCCATGCCGATCATGATCGGCCAGAGGCACGCGAGCCGCAGCCGCATTGAAAACGCGGGAATCGCGAGCGTGTAGGCGATCGCGTCGCGAAAGTAGACGAGCGTCATGCGCGTCGCATCGAGGAGCACGCCGCGAGCACGCTCGGAAGCATCGGGTGCGAGCAGATCGTGTACGGTGAGACCGTATCGCCCGAGCAGCGCGTCCGGCAGATAGCAGCGCCCGATGCGCAGATCCTTGCCGCAATCGCGCAGGATATTGACCATCTGCAGCGCCTTGCCGAAGCGGATGCCGCGCGCCGCCATCGTCGCGGGGTCGGCCGTAAGCGTGCCCGGCATGTGCGCGTAGGTCATCTTCGTCCAGAACTCGCCGACGCAGCCCGCAACCAGATACGTGTAGCGATCCATTTCGTCGAATTCGCGCAGCGCGACGACCTGTCCCGAGGTTTCGTCGGGGAACGTGCGCAGGTCGAACTCCATGCCTTGTGTGAGCGTGGTGACGATCTCGCGTACCGCTTGCCGATCCGCATCTTCGAAGCTCGACAGCACCGCGAGCGCCGCTGGCAGCGATTCGAGCAGGACCTTTTCGTCAGGCTGCGTCTGCTGGCGCGCGACGTCGTTCATCGCGGTGTCGAGCGCGGCATCGTCCGGGGCGCCGTTCACGCGCGCGCGCAACGACAGCAGCAGTTCGAGCCGCCGGCCGGGCGCGACGAGCGAGGTGTCGGCGATCGTATCGGCGGCGCGGGCGAGCAGATACGCGAGACCGATCGGGTCGCGCATGCCTGCGGGCAGGATGCGCAGCGTCAGGTAGAAGGAGCGCGAAACGCTCTTCAACAGCGGGCCGAGAAGATACGGCCGGGCTTGATCGGTCATGGCTTGTGTGAGGTGGATATCGGCGCCGCGCATTGTATCCCGCTCGTCGAAGCGGCAGGCCCGCGAGGAGCGTTAGGCGTTAAACTCCCAGCGATCAGTCAGTGAGCCGGGCGCATTTGTTCAGGCAAAAGCAAGGCCGCGCCAGGCTTGGCGACGCACACAGTGCCGATTCGATACGGAGGCGCGATGGTTCGCTTGATGATGATTCTCCTCGGCGTGGATTATCTGCGAACCCGCTGGCGCGGGCTCATGGCGGTCGGCTTCCTCAGCATCGGGCTAGGCGCCGTGATCTTTTCCGATGCGCTCGACGGCGCCCTCTTCTTTCCGATCATGCCGTTCGCCCTGCTGCTGCTCCTCGAAGGACTCGCGACGCTCGCTGTCGCGTGGACCGGCATGGGCGGGCAGCGTACGCTGCGCTACGTGAAAGGCATCACGTTTTGCCTGTCGGCGGGGCTCGTGCTCGTCGGCGGCGAGCATGGCAACTTCGTGCTTTCGCTGATCTTCGGCACGCTCTTTCTCGCCGATGGCACGCTCCAGATCATCTCCGCGAAAGTGGTCCGCTACCGCACTTGGCGGCTCGCGATCGCTGGCGGCGCGCTCGAAATCGCCATCGCGATCTTCTTCTATCAGCCGTATCCGGACCACTATGCGGGAACCGTCGCGTATTGCGTCGCCTTCGGGCTTTTCTTCGGCGGCTGGAACATGATCCTGCTCGCGCTGCGCGTGCGGCGCATGGCGGCCAATCCGGCGGTCGACGGCATCTCTTCCTCCGCTGCTTCCTCCGACGCCCCGACGCCCACCGAATGGGACGGGCCGCCCGGGCCGCACGAGCCCGCGCTGACGGTGCACGTGTGGACACCGGTCGGCACGTCGAAGATGGAGCCGCGCCGCCAGTTGATCGTCGATCGCTATATCGCCGCTGTCGACAAGCACGGCGCGATCTCCACCGGGCACGCCGCGCTGGAATCGGCCGAGGGCATCTACATCAGCCTGTATCCGGCGGTCGAGATCGAGCGCTCGCCCGAGGAGTTCTCGCGCATCCTCCGCGCGACCCGCGATAACGACGTCCCCGGCATCTTCCAGCCGGACTACGCGACCGAATCGAAGGCATGGTGTCCGTCGACGCGCCAGGTGCGCATCCGCAACTACGATCCGCAGCGGCTGGAGCGCTTCTGGCGCAACTACCAGCGCGATACCACCTACAACCTGACGTACCGGAACTGTTCGAGCACGGTCGCGCGGGCGCTGGAGGCGGCGATCGAAGGCGCGTCGGCGCGCGTGTGGGGCAAGGGCGGGGGCTGGAAGCCGTTCCTGCGTATTCTCACGACGCCCGAACTGTGGGTCGCGGCGCAGGTCCGAAAGCGCGCCGCGACGATGGCCTGGACGCCCGGCCTCACGCTCGATTACGCGCGCGCGCTCAGCATGCTCGCGGACCCGCGGCCGTCCGGCTGGGTCAAGATGGCGCGCATGGCGCTGCGCACGATGTATCGGTCGAGACAACGCTGGCGCGCCGAGGAAGAAGCGGCGCCGCATCTGGACGACGCGCCGCGCGCGGGCGTTGCGGGGCGCGATCCGGCGTGACGCGTAGACGCCAAACTGCCCGTCGCAATCAGCCATGGCGGATCGCCGTACGAGGCGATGTTGCGGTATGAATTAGCGCAACAGGGATTCACCCCCAACCCACACCCGCCGCCCTTCCCCGCCTCGTCGAAGCGAAAAAATCCACCTTCTGGTACAAATGTTCGTCTCCTCGCGCATGAGTTCATGACCGCGAAGCGGCCCCGCGCGCCAGCGCTTGCAAGCCTTTCGGCTTGCAAGCCAGGGCCGACGCGCAGCGTGCACACATCACAAAAACAATCCCCACATCGGAGCTGAACATGACGATCAAGCTCAACGTCAATGGCGAAACCCACGACATCGACGCCCCTCCCGACATGCCCCTTCTCTGGGCACTCCGCGACATCGTCGGCCTGACGGGCACCAAGTTCGGCTGCGGCATCGCGCAGTGCGGCGCGTGCACGGTCCATCTCGACGGCGAGGCAGCGCGCTCGTGCGTGCTGCCGGTCGCGGCCATCGGCGAGCGCAAGGTGACGACGATCGAAGCCGTCGGCAACACGCCTGCCGGCAAAAAAGTCCAGGACGCGTGGAAGGCGCTCGACGTCGTCCAGTGCGGCTACTGCCAGTCGGGACAGGTGATGTCGGCGGCGTCGCTGATCGCGTCGAATCCGAACCCGAGCGATGCCGACATCGACGCCGCGATGGACGGCAACGTCTGCCGCTGCGGCACGTACAACCGGATCCGCGCGGCGATCAAGCACGCCGCGAAGGGAGCGTGAGATGTCGCAGGGATTGCTCGATGCGCAAAACGGCAAGGCGGCGGCAGGCGGATTCTCTCGCCGCTCATTCCTCAAATTCGGTGTGACAGTGGGCGCCGCTGCGGGCGGCGGCCTGTTGCTCGGCTTCAGCTTCAACGCTTCCGGCCAGGGGCAAACGGCGAAGTCGGTCGTTAGCGGCGACGGCGTCGAAACGCCGCAGGACGGGGTGTTTCAGCCGAGCGCGTTCGTGCAGATCGACCGCACGGGCAAGGTCACGCTCGTGATCCCGAAGGTCGAAATGGGACAAGGCGTCTACACGTCGATCCCGATGCTGATCGCCGAAGAGCTCGAAGTGCCGCTCGAAAGCATCGTGGTCGCGCACGCGCCGCCGAACGAGGAGCTCTTCAAGGACCCGCTGCTCGGCGGACAACTGACCGGCGGATCGACGTCCATCCGCTATGCCTGGGAGCCGATGCGCAAGGCCGGAGCCACCGCGCGTGTGCTGCTCGTATCAGCGGCAGCGCAGCAATGGCAGGTCGATCCGGCGAGCTGCCACGCCGAGCGCGGACAGGTGAAGCACGCGGCGAGCAATCGCTCGATCGGCTACGGTGAACTCGTCGATGCCGCCGCGAAACTGCCCGCGCCGCAGAACGTGCCGCTCAAGGACCCGAAGGACTTCGGGCTGGTCGGCACGGCGGCGAAGCGCATCGATTCGCCGGAAAAAATCGACGGCACCGCGGTGTTCGGCCTCGACGTGCGCCTGCCCGGCATGAAGTACGCGGCGATCGTCAACTGCCCGGTGTTCGGCGGCACGCTCGCCTCCGTCGACGATACCGCCGCGAAGAAAATTCCCGGCGTCACCCAGATCGTGAAAGCCGACAACGCGGTGGCCGTCATCGGCGACCACACGTGGGCCGCGAAGCGCGGCGCGTCGGCGCTCGTTGTGACATGGAACGAGGGCAAGGGCGCGGGGCTGCAGATGCAGCACATCGTCGACGATCTCGCGAACGCCTCGAAGCGCGACGGCGCCGTGGCGCGCAAGGACGGTGACATCAGCAAGGCGTTCGGCGATGCGAAGACGCGCGTCGATGCCGTCTACCAGCAGCCGTTCCTCGCGCACGCGACGATGGAGCCGGTCAACTGCACGGTGCACGTGCGCGCGGATGCGTGCGACATCTGGGTGGGCACGCAGGTACCGACACGCGCCGTCGATACGGCGAAGCAAATCACCGGCCTCCCCGCCGACAAGATCACGATCCACAACCACCTGCTCGGCGGCGGTTTCGGGCGCCGGCTGGAGACGGATTTCATCGCGCAGGCGCTGAAGATCGGCAAGCAGGTCGATGCGCCGGTCAAGGTCACGTTCACGCGCGAGGAGGACATCCAGCACGACATGTACCGTCCGTATTACTACGACGTCATCTCGGCCGGGCTCGATGCGAACGGCAAGCCGATCGCGTGGAAGCACCGGATCGTGGGGTCGTCGGTGCTGGCGCGCTTCGCGCCGCCCGCGATCAAGAACGGCGTCGATCCGGACGCCGTCGAAGTTGCCGCCGATTTGCCCTACGACCTGCCGAACCAGCTCGTCGACTACGTGCGGCAGGAACCGCGCGACATCCCGACGGCGTTCTGGCGCGGGGTCGGTCCGACGCGCGGGACCTTCGTAGTGGAGAGCTTCATCGACGAACTCGCCGCGCAGGCGAAAGCCGATCCGGCCGCGTACCGGCGGGACCTGCTCGGCAAGTCGCCGCGTGCGCGCAACGTGCTCGACGTCGCGACGAAAGCCGCCGGCTGGAACACCGCGCTGCCGAAGGGCCAGGGACGCGGGCTCTCCGTGATGCACGCTTTCGGCAGCTTCTTCTCGATCGTCACGGACGTGACGGTGGACGACAACGGCGAAGTCGCCGTGAACCGCGTCGTCTGCGCGGTCGATTGCGGCATGGTAGTGAACCCGAACACGGTGGAGGCGCAGATCCAGGGCGGCATCATCTTCGCGATCACGGCGGCGCTCTACGGCGAGGTGACGATCAAGGACGGCCGAGTCGAGCAGAGCAATTTCACCGACTATCGCATGTTGCGTCTCTCGCAGACTCCGCCGATCGACGTGCACATCGTCAAGAGCGCGGAAGCGCCCGGCGGAATCGGCGAACCGGGGACGGCGGCGCTTGCGCCCGCGCTCACCAACGCGATCTTCGCGGCGACGAGCAAACGCGTGAGGCAATTGCCCGTCGGCCGTCAACTGCTGAAAGCGTGAGGGGAACCGACATGACACGAAGAATCGTTGCAGGCCTCGGCTTCGCTTTCACGCTGACGGCGTCGACATTCGCGCAAGCCGCCACCACCGACGACGCCCTGGTCACGCGCGGCGCGTATCTCGCGAAAGCGGGCGATTGCGTCGCGTGCCATTCGGCGCCGAAGGGCAAGCCGTTCGCGGGCGGCCTGCCGATGAACACGCCGATGGGCCGCATCTACACGACCAACATCACGCCCGATCCGTCGACCGGCATCGGCAACTGGAGCGAGGAAGACTTCGACCGTGCGCTGCGCCGGGGTGTCGCGAAGGACGGCCACAACCTGTATCCGGCGATGCCGTATCCGTCGTACGCGAAGGTCCGCGACGACGATGTGAAGGCGCTCTACGCCTATTTCATGAAGGGCGTCGAGCCGGTGAACCAGCCGAACCGCGCGTCCGACATTCCGTTTCCGCTCAACATGCGCTGGCCGCTCAAGCTCTGGAACCTGGTCTTTCTCGACAAGGCCGTGTATCAGGACAAAAGCGGCAAGGACGTCGCGTGGAATCGCGGCGCTTACCTGATCCAGGGGCTCGGGCATTGCGGCTCGTGCCATACGGCGCGCGGCATCGCGTTCCAGGAGAAGGAGCTCGACGAAAGCGGCAGCGCGTTTCTCGCGGGCGGCCTGCTCGACGGCTGGTTCGCATCGAACCTGACAGGTGAATACAACGTCGGTCTCGGCCGATGGTCGGAAGCGGAGGTTTCGCAGTTCATGAAGACCGGCGCGAACAGGCACGCCGCGGCGTTCGGCGCGATGACGGACGTGATCAACCACAGCACGCAGGCGCTGAACGACGACGACATCACGGCAATGTCGCGCTATCTGAAGTCGCTGCCGGCGGGGGGCGGCACGAACGCGCCGCGTTACGCGTACGATCCGAAGACGACGAAGGTGTCGCTGACGCGCCCCGCTGGCGATGCCGGCGCGAAGGTCTACACGGCATACTGCATGCATTGCCACGGCGCCGACGGCGCGGGCTTCGCGCCGATCCTGGCGCCGCTCGCGGGCAATCCGAACGTGATGGAAAAGGACGCGTCGTCGCTCATCAACGTCACGCTGAACGGCACGCAGGATCTCGTGATCCAGGGCGTGCCGGCCCCGTATCCGATGCCGAAGTACTCGCCGGTGCTGAACGACAAACAGATCGCCGACGTGCTCACGTTCATCCGCGCGGGGTGGAACAACGGTGCGCCGGCGGTAACGGCGGCGGATGTCGCCAAGCTGAGGAAGTCGACGCAAGCCGCGCAGTAATCGAAGCTCCCGCTGTTGTTTTTTTACCGCATGTCCTCGTTACATACGATCAAGGAGACCGTCTCATGAAACAGGAAGCAGGTTCCATGATTACTTACCGCCGCCCCGACGGGCAGGACGTTCAGGGTTACCTGGCCAAGCCGGAGAAACTGGAAGGCGCGCCCGCGATCGTCGTGATTCAGGAATGGTGGGGCGTGAACGACCAGATCAAGGGCGTCGCCGACCGTTTTGCGCAAGCCGGCTATCTCGCGCTCGTGCCGGACCTGTTCCGCGGCAAGACGACGCTCGAGGAGGAAGAAGCGAGCCATCTGCTGGGCGGCCTCGATTTCGCCGATGCCACCGCAGAGGACGTGCGCGGCGCCGTGCTGTGTCTGAAGGAGCAGGCCGCGCGCGTCGGCGTGACGGGCTACTGCATGGGCGGCGCGCTGACGCTGCTCGCGCTGTGCAATATTCCGGAGGTGTCGGCGGGGGTGACGTGGTACGGATTTCCGCCGCTCGATTACGTCGATGCCAGCAAGATCAAGGTTCCGGTGCAGGGCCACTGGGCGACGCAGGACGAATTCTTTACCGCCGATATCGTCGACAAGCTGGAGGCCAAGCTGACCGAGGCCAATGTCGACGTGGAGTTTCACCGCTATCTGGCGCACCACGCGTTCGCTAACGAAACCGCCGTGGGGCCGGGACGCATCCCGAGGACTCAGTTCGATCCGGTGTGGTCGCGCATGGCGTGGGACCGGACGTTGACGTTCTTCGGACGCACGTTGTGGGGAAAGGCGAAGTAGCGTCAGTGGCCTTCGGTCAGCGCCTTCGGGCCGCCGTGGAGCGCCGATTCGATGTCGCGCACGAAGTCGAGTGCGACGGCATCGGCTTCGGGCGAGCCTTCCGCGAAATCGCTCGGAATGGCCTTGCCCTGCGCCTTGCGCGCCGCCGTCACGCGCGCGGCGAGCGAACTCGCCGCGTCAAAGAGAGAAGCGTCGACACCGAAAGGGAGCTTCTCGTCGTGTTCCATTGACTTGCGGGACTGCGGGTTGGCGTAAGCCTTATGCAAACTGCGCGGCGGGAAGGCCTGCCATGATGATCGCGGCGTGCGTCGGGGCGATGTTCGAATTCTTCGCCGGCTGCGTGAGCGCGCCGAGCATCGCGTGATCGTTGAAGCGGAAGAAGCACAGGAGTTGGTCGGAAGCGGCCAGCTTCACGACCTGGGCGAGCGTCAGATTCGCGAGGATGTCGGCGATTTCGCGCGACAAGCCCAGGCGGAACATCCCAACCGCCCGATCCTCGCGCAGCAGACGCTGGGCAAGCATGATGTAGGACAGGTTGATCTCGCGAATCGCGTCTGAAGTTTCGGCGGTTTGCATGGCGATTACTCCGTTCTCACTTGCCGGCGGTCTTTGCAACCGGCCCGGTAAAATTCGTTACATTTCGTAACAGGCTGGATTGGAGTCTAAGGTCGCCGCAAACGATTAGCAATGGGTTTTCGCGGCATTTTTTCGGCAACGCAAATGTTTCCGGGTAAATATTGCGAATACATCTTGCCGATCATCACGCTGAATCAGTATTTTTGGCTGATAGTTGTTACAACTTCAGTCTTCGTCTTCGTCGTCGGCCATGCCGAGCGCCCAGCGCAGATCGCGGGCGAAGTCGATGCTCGCCGCTTCCCATTCCTTCGAGTCGAGCGGAAAGTCGCGCGGATTGCCCCGGCCGCGCGCCCTGCGGATGGTTTCGATACTCAATGCGAGCGCGAACGCTTCTCCGCGCAGAGGATGCATGCGACCGAGCGGGAGGTCTTCGTCTTGTTGTTCCATGCCCCAGTTTTCGGCCTTGATGGCCGAAACTTGAGTAGAGGGCTTCTGCAAATGTTTTGGCCGTCGCGGCATGCCGGCGCGACGCGAATGGGGTTTGAGGCCGCGGCTCATTTGCATGGCCCCTGAGCGCTGCTAACCGGCAAAGCGCGGCTCGGGCAACCCTCTCACGCCGAGACCGGTCACGGCAAAGAGCCCGCCCTTGTCGCGCTCCTTCTGCGGGATGCCCCACATCGGGCGGCCCATCGACGTGACGTAGAGGGTATCGAGGTTCGGGCCGCCGAACATCACGCTCGTCAGGTTGCGCACTGGAAACGGCACGATACGATCCAGCGTGCCGTCCGGCGCATAGCGCAGGATGCGCCCGCCGAACACCAGCGCCGACCAGATGTAACCCTCCGCATCGACGGTCGCGCCATCGAACGTTCCCGCCATGTCGCGCGCCGACGCGAACACGCGCCGGTTCGATGCCGCGCCCGTCTCGATGTCGTAGTCGTACGCGTACATCTGCTTGTCGTACGTATCGGTGAAATAGAGCGTGCGGTTGTCCGGGCTCCAGCACGGCCCGTTCGAGCAACTGATGCCGCCGTCCAGCCGCGTGACCGTGCCGTTCGTATCGAGCCGGTAGAGGCCGCCGCTGCGCGACGAGCGCTGGCCGCGGTCGGCGTCGTAGCGATCGAAGTCGTAGGCCATCGTGCCCGCGATGAAGCGGCCCTTGCGGTCCACCTTGCCGTCGTTGAAACGCGTCTCGGGATCGTCGGCTTCGGGGTCTGCGATCAGTTGCACCGTCTGCTTCGCGAAGTCGTAGAAATGCAGGCCGTTCGCGAGCGCGACCACGGCGCCGCCCTTCTCGCGCAACGCCATCGACCCGATGTGGCGCGGCACGAAAAACCGCTCGACGTCGCTCCCGTCCGCACGGCAACGGTAGATCTCGGCCGCGGTACTGTCGATCCAGTAGAGCCGCTCTTCCTTCACGTCCCACAGCGGCCCTTCGCCGAGGTGATTGTTCGCATCGACCAGCAAGCGCGTTTCGATCATCGTTGTCTCCGGGTTCGTTATGTCGGCGGTTCAGCTTTCCTCTTTCTTCGCGAGCGCGCGCCGGTGCGCAAGCAGCGCCATCAGCCGGCGATCGCGCCAGCGGCTGCGCTTCTCGATATCGTCGCGATCCAGCACTGCGCGCCGTTCGGCGTCGAGCTTCGCAATCGTTTCCGGCGACCAGTCGAACGGCACGCGCTCCGTCGCAATCGACCGGTACGTGCCGCCGTAGCGATCCGCGTAATCCGCGACGCCGCCGGGCGCGTTCAAATCGATCGTCTCGAACGGACCCATGAACGACCAGCGCATCGCGAGGCCGTCGCGCATCACGGTGTCGAGGTCGGCAGCGCTCGCGTAGCCTTGTGCGTAGAGGCTCAGTGCTTCGTCGAGCACGGCGCCTTGCAAACGGTTCAGGAGGAAGCCCGCGATCTCGCGATTCACCGTCACCGCCTTCTGCCCCGCTTCGTCGTAGATGGCACGCGCGCGCTCGAGCGTCTCGGGTGATGTCCACGGCGCGCCGCACAACTCGACCAGCGGCACGAGCGACGGCGGATTCACCGGATGCCCGACGAGACACCGCGCGCGGCCGTGCAGGCCCTCGGTGAACGTCGACGCGGGCAGGCCCGACGTCGAACTGGCGAGCAGTGTGTCGGGCTTCGTCAGCCGATCAAGTTCGGTGAAGAGCGCGCGCTTCGCCTCGACGATCTCCGCGATGTTCTCCTGCACCAGTTCGACGTCGCGCACGGCATCGGCGAGACTCGCGCACGGCGTGATGCGCGCGACGATCTGTGCGGCGGGTTCGTCGATCAGGCCGAAGTCGTCGAGGTCCCGCACGCTTTCTTCGATCGCGGGGAGTGCGCCGTCCAGCATCTTGAGGTCTGCGTCGTGCAGGATCACGTCGAAGCCCGCGCGTGCGAACACGATCGCCCACGCCCTGCCGATCCGTCCCGATCCGATCACAGCCACACGTCGATTCGTCATTTTTTATTCCATATCGATGGGAGCTAGCGCTTTAGCGCTTACTCCCGTCCCATGCAACGAAGTTGCGCTTATTAAGCCTTCTTGTCACGCAACGTGATGACCGCAGCCAGCACGACGAGCCCGTTGATGATGTCGCGCACGGCCGGCGGCACCGTCGTGCCCGCGAGCAGCGTGCCTAGCGCGGTTAGCAGCAACGCGCCGCCGAACACGCCGAGGTAATGGCCGCGCCCGCCCGTGATCAGCGCGCCGCCCACGACGACGACCGCAATCGACGGCAGCAGGTACGGGTCGCCCATGCCGAGGAACGCCTGGCTGCTGAAGCCCGCGAGCAGCAATCCGACGATCGTGGAGCACAGCCCCGAGAGACAGTACACGGCGATCAGCGTAGCGCCGACGCGCACACCCGAGAGCTTCGCCGCGATCTGCGAATTGCCGACGGCGTAGACGCGCCGTCCGAACGGCGTGCGATGCAGCAGCACCAGCGCGATCGCGAGAAAGAACGGCACGCTCCACGCCGCGAGCGACAGCGGACCGAAGCGGCCGTTGGTGAATTCGCTGATCGTCGATGGCGCCCAGCCTTGCGGCGAGCCGTTGCAATAGATCAGCGTGAGACCTTGCAGCAGGCCATTCGCCGCGAGCGTGACGACGATCGGCGGCAGGCCGAGCATCACTACGCCGATGCCGTTGAACACGCCGACCAGCAACCCGGCGCCAAGCACGAGCGGCACCGCCCACGCGGCCGCGCCGTTCACGCCGTGCGTGAGGCCCGTGAGCAGCACGCCGGACAAGGTGATGAGCCACGGCATCGACAAGTCGAGGCCGCCTGTCAGGATCACCGCGCCCTGACCGAGCCCGAGGATCGCGAGGAAGAGCGTCAGCGTGAGCAGACTGCTGTAGAAATTGGCGCTTACAAGCACGCCCGGGCCGTAGACGATCCCGGTGATCACGACCACCGCGAAGAACAGCAGATACGCCGGCACCACATACTTCACCCACTCGCGATTGCGCTCGATCCAGTCGCTGAGAAACCGCCCTTTCAGCTCGGTGTTCTCCAGCGGACGGAAATTCTCCACTTCGAACGACACGCGCCGCGCACGCGGGTCGTCCTTCGCGCGCGTTCCGGTGCGCACCGCCTTCATCCATTGCGACGCATAGCGCGCGCAGTGATGCGCAGCCGATTGCTTGCCGATCGACGAGCCGAGCACCGCGAGAATCAGGATCACCGCCTCGGCGATCGTCGTGAAAAACGCCGACACGTTCAGCACGAGCAAGATGTTGACGGTGATCATCAGCGTCATCGCGGCGAACACCGTGCCGACACAGCCGCCGCGCCCGCCGCCGAGCCACGTTCCGCCAAGCACGACCGCCGTGAACATCGACAGCAACAGCGGCCGGCCGACGAGCGGATCGGCGGAACCCGTCTGCGCCGACACATACAGGCCCGCTGCCGCGTAGAACATCCCGGCGAGCGCGTAAGTCGCGATGCGATAGCGCGTGACCGGCATGCCGTTCGCATACGCACCGTCCGGGTCGCTGCCGAGCGCGTACAGGCCCACGCCGAAGCGCGTACGCTTCACGAACGACCACACCAGCAACGCCACCACCAGCACGGCCGCCGACATCGGCATCTTGTCGGGGATCAGGTCCGAGGTGACGAACGCGCCGAACTGTTCGCCGATGCTGCCGCCCGGCTTGTTCTGGATCAGGAGCGTGAGGCCCTGCACCATGAACATCGTCGCGAGCGTGACGACGATCGATTGCAAGCGGAACCACGCGATCACCGCGCCGTTGACGAGCCCGATGCCGCCGCCGATCGCGAGGATCAGCGCGACACCGCCCCACTGTTCGAGCGGCGTGCCCTGCACGAAGCGCACGGCCAGCACGTTCGACAGCGACACCACCGCCGACGCGGAGAGATCGAAGCCGCCCGAGAGCACGACGATGGTCTGCCCGATGCCGGCGAGCGCGAGCGTCGTGCTGCTCGATATCACCGAGCCGATGTCGTACATGCCGACCGGTGTGGCCGACAGCGATACCCACGCGACCAGCATCGCGAGCAGTGCGCCGATGGCGATGATCAGTCCGCGATAGTGATCGACGCGCGCGCCGAAGCCGACGCGCGCCCCAGGCCGCACGATCTCGCTGTCGGGCGACGCAATTGCGTTGTTCATGAGAGCCTCTCATTGCCTGTTTGCGGTCCTAGCTGGACAGCATCTTGCGCATGACGTTTTCTTCGTTGAGCGCGTCGCCTTCGAGTTCCGCGACATTGCGCCCGCGATACACCACCGACACCCGGTCGCAGACGTTGACGAGCTCCGGCACATCGGTCGAGTAGAACAGCACCGAGCCGCCCGCCGCCGCGAACGCGCGCATCAGCACGAAGATCTGATGCTTGGTGCCGACATCGATGCCGCGCGTCGGATCGAACATCAGCCAGACGCGGCTTTGCGTGAGCAGCCACTTCGCCATCGCGATCTTCTGCTGGTTTCCGCCCGAGAACGACAGACACGGCTTGTAGACCGCGCGCGGATTGACTTCCATCTGCGCGAGCGCGCGCTTGATCGCGGCCTGCTCGCGCTTGCGATCGATCAGGCCGAAGCGCGAAAAGCGCTTGATGACCGGCAGCGATACGTTCTCGCCACCCGGAAGCCGCAGAAAAAGCCCTTCGGTCTTGCGGTCCTCGGGCAGGAAGCTCGTCGAGACGCCGGCCTTCAGCGAATCGGCGGTCGAGGTCAACGTGACCGGCTTGCCGTCGATCAGGATCTGGCCTTCGTCGATGAACTCCGCGCCGAAGAGCGCCTCGAAAAGCTCGCGCTGACCCATGCCCTGCAACGCAGCGATGCCATGTACTTCGCCGGGCTTGAGCGTCAGATTGAAGTCAGTCACCACGCCGTCCACGCGAATGCCGCGCGCTTCCATCGCGGGCGTTTCGCTGCGCGCTTCGGCGGGCGCCGGCACCTTCGGCGGATACTTGGCCTCCATCGAGCGGCCGATCACGAGGCGGATCACGTCGTCGTCGGAGATGTCGGCGGTCTCGAATGCGCCTACGTCGCGGCCGTTGCGATACACGGTCAGGCTGTCGCAGAACTCGCGCACTTCCTGCATGCGGTGCGAGATGAACACGAACGTGACGCCACGCGCCTTCATCTCGTCGATACGGCGTGACAGCCACGCGACGTCGCGGCCCGAGAGCGCGGAGGTCGGCTCGTCGAGCAGCAGCACTTGCGGCGCGCGCACGATCGCCTTCGCGATCTCGATCTTTTGCCGCACCGGCAGCGCAAGATCGCGGATGTATGCGCCGGGCCGCACGTCGGTAAGCTCGAGCCGGTCGAGCCACTCGGCCGCCACGCGCTGCGCTTCGCGCCGCTTGATGCGGCCAAACCAGCCCGTCGGTTCATACGACATCAAGAGGTTCTGCGCGACCGTGAGATCGCGCACGAGCGTCATCTCCTGGAACGCGGTCTGCACACCCGCACGGTGCGCGTCCTTCGGACCGCGCATCGTCACGTCGCGGCCCATCACGGCAATGCTGCCCGCGTCGGGCTGCATGAGTCCCGACAGCAGCTTGACTGTGGTCGACTTGCCCGCACCGTTCTCGCCGAGCAGCGCGTGAACGGCGCCCTGCCTGACGCGAAACGATGCGCCGTCGAGCGCGACGGTCGCGCCGAAGCGCTTCGTGACGTTCGACAGATCGATGGCCCATGCGCTCGTCATCTCGTCTCTCCTATAGCGCCAGCGGCGGTTCAGTCCTGCGTGCCCGTGAGCGCCGCGTTGAAGCCGACCTCGCGTGTGTCGTCGGAATAGATGTCCGCGAACCAGCCCGGGGGCACCTTGTCCGGCATGAACGCGGTGCAGCCTGCCTTGAGTTCGTCGATCGAACCGGTCTTGCAGAGCTTCGACTCATTCGTCAGGACAAGCGGCAGCTTGAGCGTCACGCGTTGCGGAAACTCCTTGCCTTCGAGCTTCTGCACGGCCAGCTTGAGCGCCATCGCGCCCGAGTACGGCGGCGCGCCGTACGAGATCGAGCGATAGCCGATCGAGCGATACGAGCCTTCGCCTTTCACCGTGCCCGGCGGTAGCATCTGCACGCGATGCCCGTTCGACGATTCGCCCGCGCACGGCTTTACCTTGTCGTCTGGTACACCGGCTTCGAGCTGCATCGACGCCGCCGTGAAGCAGCCAACCTGCATCCACAGGCCGTCGATCTTGTCCCACGAGTTGGTCGCGAGAATCTTCGAAAGCTCGGTCTTCGCGGTGGCCTGGCTCCACATGCCTGTGCCCTCCGCGACGATCTTGATGCCCGGATGCTTCGCGAACACTTCCTTCGCGGCCTCGGTGCGCGCGCGATCCACCGACGTGCCCGGCACGCCGTTGATCATCACGATATTGCCCTTGCCGTTGAGCGTTTTCGCGAGCCATTCCGCCGTCACCGTGCCCGCCTGCTTCTGGTCGATCGTCACGTTGTGCGCGCACGGCTCGGTCACTTCGCCGTCGTACGCCGCGACCACGACGCCCTTCGAGCACGCGTTCTTGATCGCGCGGTTGAGCGCGGTCGGCGAGATCGGATAGATGACGATGGCCTTCGCGCCCGCCTGCACCATCGAGTTGATCTGCTGGATCTGCTTCTGCGCATCGGTGCCTGCCACCTGCACTTCGAGATCGACCTTGTCCTTCAGCGCGGGCGTGCCGGCCATCGCCTTGACCATGTTCGCGGCCTCGGTCTGCCAGTCGTTGCCGACGTAGCTCATCGACAGGAAAATCTTGTACTTCTCCGCGGCCGCCGCGGGCCCGGATACGGCGAGCCCCGCCAGCAATGCGGCGCCGAGCGCGAGCCGGCCCGCCTGACGAATCGTGTGCGTCAATGCTTTCATGTCATCCTCCGATGCTTCGATTGTTTGTGTTCTAGCTTTCGACGTGTTGCAAACGTGCGCTCGCGGGCAAGGCGATGCCCGACGATCCGGCCACGACGTTCGGGTCGTGTCCGGGAATCACGAAGTCGGCGATCTGCCGGATACGCCTGAGCGATGCCAGCTCGGCAGCCGTCTCGTGAACGATGCCGACCGGCACGAGATCGACGATGTTCTCCATGCAGTTCGCGCAGTCGCCGGCGATCACTACGACGCCTTCGTCCGTATCGACCGCGACCGACTGATGCCCCGGCGTATGACCCGGCGTCGGCACGACGCGCACGCCGGGCGCGATGTCCGCGACGCCGTTCACGAACCGCCAGCGGAAATACTTGAGCGGTTCGCGGCCGATCAGGAACTCCTGGTAGTACGTGGCCTGCGTCGGCAGCGGACGTCCCGCGTATTCCCATTCCGCGGCCTGGATCACGAAGCGCGCGTTGCGAAAGAGCGTGTTGCCGCCGGAGTGGTCGTAATGCAGGTGCGTGTTGATGACGATATCGACCTCGTCCGCGCTCCAGCCCACGTATTCCTTCAGCGCCCGTTCGAGCCGCTCTTCGGGTGCCTGCTCGCACGGACACACGAAGCTCGACACCCACGCGGGATCGTGGATGCCGGTATCGACGACGATTTTCTTGTCGCCGCCGACGATCGCCGTGGACCACACCGGCACCTTCCACGGCTGGCCGAAGTAGCGGCCATAGACCTGCGATGATCGATCGACGGTGAGCCAGCCGGTCGGCATCGCGACAACTTTCAGCTTGTTCAAGGCGGCCTCCGTGTCAGAAGTTCGTCTCGCTCGCGCCCTTCAATCCGAGCATCGCGCGCGCTTCGGCCGGCGTCGCGATGTCGAGCGACAGCCCCTCGATCACCTGACGGATCTTCACGACCTGCGCGGCGCTCGATTCGGCGAGCTGGCCCGGCGCGATCCACAGCGAGTCTTCGAGCCCGACGCGCACGTTCGACCCTTGCGCGACACCCATCGTGCCGAGCGGAATCTGGTTGCGTCCGGCTCCGAGGATCGACCAGACGTAGTCGCTGCCGAACAGGCGATCGGCGGTGCGCTTCATGTGCGCAAGGTCTTCGGGATGCGCGCCGATACCGCCGAGCAAGCCGAACACGCTCTGCACGAAGAACGGCGGCTTGGCGAGCCCGCGGTCGACGAAATGCGCGAGGTTGTACAGATGCGAGATGTCGTAGCACTCGTATTCGAAGCGCGTGCCGTTCGCGCCGCACGACGTCAGGATGTATTCGATGTCGGCGAAGGTGTTCTTGAAGACGAGATCGCGGCTGTTTTCGAGGTGCTTGCGCTCCCAGTCGTGCTTGAACTCCTTGAAGCGGTCGAGCATCGGATAAAGGCCGAAGTTCATCGACCCCATGTTCAGCGACGCCACTTCCGGCTTGAAATGATGCGCGGGCTTCAGCCGCTCGGCGACCGTCATGTGCGGACTGCCGCCGCTCGTGATATTGATCACCGCATCGGTCTGCGCCTTGATGCGCGGCAAAAACTGCTGGAACACGGCGGGGTCCTGCGTCGGGCGGCCGTCCTCGGGATCGCGTGCGTGCAGGTGCAGAATTGCGGCGCCTTCCTTGGCGGCGGCGAGCGCGGCGTCCGCGATCTGGTCGGGCGTGACCGGCAGATGCGGCGACATCGATGGTGTATGGATCGCGCCGGTCGGCGCGCAGGTGATGATGACCTTGCGTTTCGTTGCCATGAGAGTCCTCGTGACGATGACGTTAGAGCACTTCGACGTTGCCGCAGACCGAGATCGCCTGCCCCGAGATGCCGCTGCCGCCAGGTGAGCACAGAAAGAGCGCGGTGGCTGCGACTTCTTCGGGCGTCGTCATGCGCCGCAGCGAAATCTTCTCCAGATAGTCCTTCTCCATCTCCTCGTAGGAGAGGCCGAGCTGCTGCGCGCGCGCCGCGATCACACGCTCGATGCGCGGACCTTTCACGATGCCCGGCTGGATCGCATTCACACGGATGCCCGACGGCCCGAGCTCGATGGCAAGGCTCTTTGTGAGTCCCACAACGGCCCACTTGGTCGCGGAATACGGCGTGCGGAACGCATAGCCGAGCCGCCCCGCCACCGACGACAACGCGATGATCGCGCCGCCGTCCTTCGCGTGGCGAAGCAGCGGCACTGCGCGGCGCGCGAAGTAGAACTGCGCGTTGAGATTCACGTCGACGGTCTGTTCCCACTCGCTCACATCGAGTTCGTCGATACCGCCTGTCGGCCCCGCGATGCCCGCGTTGTTGATCAGCACGTCAAGGCCGCCGAGTTGCGCATCGACATCGGCGAAGACGCGGTCCACCGCCTCGCGGTCCGAGACGTCCGCGAGCGTCGCGGTGATCGCGTTGCACTCCGTCTGGCTCTCGGCTTCGATGAGGGCGTCGACGGCTTGCTGGCTCGCATCGCAGACATGCACGCGCGACCCGGCATCGACGAAAGCGCGCGCGATCACGAGCCCGATGCCCGATGCGCCGCCCGTTACGAGCACGCGCAAACCCGCGTGCGGTTTCAACATCTGTAGAACCGTCATGCTCGTCTCCGTTTTTTGTTCTTGAAACGGTGCTGTGTCAGGCGCTTGCCGCTTCCCTGCCTTGCAGGCGCTCCTGCAGATCGGCGGCGGCATCGCCGATGTCCTGCTCGATGCCCGCGCGCGCGCCTTCGCCGTCGCCGCGCCAGAGCGCATCGACGATATTGCGGTGCGCCGCCATCGAACGGCGCATGTGCGGGATGTCGGGTGCGACGAGGTTGAGGAACGGACCGATGCGCATCCACAGGTTCTGGATCGTCGCGAGCGTGAGGTCGCTTGCGCCGTGTGTGTAGATCGCGATGTGGAACTCGAAGTTGCTGCGCAGGTACGCGGCGACGTTGCCGGCTTCGACGTGCACGTCCATCGTGTCGAAAATCGATTGCAGCGCGTCGAGATGGTCCTTCCTCATGCGCGATGCAGCGCGCTTCGCCACACAGCCTTCGAGCGCGATGCGCACGTCGCGCAATTCTTCGAGGAGGTCGAGCGTCATCGGCGGGACCATCAGCGCGCGGCCTGGGCCGTCGATCAAAGCGCCTTCGGCTTGCAGGCGCGTGAGGGCGGCGCGCACCGGCATCGTCGACGAACCCACCGCCTCCGCGACGCCGCGCAGGCTCAGCAACTGGCCTGGAGCGAAGCGGCCGGTCATGATCGCCTCGCGCAACTGCGCATAGACGCGGCCGGCCATCGTTTCGCGCGCCACGAGTTCGAGCGCGGGCAGGTCGTTGGAAGCTGAACGTGATGCCACTTCACTTCTCCTTGCGGTTCTTGTGACCTGTGATCACAGATGCTGAAGCGAAGTTTGGTGCGTGCATCGACGACAGTCAACCCGCACGAGATAGGGATAAACGCTAATGAGTCGCGGGCAATGCGATTACGCAGACGTAAGATTGACGCTTCGCGATATCGCGCAAGGTGCTCGCCACGTTGCCGGTTCATTGCACCGGTTGCGGGCTCGCGTCCGCGTCCTAAAGATGCCCGAAGAGCGCTCCGCCCAAAGGAACGAGGAACGCGGTCAACACGCCGTTGAGCCCCATGCCGAGCGCGGCGAACGCGCCCATTTCCTCGCTGACCTGAAGCGCGCGCGCCGTGCCGATGCCATGCGACGCCACGCCGAGCGCGAAGCCGCGCACCGCCGCTTCTTCGACGCGCAGCACGTTCAGGATCGAGCGCGCGAAGACCGCGCCGAACACGCCCGTCGAGATGACGAGCACCGCGGTCAGCGACGGAATCCCGCCGATCTTCTCGGCGACGGCCATCGCGATCGGCGTCGTCGCCGACTTTGGCGCGAGCGATGCCACCGTCTGATGCGGCGCGCCCAGGAGTGACGCCACGCCCACGGCCGACACGATCGCCGTCAGCGACCCGCACACCAGCCCGCCGATGAGCGGCAGCGCCGCGCGCCGCAGTTTCGGCCACTGTCGATAGAGCGGAATCGCGAGCGCGACAGTCGCCGGTCCGAGCAGGAAGTGGACGAACTGCGCGCCTTCGAAATACGTCGAGTACGGCGTACCCGACACGCGCAGCACGACGACCAGCAGCGCCACCGAAATCAGCACCGGATTCGCGAGCGGATTGAAGCGCGCGCGGGCGTAGATCGATTGCGCGACGAGATAGGCGATCAGCGTGATCGTAAGTCCGAGCAGCGGCGAGGCAGCGAGATAGACCCAGATCTCGCCGATCTTCGGAAGCGCGGTCATGGTTCGTCCTCGGGATCGATCGCGTTGACGGTCTGCATGCGCAGGAGCGCGCGCGTCACGAGCGCGGTCACGGCGATCGCGAGCGTCGTGCTGACCGCGACCGCCACGATTACCGCGAGCGTATTGCCCCGCAGCGCAGTCGCGGACACCATGATGCCGACGCCCGCGGGTACGAACAGCAGCGAGAGGTGACGCAGGAGTTCGAGCGCGGTCGGCTCGATGGCATCGGCCACTTGCGGACGCCACGCGAGAAGCGCGAAGAGCAGCAGCATGCCGACGACCGGCCCCGGCACGGGCAGCCGGAATACGTAGGAGAGGCCTTCGCCGAAGCACTGAAACAGCAGGAGCGTAGCGAGCGCACGCAGCATGGTCGGGCCTCGAAGTGACGGGTCGATGCAACGAGCGGCGCCCAGAAGAACCCGGGGCGCCGCTCATGCATTGCAACCTTTTGTCGAGACGCCGTCAACCCCGCATCAATGACACAGCTCTTCGAGCCGCTTGCCGTTGGTCTTCGGCCCGAACACGCCGATCGATACGACCACGACCAGCATGCACGCAGTGATCCCCGTGAACACGCCCGCCACGCCGAAGTCGCGCAGGAGGAACGCGATGAAGAACCCTGACATCATCGCGCCGACGCGGCTCGCCGAATACACGATGCCGTTCGCGCGGCAACGCACGGCCGTCGGAAAGAGCTCGGCCTGGTACGCGTGATAGCACACGGAGATGGTCTGTCCGGCAAGGCTGATCAGCACGCCGAGCACGATCAGCGGCGCGACCGACCTCACCTGCCCGAACGCGATGCCGCACACGATCACCGCAAGCGCCCCGGCGACGATCAGCCATTTGCGCTGGATCCTGTCGGCGTAGAACATCGCGAGCATCGGTCCGACCGGCAGCGCGAACGCGATGATGAACGAATACAGCAGGCTCTTCGTCACGGTGATGCCCTGCCCGATCAGGAGCGTCGGCACCCAGTTGGCGAAGCCGTAGTAGCCGATCGCCTGGCAGAAGTTGAAGATGATCAGCATGATGAGGCGCGAGCGGTACGGCGGCTGCAGCAGTTCCGCAAACGATGCGCGGCGATGCGCCGGCTGCTCGATCACCGGCAGCGGCGGCGGCAGCGGCTTGCCGGTCTGGCGCGTGACGATCGCCTCGATCTTCGCGACGACCCGCTCGCCCTTCTCCACGTGGCCGTGCGTCGCGAGCCAGCGCGGGCTTTCCGGTACCGCGCGGCGGATGAACCACACGAACACCGCGCCCACCGATCCCGCGAGCACCACGATGCGCCATCCATCGATACCGAATAGCGTCGTCGGCACGAGCCAGTACGAAAGGATCGCAGCGACCGGGGCAGCGGCGAACATCACCATCTGGTTGAACGCCATCGCACGGCCGCGCATGTGCTGCGGTACGAGCTCGGTGACGTAGCTGTCGATCGTGATGATCTCGATGCCCACGCCGATGCCCGTGATGAAGCGCCACAGGATCACGCCTTCGGGCGTCGTCTGGAAGGCCATGATCGCCGAGCCGACCGAGTACCACAGCAGCGAGAACGTGAAGACCGTGCGGCGTCCGTAGCGGTCCGGCATCCAGCCGAAGCCGAACGTGCCAACGAAGAGGCCGGCGAACGTCGCCGCGATGAAGCCCGCGATGCCGTTGAAGCCGAAGAACGAATGCGTGGTGGTCTGCAGGAGGCCGCTTTTGGCCATGCCCGGCGCGATGTAGCCGGTGAAGATCAGGTCGTAGACCTCGAAGAAGCCGCCGAGCGAGATGAGGAACACGAGCATCCAGAGATGCCGCGTGATCGGCAAGCGGTCCATGCGCGCGGAGATTTCCGCGCCCGGATTGATGCCGACGTGAACGTTCGGCGCGACGAGCGGGGGGCTGCCCGCGGTAACGGTTTGCTGCATGTCTTTGTCTCCTGTTGAACAGAGTTGGCACAGTCGGTCAGAGTTAGCGCTTCAGCGCTTACTCTGATCCCATGCGCCTTACTCTGGTCCATGCAAGGTTGCTGTTTCTTTGTACCGGCGGCGTGCTTATCGTTGCGCGCCTGCCGGTATGGAAGTGATGATCGGCTTTTCGAACCTATTGCTGTCCGACGACACCTCGCCGAATCTGATCGCGCTCGATCGACTGGAACAGCGCCTTGAAATTCCCTTCA
Organism: Caballeronia terrestris; assembly: GCF_001544515.1. Classification (GTDB taxonomy): domain Bacteria; phylum Pseudomonadota; class Gammaproteobacteria; order Burkholderiales; family Burkholderiaceae; genus Caballeronia; species Caballeronia terrestris. The sequence goes on from NZ_FCOL02000003.1 coordinate 105,871, forward strand.
CCGAAGCCGTCGTCGCCCTTGCGTTGAATGAACTCGAAGAAGACAGGGCCGAGCAGCGTATCGGAGAAGATCTGCAACAACAGCCGCGGGTTACCACCGCTCGTGTTGCCATCGAGCAGAATCCCGCGCGTGCGCAACTCGGAGACCGGCTGTCCATGACCCGGTAGACGCTCTTCGAGCATCTCGTAGTACGTCTCGCTCGGCGCGGTCATCAGCGGGACGCCGGCCATCGCGAGCTTGTCGATGGTGGCGGGCAGGTCGTCGGAGAGCAAGGCCACGTGCTGGATGCCCTCGCCGTTGAACTTCATCAGAAACTCTTCGATCTGCCCCGCGCCCTTCGACGATTCCTCGTTAAGCGGAATGCGGATCTTGCCGTCGGGCGCGGTCATCGCTTTCGAGGTCAGGCCAGTGTATTCGCCGGAAATATCGAAGTAGCGGATCTCGCGGAAGTTGAAGAGCTTCTCGTAGTAGCCGGCCCAGAACGCCATGCGTCCGCGATAGACGTTGTGCGTCAGGTGATCGACGAGCTTCAGTCCATAACCCTCCGGACGCCGGTCCACGCCTTCGACGAACCTGAAGTCGATGTCATAGATAGACTCGCCATCTTCGAAGCGGTCGATCAGATACAGCGGCGCGCCGCCGATGCCCTTGATCGCGGGCAGGCGCAGTTCCATCGGGCCGGTGGGCATCTCGAGCGGCTGCGCGCCGAGTTCAAGCGCGCGTGCGTACGCCGCGTGTGCGTCCTTCACGCGAAACGCGAGACCGCACGCCGACGGGCCGTGCTCCACAGCGAAGTAAGCGGCCGGGCTTTTCGGCTCGCGATTCACGACGAAATTGATCCCACCCTGCCGGTACAGCACGACGTCCTTCGATCGATGATGCGCGACAAGCGTGAAGCCGAGCTTCTCGAAGACGGGCTCCAGCGTATCGGGCGTCGGCGACGCGAATTCGACGAATTCGAATCCCATCAGGCCCATCGGGTTATCGAAGAGATCTGCCATTTGATTTGCTCCGTGATTCGATGCGCTTTCAGCGGAAAGACTCATGCGACCACCCGGCTCTTCAGGCGCGCGAGCACTTCCTGCGTATGTTCGCCGACTCGCGCCAGTGCCTGCCTCACACCGGGACGCCGTCCGCCCATCGTCAGCGGCAGGAGCACGACTTCGGTCATGCTGCCGTCGTCGGTTTCCATCGGCACGAGGCCGCCGCTCGCCTTCAGATGCGGGTCGTCGAGCAATTGCTCGGGACGCACGATCGGCGCATACGGAATGCCGGCCGCTTCGAGCTTCGGCGAAAGCTCTTCGATGCGATGCTCCTTCAGGATCGCGCCGAGCACTTCAAGCAGCTCGGGGCGGATCGCGACGCGCAGCGCGTTCGTCTCGAAGCGCGGCTCGGCCGGCAGGTCCGGACGATTCAGCACGTCGCACAGCGTGATGAACTGCTTGTCGCTGACCGCGCCGATGAAAAGCTGTTCGCCGTCGGCGAGCGTGAAGACGTCGTAGACGCTCCACGCCGAGACGCGCGAGGGCATCGGCGGCGGCGCTTCGCGCGTCATCGCGTATTGCTGCATGTGCTGGCCGGAGAGGAACACGCAGTTTTCAAACAGCGCGCTCTGCACTTCCTGGCCACGCCCGGTGTGCTCGCGTTCGCGCAGCGCGGCCAGCACGCCGATCGCGCCGAACATGCCGCCCATGATGTCGTTGACCGACGTTCCCGCGCGCAGCGGCCGGCCGACCGGACCCGTCATGTACGAGAGGCCGCCCATCATCTGCACGACTTCATCGAGTGCGAGGCGCTTTTCGTACGGCCCCGGCAGGAAGCCCTTGTGCGACACGTAAATCAAACCGGGATAGCGCTTCGAGAGCGTGTCGTAATCGAGGCCGAGCTTCGTCATCAGTCCCGGGCGGAAGTTTTCGAGCATCGCGTCGCAGGTGCCGATCAATTCGATCGCGGCTTCCTTGCCCTCGGGCGTGTTGATGTCGAGCACGACGCTCTTCTTGTTGCGATTGAATGAGCGAAAGAAGCCGATGCCGAGGCCCGGCAGCTTGCGGGTCTTGTCGCCGCCGGGCGGCTCGATCTTGATGACTTCGGCGCCAAGGTCGGCGAGGATCATGCCGCACGTCGGCCCCATGACCATGTGGGTGAATTCGATGACGCGCACGCCGTCGAGGGGAAGTCTTGCGGGGGTGCTCATGATGATGACCTCAAGCGTTGAGCGCGGCCGGAGCAGCGAAGGTTTTGGGGAGACCCGCGAGCCACAGCGCGCCGTGCAGCGATTCGCCTTCGAGCCAGCCCGCGACTTTCGCGCGCAGGGCCAGCAAGGCGGGAATGTCGATACCGGTTTCGATGCCCATGTCGGCGAGCATGAACGCCAGGTCCTCGCTCGACGCGTTGCCGCTCGCGCCCGGCGCATGCGGACAGCCGCCGATGCCGGCGAGCGTCGCGTCGAAGCGCGCGACGCCGGTTTCGAGCGCGGCGTAGACGTTGGCGAGCGCGAGGCCGCGCGTGTCATGGAAGTGGCCGCACCAGAAGCGCTCGCCGGCGATCTTGCGCGCCTTCTCGAACAGTTCGCGCACGGTGGCGGGGCCGGCGTAGCCGACCGTATCGGCGATGCTGACGCGATCCGCGCCCGCATCGAGCAGCGCCTGCATGCAGCGCAGCACTTCGCTCTGTTCGACGCGGCCCTGGATCGTGCAGCCGAACGCCGTGCCGATGCCGCCTTCGATCAGCGTCTTCGAGCCGGACGCATCGCGCGCGGCACGGATGCGCGCCACTTCGGCGACGACTTCATCGGGCGTCTTGCGCAAGTTCGCGAGGCTATGTTCGTGGCTCGCGGAGAGCGGCACGAGCAGCAGGTCGGCGCGTGTTTCGATGGCGCGCTCGGCGCCTTTCAGGTTCGGCACGAGCACCGAGACGACGAGGCCCGGCAGCGTCGTCGCGTAGGCGACGAGTTCGGCGGTGTCGGCCATTTGCGGCAGAAGGCGCGCGGGAACGTACGAGCCGACTTCGAATTCGCGCTGACCGGCGGCGTAAGCGTCGCCGATCCATTCGATCTTGCGTTCGGTCGGAAGAATGCTCGGGATGCTTTGCAGGCCGTCGCGCAAACCGACTTCGCGGATGGCGACGTTCGCGGGGAACGAGGGCATGTGTCTTGTCTCCTGTCGGACCAGAGTTGGCGCTGTCGGCCGGAGTTAGCGCTTTAGCGCTTACTCCGGCCCCACGCCGTACCCGGGCCCCATAAATTGATTCATCTTCTCCGGTCGTCAATGTGCCGGCGTTGTGCTAACTTTAGACATTCCAGCCAAACCTTAAAGCGGTATTTTGGAAGCGCTAACGTTCCCGTTCGGAATGTCAGAGCCCCGGAGACGGCCATGCGCGACATCGACCTGAAAACGCTGCGGCTGCTCGTCGCCGTGTGCGATCACCGCAACATCGCGCGGGCGGCGGAGGAAGCGCACATCGAGCCTTCCGCGATCAGCAAGCGCATCGCGCAACTCGAAAGCGATTTGGGCCTGCCGATCCTGTCGCGCTCGCGTCGCGGCGTCGAGCCCACCGCCGCTGGCATCGCGCTGCTCGAACACGCGCGCAACGTGCTCTTCACGATGGAGCGCATCGCAAGCGACGTCGCCGCGTTCGGCGCCGGGCTGAAGGGGCGCGTTAGCGTGTGCGCGTCGGCATCGGCGATTGCGGAGGCGCTGCTCGACGACATCGCTTCGTTCATGCGCGAACCCGCGTACCAGAACATTCGCGTCGAAGTGGAGGAGCGTTTGTCGCACGAACTCGTGCGGCAGCTGCGCGAAGGCGCGGCGACGGTCGGCGTGTGCTGGGACAACGTCGATCTGCAAGGGTTGCAGCACCGCCCGTACCGGCAGGACCGGCTCGCGCTCGCGGTGCATCGCGATCATCCGCTCGCGGGCGAGGCGTCGCTGCGTTTCGACCAGACGCTCGAGCACGAGCACGTCGGTTTGCCGCCCGCGACCGCCGTGCACACGATGCTCCAGCGCGCCGCCGCGAGCGCGGGGCGGACGGTGTCGTATCGCGTGATCGTGTCGAGCTTCGACGCGGCGTTTCGCGTGGTCGCGGCGGGCTTGGGGATCAGCGTCGTGCCGGTGGAAGTGGCCGAGACGTATCGGCCGGTGCTCGGCATCCGCGTGATTCCGCTCGACGATGCGTGGGCGTTGCGCCGTTTTATCGTGTGCTTCAAGAACTTCGACGCATTGCAGCCGGCCGCGCAGCGGATGGTCGAGCATCTGGTCGAGCGGGCGGCGCGCGCATGATATTGGGCACAATGCTTGCGCCCTTCCTTGCCACTGTCCAGGCTTAAAAACCCATGCGCCCTGCCGATACCGACGCCTTCCCCGCCCTCGAATGCCGCCGCCTGAGCAAGGCCTACGGCAGCGGACGCGTCGTGCTTGACGGCCTCGACTTCGCACTCGGTGCGGGCGAATTCGTCGCGATCATGGGCGACTCGGGCGTTGGCAAATCAACGCTGCTGAACCTGATCGCCGGCCTCGAAAGCGCCGACAGCGGCGAAGTGCTGATCGACGGCGCACCGATCTCGCGCCTGAACGACGACGCCGCTACACGCCTGCGCCGTCAAAAACTCGGCTTCGTGTTCCAGGCGTTCCACGTCCTTCCACATCTGACGCTCGCACAGAACGTAGCGGTACCGCTGCTCTTGAACGGCATGCCGCCCGCCTCCGCGCTCGCGATGCTCGCCGCAGTCGGCTTGGACGGGCGCGGCGACGACCTGCCGCGCCAGCTTTCCGGCGGCGAGTTGCAGCGCGTGGCGATTGCGCGGGCGCTCGTGCACCGTCCGCGCCTTTTGCTGGCCGATGAACCCACCGGCAACCTCGACCCGCATACCGCCCACGAAGTCCTTGCGCTCCTCAGAGAAGAAACGAAGGCAACAGGCGCCGCAACGATGATGGTCACGCATTCCGAAGCGGCGGCGGCGTTCGCGGACCGCGTGCTGATCCTGAGCGACGGCGCGCTGCACGCGGCGGAATCGCTCGCGTCGTTCAACGCGTCGCGCGACCGATGACGCCACTCGCCGCCGCGCATCGCACGCTCACCCGCTGGCTGTTGCGCGCGCAATGGCGCAGTCATCGGGGACGCGCGCTCGTCGCCATCGCGACGATCGCGCTCGGCGTCGGGCTCGGCTATGCGGTGCAACTCATCAACAGCGCTGCGTTCAACGAGTTTTCCGCGGCGGCGCGGAGCCTCTCGGGACAAGCGGACTTGCAGGTGCGCGGCGCGCAGCCCTTCATCGACGAAATCGTTTATCCCCGCCTCGCGACGCGCGCGGGCGTCGCGCTCGCGAGCCCCGTGCTCGAAGTCGATGCCTCCGTGCCGAAGCACAATGCGCCGCTGAAAGTGCTCGGCGTCGACGTGTTCCGCGCGAAGCAAATCGCGCCCGACCTGACCGGCGTGCCGTCGCCGCAAGCGCCCTTCGATGCCCTCGCCGACGACGCCCTCTTCCTTTCGCCCGCCGCGCAGCAATGGCTCGGCGCAGGCATCGGCGGGAACGTTACGCTGCTGAGCGGCACGTCGCCCGTGCGGCTGCGCGTGGCGGGCGGCATCGTGCGCGCATTGCCGGGGCAGCGCATCGCGGTGATGGACATCGCCGCCCTGCAATGGCGCTTCGGTATGACAGGCAAGCTCTCGCGCGTCGATCTGCAACTCGCACGCGGCGTCGATCGCGAAGCGTTCCGCCGCGCGTTGCAGCAGGAACTCGGCGGCCGCTTCGTCGTGACCGAGACGCGCGATGTCGAAAGCCGCACCGACCGGCTCTCTCGCGCTTACCGGATCAACATGAACGTGCTCGCGCTCGTGGCGCTCTTCACCGGCGCGTTCCTCGTGTTTTCGACGCAGGCGTCGGGCGTCGTGCGGCGCCGCGCGCAGTTCGCGATGTTGCGCGTGCTCGGCATGACGCGCGCGCTGCTCGTGCGGCAGATCATGTTCGAAGGCGCGCTGCTCGGCGTCGCGGGGGCCGTGCTTGGCATCGCGCTCGGGTACGCGGTGGCGGCGCTCGCGCTGCGCTATTTCGGCAGCGATCTGGGCGGCGGCTATTTCCCTGGCGTGCAGCCGCGCGTCGGTTTCGAACCGGTGGCGAGCGCTGTGTTTCTTGCGCTTGGCATCGGCGTGGCGTTGCTCGGGACGCTCGTTCCCGCGCTCGAAGCGGCGCGCGCCCGGCCCGCGCCCGCGCTGAAAGCGGGCAGCGAGGAGGCCGCGCTCGCGCCGCTCTCGGCACCGTGGCCCGCTTTGGCATGTCTCGCGCTCGGCGCGGCGCTGACGCAGGCGCCGCCGGTCTTCGACGCGCCTATCGGCGGCTATCTGGCCGTTGCGCTACTGCTCGTCGGTGGGATCGCGCTGATGCCGCGCCTGACCGCGATCGTGTTTCGAACGTTGAGCTTGTGGTATGCGAGGCGGCGTACTAGCGCGGTCGTCACGCTCGCGCTCGCGCGGCTCGCGAACGCGCCCGGACAAGCATCGATCGCGATGGGCGGCGTGCTCTCGAGCTTTACGCTGATCGTCGCGATGGCGATCATGGTGGCGAGCTTTCGCGTCTCGGTCGAGGACTGGCTAGCGCATCTGCTCTCCGCCGACCTGTACGTGCGCATGGCATCGAGCGGCGACACAGGCGGGCTGCGTCCCGACCAGCAGACGCTGCTTGCATCCGCAGGCGGCGTCGCGCACGCAGCGTTCGCGCGCACGTCGCAACTGACGCTCGATGCGTCCAAGCCCCCCGTCGCGCTGCTCGCGCGCGAAATCGATGCCGCCGATCCCGGCGCGCATCTGCAACTCACCGGCGCGGTGTTGCCGCCGTCGGCGTGGCAGGCGGGCGAGACGCCGGTGTGGGCATCGGAGGCGATGGTCGATCTGTACGGGTATCGCGCCGGACAGCGGCTTTCGTTGCCGATCGGCGGCGCGGGCGAGCGCTTCGTCGTCGCCGGCATCTGGCGCGACTACGTGCGGCAGACGGGCGCGCTGCAGATTCGCCTTGTCGACTACCGTCGTCTCACACACGACACGAGCGCGACCGATGCGGGCGTGACGCTCAACGCGGGTGCGTCCGCATCGCAGGTCATCGACGCGATGAAAAAACTCCCCTTCGGCGATGCCCTCGAATTCGCGCAGCCCGGCGACATCCGCGCGCGCACGCTGACCATCTTCGATCGCAGTTTCGCCGTGACGTACCTGCTGGAAGCGGTCGCGATCGTCATCGGCCTGTTCGGCGTCGCCGCGACGTTTTCCGTGCAGACACTTGCGCGATCGCGCGAGTTCGGGATGCTGCGGCATGTCGGCGTGACGCGGCGGCAGGTCCTGGCGCTGCTCGCTGCCGAGGGCGGCTTGCTAACGGTGGTCGGCATCGCGATGGGCTGCGTGCTCGGCTTCGCGATCAGCCTGATCCTCGTGTTCGTCGTCAATCCGCAGTCGTTTCACTGGAGCATGTCGCTGCATGTGCCGTGGAGGCTGATCGCGGTGATCGGCTGCGTAATGCTGGCTTCATCGTGCGCGACGGCCGTGATGGCGGGGCGGCGCGCCGTATCGGTCGATGCCGTGCGCGCCGTGAGGGAGGACTGGTGATGCGGGCTTTTTTAGTGCTGTCGATCGCGTTTTTCTCGATGACAACGCTTGCCGCCGATTTTGCCGAGGTCGTGCCGAATCGCGCGGTGGTCCTGCCACAAGACACCGGCGCGCATCCGGACTATCGCACCGAGTGGTGGTACGCAACCGGCTGGCTGGAGACGCCGGACAAGAAGCCGCTCGGTTTTCAGATCACGTTCTTTCGATCGAATACGGGCAAAGGCGGCGCGAACCCCAGCGAGTTCACGCCCGCGCAACTGATCATCGCGCATGCGGCGTTGAGCGATCCGGCGTATGGACGGCTCGTCCACGATCAGCGTATCGCGCGGCAGGGTTTCGGGCTTGCTTACTCGAAGGCCGGCAACACCGACGTCAGGCTCGACGCGTGGCGAATGGTGCGCAACGCGGACGGCCGCTACGAAGTGACCGCCGATGCCGCCGGCTTCGCGCTGCACCTGACCTTCACGCCAACGCAAACGCCGATGCTGCAAGGCGAACTCGGCTACTCACGCAAAGGACCGCTGCCGCAGCAGGCGAGCTACTACTACAGCGAGCCGCAACTGAAAGTAAGCGGCAGCGTCACGCGGCCTTCAGGCAAAAGCGTCCCGGTCACGGGGAGCGCGTGGCTCGATCACGAATGGTCGAGCACGCTGCTTTCCGCCGATGCCGCTGGCTGGGACTGGCTCGGCGCGAATCTCGACGACGGCTCCGCGCTGATGGCCTTCAAGGTGCGCGCCCGCGATGGCCGCGCGGTGTGGGCGCACGCCGCGCTGCGAGATCGCGACGGACGCACGACGCAATACGGCCCTGGCGAAGTGGACTTCACGCCCGAGCGCCAGTGGCGCTCGCCGCGCACGGACACGACGTATCCGGTCGCGATGAACGTACGCGTCGGCGCGTTGCATTGGCGTCTCACGCCGCTCATCGACGATCAGGAACTCGACTCGCGCGACTCGACCGGCGCGCTCTATTGGGAAGGCGCGGTCACCCTTTCAGGCGCAGCCGATGCCACCGACAAGAGCGGACGCGGCTATCTCGAACTCACCGGCTACGCGAAGGCGCTCGAAGTCGAGAAGCGTTGATGCTCGCCGGCGCAGTTCAGTTCAGTTCTGTTCAGTTCTGTTCTGTTCAGTTCAGCGCGATCGCCGCAGCAGCCCCAACCGGCGATCCTTCGATCGCAACCGAAGGGCGTCCATCCGGCCCGACGGGCACGTCGCCCACGAGCGTCGTGCGATAGAGCTGGCGATCGAAGTCGAGATCGAAGATATCGGTTGGTGCAAGATGCGCGGTGGAACGGTTGTCCCAGAACGCGACGCTGCCCGCCTCCCATTTGAACCGGACGGTGAATTCCGGCCGCGTCACGTGCTCCCACAGCAATTCGAGCAGCACCTGACTTTCGCGCGGCGTCACGTCCGCGATGTGTTTCAGGAAGCCGGGGCTTACGTACAGCGCGCGCTCGCCCGTCTCGGGATGCACGCGCACGAGCGGATGCTCGGCGACGAGCGCGCGCTCTTCGACCGCCTGCGCGAACGCACCCGTGCCGCGCGCGCCGGGTGGCGGCGCGAAGCGATGCACGCCACGCAAGCCATCGACGAACTGCCGCAGCGGCGCCGACAGCTTTTCATACGCAATGACGAGGTTGGTCCAGTGCGTATCGCCGCCGTAGGGCGGGATCGTGACGCCGCGCAGTATCGATGCGAACGGCGGATTCACGGCGGCGGTTACGTCGGTGTGCCAGCCGGTCCACGGCCGCAACAGCGCCTGCCCTTCGAAGCGCGTCGCCTTCCTGAACTTCGAGATTGAATAGATCTCCGGGTGGCCCTCGACGTGTCCGAAGACCGGATGCCCCACGGTCAATTCGCCGAACTGCGCCGAGAACGCGACATGCTGCTCGTGACTCAGGAACTGCTCGCGAAAGAACACGACGCGCCATTTGAGCAACGTCGCGCGGATCGCCGCCACCTGCTCTACGCTCAGCGGCCGCGTGAGATCCACCCCGCCGATTTCTGCGCCGATATGCGCGGACAGCGGGCTGACCTGAATCACTTCATCGTTCGACAAAACGGCTGCGTTCACTGCGAGTCTCCTTGGACCTTGACGCATACGGGACGATCAGCTTCCCTTCAGCGACGGGTCATCGTTGAAAAAATAATCGCGCCACGATTTCGGCTCGTGACGGATCACGCCGACCTTGTGCAGAAAAGTGCCTAGCTGCAAGGTGTTTTGCGGGACGGTGCTAAAGCTCACTTCGCTATCGCCCAGGATCTTCTCGACAAACGCGGGGGAGAGTTTCGAACCGTCCTGCCGGATATAGATGGCGGCGGCCTGCGCCCTGTCGGTCTCGACGAGTTTCGCTGCGTCCGCAAGCGCCGCGCGCACTGCTGCGTAGGTCTTCGGATTGTCGCTGCGCCACTTTGCTGATGCAGCCGCGACGCTGCCCGTCGACGGTCCGCCGAGGATATCGATCGAACTCAGTACCTTGTGGATCTTCGGGTTCTCCAGTTCCTGATACTGATAGGGCGCGTTGGAGAAGTGCAGGTCGATGAGCGAACTGCCCGCGAGCATCGCCGTGGTTGCATCGGCGTGCGGCATGCTGACTTCGAGCCTATCGAGGCGCGCATATTCGGCATCACCGTACGCCTTCGCCGAAGCCATCTGCAAGAGCCGTCCCTGCTGCGATACCGCCACCGACACGACCGCGATGCGGTCCTGCTCGCCGATATCCTTGATGTTTTTGATACGCGGATTGTTCGACACGAGATAGACCGGCACAGCACCAAGCGCGGCGATCGCGCGGAAGTCCTGGCGGTCGCGCGTGCGGTCCCAGATCGTGAGCAACGGGCCGATACCGATCGTCGCGACGTCGGCGGCACCGGAGAGCAGCGTATCGTTGACCGCCGCGCCGCCTGAGAGCGTGTTCCATTGCACGTCGATGGGCAGGCCTTCCTTGGCGCCGTGCTTCTCGATCAGCTTCTGGTCCTTCACGACCTTGAGCAGCAGCGAACCGATGCCGTATTGATCGACGATTTTTACCGTGCCCTCGGCCTGCGCCTGCACTGCAACTACCGCGAGAACGGCGAGCCATACGAAACGCAACGAGGCCTTGATCATGCGATGTACTTCTCCGATATGCGGCGACCTTCGACCTTAAGGCAATGCGGTGCTCACCCCAACCAATCGATAGGCATATCGATAGCTGGCGGCGAATCTCGACTTAATGCTGCACGCCCCAGCGCCGCACGGTGACGCGTTCGAACGTATCGAAGACGAGATGCTCGACCGCAAGCCCGATCACGATGACCGTCGCGAGCCCCGCGAACACGCGATCCGTATAAAGCTCGTTACGGTTCTGGAAGATGTACCAGCCGAGCCCGCCCTTGCCCGAACTCGCGCCGAACACGAGCTCGGCTGCGATCAGCGTGCGCCATGCGAAGGCCCAGCCCACTCGCAGGCCCGCGAGGATCGAGGGCAGCGCGGCGGGCACAAGAATCAGCAGCACATGTTTGAGGCCCGTGAGACCGTAGTTGCGTCCGGTCATGCGCAGCGTCGCGGGCACGGCCTGAAAGCCGGAATACGTGTTGAGCGCGAGCGGCCACAGCACCGAATGCACGAGCACGAACAACAGGCTTCCCGTACCGAGCCCGAACCACAGCAACGCAAGCGGCAAGAGCGCGATCGACGGCAGCGGATTGAACATCGCCGTGAGCATCGAAAGCAGATCGCGACCGAGGCGCGTCGACACCGCGAGCGACGTGAGCGCGAACGCGAGCACGACGCCGAGCAGATAGCCGCGCAATAGCACCGACATCGAAATAGCCGTCTTTTGTATGAGTTCGCCCGATGCCACGCCCTGCACAAAAGCGACGAACGTCGCGCTGAACGTGGGCAGCAACAGGTCGTTCCCGAGCGCGCGCGCCGCGACTTCCCAGATCGCGATCAGCACGATGGCGATAGCGGTCTTGCGCAGCCACGTCTGATCGGCGAGACGTCGCGCGAAGGGCAGAGGCGCTTCGTGCGCGACGTCGGGCAGCGCCGTCGGCTCGACTTCGTATTCGGCACGCACGGGCGGCGCGGTCCAATGTGGCGTGCTCATTGCGCGATCTCCTCTTCGAACAGCAGCCGATGAATGCGTGCGACGCTCTGCTGAAATTCGTAGCGCCCGGTGCTGTCCTGGGTGTATTGATGGCTGTTGATTTCGGCTCGCACGCGGCCCGGATGCGGCGTCAGCAGCAGAATGCGGTTACCGACGATCAGCGCTTCCTCGATCGAATGCGTAACGAAAAGCAGCGTGAGCTTCGCTTCGTCCCAGAGACGAAGTAGTTCTTCCTGCATGCGGCGCCGCGTGAGCGCATCGAGTGCGGCGAACGGTTCGTCCATCAGGAGCACACGCGGCTGCATCGCGAGCGCGCGGGCGATCGCCACGCGCTGCTTCATGCCGCCCGAAAGCGTGTGCGGATAGGCATCGGCGAAACGCGCGAGACCGACCTTGTCGAGATAATGCAGCGCCCGTTCGCGTGCTTCCGCGCGCCCCATCTTGCGCGCGACGCGCAACGGAAACGCCACGTTCTGCAGCACCGTTTTCCACGGCGGCAGTTGATCGAATTCCTGGAACACGACGATGCGGTCGGCGCCCGGTCCGCGCACGACTTCGCCATCAATTTCGATGCTGCCCGCAACCGGTTCGATGAAACCGGCCACCGCTTTCAAAAGCGTGGACTTGCCGCAGCCGGACGGACCGAGCAGCACGAAGCGGTCGCCGTCGTAGACATCGAAGCTGACGTCGTGCGTGGCGCGCACGATGCGTTCGCGAGTGCGATATTCCAGCGTGACGTTTTTCGCGGCGAGCAGCTTTTCGCTCGCGGCGGGCACGCGCTCAGGCGGCGTTTCGGCCTTTTCAGCCTGTGCGGGGACGGGATAGAGCGCGGTAGGAATGGCGGCCATGCTCGTTGGACTCATCGGCAAAACCCAACGATAGCGTCGCGCGGCGGTCAAGCGAACCAATCATTGCGCATATCGAAAACAGCATGACGCATAAGCGGCGGTTCGTCCGCTCATGCGCCAGCGATCCGCAAGGCTAGCTGCCGTTACGCGTCGCGGGATCGTTGAAAAAGTAGTCCTGCCACGACTTCGGCTCGTTCTTGATCGCCCCGACGCGGTGCATGAACTGCGCGAGCGCGAACGTGTTCTGCGGCGCGACCTTGAACTGCACGGCCGGGTCCTTGATGATCTTCAACAGCAGATTGCGGTCGATCTTCGCGTTGTTCACGCGGATGTAGATGTCGGCCGCAGCATCGGGATTTTGCGTGACGAAGCTAGCGGCATCCGAGAGCGCATCGACGAATGCGCGATACGTCTTCGGGTTTTCGTTGCGGAATTTCTCGGTGGCGTAGAGCACCGTTGCGGAACTCGGCCCGCCGAGCATGTCGTATGAATTCAGCACGATGTGCGCCTTCGGATTGCCCGCGAGTTCCTGCTGCTGAAACGGCGGCGTGCCGAAATGCGCGTTGATTTCCGTGCCGCCCGCGATGACGGCCGCGGCTGCGTCGGGATGCGGCATCGCTTGCGTGAGCTTGTCGAGGCGGTCGAACTGCTTGTCGCCCCACTGCTTCGCGGCCGCGTATTGCAGCACGCGCGATTGCACCGACACACCGACCGCCGGCAACGCGATGCGGTCCTTCTCGGTAAAGTCGGCGATCGTCTTAACGTTCGGATTGTTCGAGACGAGGTAGTACGGCACGTTGCCGAGCGACGCGACGCCCTTCACGTTCTGCCGTCCATGCGTGCGATCCCAGATCGTCAGCAACGGACCGACGCCCGCGCCCGCGATATCGATTGAACCGGACAGCAGCGCATCGTTGATCGTCGCGCCGCCGGAGAGCTTGGTCCAGTCGACCTTGATATCGAGCCCTTGCTTCTTGCCTTCCTTCTCGATGAACTGCTGGTCGCGCGCCACGTTGAGCAGCAGGTACACGACACCGAATTGCTCCGCGACACGGATCGTGCCTTCTGCATGTACCGTCGAAGCAGCCGTAAGTGACGCGGCGCCGATCGTCAGCGATACGCACGCCGCGACCGCGCGGCGCGAAAAACGTTGTAGCAGGAACTGCATTGAAACCCCGTTGTATGTGTTTTTGAAAGCGTCTTCAGAAAGGCAGGTCGCCTTCGATGGTCGTGCGATAGAGTCTGCGGCGCTCTTCATCGGGCGTGCCGGCCGCGAGGTGCATCAGCGAGCGGTTGTCCCAGAACACGAGATCGTGCTCGGCCCATCGATGGCGATAGATGAACTCCGGCCGCACACTGTGCGCGAAGAGTTCCGCGAGGAGCGCGTTGCTTTCGTCCTCGGGCATATCGACGACGCGCGTCGTGAAGTGCTCGCTCACGAAGAGCGCCTTGCGTCCCGTCTCCGGATGCGTGCGCACGATCGGATGCACGACGGGTTTCACTTGCGCGATCTGCTCCGCCGACAGATTGGGCCGCCACGGGCTGCGCTTTTGAAGTTCGGCATATTTCGCGAGGTACGTGTGCTCGGCGCGCCGCCCTTCCACCGCTTCGCGCAGATGCTGAGGCAGCGCGTCCCAGGCAAGATGCATGTTAGCGAAGAGCGTATCGCCGCCGACAGCCGGCAATTCCTGCGCATGCAACAGCGAACCGAGGCTCGGCTTTTCCTTGTACGAAAGGTCGGAATGCCAGTAATGGCCCGCGTCGCCGAGCCCGATCGGCTGGCCGTTCTCGACGATATTCGACACGATCAGCACTTCGGGATGACCGCTCAGCGCGAACTGGTGCAGCACGTGAATCTGCAGCGGGCCGAAGCGCTTGCTGAACGCGATGTGCTGCTCGGGCGTGATCCGCTGGTCGCGAAACACGAGCACGTGATGATCCAGATGCGCGCGATGGATGCGCGTGAAATCGTCGGGGGAAAGCGGCTTTGAAAGGTCGAGGCCGATCACTTCGGCGCCGAGCGGCGCGTCGAAAGGATGGATCTCGATGATTTGATCGGGCGAATCGGCGAGTGTCGTCACGGCAGAGAAAGCGGCAATGAAACGTCCAATCTACAAGCGACTTCACAATGCGGCAACCAACGAAAAGCGAAACGCATATTCGTTAAGCAGATAAAGCGCGCGATGTGGCTCAATAGGGAGCGCTACAATTTGCTTTATTATGCCCCCCGCCCTCTCTTCCGATTCTCTCGCCGACGCCCTGCTCGAACAGCTCGCGCGGCCCATCGTGTTCGTCGATCTCGAGACGACCGGCGGCAACGCGACGACTGATCGCATCACCGAGATCGGCGTCGTGGAAGTGAGCCGCGCGGGCGTGGAACGCTGGAGCGTGCTGGTCGATCCGGAAACGCCGGTGCCGCCGTTCATCGAAAGGCTGACCGGCATCGACGACACCATGCTGCGCGGACAGCCCACTTTCGCCACGCTAGCCGATGCGCTCATCGAACGCCTGAGCGGCAAGCTCTTCGTCGCGCACAACGCGCGGTTCGACTACGGCTTCCTGAAGAACGAATTCCGGCGCGCGGGGCTGACGTTTCGCGCCGACGTGCTTTGCACCGTGCGGCTTTCGCGCGCGCTCTTTCCCTCCGTGCAGCGCCACGGCCTCGATTCGCTGATCGCGCGCTTCGGCCTTGCACCTGAGGGACGCCACCGCGCCCTCGCCGACGCCGATCTGCTTTGGCAGTTCTGGCAGAAGATCCACGAGCTGTACTCGCAGGAACTCGTCGATGCGGCGGTTCGCGCGTTGATCCGCCGCGCCGCGCTGCCCGCCGCGCTGCCGGAAAGCGCGCTCGATGCGCTGCCGTCCACGCCCGGCGTCTATATCTTCTACAGCGACGATGAGTTGCCGCTTTACGTCGGCAAGAGCATCAATTTAAAGCAACGCGTGATGTCCCATTTCTCGGGCGACCATCGGCTCGCGAAAGACCTTGCGATCTCGCAGACGATCAGACGTATCGAAGCGCGTGAGACCATCGGCGAACTCGGGGCGTTGCTACTCGAAGCCAGACTCGTCAAGGAACTGCAGCCGGTACACAACCGGCTGTTGCGGCGTGCCACGGGCGCATGGACATGGCAATGGCTGCCAGGCGCGCACGCGCCGGTGCTGATCCACGCGAAGAAGCGCGATTTCTCCCGCGAGGACGGACTTTTCGGCATCTATCAGTCGCGCGCGAAAGCGCAAGCGCATTTGCGTCGTCTCGCCGATGAGCACGGTCTTTGTCACGCGACGCTTGGGCTCGAAAAGATTCCGCTGGGCAGTTTGCGAGGCTGCTTCGGTTTTCAGGTGCGTCGCTGCAAGGGCGCTTGCGTGGGCGCGGAAACCCTCGCCGAACACTCGGCGCGCGTGCGTGAAGCGCTCGATTCATCGCGCGTCGTGCGCTGGCCGCACGCGGGCGCGATCGCGATCGCCGAGCGCGATGGCGAGACTCAGCGCATGGCTTGGCACGTCGTCGATCGATGGTGCTATCTCGGCTCGTGCGCGGAGGTTCCGGACATCGCGCCACTCGTCGCTGCATCGAATGAGCCGCATCCATTCGATGCCGATGTCTATAGCCTGCTTGCGAAGCGCCTCGTCGCGGGCGAGCTCGAATGGATGCCATGCGATGCGCGGCCCGCGTTCGACCTTGCGCCGCCGGAGGTGCCTGCGCTCACCGCGAGTTCGCGCTCAACTGTACGCAAGCTGCTTCGCAAACCTCGCCCGCCTGAATGCGCGGCGCAACTCATGCTTTCATTCAGCTGATAAAACCGCTTATCGGAATTTATTTTCGTAATTCCCATCGGTAATTGACGAATAATTGAAAATGCATAAGCGCTTTTTTTCCGATTCGCACGTGCGTATTAACTGACGCATAGCCGCTGAATAAGAACTACGACAGTTCGTGGCGAAGACATGCGAGTTCTTGTCTATGGCTCATCACGCGTCGATATGCGACCATGCGGTCTTTCCCGCTGCAAAAGGCGGGAAATGTCGAACGAATCGCCGATTGCGTAGGTACAAAGCGCCGGGCATTCCCCGACGACAGTTGCAGCGCATGGCATGCAAGCATAACTTCGACCGGGCGGCGCGAGAGCGCACCAGCCGGCGCATAAGGAGGACAACGATGTCGTTTCTTAAAGGACTGATCGATAACGCAAAGGATTTGTTGCCCGACAGTCTTTTCCTGAGCTTCTCCCATCGGCAAAAGATCGGCCGCTTTCCGAATCTCAGGCGTCCCTCCACTTTCAACGAAAAGATTCTTTATCGCTGCCTGCATCCGGACCCGCGCTATGTCGATCTCGCCGACAAGCTGGCGGTACGCGAGTACGTCGAGCGCGCGGTCGGCAAGGAGCACTTGATCCCGCTTATCGCCATCATCGATTCGTTCACCAAGGAACTCTTCGACGCGTTGCCCAATTCATTCGTGATGAAGGCGAATCACGGAAGCGGTTTCGTCAAGATCGTCAGGGACAAGTCGGAGACTTCGTTCGAAGAACTGCTTGCCCTCGCGACGAAATGGCTCAAGACCGATTTCTATCGCATCGCGCGCGAGAGGCATTATCGGAACATCGAGCCCAAGGTGTTCTTCGAAGAAGTGCTGCTCGATTCGAGCGGCAACATTCCGCCCGACATGAAGGTGCATTGCTTCAACGATCCTTCCGGCAAGACCACGTTCTATACGCTCGTGATTTCGGATCGCTTTACGCCGCATCCGCGCGGCGATTTCTACGACGCGCAGTGGAACCATCTCGACATTTCCATCGGCCACTATCCGCGCAGCAAGACACCCGCGACGCCGCCGGCGCACCTCGATACGATGCTGGAAATCGCGGGCAAGCTCGCGCGCAATTTCGAATACGTGCGCGTCGATCTCTATGCGCCCGATGATGAGATTTTCTTCGGCGAGTTGACCTTCACGCCCGGTGCGGGCGTATATCGGCTAAGGCCCGAGGCGATCGACTACAACTGGGGACGTCTCTTTCACGCGAATCTGCAGCAATGAATTTAAAGCCAAAGCGGCCCGTTCATTCGGGCCGCTTTGCTTGAGCTTTAGTCGGAGTGACGCGTCATTGCTTGCACGGGGGCCGGCATGTCCCTGCGCTCCGTTGGTCGCGGCGCATGGGCTTCGGCGCCTGCTTGCGGCACCCGAAAACCCGCTTCGAGATACGTGATGATGTCCACGCAAAGCATCATCAAGAGCCCCATGTAAAGCATGCTCAAGCCGCGTATTTCATCGTAGAAGCCGAGCGCCACGTATAACGGCACGTTGATGACAAGTGCGATCTTCATGTATTGCTTGACGAGCGGCGGCAGCTTGCCCCAGCCCGCACGCGCGATCACCGCGAACAGCAAGAGATTGACGATGTTGAGCGCCTTCGGCGTCATGATCCCGTAGTTGTATTCGAAGCGTAGGTAGGTGGCCGGACGCGCGAGCTGACGCAAGTTGTTGGCGAGGTGAAACAGCACCACGTCCCCGCCATTCTGCGTGTACTGCATCTTGATGACGATGTTGATCGCAGCCGCGATCGCAACCAGCACCACTTGAAGCAACAGCGTCTTCTTCACCGAAAGATGCGTGCGCAGGAATGGATACAGCACCATCACGAAGAAGAGGAACGACTCCTTGTTCCAGGTCGCGAATGCAGTGAGGATGATCAGCAGCACAACGCGTCCCCGCATCGCAAGAATCACCGCCAAGGACATAAAGAGCAGCTCGGCAATATCGTAGAAATAGCCGCCCTCCGTGAGAATGAGCGGAAATATCACAGCGAACACAAGCGGCGCGAGCGTGGCCCCCACCCGATTCTGGTTGAACTCAAGACATACCGCGCGCATCGCGAAGAGCGCACAAAACAGCGTGCCGAATGCGAGCGCGTACATCATGTAGTAACGCAGCGCGTATTTCGGATCCTTGGCGTCCGTCGCGTTCGGATAGATCCATGAGATCGGATGGTGATATTTGTTGTCGTCGGACAACAACGTATTCACGTGGTTTTTCACGCGCTCAGGCAGCACACGCTCCGCGCCATTGACGATCGCGGGAAACAGTTGACGGTAAACGAACGGACGCTCGGCCGTTCCTTCGAGCATCGCGGGGAGCGAGAAGCGCGGCCAGTTGTCGCGGAACTGCCACTTGGTGAAAAAGCCGTTGAAGGCCGCGGACGCCACGAGGAAATAAACGACGACTAGCAGAAACCTCTTTATAGCGGGATGGGAGAGCGGTTCGTTCAGCACAGATTCCTCCGTTCCAACTGCGGGTCAGGGAGCATGCCCATTACAGGCATCGGCATGCTCACGAGCATGATTCGGCGGGGTCATGCTACGCGGAAAAAATGCTGCAGGGCAGTAGGGTTTGGAATTCTTGCGCAATGGCCGCGTGGATTTGAAAGTGCGACACCGCACAATAAATTAATACGCGTGGGGTTAGGGATTTGCTTTGTTATTACATCCGAAGGGCAACCCGCAGGTTTCAAGAATAGACGCTTTTGTCGCCGAGGAAATCAGGAATTAAAGCAATCGCTTTCTTGCCGACTTTCTAAATGATTTAAAAAAACGCGCACTTTGTTATAGACGTCGGCAGAATAGACCGTTAGTTGCAATTCAAAAGGATAAAAATGGCCATCGCTCGCACGATGGCCATCCGCCACTTCAGATACGTTCGCTCGACAGCGTCCCGGAAGCGACCGGACGAAACCCGAGCCAGTAGATCAGGAACCGCCCAGCGAAGATCCCGGCGACAACGCCCGACACCAGGCCGTCGAGTACGACGTACATCGAATCCACTCCGGCGTGTGTCGTCGCCAGTTCGAAGCCGAGCCAGAATTTCGACGCGAACGTGACGATCATCAGCACCAGCGGACCGATCGAGCCCGGCAGCGTCACCGTCCGGTGCACGCGATCGACAGTCATCCCGCTGGCCTGCGCGATCCCCGCACCCGCGGCGATGCCGATCAACGCGCCACCGATCCACGCAAGGCCGGTATGCCATCCGGCGGCTGGTTCGCGCAGCATATGCACGATGCCCCACGCGGCGAACACGGCGGGCACGATCGCGAGCTTCGAAAGCGGCGCCGTACCGCCCTTGAGCGCCTTGAAACCGCGCGAAATCAAAAAGGCCAGAAGTGCCCAGACCCAAACCGGCGTACCGCTCAGAATTGCTTGAACCGACATGATTTTCTCCTGTAGATGGCTCGGCGATTCGTTCTGACTTCTCGCTGCGCCGTTATCTTTACGATGGAAAGATATTGATCTCGAAACCATCCGCCGTCAAGATATCTTTCCATTGTAAAAATTAATCGGCGCTGCAACGCGATTCCTATGCAGTTAGAAGAGTCAGCCAGCGCGGATGCGGTGATCAGAGACTTGTAGCGCGACTCACGCCGCCGTCGCCCGCGCGACGCCGCTGAAATCGAGCGCCTGCGGCGCGACCGGCCGGCTCAGATGGTAGCCCTGCACGTAGTCGCATTTCGCCTCGCGCAGGATGTCGAGTTGCTCCTCTTCCTCGACGCCCTCCGCCGTCACCCGAATCCCCAACTCGTGCGACATCTCGACGATGCCTCGCACGATCGTGCGCGTCGCGGCATCGCGCGCGAGCTTCGCCGTGAACGACCGGTCGATCTTCACGGTATCCGGCGCGAAATCCGCGAGATAGCGCAGGCTCGAATAGCCGGTGCCAAAATCGTCGATGGCCACGCGCACGCCCAGGCGCTTGAGCCCCGTCAGCGTTTGCTGCGCGAGCGCCGGATTCTCCATCAGCGCGCTTTCGGTCAATTCGATTTCGAGGCAGCGCGCTGGCAGCCCATGCTTGCGCAGCGCGCGGTCGACGACCGTCACGATCGCGTCGCACCGCAACTGCCGCGCCGACACGTTCACCGACATGCACAGCCCGTCCGCGCCCCGGCTGCGCCATTCGGCGAGTTGCGCGAGCGCGCGGTCCATCACCCACGCCCCAAGCTCGACGATGAATCCGCTTTCTTCGAGGATCGGAATGAACACGCCCGGCGCGACCAGGCCGCGCGCGGGATGCATCCAGCGGATCAGCGCCTCGACGCTCTTCATCGATACCGAGCCCGGCTCGTGAATGCCCTGGTAATGCAGCAAAAATTCGCCGGACGCGAGCGCCTGCGGCAAGTCGCGCTCCAGCTCGAAATCCTCGATGGTGCCGGTCGCGTCCTTGTCGGCGAAGCGGAAGCCGTTGCGACCCGCCTTCTTCGCCGCGTACATCGCGATGTCGGCGCTCGTCAGCAGCGCTTCGTGGTCGAGGCCATGCTCCGGATAGAGCGAGATGCCGATCGACGCCGTCACGAACGCGCCCGCGTGATCGTTGCGCGCGCTGCTCGAAAGCACGTCGAGCAAGGTCTGCGCGAGACAGCCGAGCCGCGCCTTGTCGGCGGTGCTGCAAATCAATACGGCGAACTCGTCGCCGCCCAGGCGCGCGACGTAGGCGTCGGCGGGAAGCGTTTCCGTGATGACTCGGCCGATATCCTTCAGCAAGCGATCGGCGGCCGTGTGTCCGAGCGTGTCGTTCAGGACCTTGAAGCGGTCGAGGTCGATGAACATCAGGCCGAACGCGGCGCCCTCTTCGCAATGCGCCTCCATCTGTCGCACGAGCGCGCCGCGGTTCGCGAGGCCCGTCAGCGAATCCGAGTACGCGAGCTGGTCGAGCGCCGCAATGCGCTCCTCTTCCGCCGTGACGTCCTCGCTGATGCCGACGATCCGCACCACCGTGCCGGCCTCGTTGCGCACCGGGTACGCCGTGCTCTGAATCCATCGGATGACACCGTCGGTGCGGCGGATGCGGTACTTGATACGCCCGTCCGCCGATTCCGCGACGATGCGGCCCATCTCGTCGCGGAGCGCATCGAGATCGTCGGGAAGGACGAGTTCGAGCCACGCCGACGGGTTCTCCTGCAACACCGACGGCGCGATGCCGAACACCCGCTCGACCCCGGCGCTGACGTAGTGGAAGTACCGGAAATCGGCGCTGTACGAATAGAACACAAGCCGCACGTGTGCTTCCATTTCGGACATCAGTTCGTCCTTGGTGCGCAGCGTGGCGAGCAGTTCATTCTGCTGCGTGACATCGACCGATGCGCAGAGCATGGCCGCGACGCGCCCGTCCGCGCCCGAGAGCGGGATGAGACGCGAGTCCCACCATTTCGGGCGGCCGGTCGTCGTCGCGCACTGGCCGGCAAAGGACGTGCGCTGGCCCGCGAGCGCGCCCGCCCACGCTGCCTCGGAGGCAATGCGGTCAGCGCCGGTCCAGAAGCCGAGCCAGTTTGCTCCAGCGAGCTGGTCGGGCGACGTGGCGTTCATTAGTTCGGCGCCGAACTCCGAAATACGCAACATCTTGCCGTCGATGTCGAGCAGTTTCAGGCATTCGCGGTTCGCATCGAGCAGCCCGGCGCTCAGCGCCAAAGCCGCCGTGCGTCGGCCGTGTGTTGCGCGCAATATCCGTTGAGCCACGGCGAACGCGGCGGCGCCTGTCACGGCGGCGATCGCGTAACACTGGATCGGACCCGCTTCGAACGCGAAGAGGGCGATGACGAACGCGAACGCCCCGGCGCCAAAGCTGGCGGCCGCGGTGATCGCGAGCAAGACGAGCGGCATCTGAATGCCGCGCGAATATCGGTCGAGAAAATACGACAGGAAGAGCTGATTGCGCGCCGATGCCCCGCCCGTCGTGGCGGCAGCGCATTTCGCGGGGTGGCCACGCGAACTGTTCATGCGTGATCGGGTCTTCGTTGTCACGCTCGTTCTCCAGCAAGTATTACCTGAACGGCCCGGCGAAAACGCACACGAAGCCACAGCAATTCATGTGTTAACGTCGGCTTGCGGAAAAACCTGAATCGCGGCTTGCATTTGCCGCGAGAAAAGCGTGATGGGATGTGCAGTTCGGATTCAGTTCCGCTGCAAACCCTGGCGGACGAAGTCGAGGAACTTGTCCTGCGTCGAGGTAATCTTTTCGTAGCACTCGTCGTAGGAAGACCCGCGCGCTTTCTCGGCGCCGTACATGTCGCGGCATTGCGCAAAGAGGGCGATCGTCGCGCCGTTGCCCTTGTTCACGCGCGTCGCCGAGAAACTGACGCGGCCGTCGCGCGTCGGCAAATCGGTATCGATGGCGACGGCATCCGCGTGAATGATCGGCGTATCGGAATGCTGCTGCACGTAGGTTTGCGCGAGTTTCCACACCGAGTCGCATTGCTGTGCGTCCTGGCACTGGAGCGTTGCGTGGCGCTGCGCCGCTTCGAGCGAGGTTTCGTTGCGCGAGAACCGGCTTTCGCGTTCGGCCGCAGTTTGCGAGGTCCCGCAACCTGCGAGTGCGAGCAAGGCGAGCATGACAGGGAGTGTCTGTTTCACTGCGTGGGTTCCGTGAATTGAGTCCCGTGCATTATAGAAGCACGCTCCACGCGAACCCATTACGCGCGCCTGAGGTCTATCGCGGCTTGAGCAGCACCTTGATCGAATCGAGCGAATCGGCGACCTTGATCGCCTCGTCCCACTCTTCCAGCGTGAAGCCGTGCGTCACGATCCCCTTCGACGTCACGAGCCCGCGCGCGAGCAGATCGATCGCGATCGGATAGCAATACGGCCCGAGATGCGCGCCGCGTACGTCGAGTTCCTTGCGATCGCCGATGATCGACCAGTCGACCGTAGTGTCCGCGCCGAACACCGAGAACTCGACGAAGCGCCCGAGCTTGCGGATGAGGTCCAGCCCTTGCGATACGCCCGCGGGCACACCGGTCGTTTCGATATACACGTCGCAGCCGTATTGATCGGTAATCGACTTGATGATCGCGAGCGCGTCGTCCTTCTTCGGATTGATCGTGATGTCCGCGCCGTATTCGCGCGCGAGTTCGAGCCGTTCATCGACGAGGTCGATCACGACCAGTTTCTTCGGCGTCTTCAGATGCGCGACCTGCGTCATCATGAGTCCGAGCGGCCCCGCGCCCGCGATCACGACGACGTCGTCGAGCTGGATATCGCCGCGATTGACTGTGTGGATCGAACAGGCGAGCGGCTCGATGATCGCGGCATCTTCGATCGAGATGCCGTCGGGAATCTTGTGGACGATGGCGGTCGGCGGGAAGCGCATGTATTCGGCCATGCCGCCGTCCGCCACTTCACGCTGGAAGCCGAAGATGTTGTGGACTTCGCACATCCAGTACTGGCCCGATTTGCAATAGCGGCATTTGCCGCACGGCACGATCTGCTCGGCGATCACGCGGTCGCCTGTGTCCACGCCAAAATGTTCGGCCGCGCCCTCGCCCAGTTCCTCGACATAGCCGAAGAATTCATGCCCCGGAATCACCGGCGCCTTCACCCACGGGTTCGGTCCGCCCCAGAACATCTTCGCGCCCGACCAGCATTTGCAATCGCTCGCGCAGATGCCGCAAGCGGCGATCCGGATCACGAGTTCGTTGCGCCCGGGACGCGGACGCGCGACGCGTTCGACGCGATAGTCCTTCGGGGCACGGCAGACGATGGCCGTCATCTGCGTCGATGTGTCGTTCGTTGCGCTCATGGTGATCTCGTTGTGGTGATGAAGTCAGGGACGGTTTCAGCCCGCCTGGAATCCGCCATCGACGGCAAGGCTCACGCCGTTGACCATGCTCGAATCGTCGCCGAGCAGGTAGGCGATCGTGCGCGCCACTTCCAGCGGCTGCACGAAACGCTGAAGGGGAATGCGCGCGAGCATCGGCTGCGATTTGGCGGGGTCGCCCCACGCTTTCTCGGCCATCGGCGTGAGGGTGACGACCGGGTTCACCGTATTCACGCGGATGCCGTGTGCGCCGAGTTCGACGGCCATCACGCGCGTCATCGCGTCGAGCGCGCCCTTCGATGCGCAATATGCCGCATGCATCGGCAAACCGACCGTCGCGGAGAGGCTCGACACGTTGACGATCGACCCCTTCACGCCGCGCGCGATCATGCTGCGCGCGCACTCCTGCGCGACGATCAGCGCGGCGCGCACGTTGACGGCCATCGTGAGGTCGAACTTGTCGGCGGTGGTATCGAGGAATGGTTGCAATTCGGCGATGCCCGCGCAGTTCACGAGCAAGTCCACCGGTTGCGCCGAGCGGGCGGCTTCGCGGGCGGCGTCGGCATCGGCAAGATCGGCGCAGACCGTCTGGCAGCCGATCTCGTCTTTCAGCGCGGCGAGGTCCGCCGCCGAGCGGCTCAGTGCAATCACGCGCGCGCCGCGCTCCGCCATCAGCAACACGGTCGCATGACCGATGCCCTTCCCCGCGCCGGTCACGAGCACCGTCTTGCCGGCAAATTCCGTGTTTCTGTCACTCGTCATCGTTGGGTTCTCAAGGTTCGTCGCACAGGCGCTGCGCGGTGTCTTCGTCGGTGACGAGCACCGACGGATAGCGTCCGCGCAAAGCCGCGCGCGTCACATGAAACTTCTTCGCGCCGCCGCTCACGAGCAAGACGCGCTGAATCTTTCGCAGGTCGTCGAGCGTGATCGCGATCGTGCGCCGGTTAAGCGGATGATCGATCAGTTCGCCATCGGCATCCATGAAGTGGCCGAGCATGTCACCGACCGCGCCTGCCTTCTGCAACGTCTTCAACTGCTCGGGACTATCGATGCCGTACGTCACCACGAGTGATTCCGTGAGATCGCCGCATGTCAGCAACGCCATGTCGGCGCGGCGCGCGAGCTCGTAGGTTTCGCGCACCGTGTCCTCCTGCAGGATCACGTCGCGCACCTTCTGGCTGCTCACGTAGATCGGCGCTGCGAAGATGAAGCCGTTCGCGCGGCAGATGTTCACGAAGTCCGAGACGATGTCGAACGTGTTGATGCTCGGACAATGCGCGAGGCCGCCCTGCAGCGATACCGCCGACACCTGCCCGTAATTGCGCTGCGGCATCGCGCGCAGCACCGCGCGGATCGTGCGGCCCCATCCGAGCCCGATGATTTGCCCTGCAACTATCTGCTTCGCGAACCAGTTCGCAGCACCGATGCCGATCGCCGCCATGTTCGCCTCGACGTTCGCGCCGCTCGGCACGACGACGGCATCTTCCAGCCCGAAGCGCTTGACGATCGCCTCTTCGAGCGCGACGCACGGCGCGATCTTGCTGTTGATCGTGATCTGCACGAGGCCCGAGTCGCGGCTCGCCGCGAGCAGGCGATTCACGCGCACGCGATTACTGCCGATGCGTTGCGCGATCTCCTGCTGCGTCAGGTTGCCGACGTAGTAGTGCCACGCGACGCGCGCCTGCAACTCCTTCTCGGCGGCGATCGATTCGTCGGGTTCCGCAACGACGACGGGCGGTGCTGTCTTGCTCATGGCGTATGTTGGTATGGAAAAAGCCGCTGACTCTACTTCACCGCGCCCATCGTCAGGCCCTGCACGAGGCGCCCGGAGACGGCCAGCGCGAACACCACCATCGGCAGGACGATCAGCGTGCCGGTCGCCATGATCTCGCCCCACGGCAACTCGTAGCCGCTCATGTAGCTCGTCGCGGCGACGGGGGACGTGATCGCTTCCGTGCGCGTGAGGACGAGCGCATACAGCAGGTCGTTCCACGAGAAGATGAACGCGAAGATCGCCGATACGACGATGCCCGGCATCGCGAGCGGCAGGTTGATGCGCCAGAACACGCGCCACGGCGAAGCGCCGTCGAGCCGCGCGGCTTCGTCGAGCTCGACGGGAATGTTGCGGAACTGGTCGGTGCAGATCCACACGACGATCGGCAGCGAGAACGTCAGGTACAAAAGGATCAGCACGATATGCGTATCGACGAGCTCGAGCTTCGTCGCGATCAGGAAGAACGGCACCGCGAGCACGACCGGGCTCACCATGCGGTTCGAGATGAACCAGAACCACAGGTCCTCCTTGCCACGAAACTCGAAGCGCGCGAGCGCATACGCGGCGGGCGTACCGAGCAGGATCGCGAGCACCGTCGTGCTGCTCGCGATGATCAGCGAGTTGATGAGACTGTGGCCCACTTCGTGTGTGAAGAGCGCTTCCGAGTAATGTTGCAGCGTCGGCGTGAAGAGCCATACCGGCGGATACGCGAGTGCATCGGACTGGCTCTTGAGGCTCGTCGTGACCATCCAGTAGAACGGAAACACCGACGAGAGGAACACGATCAGAAGGCCCACGAAGTGCCAGCCGGTCGCACGCCGGCGCGCCGCGCGCGCACGCTTCGCGCGCTTGCCGACGTTGCCGTTCGATGCCTGCAGCGGTGCGGTGCTCACGCGGCCTCCCGATAAACAAAGCGAATATAAAGACGTGAAAGGACGATCGTCAGGATCAGCAGCAGCACCGCCTGCGCGGATGCCATGCCCTGATCGAAGAGACGAAAACCCACGCGCTGGATGTAGATGCTGATGAACTCGGTCGCAGTGCCGGGGCCGCCGCGCGTCATCGTGAAGACGGCGTCGAACATCTTGAGCATGTCGGCGGAACGCAGGATCAGGATGGCGGTGAGACCGGGCAGCAGGTAAGGCCGTTGCAGATGCCACAGGATCTTGCTCCACTTCGGCGTTTCGAGGCGCGCCGCTTCCTCCGCTTCCTTCGGCACCATAGCGAGGCCGGCGAGCATGATCAGCGCGCAGAACGGCGTCCATTGCCAGATGTCCATGATCATCACGGAGACGAACGCGAGTGTCGGATCAGCAAGCCAGTCCTGCGGCGGAATGCCGAGAAGACCCGTCAGGTAGTTCGCCACGCCGAACTGGCGGTTGAAGATCAAACGACCGATCAAGCCCACGACCGCATACGTCGTCGCCATCGGGATCACGAGGCTCACGCGCGCTGCCGCGCGCATCCACGGGAGCGCCGTGCGATGCAGCATCAATGCGGCGAAGAGGCCGAGCGCGACTTCGATCGGCAGCGTAAGGCACAAAAACAGCGCGGTGCGTCCGAGCGCGCCCCAGAACGACGGATCGGTCAGCGTCGCAATGTAGTTGTCGATCCCGATGAACGGCGTGCCCGAAGCGAGGTCAGCCAGCTTGTACTGATGAAACGAGTTGTAGAGCGCGAGCAAGAGCGGATAGATGCCGATCACGGCGAGCGCGAGGATCGCCGGGATCAGGAACCAGAAGGCGGGCGAACGCCGCCTCATGCGCGAGCGGTGCGGACGCGGGAGCGCATCCTTCGCGCCCGCCGCTGATGGAGCAGTACCGTTCGCCATCTATCGCCTCCTGGGTTATATCGCCGATACTTGCTCGATTATTTGAGCAGGGGCTTTTTGCCGTCGTAATAGCCTGCTTTCTTCAGGATGTCCTCGGTCTTCGTGCCGATGGTCTGCGCGCCTTCCTTGACCGTCACCTGTCCGAGCATGATCTTGCTGCCCCACTCGCCGATCACTTCCGACACCGCCGGCCATTCCGGGAAGCGCGGGCGATAATCCGGTACGCCGCCCTGCCACGATTCGACCATCGGCTTCACGAACGGATACTTGTCCTGCACGGCCTTGTCCTGATAGACCGCGGTACGCGCGCTCACGCCACCCGCTTCGAGATAAGGCTTCGCCATTTCCTCGGACGTGATCCACTGGATGAAGAGCCACGACGCCGCCTGCTTCTTCGCATTCGACTTCGCGTTCACCGCGAGCGAGAAGCCGCCGAGCGCGGGCTTGAGCCCCGCCGCGCCCTTGGGTTCGGTCGTGATCGCGAGGCAGTCGCCGATCTTCGACTTGCTCGGATCGGTGAGCGTCGGATAGAACGCCGACCACTCGGTGATCATCGCAACCTGCCCTTGCGCGAGCGCGTTCACGGCTTCGGCGTGATCGAAGTCGACGATGCCCGGCGGCATGTACTTCATCAGCTTCTGCCGGTATTCGAGCCCCGCCTGCGATTGTGGCGACATCAGGTTCGACTTGAACTTCGCATCGAGCAGCGACCCGCCGTTTGGCCAAAGAACACGCATGAAGCTGTCCGCCGATTGCGTCTCGCCGCGCCGCGATTGCAGCGCGAATGCGAACTGGTTCTTGTCCGGCTTCGTGAGTTTCGGCGCATACGTGTTGAGCAATTCGTCCCACGTCTTCGGCGGTTCACTGAAACCCGCGTCCTTCAGCATGCACTTGTTGTAGAACATCAGGCCCGAGTAGTTATCGAACGGCAGGCCATACGTCGTCTTGTTCCAGGAGCCGAACGAATCGAGCAGGATCGGGAAAAAACCCGGCAGGTTGAGTTTCGGATCAGCGAGCTTCGGGTTGTCGGTGAAGGTTTTGATCGGCACGAGCCACTTGTTGCTCGCGAATTCGCCGATCCACACCACGTCCACGAGCACGATGTCCTGATCGCCGCCGCCGACGAAGTTGAGCACTTCCTTTTCGCGCGTGTTCTCGTAGGGAATCACTTCCCAGCGCACCTTGATGCCCGTCTCCTTCTCGAACTGCGGGATCAGTTTCTGCGCCGCCTTGTAGCCCGGACGGTCGAGGAAGATCGCCTTGATGGTCGTGCCCGAAAACGGCTCGGCGGCTTCCTTGAGGGTCCACGCATGAGCGTTCGATGCGGCGAGGAGCGATGCGGTGGCCGTCATGAACATCACGGCGGTGGCCTGCTTGAACATCGTGAGGCGGGGCGTAAAGCGCTGATTCATTCCTGTCTCCTTGGTTTTTCTCGAGCGGTGGATGCGTTCGCGCGCTGCATTTTTCCGGGGGCCGGCGACGTAACCGGACGTCAGGGTGACCTTGTGCGTTTCACTTGTAATTCCGGTTTTACAATTGTATATTTTGACGCGAAGACGTTGTCAAGAACAAAATCGAAAAGCATTCGATGCTGCGCTGCGGTGTGAAGCGGCCAGCGCGACAGTCAACGGACCCTCTCGCTCGCCAGGGCGCTGGACCTTTGCAGGAGACGATGCATGAGCGCAGTCCATTTGCAGCAGATCCGCAAGACGTTTGCGGGTACGGAAGTGCTGAAGGGTATCGACATCGAAATCGTCGACCGGGAGTTCATGGTTTTCGTCGGACCGTCGGGCTGCGGAAAGTCCACGCTGCTGCGCACCATCGCGGGTCTGGAGGAAAGCGATTCAGGGCAAGTCCTGATAGGCGGCGAAGACGTGACCGACCTTGAACCGTCGCATCGCGGCGTCGCGATGGTGTTCCAGTCCTATGCGCTTTATCCGCACATGTCGGTCTACGAGAACATCGCGTTCGGGCTGCGCATGCTGAAGTTGCCTGAAGCCGAGATCAAGGACCGCGTGCAGCGCGCCGCGCAAATCCTGCAGATTGGGCAGTTGCTCGAACGCAAGCCGCGTGCGCTTTCGGGCGGGCAGCGTCAGCGCGTGGCGATCGGCCGCTCGATCGTGCGCGAGCCGAAGGTCTTTCTCTTCGACGAGCCTCTGTCGAACCTCGATGCCGCGCTGCGTGTGCAAATGCGGCTCGAACTCATCAAGCTGCACAAGCAACTCAACGCGACGATGATCTATGTCACGCACGACCAGACCGAAGCGATGACGATGGCCGATCGCATCGTCGTGTTGAATCACGGCAAGGTCGAGCAGGTCGGCACGCCGCTCGAGCTGTATCGCACGCCGCATAACCGCTTCGTCGCGGGCTTCATCGGCTCGCCGAAGATGAATTTCATGGACGTGCGTGTGCTGCGCGCCGACAGTGCAGGCGTGACGATCGAATTGCCCGGCGGCGCGCCGCTCACGCTGCCGTTCACCGGCCAGGCGGTGAAGGCAGGCGAGGCGCTCACGCTCGGCATCCGGCCCGAGCACTTCGTCGAGTCGGGCGGCGGGGATATCGATAGCGGACTTGCCGGCGAGGTCATGGTGATCGAGCATCTCGGCGGTGAGACGCTCTTGCATGTGCGCTTGCCGAACGATCTCGTGATCCAGGTGAAGGGCTCGGGGGAATCGACGGCGGTCGACGGTCAGCGCATCAACGCGGGCTTCAGCATTCGTCACGTGCACCTGTTCCGCGAGGACGGCAGCGCGCTGGAACGCATGCGGCCGGTTGCGCAGACGGCGGCCGTGTGATCAGGTCGTCTCGCGCGCGACCAGTTCAAAGCTGACGTCGGTCAGGTTCCTCCCCGGCGCGCCGCCGAGCCGCTCGATCAGACAGCGTGCCGCCGTCGCGCCGATGCGTTTGCCGTCGACGCGCACACTGGTAAGCGCAGGCGTCGTGTCGGCGGCGAATTCTAGGTCGCCGAAGCCGCACACGGCGAGGCGATCCGGTATCGCGATCCCGAGCTTGCGCGCTTGCGAAACCACTCCGAGCGCGAGCAGGTCGGAGCTGCAAAAGATCGCATCGACGTCCGGTGCCTGCGCGAGAATGCGCTGCAATCCATCGCGGCCGAGCGCGACCGAACTCGGTGGCGATACGATCACCTCGGCCACATCCATAGCGAGCGTATCGACGAAACCGCGCCGCCGCGCGAGCGCGCGATTGTCGCTGGCCGACACGAGCGCGGGACGCTGCACGCCGCGCGCGATGAAATGCTCCGCCACTGCCGCGCCGATCGCGTAGTGCGAGAACCCGACCAACATATCGATCGGATGCTCGGTCATGTCCCACGTTTCGACGATCGGGATGCCGATCCTGAGCAGGCGCGCGCGCAGCGTCGCCGTATGCGCGACGCCCGTCAGCAGCACGCCTTCGGGACGGCGGCTCAGCACCGCATCGAGAAGCGTGTCCTCGTCCTCGTCGCTGTAGCCCGAGAGGCCGAGCAGCACCTGATAGCCCGCGCGCGACATCGTGTCGCTGAACACCTGGACGCTCTCGGAGAATAGCGAATGCGCGACCGTCGGCACGATGGCGGCGATCAGCCGCGACTTCGCCGACGACAACCCGCCCGCCAGCCGGTTCGGCACATACCCGAGTTCCTGCACAGCCTGGCGCACGCGCAGGAGCGTCTCTGGCGCGACCGTTTGCGGCGCATTGAACACGCGCGAGACGGTAATCGGCGAGACGCCCGCCGACGCCGCGACATCGGTGATGCGGATGCCTTTCGGCGCACTGCGCGAGCGCCTGACAGATTCGACCGGTTTGTCGGCGGACATCGACGTCACCGCGGCGATGAAGACGCCGCGAGCGCCAGCGCCGCCTTGCTACGCCGCATCAAAATCAGCGTAATGATCGCGAAAATCATGAGGCAGGTCGCGGGAATCAGCATCGGCGCCTTGACGCTGCCGCTCGTCTGCCGCACCCACGGCACGAGATTCTGCGCAATGAATCCGCCGACGTTGCCGATAGAATTGATCGCCGCGATGCCGGCCGCAGCGCGCGCGCCGGTGAGGAACTTGGGCGGCATCGTCCAGAAGCATGGCAGCAGCAGGTACATGCAAGGCGCGCCGAGACACAGCGCTGCGAAGCGCAACGTATTCGTCGGCAGGAACACACTGCCAAGAAAGAACATCACGCCCAGCAATGCTGCCGCGAGCATCGCGCCCATCGTTCGGTTGCCGGCGCGCAGCTTCGCGGGCAACCACGCGAGGACGATCGTCGCGGCGAGCCACGGCACGATGTTGAGCATGCCGTTGGTCGTGTTGCTCACGCCGAATCCCTTCACGAGCGTGGGCAGCCAGTAGCTCACGCCGTACACCGAGATCGACAGCATCATGTAGTAGAGCGCCATGCCGATCACGCGCGGCTCGGTCAGCACGCTCAGCAGATGCGAGCCGCCGCCCTCCTTGCGCCGCGCGAGCGCGCGCTCGGTTTCGAGCGTGTCGGCGAGCCATTTCTTCTCGGGATCGGAGAGGAACTTCACCTTCAACGGCGATACGGGCAGATACAAGAGCACGACGCCGGTCAACAGCACCGAAGGCAAGCCGGTCACGATGAAAACGAGCTGCCAGCCTTGCAGGTCGAAAAGGCCGCCCTTGTCGAGCAGATAGCCGCAGATCGGCGCGCCGACCATGTTGCCCAAGCTGCTGCCAAGCGTGAAGTAGCCGAGCATGCGTACGCGCTGACGGGCTGGGAACCATAGCGTCATGTAATAGATGACGCCCGGATACAGCCCCGCTTCCGATGCCCCGAGCAAAAAGCGCAGCACGTAGAACATCGTGGCGCTCTTCGTGAACGCGAGCAGGATCGTGACGACACCCCACGTCAGCATGATGCGTGCGATCCAGCGCGGAGCGCCGTACTTGTGCAGCATCACGTTGCTCGGAATCTCGAAGATCAGATAGCCGATGAAGAAGAGCGACGCGCCGAGCCCGTACGCGACTTCGCTTAAGCCGAGGCTTTCGAGCATCTGAAGCTTCGCGAAGCCGACGTTCGAGCGGTCGATATAGGCGACGAGATAGAGAAGCCCCAAGAGCGGCATCAGCCGCAACGCGAGCTTGTTCATCAGACGCGGCTCGTCGATCGTCTGCGTCGTCGTGTTCATGTGTCTCCTCCGCGCCGCGTTATTGCCAAGCCCTGGAAATCAGCTCCGCTTCGCTTTCCACTCCTTGAACGCAGCAAGCGCTTCCTCGTTCGGCGGATAGGTGCCGCGCAGAATGCTGCCCGCCTCCACGCGCCCGATGATGAATTCCTCCATCAGCTCCTGCTCTGCAGCATCGCGCGCGACTTCCTCCGCGAGTTGACGCGGCACGATCACGACACCATCCACGTCGCCCACGACGATATCGCCCGGATACACCGCAACCCCGCCGCACGCGATCGGCACGTTCATGTCCACCGCGTGATGCTTCGCGAGATTAAGCGGCGCGCTTGCGCCCGCGCAAAAGAGCGGCAAGCCGATGTCGCCTATCGTGCCGCTGTCGCGCACGCAGCCGTCCGACACCATGCCCGCGACGCCGCGCACTTTGAGCCGCATCGTGAGGATCGATCCCGTCGATGCAACGGTGCGGTCGCCGCGACAGTCCTGCACGAGCACGCTGCCGGGCGGCGCGCTTTCTACTGCCTTGCGCTGCGGATGGTCAGGGTCCTGAAACACGCCGACGTGATCGATATCCTCGCGCGCCGGGATATTGCGCAGCGTGAACGCCGGGCCGACGAGATTCGGCGCACCCGGTGCAGGCTTCACGAGCGGCGCGACGCCCTGCAGGAATACGTTGCGCAGGCCGCGCTTGAAGAGCTGCGTAGTGAGCGTTGCGGTGCTGACGTGGCGAAGCTGTTCGAGGGCGGCGTCACTGACGGCGGTGGTTTCGATGGAAGTCATGGTGTGGGTTCCGTGGGGAAGTCAGTGGATCTCGGGCTCGTCGCCGTGCGTTGCGGCAGCGGCCGGTTCTTCGAGAAAATCGAAATCGCAGCCCTTGTTCGCCTGCGTCACGTGCAGTTGATGCATCACGCCGAAGCCACGTTCGAAGTGGCGCTTCGGCGGCGTCCACGTCTCCCTGCGCGCGGCGAGTTCGGCGTCGCTGACTTCGAGATGCAGGCGCCGCGCATGGACGTCGAGCTCGATGACGTCGCCGTCCTTCACCAGCGCGAGCGGCCCGCCCACGAACGATTCCGGCGCGACGTGCAGCACGCACGCGCCATAGCTCGTGCCGCTCATGCGCGCATCGGAGATGCGCACCATGTCGCGCACGCCCTGCTTCAAGAGCTTCTGCGGGATCGGCAACTGGCCCCACTCCGGCATCCCCGGCGCGCCGACCGGACCTGCATGCTGCAGCACGATCACGGAATCCGCGGTGACGTCGAGCGCTTCGTCGTCGATGCGTGCTGCCATGTCCGCGTAATCCTTGAACACGACGGCCGGCCCGCGATGCTTCAGCAAATGCGATTCCATCGCCGCTGGCTTGATGACGGCGCCATCGGGCGCGAGGTTGCCTGTCAGCACCGCGAGGCCGTCGCTCGGGACGAGCGGATTGTCACGGCGGCGGATCACGTCGTCGTTGAAGATTTCCGCGCCCGCGATGTTCTCGCCGAGCGTCGTGCCGTTCACCGTCTTCTGCGTGCCGTCGATCAGTTCGCCGAGTTCCGCGAGCAGCGCGCGCAAGCCGCCTGCGTAGAAAAAATCCTCCATCAGGTACTGCCCGGCGGGGCGCAGGTTCGCGATCACCGGGGTGATGCGTGCAAGTTCGTCGAAGCGGGCGGTCGTGAGCGGCACGCCCGCGCGGCGCGCGACCGCGACCAGATGCACGATCGCGTTGGTCGAGCCGGACATCGCGAGCACGGTGGTAATGGCGTTGTCGAACGACTTCGCGGTGAGGATGTCCGACGGCTTCACGTCGGTCCAAACCATCTCGACGATTCGCTGGCCTGTGAGGGACGCGAACTGCGCGTGGCGCGAATCGACCGCGGGGATCGACGAGAAACCGGGCAACGTGAGGCCCAGCGATTCGGCGGCGCTGGTCATCGTCGATGCGGTGCCCATCGTCATGCAGTGACCGGCTGAGCGCGCGATGCCGCTCTCGACGCCCTTCCACTCTTCCTCGGTGATCTTGCCCGCACGCAGTTCGGCCCAGTATTTCCACGTGTCCGAGCCGCTGCCGAGCATGCGGCCGTTCCAGTCGCCGCGCAGCATTGGACCGGCGGGCAGGAAGATGGCCGGAATGTCCATGCTGATCGCGCCCATCAGAAGGCCGGGTGTGGTCTTGTCGCAGCCGCCCATCAGCACGCAGCCGTCAAACGGATACGAGCGCAGCAGTTCCTCGGTTTCCATCGCGAGGAAGTTGCGGTAGAGCATCGTGGTGGGCTTCTGGAACGGCTCGGCGAGTGTCATCACCGGCATCTCGACGGGAAAGCCGCCCGCCTGCCAGATCCCGCGCTTCACTTCCTCCACGCGCTGCTTGAAGTGCGTGTGGCACGAGTTGATCTCGCTCCACGTATTGACGACCGCGATCACGGGCTTGCCCATGTAATCCGACGAGTGATAGCCCATCTGCGCGGTGCGCGAGCGATGCCCGAACGAACGCAGGTCGTTCACGCCGTACCAGCGGTAACTGCGCAACTGTTCGGGGGTTTTGCGTGCTGAGGTCACGTCCGTCTCCATTTGGTAACGCTATCATTCGCCGCGGATGGTAACGCTGTCATCGGATCGAGTCGCTCGGGGTTTGTACGGTGGGGCTGCGTTCTTCGTATCGTGTTTGCGCTTATCATCGACACACCACCACGCACGCAGGAGCCAACCGCATGTACATCGCCATGAATCGCTTCAAGGTCGCCCTCGGGTCCGAGTCTGCGTTCGAAGAACTCTGGACCTCGCGCGACACGCATCTGAAGGAAGTGCCCGGATTCGTCGAATTTCACCTGCTCAAGGGTCCGCAACGCGACGACCACGTGCTCTATTCGAGCCACACGATCTGGGCGAACTACGCCGCATTCGAAGGCTGGACCAAGTCCGACGCGTTTCGCGCCGCACACCGCAACGCGGGCAATGAAAGCCGGTCGCTCTATCTCGGGCATCCCGAGTTCGAGGGCTTCGAAGTCATTCAGACGGTGAAGTAGCTTCCCTATGCGTCTGTTGCAGCGCAATGCGGCGGCCTGCGTGCTCGCTTTCGTAACAGCGGGTTGTGCCTCCGTGCAAGCGCCGCCTTGCGCGCGAAGTGAACAGAGCGCGGTCAGCGACCAGTTGTACTTCGGCACGTCGAGCGCCAACGGCGCGGTCACGCCGGCGCAGTGGGCGGCGTTCCTGCAATCGTCGGTGACGCCGCGCTTTCCTGCAGGGCTCACCGTGTGGCCCGCGTCCGGCCAATGGCGCGCCGCCGATGGTGCGATCATCCGCGAGGATTCATACGTGCTGACGCTCGTACACCCCGACGACGACCCCACCGACGCCGCCGTCCGCACCCTCATCGCCGATTACAAGGCGCGCTTCAGCCAGGAGGCGGTGCTGCGCGTCCGGTCGCATGCGTGCGCGTCGTTTTAAACAACAGCGTTGATCGCAATATTTCTCACATACCGGTGAAAATCGCTCGCTTGGCGAAGCCACGCGACGCGCCTACGATGGCTCCCAACGTCGAGCAAAGCTCCCGAATCTTGTCATTTCATTCCGGCGTGAACCATTTGACGCCGCGACGGCGATACGATGGCTTCGTCTCCCGACTCTCTCGCACGCGAAGCCCATCATGAATCCGCTCAGCATCGTCCAATTGCTCGTTCTTGCAGCCCTGTGGGGCGGCTCGTTTCTTTTCATCCGCGTCGGCGTGACCGACTTCGGCGTCGCGCCGTTGATGGCGCTGCGCGTCGGCATCGGGGCGCTCTTCCTCGTCGCCATGCTCGTCTTGCGCCGTTCCTCGGGCGAGGCGTTGCGCACGATCCGCGCGCGCGTGTGGCCGCTTCTGGTCGTCGGCGTGCTGAATTCGGCGGCGCCCTTTTGTCTCTTCGCGTATGCGGAACTGACGCTCTCGGCGGGCGTCACCTCGGTCATCAACGCGACCACGCCGCTCTGGGGCGCGGTCGTTGCGTTCCTGTGGCTCAAGGACCGGCTTAGCGGCCTGCGCGTCGCCGGCCTCGCGATCGGCTTCGCAGGCGTGCTCGCGCTCGTCTGGGACCAAGTCGCGACACCGCACGGCGCAAGCGCGACGCCCGCGACGACGGCGCTCGCCGCCGTGGCCGGACTCGGCGCGACGCTCTGCTACGGGATCGCGGCGAGCTACACGAAGCGGCATCTGATGGGCGTCGATTCGCTGACGGTCGCCGCCGGCACGATGCTCTGCGCGACCGTTCTTCTGCTGCCGTTCGCGATCTACTACTGGCCGGCGGCGCCAGTCTCGCTCGATGCCTGGGGCTCCGTGATCGCGCTGGGCGTCGCGTGTACGGGCGTCGCGTACATGATGTTCTATCACCTGATCTCGGTCATCGGTCCGGCGCGCACTATCACGGTGACGTTCGTGATTCCGGTCTTCGGCATTCTGTGGGGCGCGATGTTCCTGTCGGAACACGTGTCGCTCGGGATGGTCAAGGCTTGCGTGATCATCCTCGTCGGCACCGCGCTCGCGACGGGCGTCATCAAGCGGCTGCCGGGCATGGGCGCACGGCCAGCGTCGGCATCGGCGAAGCAATGAGCGCGAAGAAGGCCTGACGCCAGCGCAAAAACCCGTCCGCGGTCGATGACCGCATCGCCTCCATGATGGATACTGCGGTTTCCGTCCATCTGGAGGCTGTATTCATGTCCGCCGTTTCGGCATTCAAGCTCGTTCTCGTCTCGCTCCTCGCCATCATCGCGCTCGAGCTCGTGGCGAAGCGCCTGCGGCTCCCGCCCGCCGCCGCGCTTCTGGTCGGCGGCGCCGCGATGGCGTTCGCGCCCGGCCTGCCGCCCGTCGATCTCGATCCCGATCTCGTGCTCATCCTGTTCCTGCCGCCGTTGCTGATGGACGGCGCGTACTTCTTCGTCTGGGGCGACTTCAAGCGGCATCTGCGCGGCATCCTGCTGCTCGCGATCGGGGCAGTCGCGTTCACGACGTTCGTCGTC
Source organism: Caballeronia terrestris (assembly GCF_001544515.1). Taxonomy (GTDB): domain Bacteria; phylum Pseudomonadota; class Gammaproteobacteria; order Burkholderiales; family Burkholderiaceae; genus Caballeronia; species Caballeronia terrestris. The sequence goes on from NZ_FCOL02000003.1 coordinate 143,708, forward strand.
GGCGTGGTCGTGCATCTGGTCGCGCCCGGCCTGCCGTGGGCCGCGTGCTTCGCGCTCGGTGCCGTGGTCTCGCCGCCCGATGCCGTCGCCGCGAAGGCCGTGCTGGAGCGCGTCGCGCTGCCGCGCCGCCTGATGGTCGTGCTCGAAGGCGAGAGCCTGCTCAACGACGCCGCCGGCCTCGTGCTGTTCCGCTTCGCCGTCGCGGCCGCGCTGACGGGCATGTTCAGCGCGCCACAGGCCGCACTCAGCTTCGTTGGACTCGCGCTCGGCGGCATCGCGATAGGGCTCGTGGTGGGCTATGTGGTCGTGCGCCTTTTGCGCGCGCTCGACGACGACTATCTCGTCATCACGCTCTCCGTGATGTCGGCGTGGATCGCGTATATAGCCGGTGAAATGGTCCACGTGTCGGGCGTCATCGCGACGGTGACGTGCGGCATGATGCTTGGCTGGCATCAGCACGAGGTGTTCTCCGCCGCCGTCAGAACGCGCGGCGAGGCGTTCTGGCATGTCGTCGTTTTCGTGCTGGAGGCGCTCGTGTTCGTGCTGATCGGGTTGTCGATGCGCAGTATCGTCGAGCGGCTGGGCGGCGGCGAGAATGCTTTCGCGGTGCTCGCGCCCGCCGTGATCGCAGTGGTCGTGACGGTCGTGGTATCGCGCTTCGTGTGGGCGTTCTGCGCGGAAGGCATTCGCGCGACGTATGCGCGCCTGACCGGTCGCGGTGCGAAGCGAGCCGACTGGCGCTCCGCCACGATCGTGAGCTGGGCAGGCATGCGCGGCGTCGTGACGCTGGCGGTGGCGTTATCTTTGCCCGAGGAAATGCCCGGACGCGATCTGATTTTGTTCGCGGCGTTCGCGGTGATCCTCGTCACCGTGCTGCTACAAGGCACGACGATCGGCCCGCTGATCCGCGTGGTGAATCCACCCGACGGCGGCGACGACTACCCGCCGCAACTCACCGAGCCGCAGGCGTGGGCGCGGCTCGAAGCGGCGCAACTCGCCGCGATCCAGCCGCTCGTGCACGGCCCCGACGGCAGCGTGATCCATCCACGGCTGCTCGAGCAATACACGTATCGCGCGCGGCTCACGCAGCAATTCGAAAATGCGGCCTCGTATCCGATGGACTTGCGGGGTGCGCATTACGACGTCGTTCTCGCCGCGATCAAGGCGGGGCGCACGGAGTTGTTGTGCATGCATCGCGCGGGGCTGATTCATGATGAAGTGCTGCGCATGCTGGAAGGCGATCTGGATCTGCAGGAAGTTTCGGCGAGGAACGCGCGGGGATGAATTTCTTCGAGGTCGTGTCGATTTTCGATGCGTTCGAACGTCGAGTATTTGAGTGTGCTCGCCGCGCACCGACCTGACATCGAAGGAGCAGCCATGAAGCTATACGCCCACCCGTTTTCGTCCTACTGCCAGAAAGTGCTGATCGCGCTAAGAGAGAATGAAACGCCGTTCGAATACCGCATCCTCGACGAGGAAACGATTCGCGAAGAGCACGCCGCCCTCTGGCCGCTCAAGCGCTTTCCGCTGCTTGTCGACGAAGGGCGCACGGTGCCGGAATCGAGCATCATCATCGAGTATCTGGCGCTGAATCATCCCGGGCCGGTGCGGCTGATTCCCGACGACCCGCGCGACGCGCTCGACGTGCGCCTGATGGATCGCTTCTTCGACAACTACATCATGACGCCGATGCAGACCATCGTCTTCGATCGCATGCGCGCGCCTGAAGATCGCGATAACGCGGGCGTCGCCAATGCGCGGTCAATGCTGGAGGTGGCCTACCGCTGGCTCGATCAGACGATGAACGATCGCGAGTGGGCCGCAGGCGGCGCGTTCAGCATGGCCGACTGCGCCGCCGCGCCTTCGCTCTTCTACGCCGACTGGACGCATCCGATCGCCGATGAATTCGGCAACGTGCGCAGCTATCGGGAGCGGTTGCTCGCGCGGCCGTCGGTCGTGCGCGTGGTGGACGACGCACGGCCGTATCGCTCGTTCTTCCCGCTCGGCGCACCGGATCGCGACTGAGCTATCAGTCGATGCCTTCGTGCTTCAGCGCGAGTTGCACCGCGGGCCGCGCGCGCATGCGCTGTGCAAGGTCCGCGAGGCGCTGCGGCACATCGATGCCGACCTTCTGCGCCCACAGCAGCATAGTGAAGAGATACGCGTCCGCGACGCTCGCTTCGGGGCCGAACAGATAATCGCCCTTCATCATCGTTGCGATCAGGTTGAAGCGCTGGCCGATTTTTTCGCGCGCGGCGGTGGCTTCGGCATCGGTGCTCGGCTTGAACACGCGGCCGAACTGCTTGTGAATCTCGGTCGAGATGAACGCGAGCATTTCCAGCAGGCGCAATGATCCCTGCTCGCCCGATGGCGCGAGCGCAGGCTTCTGCTGCGCGACCCATGACAGGATCGCGATGTTCTCCGTCAGACGCTGACCGTCGTCGAGTTCCAGTACGGGGACGTAGCTCTTCGGATTGATTTCATCGAACTTCTGCCCGGTCTCGGTGAGCTTCGTCTTCAGATCGACGCGCACGCGGTCGAAAGAAATGTCGGCTTCGTGCAATGCAATATGGTCCGCGAGACTGCAGGCGCCCGGCGAGTAGTAAAGCTTCATGGAATGTGCCTCCTTGGTTGTTTGCGTGCCATTACAGCAGCAAACGCCATGCCCCGGTGTTCATCGCCGATTATGCAAACATCGCGCGCAGCGCTTTTATTCCATCGAAAACGCATCGATTCACTCATTCGAAAAATCTTCCCGGCATCGGGAATAGATCGACGGCTGCCCGGGTTATCCCAGGTACCAACCCGTTAAATTTCGAAGGAGTCGAAGATGAAAGCCATTCAAATCGTTGCACTGTCCGCCGCGCTGATCGTGTCGTCGGGCGCGTTCGCTCAAAGCTCGCCACAAGGCCTCACCCGCGCCGAAGTGCGCGCGCAACTGATCGAGGCTGAACAGAGCGGATCGCGTCTCGTCACCGATGCGTCGTATCCCGATGTCAGCCCCGTCTATCAGAACCAGGTAACGCACCGCACGACCGCCGATAACAACGCATACGGCGGCGCATCCGCGGGGTCGAGCATGAGCGCTCAAAGAAACATGCCGGGGCAGTGCGTCGGCCCCGTGAGCTTCTGCAACATCTACTCGGGTTCCTGAACGCAGCCACGCGTCACATCCATTCATCCACCGGAGACTTGCCATGAAGACCTTTTTGTCAGCCGCAGCAGCAGTCGTGTCCCTCCTCGCCGCGCCGGCGTTTGCCGCGACGCCATCGAACGCGCCGCTCACGCGCGCCCAGGTAAAAGCCGAACTGACGCAGCTCGAACAGGCGGGCTATTCGGTCGGCGGCGAGGACGCGCACTATCCCGAGCAATTGCAGGCCGCCGAGGCGCGAATCGCCGCTGCTCCGAACGCAGGACAAAGCGCTTACGGCGCCGCTGCGCCGGGTTCTTCGGCGTCGGGCGTGCGCGCGGATGCCGATAAAACCGGGACGCGCGCGACTTTCTTCGGACAGTGACCGCCAGCCTCAAAAAAATATCGAGGCGCGCGGAATAAATGACGGCGAATCGCTGTTAGTGCTATTGAGCCCCTTTTCTGATCAACGACCGTGAACTACACCTCGCAGCTTTCCGAAGCGGATATGCAGGCCTACGCCGACGGCCTGCTCGCGCCCGAGCGCGCCGCGCGCGTGCGCTCGTATCTGGCACGGCGGCCCGACGAGGCGCGGCGCGTCGCGTTCTACGGACGGCTCAACGTGCAGATGCAGTCGATCTTCGACACGGCGGACGCCTCAGGCACCGAGCACACCCTGCGCCGTCCGCCGATGCGCGATCGCGTGCCGCTCGCCGTCGCGATCATTGCGTGCCTCGCGCTGATTCTCGCGTCCCTTTTCGCGACGGTGCGCGTGCCCAACGAAGCGCTGGAGCGCGCGACAATGGAAGCGCTGATGATCGACACGCCGTTCACGCCCGCCCCCGCCGATGCGCCTGATCTTTCCGCCGCGGGTTTCCGCGCGGTCGGCGTGCGCACGGTGACGCTCGGCGCCTTCTCGACGGCCGACGCGATCACCTACCGCAACGCGCAGCAGGAGCGGCTGGTGCTGCTGTCGATGCGCGGGCATGCCGCCGCCGCGCGCACGCAATGGAGCGCGCGTAGAATCGGCGGCGCGCGGCTGCTCGAATGGACGTCCGCTGCGGGCGTTCGCACGATCGTCGGCGGCCATGCGGGGACGCACGGCCTGATGCGCGCAGCCGACCTGCTGGCCGAAGAACAAACACATCGATGAACGCCGCGAGGAGACCACCTCTGCCCACCGAACCCGTCCGATGCAAGGAACGCCGATGAGTGTCCGGGACCAGCTCATGGATCACGCGCCGCGCCTGCGCCGTTATGCGCGCGCGCTGATCCACAACCGCGATCTTGCCGACGACCTCGTGCAGGACACGCTCGAACGCGCGCTGCGTAACACCGACAAGTTCCGGTCCGGCACCGATTTGCGCGCGTGGCTCTTCACGATCATGCACAACGTCTTCGCGAACCAGGTAAGCCGCGCAGGGGCGCGGGCCGTCCACGTCTCCGTCGACGACGATGCCTTGCCGGAGAGCGATTTCGCCGTCGCGGGCACGCAATCGCAGTCGCTCGAAGTGCGCGACCTCGACTATGCGTTGCAGCGCCTGCCGATCGAGCAGCGGCAGGTCTTACTGCTCGTCGGCCTGGAAGAAATGAGCTACGCCGAAGTGGCGCTTGCGCTCGACATACCGCTCGGGACCGTGATGTCGCGTCTGTCGCGGGGACGCGAACGCTTGCGCACGCTGATGGCCGGCACGCAGCCCGGTGCGAAATTGAAGGTGGTGCGATGAACGAACAACACACTCCCATCAGCGAAGAAGAAATTCATGCCTACGTGGACGGGGCGCTCGCTGAACACCGGCGCGCGGAGCTGGACCGCCTGCTCGAAACTGACAACGCGCTCGCAACCCGCATCAGCGACTATTTCGCGCTAAACAACATGCTGCACGACCGCTACGATCGCGTGCTGCTCGAACCCGTGCCGCAGCGGCTAAAGCCACACGATCCAGCGCCTGCCCCAGCACCGGTCGCGAAAAAACGCTGGCTGCCGGCGGCGAACTGGCCGCAGTTCGCGGGGCTCGCGGCGGCGCTCGTCGTGGGGATCGGTATCGGCGTGGGCGGGATGACGAGCCAGCCCGCACGAGACATGCTGCTGACGAGCGCTGGCGATATGCCCGCGCGTCACGTGAGCGCGAGCAGGGAGGAATCGTTCGCGCGGCAGTCGGCGATTGCATACGTCACGTATGCGCCGATGGTCACGCGTCCGGTGGAAGTCGGCGCCGACCAGGAGCAGGAACTCGTCAAGTGGCTCTCCAGCCGCCTCGGCACCGACGTGCATGCGCCGATCCTCACCCGTGTCGGCTTCAGCCTCATGGGCGGGCGCCTGCTGCCTGGCGAGGACGGCCCCATCGCGCAGTTCATGTATCACGATGCGAGCGGCGAGCGCATCACGCTCAACGTGTCGCATCGCAAGGTGAGCCGCGACGTCACCGCTTTCAAGCTCTTTCAGGACGGCTCGGTCAACGTGTTCTACTGGGTCGATGGCGACTTCGGCTATGCCGTATCGGGCGCGATCGACCGCAAGGTTCTGCTCGATGTCTCGCACGATGTCTATGAGCAGTTGACCGAGCGCAGCCCACCAAAGTCTGCACCCTGAACGTGCGTCGCTGTGCCGCGCGCGGCCCGTCATGCACCAAGTTCTTGCATAAGCCACGCTTAAAGCCTGTAAATGCAAGGCTCTCACTCATGGCACGCTTATCGCTATAGAAGCTGTGCAAGGAGCCGGCGCATCACCCGGTTTGCAAAGACAATCTGGAAATGGACGACTAGGGTTCCGGTCCGCCGCATGTCGAATGCGATGGATGCTGGTCCGAGAGTTGTCGACCTCAAAGGTGCTCGAGGTTACACGGCGGGATAAAAGCCCGGGAGAGAACGCGATCGATGTGTCGCGCCGCTCCTGCCGCCGATAACCGCCCCTTCGAGGTCAACCCCATGCAGAAGCTCTCCCGCCTTCTCGGCATCGCCGCACTCTCCCTCGCTGCGTTCGCGTCATCCTCCACTTCCGCTCTGGCCGCTGGCCGTCAGGACTTCAAGGTCTGCTGGACCATCTACGCGGGCTGGATGCCGTGGGGCGAAGCGAAGACACAAGGCATCGTCAGCAAGTGGGCGAAGAAGTACGGCATCAACGTGGATGTCGTGCAGCTCAACGACTACATCGAATCGATCAATCAGTACACGGCCGGCAAGTTCGACGGTTGCGCGATGACCAACATGGACGCGCTGACGATTCCGGCTGCAGGCGGCGTCGATTCCACCGCGCTCATCGTCAGCGATTATTCGAACGGCAACGACGGCGTGCTCATCAAGGGCAAGAGCAAGAAGGTCGCGGACCTCAAGGGCCAGCAGATCAACCTCGTGCAGTTCTCCGTCTCGCATTACCTGCTTGCGCGTGCTCTGGAATCGGCGGGCATGAGCGAGCGCGATCTCAAGGTGGTCAACACGTCGGACGCTGACATCGCGGCCGCGTTCGCGACGCCCGCGGTCAAGCAGGCCGTCACCTGGAACCCGATGCTCGCCGATCTGAAGGCGCAGCCGAACGTCACCGAAGTCTTCGATTCGAGCAAGATCCCCGGCGAAATCATGGACATGATGGTCGTCAACACGAAGACGCTGCAGGACAATCCGGCACTCGGCAAGGCACTCACCGGCGCATGGTTCGAAATGGTTGCGCTGATGAACGCGTCGAGCGCGAACAGCACGGCCGCGATGAACGCGATGGCGAAGGCATCCGGCACCGATCTCGCGGGCTTCAAGGGCCAGCTCTCGACCACCGCGCTCTTCAACACGCCGAAGGCCGCGCTCGACTTCGCGACGAGCCCGAACCTGCCGCGCACGATGACGCGCGTCGCCAAGTTCTCGTTCGACCACGGCCTGCTCGGGCAAAGCGCGCCGAGCGCGGACGCGGTCGGCATGGCGTTCGATAACGGCGTCGTGATCGGCAGCAAGAGCAACGTCAAGCTGCGCTTCGATCCGACTTATGTGCGCATGGCCGCCGACGGCAAGCTCTGACTCCACGATCCACGAGAAGAGGCCGCACGATGCGACTCATCAACCGACACCCGAGCAAAAGCGGCGCGCTGATGCTGCTTTTGATGCCGTTCATCGTGCTGGTGGCGGTGTACTTCACCAGTTCGTCGCTGCGTCTGAAGGACAATCCCGACGACAAGGTGCTGCCGAGCGCCACGCAAATGAGCGACGCGATCCACCAGTTCGCCTTTACGGAGGACAAGCGCACCGGCCAGTACCTGCTATGGGCCGATACCGCCGCGAGCCTGAAGCGCCTCGGCATCGGGCTCGTGGTGAGCGCGGTCATCGCGCTCGTCGCGGGCATCGTGACGGGCAGCATTCCGCTCGTCACCGCGACGTTCTCGCCGTTCATCACCGTTGTCTCGATGATCCCGCCGCTCGCGGTGCTGCCGATTCTCTTCATCGTGTTCGGTCTGGATGAACTCTCGAAGGTCGTGCTGATCGTGATCGGCATCACGCCGATGATGATCCGCGACTTGCAGCAACGCGCCCGCGAGATCCCGAACGAACTGTGGGTGAAGGCGCAAACGCTCGGCGCCACGAGCTGGACGCTGATGCTGCGCGTGATTGTGCCGCAGTTGATGCCGCGCCTTCTCGTCGCGTTGCGTCTCGCGCTCTGCTCGGCGTGGCTCTTTCTCATCGCGGCGGAAGCGATCGCATCGGTCGATGGGCTCGGCTATCGCATCTTCCTCGTGCGCCGCTACCTCGCGATGGACGTGATCCTGCCTTACGTCGCGTGGATCACGCTGCTCGCGTGGCTCATCGACGAAAGCCTGCGCCGCCTCACGCAGTGGGCCTTTCCCTGGTACGGCGGAGGCGCGCGATGATCGAAGTTCGCAACGTGTGGAAGGAATACGGCGACCAGGTAGTGCTCGAACGGCTCAACCTGACGATCGGGGAAGGCGAATTCTGCTCGATGGTCGGTGCGTCGGGGTGCGGCAAGTCCACATTTCTGAGGCTTTTGCTCGGGCAGGAACGCGCGACGCGCGGCGAGATCCTGCTCGACGGCAAGCCGCTGCCGGGCGAACCGGATGCGCATCGCGGCGTGGTGTTCCAGCGCTATTCGGTCTTCGAGCACTTGAGCGTAGTGCGCAACGTGATGCTCGGGCTCGAACTGCCGCAGGCGACGTTCACGGGGCGGCTGTTCGGTGCGCGCCGTCGCGCGGCGCAGGATGAAGCGGTGTCGATGCTCGAGCGCGTGGGGCTCGCCGCCGCGCTCGACAAGTATCCGCATCAGTTGTCCGGCGGCATGCAACAGCGTCTCGCGATCGCGCAGGCGCTGATGATGAAGCCGCGCATCCTGCTGCTCGACGAACCGTTCGGCGCACTCGATCCGGGCATCCGGAAGGACATGCACGAACTGCTGCTGAAGCTCTGGCGCGAATCGGGCCTGACGATCTTCATGGTCACACACGATCTGAAAGAAGGCTTCACGCTCGGCAGCCGCGTGCTCGTGTTTGACAAAGTGCGTGTCGACCCTCAAGCGCCCGGCGCGTATGGCGCACGCATCACCTACAACATTCCGCTCGATCACAGCCGTGACGCGGCGTCGTCGATCCACGTGGCGCGTGCCGCTGTGGAAGGCGCCGTGCGCGCCGACGTGATCGCTGCCTAAACGAGGACAAAACATGGAACTGCTATTCGAAGAGACCGTTCCCGGCGGCGGACATGCATCGCTGATCGTGAAACGCGGCCAGTCGTTGCGCATCACCGACGTGCGCGGCGGCGCCAACGTCAGCATCATGCTCTTCAACGCCACGGAAAAAAGCGAACGCCTGAACCTTCCCGACTCGCTCAAGTGCCAGCACACGGCGAAGCTCACCGCCGGCCACTGCCTCTATTCCGACATGGGCCGCATACTCGCCGCCATCGTCGCGGACACATGCGGGTGGCACGACAGCATCGGCGGGGTATCGAATGCGGATGAGGTCAGCGAGAAGTACGGCGCGGGCCGCTATCAGGAATTGCGCAACGCGTTTCATCGCAACGGCACGGACAATCTGCTCGTCGAACTCGGCAAGTGGAACCTCGGCCTTTCCGATCTCCTGATGACGCTCAATCTCTTCAGCCGCGTCGACGTAACCGATGCAGGCGCGCTCGATTTCGTGAGCGGCAATTCGAAGGCGGGCGACTACGTCGAGTTCTATGCGCCTATGAATACGCTCGTCGTGCTCACCGCGATCCAGCATCCGCTCGACCCGAATCCCGAGTACGCGCCGAAGCCCGTGAAGCTCGCGCTCAATGCAGCCGACAGCAGCGTGGCCGAAATCTGCCGCACGTCATGCGATGAAAATGCGCGCGGCTTTATCAACACCGATCGCTTCTTTCTTTGAGCGCAGACCCGAACATGACGACATTCCTCACCGCCAGCGACCGGAAACCCGAAGACGCAATTCATCGTGAGACGCTTGCCGCTGGCGAACCGTGGCTCAAGGAAGTGATAGCGGGACAGACGCTGCGCATTCGCGATGTCGAAGGCAATCAGGCCGTCGATACGCTCTTCTACAGCCTCAACAACCCGCGTGAACGATTCGATCCGCAACGCACGCTGCGCCGCCAGAAGAGCCTCTATCTGACGACCGGCACCGTGCTGTATTCGAACCTCGGCAACCCGATGCTGACGATCGTCGCGGATACGTGCGGGCGTCACGACACGCTCGGCGGCGCATGCGCGCAGGAGAGCAACACCGTGCGCTATGCGCTGGAAAAGCGCTACATGCATAGCTGCCGCGACAACTTCCTGCGAGCGTGCGCGCACGACGGGCGTCTCTCCAAACGCGACCTGAGCCCGAACATCAACTTCTTCATGAACGTGCCGGTGACGGCCGAAGGCAGACTCACGTTCGAGGACGGCATCTCGGCGCCCGGCAAATATGTGGAGCTGCGCGCGGAGATGGACGTGATCGTTCTGATTTCGAACTGCCCGCAGTTAAACAACCCGTGTAACGCATACAACCCGACGCCCGCCGAGTTGCTGATATGGGACTGATGCGAGCGCGCGCATGGATTTTTCACGTACTGCTCGTTCGATCGGGCCGCCTTTTCATGCGCACGCGCGATGAGTTGAAGAAGCACTGAACCCTCTATGCCGGGGACGACCCCGGCATGCATCTCTCACGTGGCGGGACGGCCCGCCCACGCATCCAGTCACCTCTCATGTTCGAGAAAGTCCTGATTGCCAATCGCGGCGCCATTGCGTGCCGCATCCTTCGCACCCTGCGCGAACTCGACGTTACGGGCGTCGCGGTGTACAGCGAAGCCGATCTCGCGAGCCGTCACGTGAGCGAGGCGCCCGTTGCGCATTCTCTCGGCGAAGGGCCTGCGTCCGCGACGTATCTCGATGTCGCTAAGATCCTCGCTATCGCGCGGCGCGACAACGTGCAGGCGATTCATCCGGGCTACGGCTTCCTCTCGGAGAACGCCGACTTCGGCGAGGCGTGCGAAGCGGCCGGCATCGCGTTCATCGGACCGACGCCCGCGCAACTGCGCGCGTTCGGCCTGAAGCACACGGCCCGCGCGATCGCCGCGGAGCAAGGCGTGCCGATGCTCGAAGGCACCGGTCTGCTCGATGACGTCGATGCCGCGTTGAAATCGGCGCAGCGGATCGGCTACCCCGTCATGCTTAAAAGCACTGCGGGCGGCGGCGGAATCGGCATGCGTGTGTGCTGGAACGCGGACGAACTCGCCACGCAGTTCGACGTGGTGAAGCGCCTCGGACAGAACAACTTCAGCGACGCGGGTGTCTTCATCGAAAAGTACATCGAGCGTGCGCGGCATCTCGAAGTGCAGGTCTTCGGTGACGGCCGGGGCAATGCAATCGCGCTCGGCGTGCGCGACTGTTCGGTGCAGCGGCGCAACCAGAAAGTGCTCGAAGAGACGCCTGCACCCTCGCTGCCCGACGGTATGCCGGACGCGCTCTGCGAAGCGGCGCTGCGGCTTGCGAAAGCGGTCGATTACCGGTCGGCGGGAACGGTTGAATTCGTCTATGACAGCGGCGCGGAGCAGTTCTATTTTCTGGAGGTGAACACGCGGCTTCAAGTCGAGCATGGCGTGACCGAGCAGGTCTGGGGCGTCGATCTCGTGCGCTGGATGATCGAGCTCGCGGCCGGCACGCTCGCGCCGCTGCATGAACTCGCCGCGACCTTGCAGCCGCGCGGCCACGCGATACAGGCGCGCCTCTACGCCGAAGACCCGGGCCGCGACTTCAAGCCGAGCCCCGGCTTGCTGACCGAAGTATCGTTCCCCGCAGCCGATGGCCGCGCGCTGCGCATCGATACGTGGATCGAAGCCGGTTGCGAAGTGCCGCCCTACTTCGATCCGATGCTCGCGAAGGTGATCGCGTGGTCGCCGACGCGCGACGAGGCTCGGCATGCGCTCAACCGCGCCTTGCACGCGACGCGCATCTACGGTGTCGAGACGAATCGCGAATACCTGCGCCAGATCATCGACGACACGCCGTTCGCTTCCGGCGAACCCTGGACGCGTTGCCTTGAAGGCCTGCGCTATCGAGCGGATACGGTGGAGATCGTGAGCGGCGGCACGCAGACCACGGTGCAGGATTATCCGGGCCGGCTTGGCTACTGGGCCGTCGGTATCCCGCCCTCGGGTCCGATGGACGACCGCGCGCTGCGTCTCGGCAATCGCCTGCTGAACAACGCCGCCGATGCCGCCGCGCTCGAAATCACGATGAGCGGCCCGACGCTGCGCTTCAATACGGACGCCGTGATCGCGATCACGGGCGCGACGCTCGCCATCACGATCGACGGCAACGAGCAGCCGATGAACACAACGCTCTTCGTCGCCGCCGGTTCGACGCTCGCGCTCGGCACGATTCGCGGCGCAGGCGCGCGCGCCTATCTGTGCGTGCGCGGCGGCTTCGATGTCGCGCTGTATCTCGGCAGCCGCAGCACGTTCACGCTCGGCCAGTTCGGCGGGCACGGCGGACGTGCATTGCGCGCAGGCGACGTCCTGCATCTCGCACCACTCGACGATAAGCACGCAGGCGACACGCTGCCGTTTGCGCCTACGCTCGAACAGGTCCGCACGCTGCGCGTGATCTACGGTCCGCATGGCGCGCCTGAGTATTTCAGCGAGCGCTATATCGAGCGGTTCCTGGATACAGAGTGGGAGATTCACTTCAATTCGAGCCGCACCGGCGTGCGCCTGATCGGTCCGAAGCCCGAATGGACACGCGAGGACGGCGGCGAAGCGGGCCTGCATCCGTCGAACATTCACGACAACCCGTACGCGGTCGGCGCCATCGATTTCACCGGCGACATGCCGGTGATTCTCGGACCGGACGGCCCGAGCCTCGGCGGCTTCGTGTGCCCGGTGACGATCATCGAAGCGGACTTGTGGCAGATCGGGCAACTGAAGGCGGGCGATAAGGTGCGCTTCGTTCCGATGCGCATCGATGAAGCGCGCAATGCGGCAGCCGCGCGACGTCGCAAAATCGATACGCTCGAAGCGCAGCCCGCGATGACTCATGCGAAGCGCGGCACGCTCGCATCGCCGGTCGTGCTCGACATCGGCGCGGATCACGATCGTCTGGTCGCGCGACTTTCCGGCGACACGCATCTGCTGCTCGAACTCGGTCCCGCCGAACTCGATCTCGTGCTGCGCTTTCGCGGTCATGCGCTGATGCAGTCGCTCGAAGCGCTTGCGCTGCCCGGCCTGATCGACCTCACGCCCGGCATCCGTTCGCTGCAACTGCATTATCAGCCGGAGCGCCTGCCGCTCGCGAAACTGCTAGATACCGTCGAACGCGCATGGCAAAGCGTGCTATTGCAAAAGGACTTGCGTGCGCCGTCGCGGATCGTGCATCTGCCGCTCTCATGGGACGATCCCGCCTGCCGCCTCGCCATCGACAAGTACATGACGACCGTGCGCAAGGATGCGCCGTGGTGTCCGAGCAATCTCGAGTTCATCCGCCGCATCAACGACCTTGATTCGATCGATGCCGTGAAGCGCATCGTCTTCGATGCAAGCTATCTCGTGATGGGTCTCGGCGATGTCTATCTCGGCGCGCCGGTCGCGACGCCGCTCGATCCTCGGCATCGGCTGGTGACGACCAAGTACAACCCGGCGCGCACGTGGACGGCGGAGAACTCGGTCGGGATCGGCGGGGCTTATCTGTGTGTGTACGGCATGGAAGGCCCGGGCGGATATCAGTTTGTCGGCCGCACGCTGCAGATGTGGAACCGCTATCGAGCAACCAAGGATTTCGCAGGGCGTCCGTACCTCCTGCGCTTTTTTGACCAGATACGCTTCTACGAAGTCCCGGCCGATGAGTTGCTGCGTATCCGCGCGGATTTTCCGCTGGGTCGCTATCCGCTGAAGATCGAGGAGACAGAGCTGTCTCTCGCCGACTATGAAGCGTTTCTCGAACGCGAAGCTGCGGGCATCGATGCCTTCCGCACACGCCAGCAAGCCGCGTTTCAGGCGGAGCGCGAACGCTGGCGAGAAGCGGGACAGGCACAAGTGGAGATCGAGGAACCTGTCGCAGCGGAGACCGAATCTGTGCCGCTCGAAGTCGGCCAGACCGCCGTCGATAGCGAAATCGCCGGCAACCTGTGGCAAGTTCGCGTGAAGCCGGGCGAACGCGTAGCGGCTGGCGACGTACTCGTCATCATCGAATCGATGAAGATGGAGATATCCGTCTGCGCGCCCTGCGCGGGCACCGTGAGCGACGTGCATGTCGTACCTGGCGCGCCGGTGAAGGCGGGACAGCGTGTTGCCGTCATCGATAGCATCTAAGAGACGGTTTCAAAAAGACATGAAGGGGGCTGTTAACTTCATGGACATGCTGTAATGGGATGGTCACCCCCGCCTCTCAGCGAGTAGGCTGGAGTTAATTTCCACCGGAGGCCATTTCCATGCAAAACGTCACGTTGGTCGGGATTGATCTGGGCAAGCACTCCTTTCACGTGCATGGGCAGGACAAAGCCGGCAAAGCCGTGTTTCGCAGGAAGCTCTCACGCAAGCAGTTGGTCGAGTTCTTCGCCACGTTTCACGCCTGCACTGTGGTGATGGAGGCCTGCGCCGGCGCTCACTGGATGGCACGCAAGCTCAGCCAGTTCGGACATACCGTCAAGCTGATCTCTCCACAATTCGTGCGCCCGTTCGTCAAGAGCAACAAGAATGACTTCGTTGACGCGGAGGCTATTTGCGAGGCTGCTGCGAGACCTTCGATGCGATTCGTGACCCCAAAGACCGAATCGCAGCAAACGCTTGCAGCACTGCACCGGGTTCGCCAAGCCCTGGTCCGCGATCGGGTATGCACTATCAACCAGATGCACGGGTTCCTGCTCGAATTCGGCATAAGCCTGCCAGTTGGCCACGCCGTTGTGAAGCGCCTATCCGTAGTGCTAGCTGAACATCAGTTACCGCCGCGCCTCGTCGCGATTCTTGAACGCCTGCACGCGCACTTCAAATATCTTACCCAGCAGATCGTTGATATCGAAAAAGAACTCGATCGGCAACTAGCCGAGGATCCGGTTGGGCAACGCCTGCTGACGATACCCGGTGTCGGTCCGATCACCGCTAGTCTGCTTGCATCGGAGCTCGGTGACGGAAAGCAGTACCGATGCGGCCGAGACTTTGCCGCCGCAGTGGGGCTGGTACCAAAGCAATACAGTACAGGCGGTAGAGCGAACCTGCTCGGAATCTCCAAGCGAGGGGACAAGAATATTCGCCACCTGCTGGTCCAGTGTGCCCGAGCACTTATGCTTCGGCTAGACAAACAGTCCGGACGCGTGGTCGATTGGGTTCGAGCAATGCTTACGCGGCGACATTCCAGCGTGGTTGCGTGTGCCCTGGCCAGCAAGCTTGCACGAATTGCATGGGCCGTCGCGAGCTCTAACACTGTATTCGACCGACAGGCGTCCGTTCCGGCATTGTGACGGTGCCGTTGCCGATAGTTTTAGGAATCAACCCATCTGGTTTTGCGACTGCTGATAACTGATGACGTGAACGGCAAAACGGCCCGGCGGAAACCCTGAAAGGTTAACGAGCTTCCTGAAGCTGCAGCTGTTATCAGGACCGCCAGGCGCGATTCTCATCGTGGCGCGAGGAACATTCCTCACAACGACGCCGGATAGATTTGTGCAAACCACCCACCCATCAAAGATCAGTGTTGCAAAAATGGGGGTGACCATAGATTAACCTTGGCCATCTAACGATGAGATCAAGGGATGGATAAGCCAATCATTGACGACGAATTGTGGAAAAGAATCGAACCTCTATTGCCACAGCCAAAGGCTCGACGCGAGAAGTACCCGGGCCGCAAGCCGGTACCCGATCGCGCGGCATTGAGCGGCATTGTGTTTGTGTTACGTACGGGGCTGCGTTGGCGCGATCTACCTGCCGAAATGGGTTGCGGCTCCGGCGTGACGTGTTGGCGCCGGTTACGCGACTGGCAAGAAGCAGGTGTATGGGATCGATTGCACGAACTGCTTCTTGCCGAGCTACGCGCAACTGGCCAAATCGACCTCTCGCGCGTGATTCTCGATTCGTCTTCTGTGCGCGCTATTGGGGCGGGCCAAAAACCGGGCCAAACCCCGTAGATCGTGCGCGACCAGGGTCCAAGCACCATATCGCGACCGACGCAAATGGAGTGCCGCTCTCGATCATTCTGACCGCTGCCAATCGCCATGACGTCACACAATTGTTGCCGCTTATTGATGCGATTCCAACTATCCGGGGCATTCGCGGTCGTCCTTTGCAAAAACCTCAAGCCGTCTATGCCGATCGCGGGTACGACTCCGAAGCACACCGCCAAAAATTGCGCGAGCGGGGTATTAAACCTGTTCTCGCGAAGCGACGCACCGAGCACGGCAGCGGCCTCGGAAAGTATCGATGGGTAGTCGAGCGTACTCATGCCTGGTTCCATAATTTCCATCGTCTTCGAATCCGCTACGAGCAACTCGCCAACATCCATGAAGCATTCTTGAAATTGGCCGCTTGCGTGATCTGCTGGAATACTCTCCAACGATCAATCTAGGCTTTTTGAAACCGCCTCTAAGGAAAAAAACATGCCCTCATTCGATCTGCGTCTTTCCACGTTGCGCGCCGCCTATCGCGCGAAGGACACCACACCCGCGAAGCTCATCGGCGAGTTGCGCGCGAAGGCGGCCGCGTTAAACCCCGAGTTCAATCTCTTCATCCATCTGCTCGACGACGCAGAGATCGCACCCTACCTCGATGCGCTCGAAGGACGCGACATCGATTCGTTGCCGCTCTACGGCGCGCCCTTCGCGATCAAGGACAACATCGATCTCGCCGGTGTGCCGACGACGGCCGCATGTCCCGCGTTCGCCTATACGCCCGATGAATCGGCCACGCTCGTCGCGCAATTGATCGCGCTCGGCGCCGTGCCGATCGGCAAAACCAATCTCGATCAGTTCGCGACTGGCCTGAACGGCACGCGCTCGCCCTATGGCAAATGCCGCAACAGCGTGCATCCGGATTACCCGTCGGGCGGATCGAGCGCGGGGAGCGCATTGAGCGTGGCGCTCGGCGTCGCGAGCTTCGCGCTCGGCACCGATACCGCCGGCTCGGGCCGCGTGCCTGCCGGTTTGAACAACCTCGTCGGATTGAAGGCGACGAAAGGCCTGCTCTCGACGGCGGGCGTCGTGCCCGCGTGCCGCACGCTCGATTGCGTGACATTCTTCACCGCGACCGCGCGCGAAGCAAGCGAGCTGTTTGCGCTTACCGCAATGGAAGATCCGCGCGACGCGTATAGCCGCGCAAATCCGCAATTCAACGATGCAGGCGCGTTCGGCACGCTAACCCCGTTTCGCTTTGGCGTGCCTTCGACGCTCGAATTCGCGGGATGCGGTGAGAGCCCCGCGCTTTTTGAAGAAGCGCGCGCGGCGCTTGAAGCAGCGGGGGGGACCGCCGTCGAGATCGACTTCACGCCGTTCGTCGAAGCGGCCAGGCTGCTTTATGACGGTCCGTGGGTCGCCGAGCGCTACAGCGTCGCAGGCGGATTGATGGAGGCGAATCCGGATGCCGTCCTGCCGGTGATCCGCGACGTGCTCGCGAAGGCGCCGGGCACGACCGCCGTCGATGCGTTTCGCGCACAATATCGCTTGCAGGCGTTGAAGAAGATCTGCGATGCAACGCTCGATCGACTCGACTTCGTCCTGACACCGAGCTATCCGCGTCCGGTCACACTCGATGAACTCGCACGCGATCCGATCGGACCCAACTCGCTGCTCGGCTATTACACGAACTTCATGAACCTGCTCGACTACGCCGCCGTCGCAACGCCGACCACGTTCATGAAAAACGGCCTGCCGTGGGGCGTCACCGTATTCGGCCGCGCGTTCACGGATCAATATCTGCTGAGCGTGGCCGATACGTTGCAGCGTTCGTTCGCAATGCCGCTCGTTGGCGGCGCGACGCTCGGCGCCGAAGCGTCGACCAGAAACGCGCGGAACGATCGCGTGCGGCTCGTCGTGTGCGGCGCGCATCTCGATGGCTTGCCGCTCAACGGACAGTTGCGCTCGCGCAGTGCGAGCCTCGTCGAGAAGACGACGAGCGCGCCGCATTATCGCTTGCATGCACTCGCTGCGAATGCGGGCGAGACGCTTCGTCCCGGGATGGAGCGTGTCGCTCAGGATGGCGCTGCGATCGAGGTCGAAGTGTGGGAGATGCCGAGTGTCGAGCTGGGATCGTTCCTTGCCGCCATCCCCGCGCCGCTCGCGCTCGGCAAAGTGCAACTCGCCGATGGAAGCTGGCAGACGGGCTTCGTTTGCGAAGGCATGGGCCTCGATGGCGCTACGGACATCACGCGCTTCGGCGGCTGGCGTGCGTGGCTTGCTGAATCGAAAGGAAGTTGAATGCAGTTACTTCATATGACCGCGATGCCATCTCATCGCCAGCATCTCGTCACGGTCGGGGAAATACACTGAGGCCACGCAGTCGCGCTCACTTCCAATACCGCGCGACGCGCACGTTCCCCCATCCGTCGAGGAGTCCATCATGAAGACATTGATCCGCGTCGCAGTCGTCGCTTTAGCCCTCTCACCGATCCTCTCGTTCGCGCAGTCCAACGAGCCCGTGACGCGCGCGCAGGTCCGCGCGGACCTAGTGAAACTGGAACAGGCCGGCTATGACCCGTCAGAACGGGACCCGTACTATCCGAACAACCTGCAGGCGGCCGAAGCAAAGGTCCAGGCCGGTGAAACGGTGAAGCCGGGCGCAATGAGTTATGGACCGTCGGTGGAAGGCACATCGGGTGCGGGGCCGGCTGCTCAGGGCGTTTCGCAGTAAGACAGCAAATCCTCGAATCCAGGGCGGCCTGCAAGGCCGCGCCTGAAAGTTTTCTGACCGTCCCGCCATTTTCGCGTCATCAGGCCGTTGGCGCCGACCCTCTACCATGCAGTCTGGCTTGCACGCGTCATGGGTCGCGCACCATCGCGAACGACCGTTCCCTTTCAAGCGCGATCCTTTAGACGCGTCCCTTGCGAGCACGCGAGCCGCAACGCTCGTATAGTTATTACGGACAGCACGCAGCGAGGCGCCCGCATGAAAGTCCTGATCGTCGAAGACGAACACAAGGTGGTCGATTACCTGCGCACAGGTTTAACCGAGCAGGGTTGGGTCGTCGATATCGCGCTGGATGGCGAGGAAGGCACGCATCTCGCCACCGAGTACGACTACGACGTGATCGTGCTCGACGTCATGTTGCCCAAGCGCGACGGCTTCGCGGTGCTCAAGGCGCTGCGCGCGCAAAAGTCGACACCCGTCATCATGCTTACCGCGCGCGACCACATCAACGATCGCGTGCGCGGTCTGCGCGAAGGCGCCGACGACTATCTCACGAAGCCCTTCTCTTTTCTCGAACTCGTCGAGCGTTTGCATGCGCTCGCACGCCGTACGCGAGCGCAGGAATCGACGCTGATCTCCGTCGGCGATCTCTATGTCGACCTGATCGGCCGGCGCGCCACGCGCGATGGCTTGCGGCTCGACCTGACCGCCAAGGAATTTCAGTTGCTGAGCGTGCTCGCGCGTCGCCACGGCGACATCCTGTCGAAGACCGCGATCACCGAGCTCGTCTGGGAAGTGGATTTCGAAAGCCATACGAACGTCGTCGAGACGGCGATCAAGCGCCTGCGCGCGAAGCTCGACGGCCCGTTTCGCACCAAGCTGCTGCACACCGTGCGCGGCATGGGCTACGTGCTCGAAGTGCGCGAAGCACGCGAGATGCGTGAAGAGCCGAGGGCATGGTGAAGCACTCCATCTCACGGCGCCTCGCCGCGATGTTCGCGGTCGTGGCGCTGTTCGTGTTCACGATGGTGGGCACGGGTCTCTTTCTCGTACTGCGCACGCAACTGGAAAATCATCTGCGGGAATCGCTCGATACGCGCGCCGAAATCGCGCGGCTGATCGTGCTGCACGCATCCACGCCCGACAAGTGGAAGATGGCGAAGGAGAAGCTCGCGGACATCACGCCACGCGACGGCTCTACACTCTTCGCCGCATCGAGCGACGATTCGCGCTTCACCTATGGCACGCCGCTCGCGGGCAGCATCGAGAAACGAGTGCCGGGCGGCTACGTGCGGCTGCGCCCGAACGGCCGCGCGTACGACATGCTGATGACCGCCGTCACCATCCCCGCGAACGGCGAGCGTCCACCGTTGCAGCTCCAGGTTGCCATCGACTGCTCGCCGAACGTGCGCACGATGCGCGTCTTCGGCTTCGCGCTCGCGGCGTTGACCGCGCTCGGCACCATCACCGTGCTGCTGCTGAGCTATTCGGTTGCGAAGATCGGACTCGCGCCGCTTACACGGCTGACGAAGGATGCATCGAACGTGAGTCCCAACAACCGGTCGCAACGCCTGAGCACGCGCTCGTTGCCGTATGAACTGGAGGACCTTGCGAAGTCGTTCAACGGCGCGCTCGAACGGCTCGATAGTGCCTACGCACGGCTCGAATCGTTCAACGCCGATGTCGCGCACGAGCTGCGCACGCCGGTGACGATCCTCATCGGACAGACCGAAGTGGCCTTGACGCGCGACCGCTCGATCGACGAATTGCGCCACACGCTGCAATCGAATCTCGAAGAGTTCGAGCGCGTGCGTGCGATCATCAACGACATGCTGTTCCTCGCGCGCGCCGATCAGGGCGAGCGCGCGACGGGTCTCGTCGAAGTGTCGCTGGCGGCGGAAGTGACGCGCACACTCGAATTTCTGGAGATACCGCTGGAAGAGGCGCAGGTGCACGCGGTATCGACCGGCGATGCACGCGCGTTCGTGAACACGTCGCTCTTCGGACGCGCGCTCATCAATCTCGTGATGAACGCAATTCAGCATTGTGCGCGCGGCGCGACGATATCGGTATCGATCGGGCGCGAACGCGGGCGCATCAGCATCGCGGTGGCCAATCCCGGCGAACCGATCCAGCCTGCGATGCTCGACCATCTGTTCGACCGTTTCTATCGCGCGGAGAGTTCGCGCACCAACAGCCGCGAGAATCACGGGCTCGGGCTCGCGATCGTGAAGGCGGTCGCGGAAATGCATCGCGGAACGGTGTCGGCGAGCAGCGCTCAGGGCGTCAACACGTTCGCGTTTTCGGTGGCGCGTTACGGCAACGAACAAAGGACGGCCGCGCCGCCGAATTCTCCTGCACAGGCTGCGACGATCGGTGGCGACATGCGTCAACGATCGGTCGGCTAGGCCTTACTCGCAGAGAAACTCGTCCGCCGATGTGTCCTTGAATTGCGTGAATCTTCGATACGTCTTGCCGTTGACGGTCACCGTCTCCGACGATTCGGCGCTCGCGCTCGACGACACGCTCGTCTTGTTCGTAGCCGCGATCGACTTCGTAACCGGATTGCCAAACGCGCTGACAGCGCTACTGGCCTGCGGTGCCTGATAGCCCCACTTCGAAGTCAGCGTGTTCATGTCGATCTGCTTCGGCGCCCAGCCGACGAGCTTCGGCCCGTTCACGACCGGCGACAATTCGACCGCGACGATTTGCGTGCCACGCCGCGCGACGAGCAGGCACTTGCCGCCATCGCCGGTTCTGAGCGGTACCGCTCCGCTCGAAAACGGCAACAGCGTGAGCGGCGGCGCACCCGGCATCGGCTGCTGGCCTGCGGGGCTCGCCGCCCACAGGACCGAACCTGACGGCGCGGTCTGTGCATTCACGCCTGCCGCTGCCATCAACGCGAGCAGCATGAGCATCGGACGACTCTTCATACGGATGCCTCGATTTGAAAACGAGGGTTGGCTTTCCGGTCCAGCAACAACGACCAACCCTAAAATTGGAGAGAAGCTCTATTACCGCGCCTCATCTCCGCGACGCATGTTGTCATTGCGCCTGACAAGCCTCTCAGGTCTTACTTGACGAGCGAGACTTCGATCTTGCGGTCTTCAACCGGGATTG
This sequence comes from Caballeronia terrestris, assembly GCF_001544515.1. Lineage (GTDB taxonomy): Bacteria > Pseudomonadota > Gammaproteobacteria > Burkholderiales > Burkholderiaceae > Caballeronia > Caballeronia terrestris. The sequence continues at coordinate 165,255 of NZ_FCOL02000003.1, forward strand.
TCTTCACGTCGGCCACTTCGCTTTGCAGCGGGCGTGCCGGAGCCACTTGATCCTTCTTCACTTCAGGCGCGCGCTGCGACTTCATCTGCACCGCCGGATCGTTCGCGGCCGTCACCGGCAGCCCGAGACGCGCACGCACGATCGGATCGCGATATTTTTCATCATCCGACAGCGTTGCGCCATCGCCCGTCTTCGCGAGCGGTGCCGTCGTTCCCGGGCACAGGTGGCCGGTCGCTTCCACGGCGCGGCGATTCGAATCGCTCTGGCACAGGAGTGCGAGCGCTACGTCGGTCAGGCCCATCGCGCGGAATTCGCGTGCATCGAGGCGGCGTACGCAAGCCTGATCGACCATCGTCGTGCCGCCGGTCGCGCCGAAACCCGTCACCGAAATGCCGAAGCTCGCCGAGCCCATGCAGGTGTCGGACAGCGTCGTCGTGAGCGAGGGCGCCGCGATCGACGGCGTCGTGCGCACCGAGTAGGAGCTCTGGTTGTAGTCGACGGTGGCGCGCGTATCGTAGGGGCTCGAGCCCGGCGTCGTGGCCTTCGTGGTGGCGTCGGGCGTGCTTCCCGTTGAACCCGTGGTACCCGTGCCCGAACCTGAAGTGCCGTTCGAAGCGGTCATCGCGGGCATGGTCACGGAGACGTTCACGTTCGACGATCCGCCCGATGCGTTGGCGCTACCGATGCCGCCCACCGACGACGAAGCCGAATTCGTGCTCGCCGACGAGTTGGCCGAGGTCCCGATGTTGTTCAGGCTCGATCCGCCGCCCTGGCCGATACCCACCGACGAAGAGCCGGACGTCGATCCCGACGACGAGTTGGCGGTGGTATCCGCGTGCGCGGCCTGTCCGATGCAAAACAGTACGGCGCATGCGAGTTGCAATGTGGTCTTGGTCATGATGCTTCTCCGGAAGGAAGGGGAACGCGACGCAGAGGCGATCCCTTGAAACGGTTTGAATTTTTATGGTTTTCGCGGCGAGGCGGAGCCAGGTCGACGAATATCGGACCGGGCGCCGCCTCTTTACATCGACAAACGAGGCTTTAGCGCCAGCCGCCGCCCAGCTTGCTCCAGGCATTGGCTGTTGCATCCGCGCCCGAGCCGCCGATTGCCGATGCATTGCCGTGACCGTAGCCGCCTGCATTCGACGTGTTGGTATGGCTCGTCGTGGCGTTCGTGCCATTGCCGGTCAGACCGAAGCCGCTGCCGGAAACCGCTTGCGCGTTCGCGTTGGCGGTGCCGTAGTCGGTTGCCTTGAAGAAGCCGTAGCCCGACACGGAAGCCGAGGTCTGGCCACCCGACGAAGACGTCGAGGTGGAGTTCGTTCCCGTGCCGGCAACAGCGGCAACCGAGAAAAGCGAGAACAGTGCAGCAGCGATCATCGAGCGTTTCATGATGGACATCCCATGGTGAATTGAAAGTTTGGACTCTCTGTTATTTACCCACTACCACCTTCTCTACCTGGCCGGCTCACGACGCTCGTGGTCATGTCACCAGCTTTGCTGCAGCCTTTCGGCTTAGCGCCAGCCGCCGCCGAGCTTGCTCCATGCGTTGGCAGCCGCGTCGGCGCCCGAGGTGCCGCCGGCCGTTGCGCCGCCGAAGCCCTTGCCGCCAGCCGTCGTCGTGTTGATGTGGCTAGTCGTTGCGTTCGTCGTGTTGCCCGTCGTGTTGAAGCCCTTGCCGGCCGTTGCCGTGGCGTGGCCGTTTGCTGCGCCTGCATCGGTTGCGCTGAAGTGGCCGTAGCCGAGAACGGCAGCGGCGGTCGAGCCACCCGAAGTCGAGCTCGAGCTGGAGCTCGTGCCCGTTGCGAAGGCTGCGACGGAAGCGAGGGAGAGGACTGCGGCTACGATCAGATTGCGTTTCATGGTGTGTCTCCGGTTTGATGGCGCACGGTTATCCAGCTACATGGACGCCGGCATGTAGCAGGTGAAGCGAAAAGCGTTGTCGGATTGCTTGGGGCGTGCGTGTGCTTTCACACGGAGCGTCGTGCTCCGGGCGATTACCAAACGCCAGGCGCCTTAGGCGTGGTGCGCGTTCAGCAGCGCGCTCGTGGATTTCTTGGCTTGGAGATGACAGTGACGGCGCTTTGGCCGTGTGAGGCGGTGTCGCGTGTGCGCAAAGAGGCGCGATTGGCGGCCACGCCAGTGATGCTCATTTGTTTTTGTGCGTTCTTCATCTCGATCCCCGTAGCATCGTATGTCGATGCCTTTCTTGTAGGTTCCTTACGCTGTACCTACGTTTGATGTGACTTTACGGAAGACCGACAATCAGATTCGTTCGAAGGCCAACACTAATCCTTACAAGGAAATTGCTCATGCAATTGTTGGTTCGATAGCGCTCATTGAGCGTGGCGGGATACGGGAAATCGCTGATGCGGAGGGGCTTTGAGGGGATTCGAGGTGTGTCGATACCCGGCGCGAGCGCGCCGGGGCATATCATTCTCGCGGGCGATCAGACCGTGCTCAAGCGCGCCATTTCAGTTTCGACGATGAGCTTCTTCAGCTCCGGCACGCATGATCCGCAATTGCCGCCGGCCTTGAGACACGACGTGATTTCTGCCGCCGTCTTGAGCCCTTGCTCGCGAATCGCGCTGCAGATCGTATTGCGTCCGACGCCGAAACAAGAGCAAACGGTAGGTCCCGTATCGACGCCCTTGCCGACCGGCTGTCCGAGCAAGAGGCCGATGCGGTCCTCCTCGTCGAGCTGGTCCTTCGCGAACAGAGTCGAAAGCCATGTACGCGCAGGCAGTTCAGGCCGCTCGGAAAGAAACACGCAAGCCTCGATGCGATCGTCCACCACATACACCGCGCGATACACGCCTGCGGAACGGTCTTCGTATTCGAGCCAGTCGGCATGCGGATCATCGACGTCCAGCATCGCGCGCGCCCATGCACGATGATCGTCGGAGCCTTCGAAGTGCTTGCGTCCCGCCAGCTCGTAGCGCACGAATTGCGCGCCCTGAATGCGCGTCCAGTAGGTCACGTCATCGAGCAAAGGTGTATCCCGGCTCAACGCGAAGCCATGCCAAGACACATGGAATTTCTCCACGGCAACCGGCGTGTGCTTGAACTCCGGCTCGCCGGAAACGGGATCGACCACGGGGTTCACCACGGCGCCAACGCGCGCATCGGAGGCGACCTGGTCGTTCCAGTGGATCGGCACGAACACGCTGCCGCGCGACATGCCGCCACCATGCTGCACGCGCGCGACCATCGATCCCCAGCGGCTCGACACGCGCGCGAGTTCGCCTTCGCGCACGCCGCATGCGAGCGCGTCTTGCGGATGCATGTCGATGAATGCTTCGCCGATGTGACCCGCTAGCTTCGCGGACTTGCCGGTGCGCGTCATCGTGTGCCACTGGTCGCGCACGCGGCCCGTGTTGAGCACGAGCGGGTAGTCGTCGTCGATGGCGTTGACCGGTGCGCGCGGCGGCGTCGCGATGAAGCGCGCGCGGCCGTCCGCGTGACGATAGCGATGGTCACCGAAGAGCCGTTCCGTGCCCACTGCGTTTGCCGTTGTCACAGGCCACTGGATCGGCGTGAGCGCGTCATAGCGCGCGCGGTCCATGCCCGTCAGCGCGCCGAGATCGAACGCACGCGACACGCGGTCTTCTTCGTTTCGATAAGCGCTCAGTCGCGCGTGTTCATCGAAAATTTCGTGCACGCCCCTGAAGTCGAAGCCTTCGTAGCCCATGCGTCGCGCGACGTCGCAGATGATCCGCCAGTCCGCGCGCGCTTCGCCCGGCACCGGAAGAAACGCGCGCTGACGCGAGATGCGGCGCTCCGAATTCGTTACCGTGCCGTCCTTCTCACCCCAGCCGAGCGCGGGCAGCAAAACGTGCGCGAACGCATTCGTATCGGTGCGCTCGATGATGTCCGAGCTCACCACGAGTTCACATCGCGCGAGCGCGCGCTTCGCTTGCTCGCCGTCGGGCAGGCTCACGACCGGGTTCGTGCCCATGATCCAGACCGCCTTGATGCGGCCCGCCTCGATCGCGTTGAAGAGATCGACCGCCTTCAGTCCGGGTCGCGACGCAATCGACGGCGATTCCCAGAACGTCTGCACGAGTTCGCGGTGTTCGACGTTATCGAGTTCGAGATGAGCGGCCAGCATGTTCGCGAGGCCGCCGACTTCGCGTCCACCCATCGCGTTAGGCTGTCCGGTGAACGAGAACGGCCCCATGCCGGGCTTGCCGATGCGTCCCGTCACGAGATGGCAGTTGATGATGCTGTTGACCTTGTCGGTACCCGAGCTCGACTGGTTGACGCCTTGCGAATACACCGTCACGACACGCTCGGTGCGCGCGAAGAGACGATAGAACTCGAGCAACTCATGCGCATCGATCTTGCAGGCCCTGGCCGTTTGCGTGAGATCGGAGCCATCGGTTGCGGCGAGCGCGGCATCGAAGCCCGACGTGTGCGCATCGACGAACGCGGCGTCGGTCGTATCGTGTTCCGCGAGGAACGCGAGCAGGCCGTTGAAGAGCTGCACGTCGGAACCTGACTTCAGCGGCAGATGCAGGTCCGCCATTTCGCAGGTCGCCGTATAGCGCGGATCGATCACGACGATCTTCATCTCCGGCCGCTTCTCCTTCATCTTCACGATGCGCTGAAAGAGAATCGGATGACACCATGCCGTATTCGATCCGACGAGCACGACGAGGTCCGCGAGTTCGAGGTCCTCGTAGTTCACCGGCACGATGTCCTCGCCGAACGCGCGCTTGTGCCCCGCCACCGACGATGACATGCAAAGCCGCGAGTTCGTGTCGATGTTTGCGCTGCCGACGTAACCCTTCATCAGCTTGTTGGCGACGTAGTAGTCCTCGGTCAGCAGTTGGCCCGATACGTAGAGCGCGACCGAATCAGGACCGTGTTGGTCGATGATGCGCGTGAAGCCGTCAGCGACCACGCCGATCGCATCGCTCCACGGCACCGCGTGCATGGCGCCGCTGTCCTTGTCGCGCAGCTTCGGTTGCAGCAGCCGTCCGTCGAGGCCCACCGTTTCGCCGAGTGCCGAGCCCTTCACGCAGAGGCGCCCGAAGTTCGACGGATGCGTTTCGTCGCCGGCGATGTCGGGTTGCGCGTGCCCGCGCGGCGTCGCCTTCACGCCGCAGCCGACGCCGCAATACGGGCACGTCGTCTTCACGGTTGAAGAAGAAGCCGACGACGAAATAGGGATGACGGGAAAGCTCACGTTCGGTTCCGGTTCAGGCGGCCAGCGCCTCGCAAAGGGTCTTGCCGAACAGCAACTGGCTGCGCAGCGCGGAGATGTCGGTGCGGTTCTGGATCAGGTCGAAGTACCAGCCGCCGTCCTTCACGTCGCCATAGAGCACGGCGCCGATCACGCGGCCGCCTTCGAGCACGAGACGCTTGTAGATGCCGCGCTTCGGATCGCGCAGCACGAGATCCTCGCTGCCCGGCCCGCCGATGAAATCGCCCGCCGAATAGAGATCGACGCCCGTCACCTTGAGCTTCGTCGCGGTCGCGCGCTGCACGTAGCGGCGATGCCCCGCGCCCGCGAGATGCGCGCCCGCGACACGCGCCTGATCCCAGATCGGTGCGACGAGCCCGAAGGTCGCCGTGCGATGCTGCACGCATTCGCCGACCGCATAGACGCGCGGATCGTAGGTCTGCAACGTATCGTCGACGACGATCGCGCGTTCGCAATGCAGCCCGGCCGCTTTGGCAAGGTCGATGTTCGGCCGCACGCCTGCCGTCATTACGACGAGATCGGCAGGAATCTCGGCGCCGTCGGCGAAACGCACGGCCGTCACGCGATCCGGGCCGACGATCTCCGCCGTGTTCGCCGCGAGCATGAAGCGCATGCCCTTCGCTTCGAGCGTGCGTTGCAGGAGCGTTGACGCGCTCTTGTCTAGCTGGCGATCCATCAACGCATCGGTGACGTGTACGACGGTAACGTGCATGCCCTGGCGTTGCAGGCCGTTGGCCGCTTCGAGCCCAAGCAAGCCACCGCCGATGATCACCGCGTGACGATGATCGCGCGCGGCCGTGAGCATCGTCTCGACGTCCTGGATATCGCGAAACGCGATCACGCCCGGCAGTTGATGACCCGGCACCGGAATGATGAACGGCTTCGAACCGGTTGCGATCAGCAGGCGGTCATAGCGTGCTTCGATGCCCCTTTGCGAGCGCACGATGCGGCGCGCGCGATCGATTTCGGTAACCGGATCGCCCGCATGCAGTTCGATGTTGTTCTGCGTGTACCAGTCGCGCGAGTTGAGGATGATGTCGTCGACGCTTTTCTCGCCTGCGAGCACGGGCGAAAGCAGGATGCGGTTGTAGTTGCCGTACGGTTCGGCGCCGAACACGGTGATGTCGTAGAGAGCGGGCGCGAGCTTGAGCAGCTCCTCGACCGTGCGCATGCCCGCCATGCCGTTGCCGATCACGACGAGCTTCAGACGTCGTGCCGCCGTGCCGCCACCGCTCGACGATGCATGCTCGATCTTCATGCCGCGACCCATACCTTGCCGGCTGCGACTTTTGCGGGGTAGGACGCGACCGAATGCGCGGGGACTTCGAGGCATTCCCCGGTGCGCAGATCGAAGTGATGCTTGTAGATCGGCGAGGCCACGACGACGCGTTCACCCAGGCTGCCGATCAATCCGCGCGAGAGCACCGAGGCTTGCGAGTTGGGGTCGTAGTTGTCGATGGCGAAGACGGTGTCGTTACCGCCGGCGACGTGGAATACGGCAACTTGCGAGCCGTTGATCAGCGCGCACACCCCCGTGTCGGGGATGATTTCGTGCAGGTCACAGACTGGGGTCCAGGATTGGTCGATTCGCTCTGCGTTCATGATCCGTTTTCCTTTGGGTTACACCGGTTTAAGAAAATCAAGCGCCAGCAGAATCCAGAACCGCGATAGGAATCACGCGCCCTGCACGTTCCTCGACGGTGGCAGGCCGAATCTGCCCTCTCTCCTCGACGAAGGCGACATTCCCATCGCCCTGATCGCTATTCACGAAGTGACGGAAGCGCTTGCGCGTCTCGGGATCAGTGACGGCCTTCTTCCACTCGCACTCGTACGTGTCGATGACAAGCTGCATCTCGGCCTCGAGTTCATCCGACAAACCGAGCTTGTCATGCACGACCACATCGATGAGATAGTCCAGTCCGCCTTCGAGGTTGTCACGCCAGACGCTCGTCCGTTGCAACCGGTCCGCCGTGCGGATATAGAACATCAGGAAGCGGTCGATGTAACGAATGAGCGTTTCCTTGTCGAGATCGGAAGCGAGCAATTCGGCATGACGCGGCTTCATCCCGCCGTTGCCGCAGACATAGAGGTTCCAGCCCTTCTCTGTCGCGATGATCCCGATGTCCTTGCCTTGCGCTTCAGCACATTCCCGCGTACATCCCGACACGCCGAACTTGATCTTGTGGGGCGCACGCAAACCCTTGTAGCGATTCTCGACCTCGATCGCGAGCCCGACCGAATCGCCGACGCCATAGCGGCACCAGGTCGACCCGACGCACGACTTCACCGTGCGCAACGACTTGCCATACGCATGACCCGATTCGAAGCCAGCCGCAATCAGCTCTTCCCAGATGAACGGCAACTGCTCGACACGCGCGCCAAAGAGATCGACACGCTGCCCACCAGTGATCTTCGTATAGAGCCCATACTTCTTCGCGACTTGCCCGACCGCGATCAAGCCCTCGGGCGTCACTTCACCACCCGGCATGCGCGGCACGACGGAATACGTGCCATCGCGCTGAATGTTCGCCAGGTAATAGTCGTTCGAGTCCTGCAGGCTCGCGTGCTCCTTCTTCAGCACGAACTCGTTCCAGCACGAAGCAAGCACGCTGGCCACGACCGGCTTGCAGATATCGCACCCATGCCCGCGCCCATGCTTCGCGAGCAGCGCACCGAAACTCTTCACGCCTTCCACGCGCACGATGTGATACAGCTCCTGACGCGAATAAGGAAAGTGCTCGCAGACATGGTTGTTCACGCTCATGCCCTGCCGCTTCATCTCGGACTTCATCACTTGCGTGACGAGCGGCACGCAGCCGCCGCACGATGCGCCGGCCTTGCAGGCGGCCTTCATCGCGCCGATGCTCGTCGCGCCCGCGCACACCGCTTCGCAAATCTCCGCCTTCGTGACGTTGTTGCACGAGCAGATCTGCGCCGCAGCCGGCAACGCCTCGACGCCGAGCGCGGGCTTCGCCTGTCCATCCGATTGCGGCAGGATCAGGAACTCCGGTGCGTCCGGCAATTCGATGCGATTCAGCATCATCTGCAAGAGCGTGCCGTATTCGCTCGCATCGCCGACCATCACGCTGCCCAGCAGATACTTGCCGCAATCCGACACCACGATCTTCTTGTACACCTGCTTGCGCTCGTCGCTGAACTGATACGTGCGGCTGCCCGGCGTCTTGCCGTGCGCATCGCCGATGCTCGCCACGTCCACGCCCATCAGCTTCAGCTTCGTGCTCATGTCCGCACCGCCGAATTCGGCCGCTTCGCCCAGCAACTGCTTGGCCGTCACGCGCGCCATGTCGTAGCCCGGAGCGACCAGGCCGAATACCTGGCCGTTCCACACCGCGCATTCGCCGATCGCGAAGATGTTCTCGTCGCTCGTGCGGCATGCATCGTCGATCACGATGCCGCCGCGCGCGCCCACTTCAAGCCCCGCCGCGCGCGCGATCTCGTCACGCGGACGAATGCCCGCGGAGAACACGATCATGTCGGTATCGAGATGCGTGCCGTCGGCGAACTGCATGCGGTTCGTGCCTGTCTCGCCATCGACGATCGCTTGCGTGCTGCGCTGCGTATGCACCGTCAGGCCCAATTCCTCGATACGGCTTTTAAGCACGCGCCCGCCGCCTTCGTCGACCTGCACGGCCATCAGACGCGGCGCGAATTCCACGACATGCGTTTGCAGCCCCATGTCGCGCAGCGCCTTCGCGCATTCGAGACCGAGCAGCCCGCCGCCGACCACCGTGCCCGTCTTAGAGCGCGCACCACATTCGCGCATCGCTTCGAGATCTTCGATCGTGCGGTAGACGAAGCAGTCCGCACGATCGCTGCCCGCGAGCGGCGGCACGAACGGATAGGAACCCGTCGCGAGCACGAGCTTGTCGTAGTCGAGCGTCTCGCCGGTCGAGACCGTCACCGTGCGCGCCGCGCGATCGATCGACACCGCCCGCGCGTTCAGCTTCAGCACGAAGTTCTCACGCTCGAAGAAACCGGGCGCGACGAGCGACAGGTCGTCCGCCGTCTTGCCTGCGAAAAACTCGGACAGGTGCACGCGATCGTAGGCCGGACGCGGCTCTTCGCACAGCACGGTGATGTCGAGCCCTTCCGCCTGCGTGTCGGCGAGGCATTCGAGGAACTTGTGGCCGACCATCCCGTGACCGATGACGATGATTTTCATGACCGCGTCCTTAGTTGACTACACCGTTGTTGACCGAGAGCGCGCTTTCGCGCAACGCGGCTTCCCGTGCCTTGTGCTCCGGGCTGAAGCGCACCGCGAGCGCGCACAGCGCGGAGACCGCGACGAGCATGCCGAGCATCGAGAGCGTCTGCTGCACGTTGCCGACGCCCTTCATCAGGAAGCCCGCCGCCACCGCGCCGACGTTGCCGCCCGCGCCGATCACGCCCGCCACGCCACCGAGCGCCTTGCGGTCGATGAAAGGCACGAGCGCGTAGGTCGCGCCGCAGGCCATGTGCGTGAAGAGGCCGAACACGAGCATCGCGACGATCGCCAGCGCGACGCCGTCGGCGTGGGCGAACCAGAAGAGGCCGATGCCTTCGCCCGCGATCAGTGCGAAGAGGAGCGTCGAGCGCACGTCCAGGCCGCGCTTCGCCGCCACCTTGTCCGAGAGCCAGCCGCCGAGTGCGCGGGCGAAGAGTGCGAGAAGGCCGAAGCTGCCTGCCGCGATGCCCGCCGCCTTCAGCGAGAGCTGGAAGTGATCGACGTAATAGATGGCCGCGATGTTGTGGATGAACACTTCGACGCCGAAGCACGCGGCGTACGTCACGAACAGCATCCACACGCGATAGTTCGCGCAGGCCGTGCGGAAGCTGTCCCAGCCGCCTTTCTTGCCGCCGTCGATGGCGATGCCGCGTGCGCGCAGATCGGAGAAATCGCCTTGCGGGCAGTCTTGCGTATAGCGCCAGTAGAAGAAGGCCATGACCGGCATCGCGATGCCCGGCACGAGCAGCGCGACGCGCCATGCCGACTGTTCGCCGACGCCGATCACGATCGCCGCCGCGACTAGCAGCGGAACGAGCGCCTGCGAAGCGCCGGCGCCCGCGTTGCCCCAGCCGGCGGTGGTCGCGTTCGCGGTGCCGACGACGTTCGGCGCGAACATCACCGACGTGTGGTACTGCGTGATGACGAAGCTCGCGCCGATCGCGCCGATCGCGAGGCGGCACCAGAGGAAGCTCTCGTAGCCGGTCGCGAGCGCCGCGCCGAACACCGGCACCGCGCCTGCAAGGAGGAGCGCCGAATACACCTTGCGCGGACCGAAGCGGTCGCACATCGGGCCGACGACGAGACGCACCAGGATCGTCACCGCGACGGCGGCGATGTTGATGTTAGCGATCTGGTCGACGGAGAGGTTGAACTCCTTTTTGATGAGCGGCATCAGCGGCGCGCAGGCGAACCACGCGAAGAAGCAGACGAAGAACGCCATCCACGTGAGGTGGAAAGCGCGCATCGGCGGCGTGCGCATGCTGAAGAGATCGATTCGGGTTGCCTTGTTTGCCATTTTCTTTTCCAGAAAAAGAAAAGGCGTCCCGCGAAACAGATGTCGATCTGCTCGGGGGACGCCATTGTCCAAAAGCTCGGGTATCGGGGGTGCGCTCTGTTGCGCGTGCTGCGGTTATTTCTGCGGATCGCCGTTGATCCGATGGCAAGACAAAATGCAAGGGCTATGCCATCAGGGGTGATTTCCTTATAGGACGCGGCTTTGCGGGGTTTTCGCCGGGTCACGCGGACGCCGATCCGGATTCACGATGAAGCGCGGCGGCACATCGCTGGTGCGATGCAGCACTGCGGGCGTGCGCAGCGCACGCCGGGTTTTCAATTGGTGCATTCCCTCGAACGAGGCGCTTGGCGCCGAATCTGTGCAGCGCAGCACAGCAGGTGTGCGCCTTTTGGAATTGCCGCCTGCTTTGGCACCGCCAATCAAGGCTCCAAGACGAATGGCCCGCATATTGCATGGGCAAGAGCGCCGTCGGCAACGAAGCCGGCTCGCATCGATCACTGGCCTCCAAGGCAAACCCCCGGACAACGGCGTCCCCTCGTGCACCCCACGAGCGGACGCCGTTTTTTGTTTAGTGCGCGGCATCAATATCCAAGAGGACATCACGATGAATAACGGCAAGGTCACATTGCTCAGCGCCGGCCCCGGCGATCTGGACCTGCTCACCATCAAGGCCGCGAAGGCGCTCGCCGCCGCCGACGTCGTGCTCCTCGACGATCTCGCCAATCCCGACATCGTGTCGCTCGCGCCGCGTGCGCGCGTGATTCGCGTGGGCAAGCGCGGCGGTTGCAAGTCGACGCCGCAGGCGTTCATCCAGCGCCTAATGCAGCGTTATGCGTCGAAGGGGCTGCACGTCGTGCGCGTGAAAGGCGGCGACGCCCTGCTTTTCGGCCGCGCCGGCGAGGAACTCGCGGCGCTGCGGCGCGCACAGATTCCGGTCGATATCGTGAACGGCATCTCGTCGGGATTCGCGGCGGCGGCGAGCCTCGGCGTATCGCTCACGCATCGCGAGCATTGCCAGGGCGTGACCTTCATCACGGCGCACATGCAGGATCACGGCGAGCCGGATTGGGCCGCGCTCGCCGCGACCGGCACCACGCTCGCGATCTATATGGGCATGAGCCGCATCGACACGATTTGCGCCGGGCTTCTTTCGACGCTGCCCTTGAGTACGGCGGCGGCGGTCGTGCAATGGGCCGGCACGGACCGCGAACGGCGGCTCGTCACGACGCTCGGCCGTCTCGCCGCTGATGCGACCGCGGCCGGGCTCGGCAGTCCGGCGGTGATTCTCGTCGGGAATGCGATTGGCGAGGCAAACGCGCGATATGAAGCGCACGATGACATGGCGCATGCGGCCTGATATCAAAAATCACGCGCCGATATACTTGGTTAACAAGAGAAGCGCATATATAAGCAGCACGCCCCCTGCAATGAACTCACTCTGCGCCTGACCCATGCTTCGTGTTCTCCTCGTCACCGACACGGACAAACCGATCGGCGATCTGCGCCAGGCGCTCGCACGCCTCGGCTACGAGATGCTGCCCGAAGTCGCAACGCCCGCCGCGCTGCCGAAGGTCGTCGAGCGCGAACGGCCGGATGTCGTCATCATCGATACCGAATCGCCTTCGCGCGATACGCTCGAGCAGCTCGCCGTGATGAACAAGGCAGCGCCGCGCCCCGTGCTGATGTTCAGCAACGACGCCGATCAGCAGTTCATCCGCGCGGCGGTCGGCGCGGGCGTGACGGCGTATCTCGTCGAAGGGCTCGCGGCCGAGCGGCTCGCGCCGATCCTCGAAGTCGCGCTCGCGCGGTTCGCGCACGAAGAGAAGTTGCGTCTGCGGCTCGCGCAGGTGGAAAGCGAGCTCGCAGAACGCAAGACGATCGACCGCGCCAAGCGCCTCCTGATGGACCGCCGCCACATGACGGAGCAGGAGGCGTACGCCGCGCTGCGCAAGCGCGCGATGGACCAGGGCATCAAAGTGGCCGAAGTCGCGCGGCAACTGATCGCGATGGCCGATCTACTGGGGTGACCCGCACGCTATGAACACACCTGACTCGATCCCCGCCGACCGCTTCGGCCCGCCCGAAAAGACGCATATCCGGCTCGGCTTCGTCGCGCTGTCGGACGTCGCGCCGCTCGCCGCCGCGCGCCTCCTCGACTTCGGCCGCCGCCACGGACTCACGCTCGAACTGTGCCGCCAGCCGTCGTGGGCGGCCGTGCGCGACAAGCTGCTGTCCGGCGAAATCGATGCCGCCCATGCGCTCTACGGGCTCGTGTACGGTGTGCAGCTCGGCATCGGCGGGCCGCAGGCGGACATGGCCGTGCTGATGGTGCTCAATCGCAACGGCGGCGCGGTCACGCTGTCGAACGCGCTCGCCGAGGTTTATCGCGCGACGGGCAGCCTGAAAAAGGCGTTCGCGTCGCTCGGACGCCCGCCCGTCCTCGCGCAGACCTTCCCGACCGGCACCCACGCGATGTGGCTCTATTACTGGCTCGCGGCGAACGGCGTGCATCCGTTGCGCGACATCGAGAGCGTCGTGATTCCGCCGCCGCGCATGGTCGATGCGTTGGCCGAAGACCAGCTCGACGGCTTTTGCTGCGGCGAGCCCTGGCACGCGCTCGCGGAAGCGCGCGGGGCGGGAAGCACGGTCGTGCTGACGAGTGGCATCTGGCCGGATCATCCCGAAAAGGTGCTCGCGAGCCGGCGCGATTTCGCGGCGCTGTATCCGAACACGTCGCGCGCGCTGATCCGGACGATGCTCGAAGCCTGCCGCTGGCTCGACGAGCCGGGGCATCGCGCGGAGATTGCGCCGCTGCTCGCCGCGCCGGATCTGGTCAATGCGCCGCGCGAACTGATCGAGCCGCGTTTGACCGGCGCTTACGATCCGGCGCGTTTTCCGGATGCGCTCCCCGTCAGTTTCTTCGATGGCGGCAAGGTCAACTATCCGCGCTCCTCCGATGGCCTGTGGTTCATGACGCAATATCGTCGCTGGGGTCTGCTTGACAGACCTTCTGGCGATGCCGAAATCGCCGTCGCGGTCAACCAGACGGCGCTGTATCGCGAGGCAGCCGCGCTCGAGGGCGTCGAGTTACCGGACGAATACCGCCGCGACGTGCTCTGCGACGGCCGCGCCTGGGACGGCGAAGCGCCCAGGCTCTATCTCGACGGGTTCGACCTGCGCGCCTGACCTACTATTCATGTGTAAAGTCGCGAATGCGCGGAGGCTCACATGGAACTGCTCACTGTCGACATCGACAAGCCCGAGGACACCAACTTCATCCTGGGGCAGTCGCATTTCATCAAGACCGTCGAGGACCTGCACGAAGCGCTGTTCGGCGCCGTGCCGGGAATCAAATTCGGGCTGGCGTTCTGCGAGGCGTCGGGCAAGCGCCTCGTGCGCTCGTCCGGCACCGATCCCGCCTCGCAGCAACTCGCGGAAAGGAACGCGCTGTCGATCGCCGCCGGGCACAGCTTCATCGTCTTTCTCGGCGACGGTTTTTTCCCGGTGAACGTGCTGAACGCGGTGAAGGCCGTGCCGGAGGTGTGCCGCATCTTCTGCGCGACCGCGAATCCGACGCAGGTGCTCGTCGCGCAGACGGATCGGGGACGCGGAATAGTGGGCGTCGTGGACGGATTGCCGCCGCTCGGCGTCGAAACCACCGAGGACGTGGCTTGGCGGCGCGGGTTGTTGCGGACGATCGGGTATAAGGCGTGAGGGCTTCCGTAGCTTAAAACAGCCCGCTGCATCGGCCGGGCGCTGTCCGGAATCGGCTGAATATCGTCCTTGACTTGCCCTCAATATTCGCGAAAATGTGTGCCCGGCCCCGCCGGAGCGCCCATCAGCACTGCATTTCCCCCGTTCCGTCACGAAAATAAATGCGGATGCTGTATAACCGGCAAGAGTGCTTGCCGGCACCGCCGGCCGTATCGGCCGCGTGGCCCGCATCAGGCCAACAAACCCGCAAGCATCAAACGAACACCGCGCGCCGCGCGAAAAACCGCGCAGGCAACCCCGCAGCCCACAGTCTGTTCAGCGTCGCCTGAGGATGGGTCGTCCTCGGGCAACGGCCATAGGAGCATGTCATGACCGACTTGAACCCGTCATTTTTCGGCAGGATGTCGATAGCTTTCGGCACGTTTTTCAGCGTTCTCGGCGACGCCGAGTTCGCCGGCCAGGTGAAGCGTCTGCGTGAAGCGCCCGCAGCCGCTCCGGCTCCGGCACCCGTAAAACCCGTCGCTCCCACACTCAAGGAAGCCACCCCCGAAGCCGCGCTGCAACTGCTCGGCCTGCTCCAGCGCGACGCGCGTTTCATCGATTTCGTCGAGGAAGACATCGCCAACTACACCGACGCCGACATCGGCGCCGCCGCGCGCCTCGTCCACGACGGCTGCCGCACTGTGCTGCGCGAGCATTTCACGATCCGCCCGGTGCGCGACGAAGCCGAAGGCAGCCGCGTCACATTGCCCGACGGTTTCGATGCCACCGCGATCCGCCTGACGGGCAACGTCGTCGGCAAGCCGCCGTTCAACGGCAGCATCAGCCATCGCGGCTGGAAAGTCGCCGACGTGCGCCTGCCGAAGCTCGCCGACAGTCACGACGCAAGCGTCGTCGCCCCCGCCGAGGTGGAACTATGAGCGATCCGCGCTATTCGATCGGCGTCGATCTGGGCACGACGCACTGCGCCCTCTCCTACGTCGACATCACCGCCAGCGACGGCGACAAAACCGTGCAAGGTGTTCTGCCGATCGCACAGATCACCGCGCCCGGCGCTGTCGAGCAGCCAGAACTGCTGCCGTCGTTCCTCTATCTGCCGCATCCGAACGAGCTCACGCCCGGCGACCTGAACCTGCCGTGGACCGCCGAGCGCACCTTCGCCGTCGGCGAACTGGCGCGCAGCCGTGGCGCCGGCACGCCGATCCGCCTCGTTTCGAGCGCGAAAAGCTGGCTGTGCCATCCCGGCGTCGACCGGCGCGCGGCGATCCTGCCGAACGACGCGCCCGAGGAAGTCGAGCGCGTCTCGCCGCTGGAAACATCGGTCCGCTATTTGACGCACCTGCGCGAAGCATGGGACCACGCGCATCCCGACGCGCCTTTCGCCGAGCAGGAGATCACCGTCACGATCCCCGCCTCGTTCGATCCGGCCGCGCGCGAACTGACGGCCGAAGCCGCGCAGGCCGCGGGCTACGCGCGCATGACGCTGCTCGAAGAACCGCAGGCCGCGCTCTATAGCTGGATCCAGAACACCGATAGCGCCTGGCGCAAGCAAGTGCGCGTGGGCGACGTGATCCTCGTGGTCGATGTGGGCGGCGGGACGAGCGACTTTTCGCTGATCGCGGTGGTCGAGCGGGAAGGCAATCTGGAACTGCATCGCGTGGCGGTCGGCGAGCACATCCTGCTCGGCGGCGACAACATGGACCTCGCGCTCGCGCACGTCGTCGCACGCAAACTTGCGTCCGCGGGCACGCAGCCCGATCCGTGGCAACTGCGCGCGCTCACCTACGCGTGCCGGTCGGCGAAGGAAACGCTGCTCTCCGATCCGTCGCAGGAGGCCGTGCCGCTCGTCGTGCCGAGCCGCGGCTCGAAACTGATCGGCGGCTCGATCCGCACCGAACTCACGCGCGCCGAACTCACGCAGACGATCCTCGACGGCTTCTTCCCCCAAGTCGACGCCAGCGCGCGGCCGGTGAGCCGGGCGCGCGTCGGCCTGACACAGCTCGGGCTGCCCTACGCGCAGGATGCCGCGGTGACGCGTCATCTCGCGGGCTTCCTCGGCCGGCAGGTCGCGGCGCTCGCCGATCTCGGCCGCAGCGTGCCGGAAAACGCCACCTTCCTGCATCCGACGGCGGTCCTTTTCAACGGCGGCGTCTTCAAGTCGACGCTGCTCGTCGATCGAATTTTGCAGACGCTCAACGGCTGGCTTGCCGCCGAAGGCGCGCCGGCCGCGCGGCTGCTCGAAGGCGCGGACCTCGATCTCGCGGTCGCGCGCGGCGCCGCTTACTACGGTTACGTGCGGCGCGGCAAGGGCGTGCGGATTCGCGGCGGCACGGCGCGCGCGTACTACGTCGCAGTCGAATCGGCGATGCCCGCCGTGCCGGGTCTCGAACCGCCCGTCACGGCGCTTTGCGTCGCGCCGTTCGGCATGGAGGAAGGCACCGACGCCGAGTTGCCCGCGCAGGAATTCGGGCTCGTCGTCGGGGAGCCGGTGCATTTCCGCTTCTTCGGATCGTCGGTGCGGCGCCAGGATCAGGTCGGCACGATGCTCGACTACTGGCAGCCCGACGAACTTCAGGAACTCGACGAAATCGAAGCCACGCTGCCCACCGAAGGCCGCACGCCCGGCGAAATCGTACCGGTGAAGCTGCACGCGCGCGTGACGGAAGCGGGCACGCTCGAACTCGAAGCCGTGCCGCGCGGCAGCAGCGAGCGCTGGAAAGTCGAATTCGACGTGCGCGGCGGCGTGAGTGAATAGGCGTCGCGCCAGATGAAGCGCTACACCGTCGGCATCGACCTGGGCACGAGCAATACGGTCGTCGCGTACGGGGAGACGGGGTCGGAGGACATCCGCGTCTTCGATGTCGATCAACTGGTCGGGCTCGGCGAGGTCGCCGCGCGGCCACTTCTGCCGTCGCTGCGCTATCACGCGGCGGCGGGCGAGCTCGATCCCGGCGACTTGCACCTGCCATGGCAAGCCGCCGGTCACAAGGACGCGCAGCCGGTCGTGATCGGCCGGCTCGCGCGCACGCTCGGCGCGCAGGTGCCTGGGCGCCTCGTCGCGAGCGCGAAGAGCTGGCTGTCGCACGGATCGGTGGATCGCACCGCGCCGATCCTGCCGTGGGGCGCGGCCGACGACGTCACCAAAATTTCACCCGTGGCGGCGTGCGCGAGCTATCTCGCGCACCTGCGCGCCGCGTGGAACCATCGTTTTCCGGACGCGCCGCTCGAAGCGCAGGACGTCGTGCTGACCGTCCCCGCTTCCTTCGACGAAGGCGCGCGCGCCTTGACGCTCGAAGCCGCGCGGCTCGCGAAGCTGCCGGCGCTGCGGCTGCTGGAGGAGCCGCAAGCCGCCTTCTACGACTGGCTTTTCCACCATCGCGAGAGCCTCGACACGGCGCTTAACGCGACGCGGCTCGTGCTGATCTGCGACGTCGGCGGCGGCACGACCGACCTCACGCTGATCAAGGTAGAGATGCAGGACGGCGAGCCGCAACTGACGCGCATCGGCGTCGGCAATCACCTGATGCTCGGCGGCGACAACATGGATCTCGCGCTCGCGCATCTCGCCGAGGGGCGGATCGCGCCGGGCAGTTCCACCACGACGCGGCTCTCGGCCGGGCAGCTTTCGCAGCTCGTCGAGCGCAGCCGCGCCGCGAAGGAGCACCTGCTCGGCGACGACGCGCCCGAGTCCACGTCGATCACGCTGCTCGGCGCGGGCTCGAAGCTCGTCGGCGGGTCGCGCTCGGCGCAGGTGTCGCGCGAGGAGATCGAAAGGATCATCGTCGACGGGTTCTTTCCCGCGGTGTCGTCGGAGGAGCGGCCGGGGCGCGCGCGCGGCGGGATCGTCGAGTTCGGGCTGCCGTATGCGAGCGATCCCGCGATCACCCGCCACATCGCCGCGTTTCTCGCACAGCACGCGGCGCAGTCGCGGCAAGCGCTCGCGACGCCCGACTCCGACGGCGCGCGCTTGCCCGTGCCGGATACGTTGCTGCTGAACGGTGGCGTCTTTCGCGCGGCGCCGCTCACCGAGCGCCTCGCCGATACGCTCGGCGCCTGGCGCGGCGAGCCGCTCAACCTGCTTCACAACGCGAATCCGGACGTGGCGGTGGCGCGCGGCGCGGTAGCGTATGCGCTCGCGCGCGCGGGACATGCGCCGCGGATCGGCGGCGGATCGCCGCGCAGCCTGTTCCTCGTGCTCGACGAGGACGGCGAGACCCAGACCGGGCGCGGCGTCTGCCTTCTGCCGCGCGGCACGGAGGAAGGCCAGCCAATGGAGCTGAAGGATCGCACTTTCGCGCTGAAGCTCGGAGCGCCGGTGCGCTTCCATTTGGTATCGTCGGTGGCGGATACCGCGTACCGCGCAGGCGATATCGCCGATCTCTCGGCATCGGCGGGCGACTTCGTGCGCCTGCCGCCGATCGCGACCGTCGTCGACCCGAAGGGCGCGGGCGGCGCGAGCGAAACCGCCGTCCACCTGACGACGACGCTCACCGAAGTCGGCACGCTCGACGTCCACTGCATCGCCGCCGACGATCCGAAACGTCGCTGGCGCTTGGAATTCCAGCTGCGGCGCGAGCAGGCGCAAAGCGATATCGACGCCTCGAAGTCGCATCCCGCGCTGCCGAAGGCGATCGAGCAGGTCGAGCGCACGTTCGGCGCCAAGTCGCACGACGTCGGGCCGAAGGAGGTCAAGCGGCTGCGCGCGCAGCTCGAACAGTTGCTCGGCCCGCGCGAAAGCTGGGACATCGTGCTCTTGCGCGAACTGTTCGGCACCTTCATCGACCGCGCACGGCGGCGCCGGCGCTCGGCGGACCACGAGCGGCTGTGGCTCAATTTCGCGGGCTATTGCGTGCGGCCGGGCTTCGGCTACGCGCTCGACGACTGGCGCGTCGAGCAACTGTGGCCGTTCTACGCGCAGGGTATCCAGTACGTCAACGAGAGCCAGATCTGGTCCGAGTGGTGGACGCTCTGGCGGCGCGCGGCGGGCGGCCTCCCCGAAGAAGCGCAAGTCTTCCTGCTCGACGACATGGCGTTCCATCTCCAGCCGCCCGGCACGTCGCGCTACAACCGCCCGTCGGGGACGATGAAGGTCGGCTACGACGACATGGTGCGGCTCGCGGCATCGCTCGAACGCGTGCCTGTCGAGCGCAAGACCGAGGTCGGGCAATGGCTGCTGACGCGGCTCAAGAAGCCTTCGGAGAACCCGCAGGGCTGGTGGGCCGTCGGTCGCATCGGCGCGCGCCAGCCGTTTTACGGCAGCGCGCACGGCGTCGTGCCGCCTGAAGTCGCGGTCGAATGGCTCACGGCGATCCTCGCGCTCGACTGGAAGAAGGTCGAGCCGGCTGCGTTCGCCGCGGTCCAGATCGCGCGCATGACGGGCGACCGCTCGCGCGACCTCCCCGCCGACACTCGCGCCGAAGTCGTGCGGCGGCTCACGGCGGCGAACGCATCGCGGACCTGGATCGACATGGTGAGTGCGGCCGTCAAGCTCGATCGCGCCGACGAGGGACGCGTGTTCGGCGAATCGCTGCCGGTTGGACTAAAGCTGATCGGCTGAGCCGTCTTGATGCCGTTGCGTTCGAAATGCTTCGCTCTCTGAACAAAATGGCCCGACGTGTCGCGCCGATGCATCACGAAAGGCTTGACGCGCTTGATTCCCGGGCATGTGGCGCCTATTTTTAAAATGTGTCAATTCGACACGTGAAGGAGGTCAACATGCCATCCCCAAGGAAAGCCCCGCCGAGCAATCCGGCCGAAAACGAAATGTCGAGTCGCAAGAAAAGCGCGACCGGCACGAAGCAATCGGCTGTCAAAGCAACAGGCGCCAAGGAAATGCAGGTCGCCAAGCGCACCACCAAGGCCAAGCCAAAGAGTTGAACGGCCCAAGCCCTCGTCCATGGGCCGGGGGCGGGCTCTCTTATAGCGGTTATTCTCTCCATTGAGCGCGGCGCTTCACCCTCCATTTTTCCCTCGACGCCAATACCGGCCATTCCCAGCGTTCTAAATTTCGTCCGAAAAACGCGCTTGTCGCGTGTGAGATGTCGCCTACAGTAGTTAACCTCCTCCCTGTATAAGCGAGCGTGAAATGCATGTCCCGAACCGGATTGGCGGCGTTCAAAGGTCTTGGTCGTATTCCGCTGCCGCGCGTGAAGCGGGCGCGAGTCTGATCAAGAACCTGTCGATACCCAGGCCATTCGCGGACCCGGCCCTCGAAGCGCAGTTTCTCGAAGACCACAGCCAGCGCTTCTGCGCGTTCCGGCGCGCTTCCGCCTTGCTGGCGCTGGTGTTGTGGACGTCCTTCCTCACCTGGGACCTGACCGTCGCGCGCCGCACGCCGATACTCCAGGTCGCGTTCACAGACCTGCTCGTGCTCCGGCTCCTCGGCATTTTGCTGCTGATGTGCGTCGGCGTATTGGTGTTGCGGCCGTCGTTCCGCTCGCATGTGATGTCATCGCGGGTGATTTTCACGGGTATTTATGGACTTATTTTTCTAATGCTCTGGATGGTGGCCGTCACTCCGGCGCCATTCAATTATTCGCAGCATTTTCCCGGCCTTTATCTCGCGCTTTTTTTCCAGTTTTCATTCTTCTATTTGCGCTCCAAATCGGCATTGACCGTCGCGATATTGACGCTCGGCGCCGTGATCTTTCTGCAGGTGGCATTCAACGTCCTGCACCCGGCCGATTTCGGCGCGGGCATGTTTTATCTGATCAACATGGCGGTGGTCGGTCATGGCGTCTGCGTGCACGCGGAACGCGTCTCGCGCGAACGGTACGCGGCGGAACGCGAACTCGCGTCGCTCAATCGCGACTTGTCGACGGCGAACGTCGAGCTGGGGCGCAAGAACACCGAACTCGAGATTTCGAAGAAGGACCAGGAGATCAAGACGAACGCGCTGCTCGCGCTCAAGGAGCAGCAGATGCGCGCCGCTGAGGCCGCGAGCAAGGATAAATCGAATTTTCTCGCGGCAGCGACCCACGACCTGCGCCAGCCGATGCACGCGCTCAACCTGTTCCTGCAGGCGTCGTCGGAGGCGATCCGGCGAGGCGAATTCAGGGAAGCGGGACGGCTGATCGACGAATGCGGGCGCTCGTCGGTGATCCTCGCGCGTCTTTTGAACGCGGTGCTCGACCTTTCGCGGCTGGAATCGGGCCGCGTCGTGCCGCGCTATCACGTGTTTGATCTGCGGCTCATCATCGAGGAAGCCGCCGAGCAGCTCGGTCCTTTCGCGAAGAGCCGCGGCGTCGATCTGCGTCTGCGCCTGCCGAAAGAGAGCCTCGTTTGCGTGCGCAGCGACGCGCACTGGCTCGGGCGTGCGGTCGCCAACCTCGTTTCCAACGCGATCAAGTACGCCAACACCGGACAGACCGCGAAGCCGACGGTGATCGTCGGTGTCGTGCGTTCCGCGACGCGCGCGCGCATCGACGTGGTCGATAACGGCATCGGCATCTCGACCGCGCACTGGGAAGCGATCTTCCAGCCGTTCTTCCAGGTCGACAACCCCGAGCAGGACCGCGACAAGGGGCTCGGCCTTGGGCTGTCGATCGTCAATGCGGTGATTTCGATGCTCGAAGAACACCGGCTCGAACTGAAGTCGGCCGAAGGACTCGGCTCGCGCTTTTCGGTGGAGATGCCGCTGTGCGGCGCGAGTCCGGAGAAGCCGTCGCCGCGCCTGCCCGCCAAAACCGACGCGGACGAGGCCCTGCAACTCGACGGCCTTTATGTGCTGCTGGTGGAGGACGATGGCCTGGTACGCGCGTCGACCGAGGCGCTGCTGTCGCAATGGGGCGTGCTGTTCGATTCGGCGGCGACGTTCGAGGAGTACGAGGAGATCCTCGATTCGCTGGAGCGCTTCCCCGACCTCATCATCACCGACTTCCGCCTGCGCGACTTCAAGACGGCGCGCGAAGTCGCGATGCTCGGCACGCAGAAGCTCGGGCGCCCTTGCCCGACGCTCGTCGTGACGGGCGAGCCGCAGGCGACGATCGTTCCGCTCGCCTGCACGCACGACGTGCTCTCCAAGCCGGTCAGCCCGGCGGACTTGCGTCAGGAGATTCTGTCGCTGGTATCGGGCAAGTGTCCGGACGAAGTCGCCGCCTGATCGCCCAGAGCGTCACGACGTCACGACGTGGACGGATGGCTCACCGGCATCTCGATCCCGCGCCGCGCCATCTCGACGATCAGGAACGTCCGGCGCGTCACATGGAAACGCGCGAGCAGGTCGCTCGAATATTCCTTCGCCGTGTTCTCGCTGATGTTCATCTTCCGCGCGATCGCCTTATTCGAGAGGCCCTGCAACAGATAGCGCAGGGTCTCGGTCAGGCGCGGCGGCAGTTCGAGCGATTCGACCGTCGGGCTGGAATGCGTCGCGACCGGCTTCGGGCTGTGACCGCCTTTACCGAGCACCGTGTTGGGCAGATACACGCGCCCGCTCAGGATCGTACGTAGCGCTTCACGAAAAACGCCTGCGCCTTGTTCGCTTCCCTTGGAGATGAATCCGCACGCGCCGTTCTTGATGCAATCGAGCACGGTGTCGCGGTCGTCCTGCGCCGAGAGCATGATGGTCTGCACCTCGCGCTCTTCCTCGCGAATCCAGTTGAGCAGGTCCATGCCGGTCGAATTCCCTCGCAAGTGATAGTCGAGGAACATCAGATCGTACGAGCCCGCGGATAGCTTGGCCTTCGCCTGCTCGAAACCGTCCGCTTCGTCGATTTCGAGCAACGGCTCGTTCGCGAGAATCAGCGTCTTCATCGCGCTGCGCGTGAGCCCTTCGTCCTCTACCAGCAATACTGTTTTGAAGTATCCGTTTTCCATTGCAGTCCCCGAGAACATACACCGATAGTACGCGCCCGCAGACGCCCCGCCACCCTCCTTTCGCGGGGATCGATGGATTCACTTACCCTCCCAATGATTCGGCGCCACCCTGCGCGGTGCGGGTATTGCGTTAAGCACGGCCGGTCGAAAATGGCTCATCCGATCCACTGCATTGCATAGCGGAGAAGCACATGGCCAGCCGATCACCTGTCGATCAGGAGAAACAGTTTGCGTTATGGAGCATCAAGCGGGCAAGGACGCAGGACCCGTCGCGCCGCGTGCTCGTGGCGCACAAGGATAAATCGATCGCGGAATCGCTTGCAGTGATGCTTCGGCTGAAGGGGCTTCAGGTGATCCATTCGCAGGATCTGAAATCGGTGCGCAGGCTCGTCGAGACGTGGAAGCCACAGGCTCTCATCCTCGATACGAGCCTCGACAGCGAGTCAGGCTATATCTTCATCCGCACGCTGCGCATGGACGCGGACCTCACCGGGCGGCTGCTCGTCGCCATGAGCAATGTCTGGCCCGCCGATCCGATCCAAACGCTCAAGGACGTCGGCTTCGACGCGCACTGCCGCCGCCCGTGTTCGACGTGGCGCATCGTCGATCTGGTGGAGGCGTTTTTCGCCGCGCCGGCTACTCCTGGAGGTGCATGATGAACAAGGACACTTGCCTCGTCGCGCGGGGCGCGATGCCGGCGAAGGCATCGCGTGCGAGCGGTTCGGCTAGAGCAATCGAAGCGGCTAGAAGGCGCCGCCGTCGCGTGCGTCCCGGCGGACGCCGGTTCCCAGCTCGAGCCACGCCTGTGTTTCACTACCTGGCGCGATGATCGATACGCCCGTGCCGGCCAAGCCTTTCGATTGCAGGTTGAAGCCGTCGCTCACGTGCGAGACCGGCTCGACGCACAGATACGCGGCGCCAGGCGGGCAATGCGTGACGACGTGCGATAGCTCGTCACTCGCGCTCAACGTAAGCAATGCTCCGTTCGCAAAGCGCAGTCGGGCATGGCGATCCCAGCCGCCGAGATAGCGCGTATAACCCGCCGCCTCACGCTCGTGATGGCGGCGAGGCGCATCCGGCGATGGCTCGATCGCGATCTCAGTCTCATGGCGCCAGTCCACGCGGGCGTCGAGATCGGCGGCATCGGCGGTGAAATAGGGGTGGAAGCCGAAGCCCACCGGCATCTCCCGCTCCGATACATTCCTGATCCGCATGGTCAGCCGCGCACCGTCATCGGTCAGTGCGAAGGTTTGCGTGACTTCGAACGCCCACGGCCAGCCTTCCCGCCCCGCCTGGTGCGTGTAACGCAGCACGACTTCATCCGCGCTTTGCGACTCCACCGTCCACGCCTCGTACTGTCCGAAGCCATGCAGCGCATGCGCCGCGCCCAGAAATGTCGACAGCTCGATGCGCGTGCCGTCCGGCGACGTGAAGCGCGCATCGCGCACGCGGTTCGAAAACGGCACGAGCGGATAGCAGCCGCCCTTCGGCCACGCATCGGCGGGCCAATTTTTGGCGGTGATCGGCACGAGCCAGTCGTGGGCCGTGCCGCCGTCCAGGGTCGTCGAGAAGCGCGTGATTCTGCCGCCCGCCGCCGGTGCGAGTTCCATCGAATGCGGTCCGCGCGCGAGCGTCAGGCGCGCCGACGCGTTCAAGCTGACTACCTGTCGTTGCATTCACACCTCATTGCTTCTGCTCTTTTACCCGCGACACGAGCTGCGTCGGGCTGACGAATTGCAGCGCGATCAGCACCCAGACGAGCGTGATCGCCATGTAGATCATCGCCATCGCGTCGATGGATTGCGGCGCTCGCACGCCCGTCGAAAACACCGCGTAGTACAGCGCGACGACGAGCGTCTGCGTCGTCGGCCCGGCGGTGAAAAACGTCAGTTCGAACATGCCGATCGTGCGCACCAGAACGAGCAGCCCGGCCGCCAGCATGCCCGGCACGAGCAGCGGGAGAAGCACATAGCGGAAATAGCGCGTCGTGTTCGCCCCGAAGATGCGCGCCGCCGATTCCAGGTTCGGATCGATCTGCTCGATGAACGGCGTCATCACGAGGATCACGAACGGCAGCGCCGGCACGAGGTTCGCGAGGATCACGCCCGTCAGCGTGCCCGCGAGATGTACCTTGTACATGACGGTCGCCATCGGAATGCCGTAGGTCACGGGCGGCACCATCAGCGGCAGCAGGAAGACGAGCATCGCCACGCGCTTGCCGGGAAACTGCACGCGAGCGAGCGCGTAGGCGGCCGGCACGCCGAGCACGATCGACAGGATCACCACCGCGCCGACGACCTGAATCGTCACCCACAGAACGCTCGTCAACTGGAAGTCGCTCCACGCCTGCCCGTACCAGTGCAGTGTGAAGCCTTGCGGCAGCAGGGTGCCGAACCAGCGCGTCGCGACCGAATTCACCGCGACCGTCGCGATCAACAGCAGCACGTTGAGCAGGAAAAAACCCATCGTGAACCAGACGAGCGCCTTCCAGAGCCGGTCGGGCAAACTCGCGCGCTGTTTCATGTTCTTGCCGTTCAGTGCGGCAGGAAAAGCCTGCGCCGTGTGGTTGTCGGAAGCCATCAGCCTTTGCCTCCCGTCACCGGACCGGTATAGAAGAAGCGCCGCGCGTAGAGCATCCCGCCGACCACGATCAGTTGCACGAAGCCCATCAGGATCGCGATGGTCGAGGCGAGCGAATAGTCGTAGCTTTCGAACGCGGCCTCGGCGGCGGCGATCGAAATGACGCGCGTCGGACCGGCCGGCGCGCCGAGCAGCACCGCCGACGGAAACACCGAAAACGCCTGCACGAACGAGAGACACGCGGTCATCGTGAGGCCCGGCAACAGCAGCGGGAAATAGATCTGCCGGAACTGCTGCCACGGGCTCGCGCCGAGCGTCGCGGCGGCGCGCGCGAGCGTCGGGTCGATGCCGGTCACGTAGGACAGCGTGAGCAGGAACGCGAACGGAAAGCCCGACACGATCAGCGAGATCAGCACGCCCCAATAGTTATGCGTGAGGCGCACTTCGTCGGAATAGAGATGCAGGCCCTGCAGCGCCTGGGGAAACCAACCGTTCGGGCCGAAGTACGTGAGCATGCCGTCGGCGATCAGCACGGTGCCGAGCGTCACCGGGATCACGAGCAGCGTCGTGACGAACTTCTGATACGGCGACGTGCGCCTGAGCGCGAACGCCACCGGCACCGACACGCCGACGTTGATCACCGTCGCGGGCACGGCGAGCTTGAGCGTGACGATGATTGTCGGCCACATCGACGTGTCGGTGAAGAACGTGATGTAGTTGGCGAGCGCGCCGCCGCCGTTCATCGGCGTGAACGACAGCACGAGACCGTAGGCGAACGGATAGATGAAAAGCGCGACGATGAAAATGAGCGCCGGCGAGACGAGCCAGCCCTTCGGATCCCGCCGAACAGGCAGCGCGGGCGTGCTCATTGCGCTTCCCCGTCGTAGACGAGCGTGCGCGAAGGCGCGACGCGCAGGCTAAGACGCTCGCCCTCGGCGACTTCGCCCGCAAGCCGCGCCCACAGCTTGCCGAATGCTGTGTTCACGCGGATCAGCGAGTCGCGGCCGCCGTATTCGACGGTTTCCGCTTTCGCATCGAACGCGTTTTCCGTGCCGGGCGCGGCGCGTTCCATGTCTTCCGGACGCAGCGCGACACTCACGTTCTTGCTGTTGAAGCCTTCCATCGGCGTGCCGATGAGGCGCACGCCGTTCGACGTCACCGCGACGCCCTCGCCCTGCTGCCCTTCGAGCGTGAAGCTCGTGACATTGCGAAAACCCATGAAGCGGGCGACGTGCAGGTTCTTCGGCCGTCCGTACACCTCCTTTGGCGGCGCGACCTGCTGCACGACGCCCTCCTTCATCACGACGATGCGATCGGCCATCGAAAGCGCCTCGTCCTGGTCGTGCGTCACGTAGATCGTCGCGCGTTCCAATTGCCCGTGGATGCGGCGGATTTCCGCGCGCATTTCGATGCGCAGCTTGGTATCGAGATTCGAGAGCGGTTCGTCCATCAGCACGAGCGGCGGTTCGATGACAATCGCGCGCGCGATCGCGACGCGCTGCTGCTGTCCGCCCGAAAGCTGGCCGGGCAGCTTGGCGTCGTGTCCGATCAGTTGCACGAGTTGCAGCGCGGCCTTCGCGCGGCGCAATGCATCGGCTTTCGGCACGCGTTGCATCTTGAGCCCGAAGCCGACGTTCTCCAGCACTGACATGTGCGGAAACAGCGCGTAGTTCTGAAAGACCATGCCGAAGCCGCGCTTCTCCGGCGGCAACACATCGATGCGCTGTTCGTCGAGCCAGATGCCGCCGCCCGTCAGCGGCTGCAATCCGGCGATGCAGTTGAGCGCCGTCGACTTCCCGCAGCCCGACGGCCCGAGCAGCGCGATGAACTCGCCACGCCGGATGTTCAGGTTGAGCCCGCGCAACGCCGCGAGCTGCTGGCCCTCGGCGTTGGTGAAGCTGCGCGACACCGAATCCAGCCGCAACTGTTCGAAATTGTGCTTCATGACGTTATTCCCGATGACGCGGCGGCTTCGCTACCTGCGATAAGCCAAGCGAAAGCCGCCGCGTTTCAATCCACGAAATCCGCTTACTTCGTCTTCTGCGCGCCGATCTCGCGATCCCACTTCTGGAACGCGGACACCATCGCCGCGGCGTTCAGCGGCACGACGTGCGGACGATCCGACAGCAGCTTCGCGTACTCCGGCCGGCCATACTTCTGGATCGTTTCCTGGCTCTTCGCCGGCGCCATCGAAAGCGGCACGTCCTTGACCGCCGGACCCGGATAGAAATAGCCGTCGTCGTAGGTCAGCGCCTGCTGCGCCGGCTCCAGCATGAAGTTCATCAGCTTGTAGAGCACGTCCAGCTTTTCCTTCGGCACGCCCTTCGGGATCACCATATAGTGGGCGTCGTTCACCCAGGTCATGTTGTCGAACGCCTGCACCTTGAACTCCGCCGGGACGATGCCGAGCGCGCGCGGGTTGATGTCCCAGCCCGTCACCGTGACGGTCATGTCACGCGTGCCTTCGCCGAGTTCCTTCATCACTGCCGACGTGCCGCCCGGGTAGTAGGGAATGCAGTCGTTCAACTGCTTGAGGAAGGCCCAGGTCTTGTCCCAGCCGTTGATCGGGTCTAGCGGGTCCTTGTCGCCGAGGACGTATGGCAGGCCCATCAGGAACGTGCGCCCCGGCCCGGAATTCGCCGGGCGCGCATAGATCAGCTTGTTCGGATGCGCCTTGCACCACGCGAGCAGTTGCTCGGGCGTCTTCGGCACTTCCGTGACCTTTGCCGGGTTGTATTCGAGCAGCGGCCCGGCGGGCATGTACGTCACTTCGAGCCCGTAGCCCTGCGCGATGTCCTGCATCTTGCGCGGACCGGGCGCGTATCTGTTGAGTACGCCGGGGAACGCGGCCGATTGCTCGGGCAGCAGCTTTTCCCAGAGGCCCTGCTGGATGCCGGCGGCGAGCGCATCGGTGCCGGTGACGACGAGATCGATGTCCGAGCGGCCCGCCGCCTGCATCGCCTTGATCTTGCCGGGCAACTGCGGCGCGGGCGCGTTGGTAAACGTGATGCTGGACACGAGATTCGGGTTCTTCGCCTTGAAGGCCTCGAAGCCCTTTTGCGTCAACTGCAGGTTCCCCGCGACGTCGACAATGTTGATCGATACCGGGTCCGCCGCCTGCGCGGCCGTGGCGAAGACCGCACTCACCGCGACGCACATCGCCGCCAACCTGACTGACAACCCTGAACGCAACGTCATTTTGTCTCCTCACTTCTTTCGTTTGGATGGCGGCCGGTCGATTTTTACGCCGGCATTCTGTTACTTCTGAAAGCTGGAAAATAGCCAACCGCGCAAGCTGATGTCAAGCAAATATACCTTGTCAACCGGGCCGTCAGACGAACACGCCGAGCGGTGGAAGCGCTTGCGGGATAGCGCTTTCGGCCATTGCTCGGGATATACCCGGAGCGTGTTTCGACCGATTTGTTTAACACCTTTCGCAGCTTGTTTCGAAGGCGAGCAGTTCTTCGACTGCTTTCTTAATCCGCGCCAGATGTTCAGGCGGCGTCGCGCTAAGGAGCGGCTGGATCGGTCCCATGTCCGCGATTCCTGAAAGCGTCACGGCGTCGTGCAGCACGCGGATCAGCGATATCTCGTCGCGCAGTGATTCGAGCGGCAGGAACGCGTCGTAGAGGCGCTGCGCTTCCTCCGTTCGATCCGCCTTCGCGGCGCGCAGCAGCGCCATCACCGCGCGCGGCGCGATGCAGCCGGAGCCGGTCGTCCAGGCGGCGAGGCCGAAGTCGCGCACATGCACGAGCGCGGGCCGCTCGCCCATGCCCGACACCACCCGCGACGGCTTCACGCTTTGCAGCAGGCGGCGCAGATAAGGATCGTCGGCGGGATTCGCGCGCGGGATCGCGTACTTCACGGCGAGCAGCGTGCCGTCGTCGACGAGGCGCGCGAGCGTATCGACATCCACGTAGTCTTCGCTTTTCAGATAGAGCGTGAGCGGAATACCGGCCGCGTCGGTCAGCCGCGAAAGGCCCGTCGCGACGCCTTCAGGCGTCGTGAAGCCGGCGAGCGGCAGGATCATCGCGGTTCGGTACGACGTCTTCGCGAGGATGCGCGCCTGGTCGAGCATCTTGCCGAAATCGGGGCCGATCGCGGGAATCACGCGCGTTTGCGGGCCGGCGCTCTCGGCCAGCAGATCGAGCAGCGCGCGATACTCACTGACCGCGACGTGATACAGATTGGCGTTGCCGCCATAGAGCAAGGTGCGCACGCCGCCCGCTTCGATATGCGTGATCAGTCTGCGGTTCTCGTCGGCGTCGAGCGAAGAATCGCCGCGGCGCGCGAGCGGCGGCACCGCCATCACGCTGTGAGCGAACTCGGCTTCGACGATCGGAGAGACGTTCATGGCACCTCGCGCGCGGCGTGTCTGGGTGACGCGAAAGTATCATTCGGCTTTCAATGTTGTCAAACAACTTGATGCCGTGGTTTTCCCTGTGTGCAGGGCTTTGAGCGCGGTTTACTAAGACCCGAACATCCGGTCGAGCGCGTTTTCGAGATGCGCCTTCATCGCTCGCCCGGCGCGTTCTGGATCGTGCGCGCGGATCGCTTCGAGCACTTCGAGATGCTCGGCCTGCACGAGCCGCTGGCGTTCGAGCGTCTTCACGAGCGAGAGATTGCGCGAAAGGTTCATGCTGAAGACCACCTGCTCCTCGATGAACGTCATCACCGTGATGAAGAACTGGTTCTTCGACGCCCGCGCAATCGCGATATGAAACGCGAAATCGTCCTTCGCGCCGATGCCCTGCGTCTCGACCACGCGCTCCAGTTCTTCCCACGCGGCCTGGATCGCGGCAATGTCGCTGTCGTCGGCGTGGCGAGCGGCGAGCGCGGCCGCGCCCGCCTCGGTAACGACGCGGAATTCATAGCAACGGCGGATGTCGGACAGCGTTTCGAGCGGCGCGAAACGGCGCACGTCGGGGTCCGGACGGCGGCCGACGGTCGTGCCCGACCCGCGCCGCGTCACGATGATGCCGTCCGCGCGCAACCGCGCGAGCGCTTCGCGCACGGTCGGGCGGGAGGTGGAAAAGCGTTCGGCGAGCGCGTGCTCGGTCAGAAGGCGATCGCCTTCCTTGAACTCGCCTTCGATGATGCTGTTGAGGATGTCGCTGTAGATCCGGTCGGCCAGACCCGATGTTTTGCGCTCGTTCATTGCGGGCTTCACGGTTTGTCAGCGTAAAGCCCGATTGTAAGGCAGATTTTTCGGGTTGTTCTACCGGAGCGGGTTTATCCGGGTGTGTGCGCCGGGCGATTAGGCCCGGCACTTTGACCTTACATCGAGAGCAGTTGGCGCGCCTGTTTCGCGGTTGCCACCGGACGCCCGTACTCGGCGCACAGCGACGCCACGCGCGACACCAGTTGGGCGTTGCTTTTCGCGAGCGTGTCCTTGTCCCAGCGCACGTTGTCCTCGAGGCCGGTGCGGCAGTGGCCGCCCATTTCGAGCGTCCAGTGGTTCACTTCGAGCTGATGACGGCCGATGCCCGCCGCCGTCCAGGTCGCGTCGGGCAGATTCTTCTTCAACTGCTCGACTTCGAATTCCAGGATTTCGCGCCGCGCCGGCAACGCGTTCTTCACGCCCATCACGAACTGCACGTGCACCGGCGATTTCAACAGGCCCTGATTCACCAGATCGACCGTGCTGTAGAGCATCGCCAGGTCGAAAATTTCGATCTCGGGCTTCACGTTGTGATCGAGCATCATCTTCGCGAGCGTGCGCACGAAATCGGGCGGATTTTCGTAAACGGTCGTCGGGAAGTTGACGGAGCCCGTTGCCAGCGACGCCATGTCGGGCGCAAGGTCGAGCATTGCTCCGCGCTGTTCGAACGAGCGTCCGCGACCGCCGGTCGAGAACTGGATGATGATGTCGGGACAATGCTTGCGGATACCTTCCTGAAGCTCGGCGAAGCGATGACGGTCGGAACTCGACTTTTCATCTTCGTCGCGCACGTGCAGGTGAACCAGCGTCGCGCCCGCCTCGTACGCTTCGTGCGTGCTTTCGACCTGCTCGGGAATCGTGATGGGCACCGCCGGATTGTCTTTCTTCTTCGGAACCGAACCGGTGATGGCGACGGAGATAATGCAGGGTTGACTCATGCTCTTCGCTCCTTTGCGGCTCGGGCTCCGTCGGGTGAGGGCCATCCTGCCGGTATTTTTAACTAACTAGTACGCCCGTAATCTTGAAGCAATCGCCGGGGCGCGACAAGCCCCACAAACCCTAACGCCTCGATGCCCTGAGATTGGGGACCCTCCCCTCCCGCAAAAAGAGCGCCCGCCGCCACCTGACGTTCGATCTATTTCTTCTCGGCCGCAGCGGTCAGCAAGACGCCGAGCTGTTCGTCCGTCAAACCGGGCTTGACGTCGAAACTCATCAGGTCGGCCCATTCGAGCACCCACGCCGCCAGCGGTTCGATCGTCGCGCATTCGCAGATCGCGAGCCCTTCCACGCCGCCGACCGCATGCCAGCGTCCGATCACCTTGATGCCGTCGGGCGGCGCGCCACCCGTCCTGCGAAAGCGCTCGCTCGCCGCCTGCTCGGCTGTGGGCAACGCGGTCCATTTGGCAATGAATAGCATGGTCCTGACCTCCGTGGGAAATCGTTGCGGAACCGGCCACCCGGCCAACCCGTTGCCGTGCGCCCGGCTCGACGGCAAACCGTCGCGCGTGCTCGCGCGCAGCGGTTCGCTGATTCAGTATAGGAGCCGGACCAAGCGGCCGTGGAGCGCATCACGTCTGAATAAAAAGGTGTCGGGGAGGAAGTTGTAAGGCTCATGGTCTAGAACACTTCAGCAAGCGGCGCACTCAATAACGAAAGGCCATCGAGGCTCACTCACCCCGGAGTCACCATGAACCGACACGCGAAATCGCCGACGTTTCTGCTTTTCATCGCTACAGCGCTCATCTTTGCATGCAGCGCAGCACGCGCCGACGGACTGATCCCGCCGGATACACCGCTCGGGCCAGTCGCGCAAATTCCCGGCAGCACCGGCTACATCGCGCCCGATTACGATGCCCGCCGCGCCGCGCTGCACAGCGTGTATCTCGCGCCGATCGAAATCTTCCTCGCGCCCGATTCGCCGTACAAGGGCATCGAACCCACGCAGATGGCCGCGCTCACCGCCGCCTTCACCGACATCCTGCGCGAGAACGTGCTGCAGAACGCCAACGTGGTCGATACACCGCAGCCGGATTCGATGGTCGTCCAGATCGCGTTGACCGACGTGCGCCTCACGAAGCGCTCGTTTCGTCCGCGCGACATCACGCCGGTCGGCATCGTGATCGACGGGGTAAAGCGCGTCGCGGGCGTGAGCAAGGTCTCGCTTCAGACGATGACCGTGCAGGCGTTAGGCGTGAGTCCAGACGGCGAGACGCTGCTCTTCGCGATCAACAATCCGCCTCTGCCCGGCGACGCGGGACCGGAACCCGTGAGGCTCGACGAAGTGCCCGGCGTGCTCGGCGCGAAGGCCGAGCGACTGAAGTCGGTGTTTCTCGCGATCAGGGAGCACCACTAGTCGATGTCGATGTCAGTGCATCCCGGCGACCGGCACGACCATCACCGGCTGCGAATACGTCACGACGGGCACGGGCGCGACCGCATAGCTACGCTGCACCGGCACCACGACAGTGACACGCGGCGGCGGCGGAGGAACAGGCACGACCGGCTGGGCAACGACGGGCACGACGTAAGTCGGCGGCGCGGGCACGTAGTAGTAGACGGGCCGCGGCGGCGGCGCATAGACGATGGCGGGCGCCATGTAGGTGACGCGCACGACGGTGGAAGCGGAGGCGCCTTCCGAACAGATGAGGCCGAGGGCTGCGGCGGCGGAGACACTGATCATACGAAAGTCCACTTGGAATCCTCATGCATCGAATGCGGCGTGTTTCCTTCGCGTAAGAAGGCTTCCCGCCGATGGCTCGCCTGAAGCGAACCGTTGAGACGCTCGTGGCGCCGACGGTGCAAACGATAGCCAAGGCGCCATGAAAACCGTAGCGAAAACTTGTGTCATCGGATGTCGCGAACTTTGTGGCGGCCGATGATGTAGGTGCTTAATCGCCTGACCAAAAACCACGACATTCGGCGACATGATTTGCAAATTGCATCGACCGTGGGGCCGTCCCTAGAATGCGTCTGTCAAAACGAATCGATTGGAGAATCCAAATGAAAAAGATGCTGGCCTTGCTCGCGGCATGCAGTGCGATCGCGTTGTCGAACGGCGCATTCGCGCAGACCGCGACGCAGCCGATGGGCGCCTCGCCGCGCGTCGAGCACGCGATGCAGCAGTTGCAGATGCGCTTCACGAGCGCCAACACCACGCACGACGGCAAGCTCACCCACGAGCAGGCCGCC
Organism: Caballeronia terrestris; assembly: GCF_001544515.1. Lineage (GTDB taxonomy): Bacteria > Pseudomonadota > Gammaproteobacteria > Burkholderiales > Burkholderiaceae > Caballeronia > Caballeronia terrestris. The sequence goes on from NZ_FCOL02000003.1 coordinate 199,444, forward strand.
TCCGGCATGCCCCGCGTCGCGCAGCATTTCGACGAGATCGACACGCAGAAAAAAGGCTACGTCACCCTCCCGCAGATCGAGCAATTCATGCAGCAACGCGCGGCATCGCACTGACGACACGCGGCGCGCCACGCGATCGTCGCTTGATTTAACGAGCACGCCTTGAGCACCCGAAGCACGATGCTCATCAGCGCATCGCCGCGCTTTTGCAGGAGCCAATCGGACATGGACACGCTGCCGAAAATCATCGTCCTCGACGACGAAGCCGAACTGCGCAACATGCTGCAGCGCTTTCTCGGCTCGCAGGGTTTCGAGGTGCGCGCCGTCGCCGACAGCCAGCGGCTCGACCGCTATCTTCAGCGGGAGCCGTATGACCTGCTCGTGCTCGACCTGATGATGGAGCCGGAAGACGGTCTCTCCGTGTGCCGCCGCTTGCGCACCGAAGGCCACACGCTGCCGATCCTCATGCTGACCGCGAAGGGCGATCCGGTCGACAAAGTCATTGGCCTTGAGACCGGCGCCGACGATTACCTCGCGAAGCCGTTCCTGCCGGGCGAACTCGTCGCGCGGATAAAAGCGCTGCTCAGGCGCCAGAAAATGGCCTCCGGCGATCCGACGCTAACCGCGCAGTCGATCCGCTTCGGCGAATTCCGCCTCGACCTCGGGCGCCAGCAACTCTTTCGCAACGACGAGCCTTTCGAGATCCACTCCGCGCAGATGCAGTTGCTGACTGCGCTCGGCGCGTCGCCGAATCGCGCGGTGAGCCGCGACAACCTGATCGCGCGCACTCGCGGCCGCGAGCACGACGCGCTCGATCGCAGCATCGACGTGCAGGTGCTTCGGCTGCGGCAGATCGTCGAAGCCGATCCGTCGAAGCCGCGCTTCATCAAGACCGTGTGGGGCGTCGGCTACATGCTGCTTGCGGATATCGCGTCGTGAAGCGCCTTCGCCTGCCGCGTTCGCTCTTTGCGCGCAACATCGCGCTGCTGGTGGCGCTCGTCGCGCTGAGCCAGGTGTGCTCGCTCAGCGTGCTGATGCATTACGTGCAGACGCCGCGCATCGAACGCGCGGCCGCCGCGTTCGCGAACTACGTGACGACGCTCGGCGACGTGCTCGCCGTCGCGCCCCCCGACGCGCGCGGCGCGTTCATTGCGAAGCTCCACGCAGAAGCCGCCCTGCCCGCCGACGCCACGCTAGAACCACCGCGCTCGTTACGCGCGCTCTACCGCACCTACCAGCGCGAGACGTTCCTCACGATGCTGCGCCGCCATCTCCCCGCCGACATGCCCGTGCGCTGGGAAACACGCGCGAACGCGGAAGAGCGCCTGTGGTTCCGCGTGCATGTCGCAAGCGAGCCGTACTGGATTTCGCTCGTGATCCCCGACGCGGCACACAGCGACGGCATGCTCACGACGTTCCTGCTCTCGCTCGGCCTCGCCGCGCTCGCGACGCTCACCGCCTACGCGATCCAGCGCCACCTCAACCGTCCGCTCGACGACCTCGCGACCGCTGCGCGCAAGCTGAGCGCGGGCGGCCAGCCCGAGCCGCTGCCCACCGACGGCCCGACCGAAATCGCGCAGGTCAGCGTCGCGTTCAACCGCATGACCGAGGCGCTGCGCGAAGCCGAGGCGAGCCGCGCGTTGATGCTCGCCGGCATCTCTCACGATATCCGCACGCCGCTCACGAAGCTGCGTCTCGCGATGGCGATGGCGATTCCCGCAGGCGGCGACCAGGCGTTCGTCGCATCGTCGGAGAACTATCTGGAACAGATCGACGGCATCCTCCAGCAGTTCATGGACTATGCGGGGAGCGGCGCGCGCGAGGCGCCCATCGTCGGCGATGTGAACGCGCTGATCGCGAACCTCGCCGCGGATTTTGCGGGTCTCGGCCACGAGTTCGACCTCACGCTCGGCGACGTGCCGCCCTTCGCGTTTCGCCCCGTGAGCACGATGCGCATGCTCATGAACCTGATGCAGAACGCGGTGCTTTACGGCGTCACGGGACTATCGGTGCGCACGTGGATCGATAAGGATGCACATGCTGTGTGCATCGCGATCGGCGATCGCGGCAAGGGCATCGCCGCCGACCAGATGGAGAAGCTGAAGGAGCCGTTCAGGCGCGGGCGCGGCGGCGCGGGGCATCCAGCGGGCACGGGGCTGGGGCTTGCTATCGTCGAGCGTATTGCGAAGCTGCATGGCGGGTCGCTGGAACTGCGCGCGCGCGAAGGCGGCGGGATGGAGGCGCTGGTGACGCTCGGGATCGTTTCGAATGCTTGAGCGAACAACGAATGGAACGCTTGATGCTTGATGACGACCCCCACCTTGCGGTGTCCCATTGCCATCCACCGAACTGGAGCGCGCCATGTCTTCCGAATCGTTCGAAATGTTCGACTTGCCCACGAAGTTTTCGCATGTTCGCTCGCAGGACACGAGTTACGAGCCTGAAGGATTGCGCGATTTCTTTCGCTACCGCGATCTCGGCATCGCGAGCGCGACGGGCGGCAGAGTAATCGCGCAACTCGTGAAGGCGCATGCCGCACCAGAGCAAGGCACCGGCTGGCACCGCCATGAGGCCGAGTTCCATATCGTGATCATGCTGAAGGGCTGGGCGCGCTTCATGTACGGCGATCAGGAAACGCTCGTCGCCGCTGGCGACTGCGTGCATCAGGCGCCCGGCATCGTCCATTTCCTCTTCGACTATTCGGAGGACATGGAGTATCTGGAGATCGTTGGTCCGGCGGACTTCAAGACGATCGATGCCGTCGGGCCGTGCGAAGTGCCCGCCGTCACGCCCTGGGTGAGTGAGACGGCTTGACCGTCGCGCACGTTTCAGGGCGAGCGCGCTGAGGCATCGCCATCGGATTGCACGGCCTGCGAGATCGGCACGTCTTCAGCCAGCGCTTCCGGATCGATCATGTGCTCCGGCGCAATGGCCTCGCGATGCCGCGAAGGACGCGGCGTCGCGTCCGTGCTGATCTTCCCCGGCTCGTCCATCACGCTCAAAGCCTCCGCGCTTTTGAGCGGCGCAATCGACTGCAACGGCAGGATCGGCTGCGCGCGCGCGTTGACGGTGATCGGGCTCGCCTCGTTGTCGTGAATCAGCGCACGCACGCGCGGATAGATGTGCCGCTCCCAGCGCTTGCCGTTGAACACACCGTAGTGCCCCACGCCCGTCTGTACGTGATGCGCCTTCAGATAAGGGCGCAGCTTGTCGCACAGGTCCTGCGCGGCGAGCGTCTGGCCGACCGCGCAAATATCGTCGCGCTCGCCTTCGATGGTCAAGAGCGCGGTGCGCCGTATCGCCGACGGCTCAACCTTGCGTCCGCGCACTTCCAGTTCGTGCAGCGGCAGCAAATGGCGCTGAAAGACGGTGTCGACGGTTTCCAGATAAAAATCGGCCGTCAGGTCCATCGTGGCGAAGTATTCTTCGTAGAAGACACGCACCGCGTCCGCGATATCGGGATCACCCTTCGCGCGCTGGTAGTGCATGTCGGCGAACGATTCGAGGTGGCGCGGCATGTTCATCGACATGAACGCGCTCAACTGCATGAAGCCCGGATACACGCGCCGGTGCGCGCCCGCGAAGCCGAACGGCACGGCGCTGATCAGGTTCTTCTCGAACCAGTCGAGCGGCTTGCTTTTCGCGAGATCGTTCACGCGCGTCGGGTTGATGCGCGTATCGATAGGGCCGGCCATTAGCGTCATGCTCGCGGGCTGCGCGGGGTTGTTATCCGCCGCCATCAGTGCGACGGCCGCGAGCACCGCGACGGTCGGCTGGCACACGGCGAGCAGGTGCGAGCCCGGCCCCATCTCCTCGACGAAATCGATGATGTGCTGCACGTATTCATCGAAACCGAAGCGGCCGTGCATCAGCGAAATGTCGCGCGGATTGTGCCAGTCGGTAATGTAGACGTCGTGATCGGCGAGCATCGTGCGCACGGTGCCGCGCAGGAGCGTGGCGAAGTGCCCGGACATCGGCGCGACGACGAGCACCCGCGGCTGCCTTTGCGCCGCTGGCAGGTCCTTCACGAAGTGGACGAGCGAGCAAAACGGCGTCTTTGCCGCGACTTGCTCGATGACCGGCACCGTCTTTCCGTCGATCTCGACCGAATCGAGCTCGAACGGAGGGCGCGAATGCGTAAGACCCGCGAGCGTCATGAGATCGCAGCGCGCGCGCAGGCCGCGGCCTTGCGGCGTCGCGGCCATCGCGGGCCACGCGGCGAGCGCGTGGCTGACGAGCGCGGCGCCGTGCCGGAGCGGCAGCATCAGGTCGGACAGCGCCTGGTAGGCGGGATATGCGAAGGGGTTCATCGATCTCCCACAGATGCGCGATACACAAAGGAGCCCTTGAGAACGCAATACATATGCCACGAGCGCCTCGACGCGGGCTTGATCGGCTACACCGCCGCATCACTTCGGCATAGTAGTCTGATTAGCTTGGCATAACACTTGCGCGTACCCGTCCGGGCCATGGTTTTGCCGCGAAATGGTGCGCCACCGCACCACGGCGTGCCTTGTCGGCACTTACAACCCGCTGGAGATTCGTATGGCAATAGCGACGCTGACCATCAGTAGCAAGAACTACTCCTCGTGGTCGCTGCGCGGATGGCTGCTGACACGTTTCAGCGGCCTGCCGTTCGAGGAAGTCGTCATGCCCGTCGACGATCCCCGTGCGCGCGCGGAACTGCTGCTGCTCTCGCCGTCGATCCTTGTGCCGTGCCTCGTTCACGACGGCATCAAGGTCTGGGACACGCTCGCGATCGCCGAATACCTGAACGAAGTGTGCCCCGATGCCGGGCTCCTCCCGCCCGAGCGCCGTGAGCGCGCGCATTGCCGCGCGATCTGCGGTGAGATGCATTCGGGCTTCGCGTCGCTGCGTTCCGCCCTGCCGATGAACCTCAAGGCGCACTTACCCGGCTTCAAGGTGTGGGCGCGCGCGCAGACCGACATCGAACGGGTAACGACGATCTGGCACGAATGTCTCGCGCAATACGGCGGGCCGTATCTGTTCGGCGAGCGCACGGCCGCCGACGCGATGTTCGCGCCCGTCGTGACACGTTTCGTGACCTACGACGTGAAGCTCGATCCGGAGATCGTCACGTACGGACAGACCATTCTCGCGATGCCGGAGATGCAGGAATGGATCGCCGACGCGCAGCACGAAGCCGAGGAAATCGACGAACTCGACGCGGAGTTTTGAAGCGTCTCATGCGGCGGGTTTTGGTTTTAGCCGCGCCGTGAACGATACTGTTGGATGAATCCTCCGCGATGGGCCGAGGCAGGTCATGTCATCCGCAACCGATGTTCGGCAGCGTGCCGCGCTTGGCGCCGGGGCGATGCCGTGCCCGGACCGTCCCATCACACCGCCCGACCTCTCCCCCGACGACCTCGCCCGCATCGATTCGATCCAGTTCCCGACCCGCACCATTCATCGCGGCGAAACGCTCTACCGTACGGGCGACGATTTCCGCAGCATCTACATCGTGCGCGTAGGCTGCTTCAAGACCGTGATCACGCATCACGACGACCACGAGCAGGTTACGGGCTTTCATCTGCCGGGCGAGACGCTCGGGCTCGACGGCATCTGCACCGACCGTCACGCCTGCGAAGCGATCGCGCTGGAAGACAGCTCCGTGTGTATCGTCGCGTTCGATCTGCTTGAAACGCTGTGCCGCGAAGTCAGGACGATGCAGCATCACGTGCATCGGCTGCTCTCGGGCGAGATCGTGCGCGAGTCGGCGCTGATGGTCATGCTCGGCACGATGACGGCCGAGCAGCGCGTGGCCGCGTTCTTACTGGATCTGTCGGCACGACTGGCGGCGCGCGGCTACTCATCGGCCGAATTCCAGTTGCGCATGACGCGCGAGGAAATCGGCAGTTTTCTCGGACTCAAGCTCGAAACCGTCAGCCGGATGCTGTCCAGATTTCAAAAGGACGGCCTCATCGATACGCGCGGCAGGCAGGTGCGGATTCTCGATCGCGAGAAGCTGTCGCGCGTCTAGCGCCTCAGCGCACCTTCAACACCGCCGCGCCCGTCACGCGCCCTTCGCGCAGGTCGGCGAGCGCGCGGTTTGCATCGGCGAGTCGGTATTCGGTCGTGCGCATCTCCAGATGGAATTGCGCGGCGAGCTTCATGAACGCGCGGCCGTCGTCGCGCGTGAGATTCGCCACCGACACCACACGCCGCTCGCCCCACAAAAGCGCGTACGGAAACGACGGAATGTCGCTCATGTGAATTCCCCCGCACACCACGACGCCGCCCTTCGCCACCGCCTTCAGCGCCGCCGGCACGAGCGCGCCGGCCGGGGCGAAGATGAGCGCGGCATCGAGTTCGTCGGGCGGCAATTCGTCGCTGCCGCCGGCCCAGTTCGCCTTCAGATCGAGCGCGAACTGCTGCGCGGCGGCATCGCCCGGACGCGTGAACGCGTACACCGCGCGCCCCTGGTGACGCGCCACCTGCGCGATGATGTGCGCCGCCGCGCCGAACCCGTAGATGCCGATGCGCCGCGCGTCGCCCGCCATCGCGAGCGTGCGGTAGCCGATCAGGCCCGCGCACATGAGCGGCGCCGCTTCGATATCCGAATAGCGCGCGGGAAGATGCAGGCAATAGCGGCTGTCGGCGACAACGCGCTCCGCGTAGCCGCCGTCGATCGTGTAACCGGTGAATGCGGGCGCGTCGCAGAGATTCTCGCGGCCCGCGCCGCAATACCGGCAGTGCCCGCACGTATGCCCGAGCCACGGCACGCCGACGCGATCGCCCGGCTCGAAATCCGTCACGCCGACGCCGACCGCCGTCACCACGCCCACGATCTCGTGTCCCGGCACGAGCGGCAGCTTCGGCTTGTCAAGCTCGCCATCGACGACGTGCAGATCGGTCCGGCACACGCCGCACGCGTGGACGTCGATCAGCAACTGGCCAGTGTCGGCGATCGGGTCCGGCAGGTCGGCTTCGCGCAGCAAGGGCGACGTTCCGTCGAAGATCATCGCGCGCATGACGTTCGTTCCTTTTTAAGGAAGTGCTCACAGAGCGGCGTGCTATCTCGAAAAATTAGCACCGCAATTTGCTGCAGCCGCAAAAGCCGGACCCAGGCTGCTTGTTGGGGCGCGGGCGAATCGCACTGGTGCACGCGTGCACTGCTTCGTGCTTTCACAGCCGCTAGTGATCTCGCTACACGCCGCGTCCGTGGCTCATTCTTGAGCATAAGCAAAGCAAATGCACATTCATACCAATGCGCAAAATGCTCGATGGACGGCATCGATGGAAACGCATAGTGTTGTATCGAACGGGTCTCCGCAGATTCGCAACGACGCGGACTCAGAGCGCCGTTCAGCGCGATGCGAATTTCGATTGAACTTCGGCATCGGCCTTGCTTCTCACTAGAGTGGAAGAATGTAGCCAGCGCTATTAAAAGCGCCGTGAAGAAGAAGTTGCTGCGATGCAAGAGTGCACGGCCAAAGCCTGCACGCATCGCCCGCCCATCAGACATGGTCGGCATGAACGCGTTTTCCCGCGTCATGCCGTTATTGGAATACCGGTTCCCGGAACGACGTGGCGTGCGCCTGAAGCCGCGTGGTCCCGGGCGATTGAATCGCTATCGTGGAGGTTTGTCATGCGTATCACCGTCAAGCTCGATGCGTTCGAGCGAGTCGATTCCGCTGCATTCGCCATCCTGTGGCTGGACAAGGAGACACGCCGCTGGTCACGCGAGGGACACCAAAGCGTCGATTTGCCGGACTGGGGCGGCCTGCAGGCGCGTCCCGACGGCACGCTGATTTGCGACCCGCATGCCGAGTCGCCGCTGTGCGTGCTCGAACACCTCGATTTCGATGCCGTCGGCGGATGCGTCGAAGGACAGGCTGGGCGCGCGCTGTGGTACATCGATGCGTCGCGCGCACCGGCGGCCGGACGCTGGCATGTGCAGTGCATCGACCGCGAACGTATCACGGCCGAGCACGGCGTCTTCGCGGGCGAAGAAGACGCCTAGGGAAACACTTCGCTCATGGTCCGTCGCTTGGCAGCGGCATCAGGAGCACGACGAAGGTCGTCACGCCCGTGACGATCGCGAGGACGCCGTAGAGCATCACGGCGTCCTGGTCGAAAAGCATGCCGCGTAACGCGGTCGAGATGCCCACGAGCGCAACGAAGACGGCCACCGCCGCCAGTACGATCCGCGATTCACCCCTGACCATGGCTTTTCTCCATCTCGCGCACGGCCGCGTCGAACGCGACGTGCAAAGCGGCGCGCGCGTCTTCATCGACGCTATGCGGCATCGGGATCAGCTCGTGCGCGCGCATGATCAGATCGAGCCGCGCGTCGAAGCGATCCGCCCTCGAAGCCGAGCGCATCAGTTCCACCGCGACGTGGCAGCCAGTAAGGCGTCCGGCAAAGCGCTGCATGCGCGCGAGTTCTCCGGCCGCCGCGGCCTCGATGGCCGCCGATCCGGCGAATCCGCGATACGCGATCTGCATGCCGACTTCCATGACGCCGCCCTTGCACGCTCATACCTCTTTCTATTTTTGTAGCCCCGATGCTCGCATGCGTTGACCTGCGTCAAGGTCTGCAAAAGCGTCCACACAAGCGTCCGAAAGGCTTGCCAAAGGCATGCCTGCTCTGGTGTTTTCCCTTGGCTCTGCCCGCGTGCGTTGTTGGTAGTATCAGTTGCCGGCATCGTTGCGGGAACGAACGCGCACGCGGCCGGCCCCCACGCGCCGCACCGACTCGCAGACCACGGGAGACACGAATGAATCAATCAAAATTCAGCGATCCGTTTAGCCAGTTCGCCGCGATGTTCCAGCAGTACAAGCTGCCGGGATTCGACGTCTCGGCGATCCTGGAGGCGCGCCGCAGGGACGTCGAGGCGCTCGCCGCGACGAACCAGGTCGCGTTCGGCGGCATGCAGGCGCTGCGCGACAAGCAGCTCGAAATCCTGCGCCGGACGCTGAGCGAGCTCGAAGCGATCGCGACGCAGTTCGAGGCGTCGTCAAGCAAGCCGCCTTTCAATGCGACCGAACTCGTGCAACGCGCGCTGCGCGACGGTCTCGCCGACATGCAGGACATCGCGCGCACCACCCAGCAGACTCAGGCGGAAGCCTACGCGCTCGTTTCGAAGCGCATGGAAGACGCGCTGAAGGAGCTGAAAGCATCGGTGAACCGGCCTCAGACCTAGCCAGAGCTCAGGTCCGGGGCTGCGCGCCATGCGGCCAAGCAGAGGTTTTCGATGGCATACGACGATTTCACCGCGTTCGAACACCGGGGCTGGGAGCATCTGGTCCAGCCCTACGAAAACTACTTCGTCAGGCTGACCGCGCAGTCGCACGGCGCGCTGCTCGATGCGCTCGGCGTCGGCGACGCGAGCCGCATGCTCGACGTCGCGACCGGCCCCGGCACGCTCGCGGCGGCCGCCATTGAGCGCGGCGCGACGGTATCGGGCATCGATTTCTCCGCCGCGATGATCGCCCACGCGCGGCAGACGTATCCGGAAGTCGAATTCCAGGTCGCGAGCGCCGACAAACTCCCCTTCAACGACGAAAGCTTCGATGCGGTCGGCATCGCCTTTGGCATGCTGCATTTCCCAGACCCCGAAGCCGCGCTCGCCGAGGCGTTCCGCGTGCTGCGCAAGGGCGGGCGCGTCGCGTTCACGGTGTGGGCGGCGCCAGAAAAGGCGATCGGCTTCCAGATGGTGCTGAAAGCCGTGGAGATGCACGGCCGGATGGACGTCGCGCTGCCGGCCGGGCCGCCGTTCTTCCGCTTCAGCGACGCCGACGAATCGAAAAGTGTGCTCACCAATGCGGGTTTCGCTGATCCGCAAGTGATCGAAGTCGAGCAGACGTGGCACATCGCGCCGCCCGAAACGCCGTTTCACAGCCTGCTGCGCGGCGGCGTGCGCATGAGCGCGCTGCTCAACGCGCAGGAGCCGCCGGCGCTCCTGAAAATCGAAAGCGAAGTGAAGGCGAGCGTGGCCCGCTACATGCAGAACGGGCAATTGCTCGTGCCGATGCCGTGCGTGCTCGCGTCGGCGGTCAAGCGCTGACGTCGCTGTCGGTGTGGCCCGTCAGTTCGCTTTGCAGCACCGCAAAATCGACGGGTTTCTGCAGCACGCGCACGCCCGGAATCGGCTCGCCGATCACCGCGCTGTTGCCGTAGCCGGACACGAGCAGGACGCGGATCGCCGGGCGCGTCTGCCGCACGTCGCGTGCGAGTTCGGCGCCCGACATGCCGGGCAGCGTCAAGTCGGTGAGCAAGATGTCGAAGCTGCCCGCCGAGAGCACCTCCACCGCCTCCTCCGCGCTCGCCACCGCCGTGCATTCGAGACCGAGGATCGTGAGCAGGTCGTGCATCGCTTCGCGCGAATCGCCATCGTCTTCGACCAGCAAGACCGAGCGCTGCCCCGCGGCGCGCGGCATCTCTTTCGGCGGCGGGCTTCCGGCGCGGCGCGCGCGGTTCTTTTCGAGCGCCGCGCGAATCTTCCTCGCCAGATCGTCCCGCCGATACGGCTTGTTGAGCAGACTCACGCCCCGGTCGAGCTTGCCCTGGTGGAAGATCACGTCGCGCGTATAGCCCGACGTGAAGAGCACCGCGATCGGCGGCGAACACGCGGCCGCGCGCCGCGCCAGTTCGGCGCTCTTCACCTCGCCGGGCATCACGACGTCGGTAAACAGCAGGTCGATGTCGAGCCCGCTTTCGATCAGCTTGAGCGCCGCGTCGCCGTCGGGGGCCTTCAGCACTTCGTAGCCGAGCTCCGTCAGCATCTCGACGGCGGCGAGCCGCACGTCGGCATCGTCCTCGACGACGAGAATCGTCTCGTGCGCGCCGAGCGGCACGCCGCCCGTGTCGACGGTTTCGGGCGTTTCCGCCTCGTCGCAGCGCGGAAAGCAGAGGTGCACGGTCGTGCCGCGCCCCGGCTCGCTTTCGATCGACGCATGCCCGCCGCTCTGCTTCGCGAAGCCGAACACCATGCTCAAGCCGAGGCCCGTGCCGCGTCCGTCGGGCTTGGTGGTGAAGAACGGCTCGAATGCGTGTTCGAGCACCTCGGGCGGCATCCCGGCGCCCGTATCGGTGACGGAAAAGCACAGGTAGTCGCCGCGCGCCAGCTCGGGCGTCTCGCGCCATTCGCCCGCCCCCACGACGACGTTGCGCGCCCTCAGCGTGAGCGTGCCTTCGCCGTGCATCGCGTCGCGCGCGTTGATCGCGAGATTGAGGAGCGCGTTCTCGAGCTGGTTCTTGTCGACGAGCACGTTCCACAGCTTTTCGTCGAGGTTCGTCCGGACGGCGACGGTCTCGCCGAGCACGCGGTGCAGCATCTCCGTCATTCCAGCGAGCAGCCGCGCCGGATTCACCACCGCCGGTGACAGCGGCTGGCGCCGCGCGAACGCGAGCAGTTGCGCGGCGAGACGCGCGCCGCGCTGCACGGCATCCGTCGCGGCGGAGATGCGGCGCTGCGCGGCCGCGTCGCCGCCCGCGCTCGTCGCGAGCATCTGAAGATTGCCGCCGATCACCTGCAGGACGTTGTTGAAGTCGTGCGCGACGCCGCCCGTCAGGCTGCCGATCGCCTCCATCTTTTGCGCCTGGCGCAATTGGGCCTCGGCGGCGGTGCGCGCGGCCACCGCATCGGCGACGCGCTGCTCCAGCGTGCTAGTGAGCTGGCGCAGCGCCTCCTCGGCGATCTTGCGCTCGTGGATGTCGATCAGGACGCCGGGGAAGCGCAACGGTACGCCGGTCGCGTCGAGCTGGCAGCGGCCGTTCGCCTGCACCCAGCCGTAGCTGCCGTCCGGGCGGCGGATGCGGAACTCGATGTTGAACGGCTCGTTCGATTGCAGCATCTCGCCCGCAAGATGGGCGATGCGGTCGCGGTCGTCGGGATGGACCGTGCGTTGCGCGACTTCGCGCGGCAGGCCGTGGGCGGCGGCGTCGGCATCGACGGAAAAGGTGCGCGCGAAGCGTTCGTCGCCGCGGATGGTGTCGGTCGCGACGTCCCACACCCACGTGCCGAGCACGGCGCCCGTGTTGAGTGCGAGTTGCAGGCGCTCGTTGGTCGCGCGAAACGCGGCCTCCGCCGACTCACGATGGCGCTCGGAGAGCACGCGCCCGGTCGTCTCCACGACGATCGACAGCACGCCGGCCGGCGCGCCGTGGTCGTCGGCGACGGGGCTGTAGTACAAATCGAGCCACACGTGCTCGGGCCGCCCGTTGCGCAGCAGCACGAGCTCCTTGTCGTGGTAGGAGAGCGTCGCGCCCGCGAGGCAGGTCTCCATCACCTGGCGGTTGAAAGCCGCGACCTCCGGCCAGCCGAGCTCGACGGGCGCGCCGAGCAGATACGGGTGGCGCCCGCCCGCGAATTCCGCGTAGGCGTCGTTGTAGATCATGTAGCCCTGGCGGCCCCAGAGCATGACGAGCGGCACCGGCGACGCCAGCAGGAGCTGCACGGCGGCGGCCAGGCTGCGCGTCCAGGCGTCGATCGGTCCCAGCTCGGTCAGCGACCAGTCGAACGCCTTGATGCGTCCGGCCATCTCGCCTTTCCACCCCGGGCAGCCGTGGTCTTCCGTCAAGAAGGGCATGCGGTGTTCTCCGCCCATTCGGAAGATGGGTCGTATGTTGTTATGTCGTGAAGCGGCCGGTTGCGCCGCGTCTTATCGATTTTAGGTCACGCAGGTTGCAAAGGCTTCAGCGCGCCGCCTTCACGATGATCTGCGCCTGCATATCGCGCTCTATCTTCTTCAAAAGTGCGAGCGTCGCCTCGAAATCGGCTGGGGAGCACACCTGCTTGCCGAAATCCGCGCTCAGGCGCCGCGTCACCTGGATCACGTTGCTCGCCGGATCGAACACGTAGCGCGAGCGAAAGGCGAAGAAGCGGCCCTCGATCGTCGCACCGTCCGGCACTTCCACGACGCGCACGTCTTTTGGCAGCGCGATCTGCGAGACCTCTTCGAACTCGCCGCCGACGCACACGAAAGGCTGCGTGCGCGTACGCTCGGAAAGCCAGTTGCGCACTTGCGTCGCGATGCCGCCGGAGAGGCTCGTCAGCGCCGGCAGCGCCGTGGTGCCGGTCGGCCACACGACGTCGTCGAGCGTGCCGGCGAGCGTCGTCATGAACGGGCCGGTGGTGGCATCGACGTCGCTCGTCGTGAGGCTCGCGCTGCCGCGCAGGCCGGTGGCGCGCAGGCGCTCGACGGCGAGCGCGTCGCGCCGCTGCGTGCTCGTCGAGCGCAGGTTCGAGCGCTCCATCTCCGCAATCCAGCCCGCATCACGCACCCAGTACGACAGCGCCGCGCCGCCGTTCGCCGCCACGTCGATTGCCAGACGCGCGTCGCGGCCGAGCGGCTGCACGGCGGGCGTGCGCGCGAGCGTGCCGGAATCGACGAGGAGCGTCGGGCGGTCCATGTCGATCGGCGGCAGATAGCCGAACTCGACGCTCGCCGCCGTCGAATCCGCGTAGAGCTGCAGATCAGGCAGCCAGGTGATGACGTGATTGATTGCGCCCGATCCGTAGCCGGGCACGGCGGGCAGCGTGTAGACGGCACCGAGGCCGATCAGTGCCGCCTCGCTGCGGATACCCACCGCCGCGAGCAGCGCGCCGAACAGCGCGACGTGGTCCTTGCAGTCGCCATAGCGGTTCGCGAGGACGTCGGTCGCGCGATGCGGCACGGCAGGGCTTTGGCCGATGAAGAGCGCCACGTAGCGGATATTGCGGCGCACCCAATCGTAGAGCGTCTTCGCCCTGACGCGCTCGTCGGGATCGTTTCGCGTGAGCGCGCGGGCGAGATCGCGGATGGCGGGAGCGTCGGCGGTCGGATCGGCGGCGGGTTCGCGGTAGCTCGCGGCGAAGGTCGCGTAATCGGGGAAAGTGGAGACCATCAGGCGGTCGCCGTACTGCACGTAGCCGACCGAGCCGTTTTCGATGCGCTCGACGCGCTCGCTGCTGTAGTTGAATTCGTAGCGCGTGCGGCCGTTCTCGGTCACGGGCGGCGACGCGACGTAGCCGCGCGCGTCGGCGTAGAGCGTCTTGCCGGCCGGCAGGTCGAAGATCAGCTTCTGGCTTTGCACCGGGCGCCGGCCCGGCTCGACGAAGTAGTTGAACTGGCCGGCGACGACGGGTGTCGACTGGCTTTTATGAAACCGCAGATACACACTCGACCCGGTGCCGACTCCCGGAAAGATCACGGCGCGCAGCTTCGCGTCCTGAAAGGTGGGCGCGCCCGCCGAGCGCGGCTCCTGGATGTCGCGGATCTGGTCGGGCATCACCGCGTGGCGCACGCCGTTCATGTCGATCGCGTAGGCATCGACGATGTCGACCTTCGACACGCTTTTGTCGAACCACACGTAACGCTGCGCGATTTCATCGATGCCCGCAGGCGTGTTCGCACGCAGGACCGTCGCGTCGTCCTCGACGACCGAGCCGTCCTCCGCGACGACGAAGAGGTGCACGTCGCTCACGACCGTCGATGGCTCGTCGGTCGCCCAGGCGGGCGCGGCGACGCCGGCCGCGAGCAGGCAGGCGACGCCGAGACGGCGCATGACATCGATCGATGGGTGACGCATGACCCGCTGCCCCTCGCGCCACGCGCGTGGTGAGAACAGGTCATCGTACCGTAGTTTCAGGCCCGGGCGGACCGGCGCGGCGGCCTCAGTTCATCGGGCTGCGACGCATGATCGGCGCGAGCGCCGAGCCGATCCGGTCCGCCTGCCGCTCGTCGACGAGACGCGCCAGCAGCTTCGCGAAGCGCGGCTCCTCGATGCCCGAGACGATGTACTGCCAGCGATACGCGTCGAGCAAACCGGCATCGATGGCGGTGCTTTGTTGCGCCGTGAACGTGCGGCCGCATTGCGCGCGGAAGTACTCGGCATCGGCTTTGGCCTGCATCTGCAGCATGCCGTCGACGCCCGCCACCAGCGCGATGAGATCGTCCACGGCGGCATCGCGCGCGGCATAGTCGAGCTTCGCGTGCTCGCGAATCAGCTCCAGTTCATCGATGATCGCGTGCTGCGATTCCTCCTTCCAGTGAAAGAGAAACACGTCCTTGAAGAGCGGCGAGAGGCTGTCGTCGGTCTCCATGCTTTGACGGTAATGAACCTGCGTGAAGATTTCGATGTGGCACGTCAGCGCGAGAATCGCCCAGGTGCATTTGCCGAGGACGAACTGCGCGACGTCGTCGGCTTGCGGCATGAAGCGGTAGCCTTCGGGCATGCCTTCGGCGGCGAGCAGTTCGATGCGGCGGAAAAGCTCCTGATGCTTCAGCTCTTCGTCGGTGAAGCGCACGACAGCTTCGAGCGCGATCTGGTCGCCGAGCGCGTGATCGTGACCGAGCTCGAGCATCTTCGCGCCGATGAAACGCTCGCAAAGGCGAAACATGTTGGCATACGTGCGGCCCTGAATCTGCGACATGAGCCGTTGTTCGGCTGCGTGCAGGAACGTGAGGCGATCGACCTGCGAGAGACCGTCCGGGAGAAATTTGTGCGCGAAATCGAAATGGCGTGCGCGAATGACATCGCGGTCGATATCCCAGCGAATGCGCTTCGACACCGCAATGCAGCTTGCATAGCGTTGAGTTTGCGATTCGTGTTGAACGGCTTGCATGGTCTGGCTCCTGTCGGAAAGTGGGTTGCGGAATTGAGCGGGAGCGAGACGGGTGTTTCTTCGCGACCGTTCGAGAATGGATTCTCCGGACGCGGCGGGGGACGGGCATGAGGCGGCGGTCCCGGACGGGGCCGGGACGTGCATGCGGATTGCTTTTTATATGGGACTAGTGTCCCGGAGGCGCGTCGAAGCCCGCCTTGCGCGCGAGCACGATCGCCTGTGCACGGCTCTCCACTTCGAGCTTGGCGAAGATGCTGGTGATGTGATTGCGCACGGTCTTCTCGCTGAGCCCGAGGCGTGCGGCGATCTGCGCATTGTCGCGGCCACCCGCGATCAGCTCGACGATGTCGCGCTCACGCGGCGTGAGTAGCGAAAAAGCCGGATCAGCCGATGTCCCCGTCGGCAGAAACGCACGAAACTCCTCGCGCCAGCGCAGCCACGCAGGCTCGCCATCGAGCAGCAGATGGTTCTCGCTATCGAGCGGCACGAAGCGCGCACCGGGTATCAGTCCCGCGATGAGACGGCTCTCCTCGAACGGCACCCGCGCATCGCCGCTCGCATGAAGCACGAGCGTTGGACAGCGCACAAGCGGCAGCAGATCCACGACATCGATCTCGTTGAAAACGCGCATGATGCGCCCGGCGTTCTGCGGAGAAGTCGAGATGCGTTCGAGTTCGTTGAACCAGCGATGCTGCTCGGCCGTGCCACCCGGGATGAACTGCGTCGTAAAGAACTGGCGAAACGCGGGATTCGCCTGACCCCAGCCCAGCTCGGCGAGCTTGACGAGCGTCTCGGCCTCCTCCACCGATTGCACCGTCGTCGTGCGCACGAGCTTGCCACGCGCGTAACCGCCGTACAGGATCAGATGGCTCACGCGTTCCGGATGCGCGATCGTATAAGCGAGAGAAATCGATGCGCCTTGCGAGATGCCGAGCAGCGCAAAGCGCTCGACGCCGCTCGCATCGACCACGGCTTCGAGATCGCGCAGCCATGCGCTGAAGGAAATATCGGCGACGTTGCGGTCGGAGAGACCGCAGCCGCGCTGATCGTAGCGGATCAGCGTGTGACTCCTGCACAGCTCCGCGACCAGATGGCTCCAGACGGGACTGCGCAGGTCGAACTCGAGATGGCTCAGCCAGTTCGCCGCCTTGACGAGCGGCGGCCCGTTGCCACACGACGCGTACGCGATGCGCACGTTGTCGCTCCCGGTGCAAAGCCGTATGTGCTGCCTGAGGGTCGCATTGGGCGCGGACATGGGAATCCCGACACGTTGAATGACGGCAGAATGAATCGACACCTTTCATGCAGATTATCACCGTCAGGCGCGCACATACTTATTCTTCCGCGCAATGCACCTCGAATTTGACGAGCGTCGTCTGGCCGAAGTTGTTGCTGAGCGCAACGTCCGCCGCATCGCGACCGCGCGCCATCAGCACGCGGCCGATGCGCGGCGCGTTGTTGCGCGGATCGAATGTCTGCCACGTCCCGCCGACGTACGCCTCGAACCACGCGGCGAAATCCATCGTTGCGTACGGCGGCGGCAAGCCGACATCGCTGATATAGCCCGTGCAATAGCGCGCCGGAATGTTCATCGCGCGGCACAGCGTAACGGCAAGATGCGCGAAATCGCGGCACACGCCCTCGCGTTCCTCATGGGCCTGCCACGCGGTCTTGGTCGGCCGCGCGTGGTGGTAGCCGAACGTGATGTGGCGGTGCACGTAGTCGCAAATCGCCTGCACGCGATCGCTGCCGGGCGCCGACTTCGCGAAGAGTTGCCACGCGATGTCGGAGAGCAGGTCGGTTTCGCAGTAGCGGCTGCCGAGCAGGAAAACCAGGCAGTCGGTCGGTAACTCTTCGACGGGATGCTGGCGGCCGTCGTGCGCGCGCGCCTCGAACTCGCCGCTGACTTCAAGCAGCGCTGTCGTCGACAACGAAATGCGCCCCGCCGGCGCGACGATGCGGCTGCACAGGTTGCCGAAGCCGTCGCGGTATTGCACGATCGGCACCGGCGGATCGACCACGAGCACGTCGGGCACCACCACTTCCTCTGCATGCGAGAAATGCGTGTTGAGCATCAGCATCATGGGTGTCGGTTGCGGACACTCGTAGACCAGTTCGTAACCGACACGGAGTTTCATTGGGCGGCCTTGGGTTTGCTCAAGTCTTTAACAGGTTCTTTCATTGGCTCTTTTACCGGTGCTTTGAGTTTGGCGGGCTCGCCCTTGACCGCTGGCGTCGCGTCCTCGTGCGGCACTTCGGTGACGTGCACCGTCACTTCGAGTCCGCGAAACGCGCCGGGCGTGCCGTTCCAGGTGCCCCAGAGCGGCAGCGCCTGATAGTGATTCCACGCGACCGCCACGCGGATCAGATGCCGGTTGCCGATGATGCTGTTGGTCGGATCGAAGTCGACCCAGCCCGCGCCGGGAAGATAGATCTGCAGCCACGCGTGCGTCGCGCCGCCGCCCTGCGTCTCCGAATGATCGGGCACGAAGATATAGCCGCTCACGAAGCGCGCGGCGAGCCCGAGCGAGCGCACCGCATCCATCATGAACACCGCGAAGTCGCGGCAACTGCCGCTCTTGTGACGCAGGGTATCAGCGGGGCGGTTCACGCCCTTCTCCGTGCGGCGCGTGTACTTGAAGTCGTTGGCGATGGCGAGCGTCATCGCGCGCAGCATCGCAAGCGTGCCGGTCGGCGTCCCCGACGACAGGAACTGACGCGCCCACGTGCTCACGTCCTCGTCGGGATGCTGCCGGTTGCGCGCATTGACGAGGTCCGATGCTTCCTCGTTCGTGTACGCGAACGGATACGTGGTGGCGTAGCGTTCGAGCGCGTAGTCGGGCTGCGGCGCCTCGTAATGCTCGAGCGTCACGACGCTCTCGAAGATCAGCTCCGAGGCTTCCTCGGCGAAGGTCGCGACCGCCACCGAATTGTCGAATACGTCGTGCAGCCAGTGCAGATGCGCAGGCGTCGGCGTGATGTGCAATTGCGTGGTCACGAGGCGCAGATCGTGGCTCGATCTCGGCCGGAACATCATCCGGTGTTCGCCGAATTCAACCGGTTCCGAATAACGATAAGCGCTGACGTGCCGCACGGTGAAACGCTGCGGGTCGTTTGTCTGGGTCACTTGGGTCACCGCGTGAAAGGCACCGTGGCCGCGCAATGATGCGCGGCTTGCGGATAAAGCGTCATGGCAATCTCCTGCGGGGAATCGGGTCGCTGCGGGGCTTTGATCAGACGGATCGGTTATACGGACTTTAGCCGTTTCGCGGCGGCGGCGCATGCATTCGATGCGTCAATGGTGCGGTATGACGCAATCAGGCGCGCGTCGAACGGTCCAGCCTATCAGAGAACGCTTCCCGGCGGAGGTTTTGCCCGTTATCGGTGCGTTGAGCTTTCATGGTTCGATGATATGCCCAATAGTCACGCTTCATTTGCTCTTCCACCCCGCCTGCGTGATGGCCTGCTCCAGCAGATCCTGCGATTCCCCGTTCTTCGGATCGAGCTTGAGCGCGTTGCCCGCATGTTCGCGCACGCAGTCCCATGCATTCACCTTCACGCATGATCGCGCGAGCCCGAGTTGTGCATCGAGTGCATTGCTTTGGGCGTCCTTTTGCACGGCGAGTGCGTTTTGCTTGCCCTTGTCTTCCACCGAACCCAAAGCGGCTTGCGCGGTCATCGGCGTGAAGTGTTCCTCCGGTTCGCGGCTCTGCAAGTACCACAGCCCTCCCACGACGACGATCGCCACCGCAACGATCACTGCCTTGGCCCGATGCGTGCGCCTGCGTGAAGCCCGAGGCGCAGGCACTTCGCGAGGACGATCGTCGGTCAGGAGAAGCGGCACTGGCGCTTCCACGGAATTCTCAAGCCGCGCCATATCGTGGATCTCGCTGCTGCGATCGAACGCGCAATGGGGACACACGTCGTCATCGATGGCTAGCAGCCTTCCGCAACCCTGGCACGTGACCAGCCGATGTTTGCCGAAGGTGAAGATGATGCTCATACGGGTCCTTTCGCGTTTCGATCTGACGAATAGGCGGGTGGCGCAGGGCAATCGAAACCATCGTAACTGGACGATATTGCGCCAGCAACGATGACAATTCCGTTTTCCTGACTTTCGACTACGAGCCTCGATCACTGCGCGACGATCTTCAGATGGTTTGTCTCAGTGCATCGTCCTGATGTATGGTGAGTGCCACGCACCAAACCGACCCATCCATCGATACACGGAGACAGCACATGACGGGCACCGCCTCTTTCGCAGCGCTTCTCGGCCGCCTCCTGCTCGCGGCCATCTTCCTGATGAGCGGCTTCGGCAAGCTCGCGGCA
Source organism: Caballeronia terrestris (assembly GCF_001544515.1). Classification (GTDB taxonomy): domain Bacteria; phylum Pseudomonadota; class Gammaproteobacteria; order Burkholderiales; family Burkholderiaceae; genus Caballeronia; species Caballeronia terrestris. The sequence goes on from NZ_FCOL02000003.1 coordinate 219,345, forward strand.
CCGACGGCTACCATCGCGTATATCGCGTCGAGCGGCATGCCGTTTCCGAGCATCGCGTACGCCGGGGCGGTGGTCGTCGAGATCGGCTTTTCGATCGCGCTCGTCTTCGGGTTCCACGCGCGCTTCGTCGCGGTCGTCATGACGCTTTTCGCGCTCGCCACTGCGTTCGCCTTCCACGCGCATTTCGACGACAAGAACCAGACGATCCACTTCATGAAGAACATCGCGATCGCGGGCGGCTTTCTGCAGGTCGCGGCGTTTGGTGGCGGAATGTTCAGCCTCGATGCACGGCGCGCAAGGCGGTCGGCATCGCTTGGGCGGTACTGAAAACTTATGCCTCCTCTCACATACGACCGTCGCGCCTTCGTGCGGCTCACGGCCAGCGCGACGCTCGCGCTACCGTTCGCAAGCGCCGCTCGCGCGCAAACGCCTGAGGCGAAGACCATGACCAAACGCGCGATTCCCTCAACCGGTGAAGCGCTTCCCATCGTCGGCTGCGGCACTTGGCGCACGTTCGATGTCGGCGCGGACGCGAAGGCGCGCGAAGGTATCGCCGGCACGCTGCGCGTACTCTTCGATGCAGGCGGCTCCGTGATCGATTCGTCGCCGATGTACGGCTCGTCGGAGGAAGTCGCCGGGGCGGTGCTCACGCAACTGGACGCGCACCGCACGGCGTTCGTCGCGACCAAGGTGTGGACAAGCGGGCGCGAAGCGGGTATCGCGCAGATGGAGGAATCGATGCGGCGCTTCCAGCAACCGCGCATCGACCTGATGCAGATCCACAACCTGCTCGACTGGCGCACGCAGCTCGTCACGCTGCGCGAGTGGAAAGCGAGCGGACGCATCCGCTATATCGGCATTACGCATTACACGTCGAGCGCGTTCGGCGAGGTCGAAGCGGTGCTGCGCTCGGAGAAGCTCGACTTCGTGCAGATCAACTACGCCGCCGGCGATCGCGACGCCGAAGCACGCATCCTGCCGCTCGCGAAAGAGCGCGGCGTCGCCGTGATCGTCAATCAGCCGTTCGGTGGCGGCGGGCTGCTCGGCCAACTGCGCAACAAGCCGCTTCCCGCATGGGCAGCGGAGATTGGCTGCACGACCTGGGCGCAGGTACTGCTCAAATTCGTGCTGGCGAATCCCGCCGTGACCTGCGTGATCCCGGGCACAGGCAAGCGCGAACACATGCTCGACAACGTGCGCGCGGGCTTCGGCAATTACCCCGATGCGGCGCTGCGCAAACGGATCGTCGATGCCGTGAGCACTTGAGCCTCGGGTACGCGCGTTGCTAATTCGTGTGACACAAGGAGCTGACATGAGCGACGACACATTCGATCTCGAACGCTTTATCGATGCGCAGCGTTCCACCTACGAGCAGGCGCGCTCCGAGTTGCAGGCGGGCTGGAAGCGCACGCACTGGATGTGGTTCATCTTTCCGCAGATCGCGGGTCTCGGGCATAGCGCGATGGCGCAGCAGTATGCGATTTCATCACGTGCGGAGGCCGGGGCGTATCTCGCGCATCCGGTGCTCGGCTCGCGCTTGCGCGAACTGACGCGCATCGTGAACGGCGTGCAGGAACGTACCGTCGCGCAGATTTTCGGTTACCCCGACGACATGAAATTCCACTCGTCGATGACGCTCTTCGCGCAATGCGAAGCCGATCACGACGAGTTCGATGAAGCGCTGCAAAAGTACTTCGGCGGTCAGGCAGATTCAGGAACGCTCGACCGCCTGACATGACACTACAGGAACCTTATATGCGCACCGCGTTCAAGTCACACGATCACGTCACCTGGAACACACCGCAAGGCGAGACTAGCGGGCACATCGTGCGCGTGATCACGTCGCGCACGACGATCGACGGTCACACGGTCGATGCATCGAAATCCGAGCCGCATTACGAAGTCGAGAGCGAGAAAAGCGGCAAGCACGCCGTCCACAAGGGCAGCGCGCTGAAACACGCTTAATCGGCTGCGACGCCAGCAAGCGCCAGTGCCTCTGCAGCAAGCACCCGCGTGAACTCGCCTGCAGGCATCTCGCGCGCGAGACGCGCAGCCTGTCCGGACCAATGGTTAGTAAATTCACCCGAGCCCGCTTGTTCGGCTTTCGTCTTGAGCGGCAAGAGCGCGCCGCCCGCCAGCGGGAAAGCCGGCGCATCCTCCGACAGCGGTCCGAGTTCGCGCATCGCACGATTGACGATACCGCGAGCAGGCCGCCCGGTGAAAATGTTGGTAAGTGCGGTGGCATCGTCCACCGCTTCGCGCAGCGCCTTTGTGTAGTGCGCGGCGAGCCTGACCTCCGGGCAGAACAGATACGCCGTGCCGATCTGCACCGCCGACGCGCCCAGCGCGAACGCCGCGACAATCCCGCGTGCGTCCGCGATGCCGCCCGCCGCGATCACCGGCACCTTCACGGCATCCACGACTTGCGGCACGAGTGCGAACGTGCCAACTTGCGTCGCCATGTCGTCGGTGAGGAAGTTGCCGCGATGGCCGCCCGCCTCCAGCCCCATCGCGATGATCGCGTCGCAGCCGCGCTCTTCGAGCCAGCGCGCTTCGGCCACCGTGGTCGCCGACGAGATGACCTTCGCGCCCGCTGCCTTCACGCGATCGAGCAAACGCGCCTCCGGCAAGCCGAAGTGAAAGCTCACGACTTCAGGCCGCGTCGCCTCGACGAGCGCGCAGAATTCATCGTCGAAAGGACGGCGCCCCGCTGAAGGCGGCGTAACTTCCGGATCGATTCCGAACTCGACATAGAGCGGCGCGAGCCGGTTGCGCCAGCGCATGTTGCGCACCGGATCATGCGGCGGCGTAGCGTGGCAGAAGAAGTTGAGGTTTAGCGCGCGACTCGTCTTCGAGCGGATCAAGCCGATCGCTTCACGCGCCTGATCGACGCTCATCAGGGCGCAAGGCAGTGAACCAAGGCCGCCCGCCTCGCTCACCGCGATCGCGAGGTCCGGCGTACTGGACCCGGCCATCGGTGCCTGGATGATCGGCGTGTCGATGCCGAACAGTTCAATGATGCGAGGATTCCGCCAAGTGGGCATCGTTCTCTCCATGCGGTAAAGAGTCAGCGCTGCCTTCTTTCAGGCTCGCGCAATGAACGAAGCTTAACGCCATCCCGCCCGATCGTGGTGCATCGATCGTCTCGCCGCGCCATGTCTGCAAAACGCGCGGCAATCCGTCAAACTGCTACCGCGCTCTCTCGCGCGTTCCTGCTTCCGTGGTCCTATTCACCTTCAAAAGGAATGGAAAAATGAAATCGAGAATCGCCGCTTTACTGATCGTATCGTCGGCCATGGGGATGTTGTCCTCGACAGCGTTTGCACAGGTCGCGGGCTCCCAGCCGCTCGGCGTAACCGTGGAAGTGTCCACTGCGATGATCGAAGGCTGGAGCGTCAAGAAGTCGATCCTCAACAAGCCGGTCGTGAATGATCAGGGCGCGCGCGTGGGCGTGATTCACGACATCATCGTCGCGCCCGACCGTTCGGTTTCGTTCGCGATCATCGCGGCGAACCAGTTCCTCGGCGTCCCGCATCACGACGTCGCGATCCCGATCGAGCAGCTCGACTTCGTCGGCGGCAAGCCGGTGCTCGCGGGCGCAACGAAGGACGCAATCAAGGCGCTGCCGGAGTTCCAGTACGCGAAGATGAAGGCAGCGCCCAAGCCCCGCGCGCAGTTCGAGCATCACTGAAGTACGCCCATGAAGCGGTGGCGCGATGCGTCGTCGCTTCGTGCGGAGTAATTGATTAGCTACGCAACCAGATAAGTGCTTCAGCGCCGCATCGGCTTCTTCATGCGGACACGAAGCAGGAGACCCGGAGTTCCGCAATGTTCAATGCACTGCTGCTCGACAAACAGGACGACCGCATGACGGCGTCCATCCAGTCCATCGACGAAGCGCGCCTCGTCGATGGCGACGTGCTCGTGCGCGTCGAGTATTCGACGCTCAACTACAAGGACGCGCTCGCGATCACTGGCCGTGCGCCGATTGCGCGCACGTTTCCGATGGTGCCCGGCATCGACTTCGCGGGCGTCGTGGAGGAGAGCGGACACGGGCGCTACAAGCCGGGCGACCGCGTCGTGCTCAACGGCTGGGGCGCGGGCGAAACGCATTGGGGCGGTCTCGCGCAGAAGGCGCGCATACCCGGCGACCAGCTGATTCCGCTGCCCGAAGGCCTCACCACGCGCCAGGCGATGGCGGTCGGCACCGCGGGCTACACCGCGATGCTCTGCGTGCAGGCGCTAGAACGGCACGGCGTGCGCGCGGACCGCGGTGACCTGCTCGTGACCGGCGCGAACGGCGGCGTCGGCAGCCTTGCGATCGCGATTCTCGCGCGGCGCGGCTTTCGCGTGGTCGCATCGACGGGGCGGGCTGCCGAGGAAGCGCGTCTGCGTGAACTGGGCGCCGCCGAAGTGATCGACCGCGCGACGCTCTCCGCGCCCGGCAAGCCGCTTCAAAAAGAACGATGGGGCGCGGCGGTCGATTGCGTCGGCAGCCATACGCTCGCGAACATCTGCGCGACGCTGCGCTATGGCGGCGCGGTGGCCGCGTGCGGACTCGCGCAAGGCATGGACCTTCCGGCATCGGTCGCGCCGTTCATCCTGCGCGGCGTCGCGCTCTTGGGCGTGGACAGCGTGTACGTGCCGCATGAACGGCGCATCGCCGCCTGGAACAGCATCGCGCAGGAAGTGCCGGCGCATGTGATCGACGATGTCGCGAGCGAGATCGCGCTGGGCGAAGCGGTCGATGTCGCGGGCCGTTTGCTGCAGGGTGAAGTGAAGGGTCGCGTGATCGTCGATGTAAATCGCTAAAGAAAAGCGCCGCCATGAACCTCATGGCGGCGCTTGCTTTTAGAACGTGCTCCAGCTTTCGCTGCCCGAAGAAGCCGTGGCAAGCACCGGCGCGCGCTTCACTTTCCCCTTAGCAAACGTCGGTTGCACCGGCGCCGCGCTGAAAGAACCACCTTCGATCACGAAGAACGCCACAGCCTGATTCAACTGGCGCCCCTGCTCGTCGAGCGCATGCGATGCAGCCGCCGCCTCTTCCACCAGCGCCGCGTTCTGCTGCGTGACTTCGTCCATCTGCGCGATCGCCGTGTTGACCTGCTCGATGCCGCGTCCCTGCTCGATCGATGCCGCCGCGATCTCTTCCATGATGTCCGTCACGCGCGCGACCGCCTGCGTCACTTCGGCCATCGTCTTGCCCGCTTCACCGGCCAGCACCGAGCCGTCCTGCACCTTCACGACCGAGCTCGCGATCAGTTCCTTGATCTCCTTCGCCGCCGTCGACGAACGCTGCGCGAGGCTGCGCACTTCGCTCGCCACCACGGCGAACCCGCGCCCTTGCTCGCCCGCGCGCGCCGCTTCGACGGCCGCGTTCAACGCGAGGATGTTGGTCTGGAACGCGATGCCTTCGATGATGCCCGTGATGTCCGCGATCTTCGCCGAGCTTTCACTGATGCCGTGCATCGTATCGACCACGCGGCTCACCACCGCACTGCCCTTCTGTGCGACGTCGGACGCATTCGATGCCAGCGTGCTGCCTTGCTGCGCGTTGCCGGTGTTCTGTTTGACCGTCGAGGTCAGCTCTTCCATGCTCGCGGCGGTTTCTTCGAGCGAAGCGGCTTGCTGCTCGGTGCGCTGGCTCAGATCGGTGTTGCCCGTCGCGATCTCCTTTGCCGCATTGCCGATCGCACCGCTGCTTTCCCGCACGCGGCCGACGGTTTCGGTCAGGCGTTCGTTCATCTCCTGCAATGCGCGCAAGAGGTCGCCCGTTTCATCCTTAGTATCGACGACGATCTTGCTGCGCAGATCTCCGCGCGCCACCGTGCGGGCGAACTCGACAGCAACGCAGAGCGGCCGCGTGATCGAACGCGTGATCGACAATCCGGCGAGCACGGCGAGCAGCACGGCGCCCGTGCAGAGCGCGGCGAGCACGTTGCGCTGCGTTTCATAGTCGCTCTGATACGCCTGCACGATCCCGTCGCGGCGCTCGCGCGTGAAGCTCGCGTACGCATCGGTGGCTTTCACGAGCGCGGCGAGCAGCGGCCGGCACTGGTCGTCCATCTTCGCGATGGCTTCCTCGGTCTTGCCGGCGAGCGCGAGGCCTACGATGTTCGTCGCGACCGGACCGTACAGCGCTTCCACGCGATCCATCTCCGCGACGAGCGCGCGCGCCTTGTCGCTGGTATCGGTCGCGGCGGCGATCATGTCCTTCAACTGCTTGAGGCGCGCCTGCACGTCCTCGTGAGCGCGCAGGACGTCGGCCTTCTCGATTTCGACGTCGGCGGGCGTCTTCACGAGCACGAGATTGCGCGCGGCAATCGCGCGCCGGTCGACGGCCGCGCGCAACTGTGCGGCTACGTCGGCGCGTGCGTCGATGCCGTGCACGTAGTGCGAGAAGCCATCGGTGGCGGTGGCGAGCGCCCTGAGCGACATGCCCGCGATAACCAGGACCAGCACGGCCATGACGCCAAAGCCGGCGACGAGCTTGTTCTTGATCGTGACGTTTTTCAGATTCACTGCGTTCTCTCCTGCCCTTGGCGGACAATGGCGCCCGATCCGCCGATCGGAAAAACCGGCTGTCGATTGAGGGATCGGATTCCGCGGCCCGGCGGCCCGATCACACGCTCTGCATCTGATAACGACCCGTTTCCAAAGGCCTGAAGGGTGCTGGACAAAAAGTTGCTATACCTTTGCGAACGTACGTGCCTGGGTTTATGGTGTGGGTTCCTTTTTACCGAAACAGTGTCCACCGCCGATGCAAGAACTCGTCTACCGCCTCCCTGTATTCGACGCCGCGCTCGCGGCGCTGCCGTCCCCGCCTGCCAAGGACATCGCCCGCGACGAGCCTTACTGGAGTGCCGTGCGCGCGCTATACAGCCACTCCGACGCGCTGATCAACCTCGAAAACGGCTTCTGGGGCGCGATGGCCGAGCCGGTCAAGTCGATGCTTCTGTACTGGACAGAGCGCGTTAATTTTGAAACGACATTTTTGATCCGCGACCGCTGGCCCGCGATGATGGACGGCATCCGCGGGCAGATCGCTGCGGCGATGGGGTGCGGCATCGACGAAATCGAGCTCACGCGCAACGCGACGGAAGCCTTGCTCGCGCTGATCGGCGGCTACAACCGGCTCGAACCCGGCGACACCGTGCTCTACAGCGACCTCGACTACCCGTGCGGCCGCGACGCGATGGAGTGGCTCAAGGCGCGCCGGGGCGTCACGCCCGTGCGCCTGACGATCCCCGAGCCGGCCACACGCGAAAGCGTGCTCGACACCTACGCGGCCGCGCTGCGCGCGCACCCGCGCACGCGTCTCGTGCTGCTGTCGCACGTGTGCTACGCGACGGGCCTCGTGATGCCGGTCCGCGACATCGCCGCGATGGCCGAGGCGGCGGGCGCGGGCGTGATCGTCGATGCGGCGCATTCGTGGGGCCAGCTCGACTTCGACGTGCCTTCTCTCGGCGCGGGGTTCGCGGCGCTCAATCTGCACAAGTGGGTCGGCGCGCCGCTCGGCTGCGGGGCGATCTATATCCGGCGCGACGGCCTCGGCGCGATCGATCCGCATCTCGGCGACCGCAGTTGGCCCGCCGACGATATCCGTTCGCGCGTTCACACCGGGTCGCCGAATTTCGCTGCATGGGCGACGCTGCCGGCCGCGCTGGAACTGCATCTGAAGATCGGTGCGCGCGCGAAGGAGGCGCGCCTGCGGGCATTGCGCGACGCGTGGGTGACGCCCGCGCGCGAATTGCCGGGCGTAGTGATCCAGACGCCCGACGATCCGTCGATGGTCGCGGGGATCACGTCGTTCCGGCTGCACGGGCGCACGTCGAAGGTGGACAACAACGCGATCGTCGCCGCCTTGCGTAAGCGTTTCGGCGTGTTCACGGTGTCGCGGCCGGGGCCGGATGCGGGCGTTGTCGTGCGCGTGACGCCCGCCGTTTTCACGCGGATGTCCGATGTGGAGCGTCTGGTCGAGGGCCTGACGGTGCTGTCGCGCGAGGGCTAGCGCGCGAGTTCGCGCTCATCGAGCCTTTCGATGAGCGCGTTCAGCGCCGCTGCGCACGATTGCTCGACTTTCAGCGCTAGCAGCGGGTCGGCGCGCGTGCGGCCGATATTGATCGCAGCGATCGGCTTGCCCGCGCGATGCGCCCATTCGCAGAACCGGTAGCCCGAATACACCATCAGCGATGAGCCGAGCACGAGCATCGCGTCGCTGGCTTCCAGTGCCTGGGCGGCATCGTCGACGAGCGGGCGCGGCACGCCCTCGCCGAAAAACACGACGTCCGGCTTCAGCAGACCGCCGCAGCGCGTGCAGCCGGGCACGTCGAAGGCGCCGAAATCGAGGTCTTCGATGTGCGCGTCCCCGTCGGGCACGGCGGGCGCCGTGAGTCCCGCGAACGCCGGGTTGGCGATTTCGAGCAGGCGCTGCACGTCGGCGCGCGCATGCTGCTCGCCGCAATTGAGGCACCGCACGCGGCCGATGTTGCCGTGCAGTTCGATCACGTCCGCGTTGCCGGCGCGCGCATGCAGTCCATCGACGTTCTGCGTCACGAGCCGATGCACCCGTCCGCGTGACGCGAGCGCGCGCACTGCGTGATGCGCGGCATTCGGTTGTGCCCCCGCGACGACCGGCCAGCCGATCAGGCTGCGCGCCCAGTAGCGCCGCCGCGCGTAATCCGAGTTGAGGAACTCCTGCAGCAGGATCGGCGAGCGGCCGGTGCGCTGGCCTTCGCGATCGCGATAGCACGGGATGCCCGAATCGGTGCTGATGCCCGCGCCCGAGAGCACGAAAAGGCGCGGATACCGCTCGACGAAATCGAGAATGTCGTTCACTGACAAGACCTTATTTGTCGGGGATGCTGCAATATAAGACGAATATCGGCGCCACGCTTGCGCGTCAACCGGCCTTACCAGTTATCTAAGTACATCAACTGGCTTGACCAAAACGGATCGGATGGGTAGATTTGTCGCAACCCCACGCACCTCAAAAAACCTGCGAGACGAACGAACCATGCTGACCGTGATCTGCGATACGCCCGGCACCCTGCGCGCCGAACAACGCGACAAGCCCCAACGCGGTGGGAACGAAGTGCTGTTGCGCGTGAAGCGCGTCGGCGTCTGCGGCACCGATCTGCACATTTTTACCGGCAATCAGCCGTTTCTCTCGTATCCGCGCGTGATGGGGCACGAATTATCGGGCGTCGTCGAGGAAGCCGATCCGGCGAGCGGCCTCAACGCCGGCGACAACGCCTATGTGATGCCGTATCTCTCATGCGGCAAGTGCATCGCGTGCCGGCAGGGCAAGACCAATTGCTGCACGAACATTCAGGTGCTCGGCGTGCATCGCGACGGCGCGTTCACCGAATACCTCAGCCTGCCCGCGCAGTTCGTGCACAAAGCGGAAGGCGTCACGCTCGACGAAGCCGCGATGGTCGAATTCCTCGCGATCGGCGCGCATGCCGTGCGCCGCGCCGACGTGCAGCCGGGCCAGCGCGTGCTGGTCGTCGGCACAGGGCCGATCGGCATGGCCGCGCTCACGTTCGCGCGGCTGCGCGGCGCGACCGTCACAGCGCTCGATACGCGCGAAGACCGGCTTTCGTTCTGCCACCGCGAGCTGAAAGTCCATGCGACGGTGCAAATCGGCGAAGGCGACAAGGATGAACTCGCGCGCCTGACCGACGGCGAATTCTTCGATGTCGTCTTCGACGCCACCGGCAACGCCCGCGCGATGGAACGCGGCTTCGAATTCATCGCGCACGGCGGAAAATACGTGCTGGTGTCGATCGTGCCGGAGCGCATCTCGTTCGCCGATCCCGAGTTCCACAAGCGCGAAGCGACGCTGCTCGCGAGCCGCAATGCGACGCCCGAGGATTTCGAGACGGTGCTAGCCGCGATGCGCGCGGGCGAAGTGCCGAGTGCGGCGCTCAATACGCATCGGATGCAACTCGCCGATGTTCCTTCGGGCTTTTCGAGCTTGCTCGATCCGAAGGCAGGCGTGGTGAAGGCGATCGTGGAGTGTTGAGCGTCGGCTGACAACTTAAGGTCCCGCTTCGTCGTATTGCGGCCGACCTTGCGCGTCGTGCCACGGCTCGCGATGCTTCGCCCAGATCTCGTAGGTCGGCGCATAGAGGCCGATTTCATCGAAGAGCGCGGCCGGGATTTCGACTTCCGGCACGCCTTCGAAGGCGAGATAGACCGGCGATCCGCACACCGCGCAATGATGGCGGCGGCCGGTCGCCGAGCTTTCCCAAAAGCGCGTCTTGCCGAAGAACTCGGCCGCGCCGCGCTCGAAAATTGCGTAGATGCCGAACGGCGCGCCGTGAATCTTGCGGCACGTCAGGCAATGGCACAGGTTGACTTCGAGCGGCTCGGCGCTCACCCGCAAGCGCACCGCGCCGCATGCGCAGCCGCCTTCGTGTTTTACGTTCATCGTTGCTCCTTAGTTCCCGCCTGAATCCACACGTTTCCGCCGACGAATGCACGCTCGGCATCTCCTACATCTTCGATTGTGAAATTTTCGCTGACATCGTTCGCGAATTTGAAAGCGCGCCATGCGCAGTAAGAACCGTCGGCCAGGCGTTTTTCTTGCTGCGAGTGTAGTCCGCAGCGACGCAGTCCCGTCGCGCTGCCAAGCGTCGCACGCGCGATGCCAACAACGCATCCAAGAATTCACCCGGGACGCCAGAGCGCTGGAGACTCGCATGAATTCGCCGCTATCCGGCCAGGCCGGCCGTGTCGCCGCTGAAGGCGCAACCGTCCGTGCGCGCGGACGCCTGAGGCTTCTCGGATTGCAGGCACTCGTCGCTATATGCTGCGCGGCTTGCGGCGGAGGCGGCGGCGACGGCACGACGACAACCACCAGCATGGCTCCGGGCGGCAACGGCAGCAGCGCGGGCGGCTCGTCCGGAAGCGGTTCTGGCGCGAATTCGGGGAGCGGCTCGGGCTCAAATATGGGCGATGCGAGCGACGGCGGCAGCGGCAGCGGCAGCGGCACAAATGGGGGAAACAACGCAGGCGGTAACACCGGCAGCGGGACCACCACCGCAAAAACCTATCCCACCGACGTTCTCATGCATCACAACGATCTCGCCCGCACCGGCCAGATGCTCGCCGAGACGACTCTGACCTTATCGAACGTGAACGTGGCGACATTCGGCAAGCTGCGCATGGTCCCCGCCGACGGCAAGGTAAACGCCCAGCCGCTCTACGTGACGAACCTCGCGACCGGCGGGGCGGCGCACAACGTCGTCTACGTCGCGACCGAACATGGCAGTCTCTACGCCTACGACGCCGACACCGGCGCGCAACTCTGGAAAATCACGCTGCTCGGCGCCGGCGAGACCTCGACCACCACCGGCTGCCCCGACTTCACGCCGGAAATCGGCATCACGTCGACACCGGTCATCGACCGCACGCGCGGCCCGAACGGCGCGCTCTACGCGGTCGCGATGAGCACCGACGGCAACGGCGCCGCCCATCACCGCTTCCACGCGATCGACCTCGCGACCGGCGCCGAGCTCTTCGGCGGCCCGACTGAGATCGCCGCGAGCTATCCGGGCAACGGCAGCAACAGCGTGAACGGCGTGATCCATTTCGAGCCGGACCTGCACACCGAACGCGCGGCGCTCACGCTCGTCGGTGGCATCGTCTACATGGGCTGGACCGCGCACTGCATGAGCGGCCCGTACACCGGCTGGGTGATGGCCTACAGCGCCGACACGCTCAGGCAGACCGGCACGCTCAACGTTACGCCGAACGGCTCGCAGGGCTCGATCTGGATGGCCGGCTCGGGCATGGCATCCGATGGCGCCTCGCTCTGGCTGATCGACGGCAACGGCTCGTTCACGCCGACGCTCAACGCACAAGGCTTTCCCGTCGACGGCAATCTCGGCAACACGTTCATGAAGCTGTCGCTCGCGCCGAGCCTCGCCGTCACCGACTACTTCGCGACGATGAACAACGTCACGCAGGCCGCGAACGACGAGGATTTCGGCTCCGGCGGGCCGCTCCTTCTGCCCGACCAGACGATGGCCGACGGCACGGTCAAGCGGCTCGCGGTCGGCGCGGGCAAGGACAACAAGATCTACGTCGTCGATCGCGACGCGATGGGCAAGTACAACCCGAATGCGAACGGCAACTGGCAGACGCTGACGGGCACGCTCGCGGGCGGGATCTGGGGTTCGGCGGCGTATTACAACGGCGTCGTGTACTACGGCGGACTGAACGACAGCCTGAAGGCACTGCCCGTCACCAACGCGCGCCTTGCGACGAGCGCCGCCACGCGCACCGCGACCACCTTCCCCTACCCCGGAACGACACCCGCAATCTCCGCAAATGGCGCGGAGAATGGCATCGTGTGGGCGCTGGAAAACGGCGCGACCGGCGCGCTGCACGCATACGACGCGAGCAACCTCGGGCGCGAGCTGTACAACAGCAATCAGTCGGGCGCGCGCGACCAGTGGGGTCCGGGCAACAAGTTCATCACACCGATGATCACGCAGGGCAAGGTGTTCGTGGGGACGCAGACGGGGGTGGTGGTGTTTGGGCTGCTGCGATAGATCGCAACGACCCGCGTCACGCCCTTACGATCGTCACGCCAGCAGCCGCGATCGGATCGGTGAGTGCGGCGGGCGTATTGCGCTCGACGACGATCGTGCTCGCCATCGTGATCTCGCCGATCCGGTACTGCGACGCCGCGTTGAGCTTGTCCGCCGACGCCAGCACAACTGTTTCAGCAGCGTGCGCCGCGAGGGCGCGCTTCATGTAGGCCTCTTCGAGATCGCCGGTCGACAGGCCCGCGCTTGCGTGCACGCCCGTCACGCCCATGAAGAACAGATCGGCGCGGATGTGTGACAGCGCTTCGATCGCGGCCGCGCCGACCGTCACGATCGAATGCTTGTACAGCCGCCCGCCGATCACGACGACCTCCACCGACGGATGATCGACCAGTTCGACCGCGATGCTCGGGCTATGCGTGACGACTGTCGCGCGCAGGTCGCGCGGCAGGTAGCGGGCGAGCTGCACGGCGGTCGTCCCGCCATCGACGATCACAACCTGTCCCGGCACGATCATCTCCGCCGCCGCCCTGGCGACCGCGCGCTTCGCGACCGATTCGATCGACTGCCGATGCGCGAAATCCGCCGTCGCGGGCGACGCGGGCAGCGCGCCGCCGTGCACGCGCTGCAAGAGCCCCTCGGCGGCCATCTCGCGCAAGTCGCGCCGCACGGTGTCCTCCGACACGCCGAATTCCTCCGCGAGCGTCTTTGCCAGCACCTGGCCGTCGCGTGCAAGCGTATCGAGGATGGCGGTCTTTCTTTGCGAGGTCAGCATCGGAAATTGTCTTGCACGAAATTTCTTGTTTTTGCACGAGTCTGCACGATACCATTAGCTGACGTTTTTTCCAACCGGAGCTGGAACATGCCGCTGAACACTGCAGAGCGCGTGCGCATCATCGATATGGAGACGCTTTCCGACGACTGGTACGTGCTTAAGAAAACCACATTCGAATTCCTGCGCAGCAACAACGTCTGGCAGCGCCAGAGCCGTGAAACCTATGACCGAGGCAACGGCGCAACCGCGCTGCTCTTCGATCCGGCGCGCGAAACCGTCGTGCTGACGCGGCAATTCCGGTTGCCCGCGTTCGTTAACGGCCACGACGGCATGCTGATCGAAGCGCCCGCCGGATTGCTCGACGCGGCATTGCCCGAGGAGCGCGTTCGCGCGGAGCTGGAGGAGGAGACGGGGTATCGCGTGCGCGACGTGGAGAAGGTGTTCGAGGCGTTCATGAGCCCCGGATCGGTGACGGAGAAACTGTACTTCTTTGTCGCCCACTACGATTCGGCGTCGAAGGTCGCAGAAGGGGGTGGCGTGGCGTCGGAAGGGGAAGACATCGAGGTGATCGAGTTGCCGCTCGAGCAGGCGCTGGCGATGGTCGCGCGCGGCGAGATCGTCGATGGCAAGACCATCATGCTGCTGCAGCATCTCGCGTTGCGGCGCGCTTCAACGAGCGCGTAAACGGCAAAACCGCGCGGACGATCACTCGCCGCGCGTTCCGTATTTAACGCACGAAATAGCCCTTGCCTTGCATGCAGTCGCCGTAAGCGCGCCAGTAGCGCGTCATCGGCGGCTCGGGCGGCGGAAGCGGCGGCATCTTCATCTCGGCGTAGTGCGCGTCGGAGGCGCCACTCGCCGCGACGGCATCGGATGCGGCGGGCATCGAAGCACCCGCAGCCACAGCCGCCGATGCGCCGCTCGCCGGCATCGCCATGCTGGCCGGCATCGGCGCGTAAGCGCCTGACGCGCCCGCCGCCGAAGCAGCCAGCGCCCCCGAGGCAACCGGCGGAAGCGGCGGCTCGACGGGCCGAGGCGGCGCGAACGTGCGCTGTTCGCGCGGCTGATCGCGCGGAGCCATCTGCGGCTCGCGCGCCATGACGACGCGTGTTGTCTGGTTGGCGTATGCGTAGCAGGCGGCGTTATCGACGGCCTGCTGGCCCGCGGTCTGACTGCGGCCGGGCACGGCGAGCGGTTGCTGTGCGAGCGCGCTGCTACTGGCGACGAGCAGCGTAATCCCGGCGAAGGTGGAAAGTCTCATTGGCGTGCAAACCCCGAAGCGTTGTTTTTTAATCGTAGCGGCGGTGTCGGCACGTCGCGGCTCGGCTTGCCGTTCGAGCCCCTTCGATTGCCGCCCGGCCTGAGTCAAGGATACTGATCCTGTAACGCTCGCCACGCCAGAAGCACCGGCTTCTTCCGCCATTTTTCGGGTCGAAGGCGCGCAGGGACGCGTTCGTGGAAAGCGCGCTGTGCGCCACGCCACGCTCGGGGTAGAAGAAAAGCCTAGCCGCGGCAATCGACCCATTGGCGCGCCCAGCGGCTCGAATGACCGAGCGCCTGCTGTTCGTCGTCGAAACAGTCGAGGATGTGGAATTGATAGCGCATCGCTTCGCCCGCGCCGCTATCGCGTTCGAGCAGGAGGTTGGATGCGAACGATCCGTCAGGCAGACGATGCGCCGACGGGAGAACTTTATAGCCGTTGTAGTTTTGAATTTTCGAGTTTTGCATGATGGTGCGAGCGCATGCGCGTGGTCGCGGCAAACGAGCCGGCCAAAGGCGCAACGCTTGATGAGTGACTTGAAAAAGCCGCTTGAAATACGCAGGAAAGTGCGAGAAAAAACGCTGGAAATGCTGAAGGGGCGCTGCGATGGTGTGCCGTATTTCCGGCAACCGTGGCGGGAGCACAAGAAGCTCCGCGAGGGTTTCAGCTACTGTCGCGAACCGGCTGGGCCGATTCGCGACGAGCGTTGTATCTACTGCTTACAGCGCGGTATTACAGCGGGGTGATGTTCGAAGCTTGCAGACCCTTCGGGCCTTGCTTGGTTTCGAAGCTGACCTTCTGGTTTTCTGCGAGGGTCTTGAAGCCATCGCTGCGGATTTCGGAGAAATGCGCGAAAAGGTCGTCACCGCCCTTATCCGGGGTGATGAAGCCAAAGCCTTTGCTGTCGTTGAACCACTTGACGGTACCGGTATCCATAACGAATCCTTGAAATTAAAAATTAAGCCATCCCGAACGGAAACCGGCCGGGACGAGGGAAGCATCAAGGAGGAATGAGGACAACAAATACCGCGAGCGGAGGATGATGAACAGCAATCGGACTTCTTGAATACTTCGACCCAGACATTACGTGGTCTCCGATTGACTGTCAAGCTGTTTCGGTGTTGGGGTCCGTGGCGGCGCGCCATCGATTCAATTGATCGACGCTCGTTCCCACCCCTCCGCACACGATCAGCAAGATGTTCCGGGCGTCGCGCAGCTCGGCCTCTTGCGCGTGCGCGAGCGCATCGAGCGCGGCGACGGACGCGCCGCACGCGGGCTCCACGACGATCCGGTGCTCGGTCAGCAACTCGAAGCATCCCGCGACCGCCTGCCGGTCCGATACGACGATGCTCGCCACCGGGCGACGCTTCGCGAGCGCGAGCGCCTCGGCACACACGCTGCGCGCGCCGAGCGACGTCGCGATGCTCGTGATCGCCGGCAATTCGAGGCGCTCATCGGCAGCCAGCGAGCGAGCGTACGAATCGGCGCCTTCGGTTTCCACGGCGACGATCGGCACGTCCTCCCAGCCGTTGCGGCGCAGGCCCTCAGCCACGCCGCAGAGCAACCCGCCGCCGCCCACCGACAGCACGACTGCATCCGGCTCGAGTCCCGCGCGCGCGACTTCGTCGATCATGGTCGCGTGGCCTTCCCAGAGGAGCGGATCGTCGAAGGGATGGAGGAACGCATCGGCCGATGTGCACGACGCGAGCGCGAAGCGATTCGCTTCGTCCCACGACTTGCCGTGCACGACGACCTCGGCGTCCTCCATGCCGATCAGGTGCTTCGCGCGCTCGGAGGTCGTCTCCGGCACGACCACGAGCACCGGCACGCCGAGCTTGCGTCCCGCGTAAGCAACGGCGAGCCCCGCATTCCCACCCGATGACGACACGAACCGCCGCGCCCCGCGCTCCTTGTACACCGCGCACGCGTGGCCAATGCCGCGCGCCTTGAACGAGCCGGTCGGCTGCATCGCTTCGATCTTCATCCAGACGGATTTGCCGAGGCGCTCGGAGAGTGCGCGTGATTCGACGAGCGGAGTTTCGATGTACATGGGAGGAAGAGGTATCAGCGGGAGGACGATGATTTTACGCCCGGCGTTAGAGGCGCACCGCGTCGAACAACGCAGCGCATTCGGGACCGATCCTTGCTGCCCCAAAATCAGGCGCACACACAAAAGCGAGGATCACGATGAAGCCCACAACACTGGCGCTCAGCCACATGGCGGCTGTGTTTATCGGCAGCACGATCGCGATCGTCGCGAACGCGCAGCAGCCGAACAAGCTCGACAAGGACAGCACGCCCGCCTATCAGGAGCACAACACGACATCGCCCGCGAGCGCGACCGCCGCGCGCAATCAGGCGCTCAAGACCGATCCGGGCAAGACGTCGTCGGGGAAGGGTCCGGCGCCTGACCGTCCGAACGGACTCGGCATGGATGCGGGCGCGGGCAGCATGAGCAAGAAGCAGTAACGCTTACTCCGGCCGCCACGGCCACGTCGAATAGCGCGAAGGCTGATCTTTTGAATCAGGCGGCGCATCGGCATCGCCCGGCGGCGCTTCGACCTCGCTCGGCGGCGCTTCGATCTCTTCTTTCGGCACCTTCGGCAAATTCTCGCCGAACCACGGCACCTCCTGGCGCCGCTCGCTCACATACGCCTCCCAGCCCTTCGCGTCGCCTGCGAAGAGATCATGCTGGATCGTGTGCGCGAGCAGTTGGCGGTTCAGCGTCTCGTCAAGCAGCGCCTTCGGCCACACGAAGAAAGCGCCCGTCGCGCGCTTGATGAAATCCTGAGGATGCATTCCGGCATCGACCTGATTAAGGATGTTGAAGCTCACCAGCGCGTCGTCTTTCGCGAGCGCTTCGCCGATGGTCGCGCGGCTGTCCGCGCATTTCGTCAGGCAGAAGATCGCTTCGAGCACATCGCCGAGGTGGAGAAGCAGAGCGCGTCTTTCGTAGGGATCGTCCATTGCGGCCTCAGAGTGATTCACATTGGTTTGCTGCATGCATGCACACATCGTGCCGCAAGCATTCACCGCGTGATTCTATCGAACCCGCTGCGACATGCTCTTGTCGTGCTCTATCGGCAGAGTCGGTACGGCCCCATGTCGACATGAAAATGCATCCGATGCAGCGCGTTGTAATCGGGGCCGAGCGTCGTGTTGAACGCGCGGCACGCGCCGTCGTGAAGGCGATGGAGGAACACGGCATCGGACGAGTCGCCGTCCCAGCGCGCGAAGGTGACGCGCCGTCCGCTTTCGAGGACGAAGCCGCTCAGGTCGATGGCATTCGCGCTCGCATGCTGGCTGCGCGCCCCCTCTTCCTGATTGTTGACGTTGCGGCACGCGAAGCTCCCGACGTGCTCGATCTTCCGCACGGGCTGGCCGAAGATTTCTTCCGCCGCCGGCTGCAGAGTCTGATGCTCGAACAGCGCCATGCCGACCGCGAGCGGACACGTCGCGAGAAACGGCCCGCTGTACTGGACATCCGATTGAGTCACGCGGAGCACATCGTTTAGTTCGCAGCCGGCGGGCTTCGATGAATCCGCAATCGGCCGGTACGCGACGCCCGAGCGATCCAGCGCCGCCATGCAAAGCGCGTGGTCATGCGCGATGCGCCACAGCTTGATCGACGTGAGCGGTCCGCGCGGCTCGCGCACGTCGAGCGGCGCGAACGGGTTCCACTTGTCCGGCACCGCGACGCGCCCCGAATACATGGCGAAGCCTACGAGCGCCACGCCGACGATCACGATCAAGAACACGATCAACAGCAGCCATCCGGCGATGCGTGCGCCCACGTTCACTCCGAAGTCCGCTCAGGACCGCACGAGCGAGCATGACGCGTGCCCGTCAATCTGCTATGCGCTATCCGCGCGGCACGTCCTCGACAACCGCCGCGAGGATCATCGCGCTGGCGTTCAGCGGCGACGGGCGGCACGCACGCGGCCGATAGATCGCATCGCCGCGTCCGATGCTGCGGCCGCTCAGCGCGCAGGTGCCCGGTTGCCGTGCGATGCTCGCGCGCCAGACTTGATCGCCGTAGCGGCAGGAGCGCGGATCGCACCACGCGACCGTCGCCGTGCTCGACGTCGGCCGGTCGATCACGCTCACGCGCACGGCGGCGCTCGTGGGGGCGTCGCAGATCGCGTGTTTGCGTGCGGCGCTCGAATCGCTGGCACACGCGCCCTTGCCGGCCGACTGCATCGTCAGCCAGCCGACCGTTTGCGACCAGGGATCGATACCGAAGGTTCGTCGTTCCATAAGGCACCTCTTCTCGTCAGATCAGGAGGAACCGGCGCTCAAAGCCAGCACCGGGCGCTGAATTCACGTCGAAAATGAAGCGGCCGCGTCGGAGGCACTCGATGCTGCGTGCGGGTCCGGCGGGAGTTACGGAGTAGTTATGTAGTCGATGATACGTAGCGAGAGCACACCTTACATCGTTCGAAAATGGCGCGCCATGATACCTACGTATAAATAAACCAAGGATGCCCTTCGATGGGGCTCATCCATAGAGCTGGCGCGGGTTTCGGCCCAACCTGTGCGCTCATTGCGAACCGTGGTATGCGCATGCCGTCCTGCATATTGGAACGGTAAATGACCTCAAAGATATGACGATTTGCACCGTCATGTCGCACTCGCATGCACGCGCTCGGCAAGCTTCGCGTCGTAGCTCGAATGCACGTGGACGCGCTTCTTGTCCGGATACGCATACGAGTACGCTTTACGCAATGCGAGCGACGCCTCGTGAAAGCCCGACAGAATCAGCTTCTGCTTATTCGGATAGTTGGCGATGTCGCCGACCGCGAAGATGCCCGGCCGCGACGACTCGTAGTTCGACGTATCGACTTCCACGCGCCCGCCGCGGATGTCGAGCCCCCAGTTCGCGATCGGCCCCAGGTCCGCGACGAGGCCGTAGAGCACGACGAGCATGTCGGCCGCAATCTCGCTCGTGCCCTCCACATGCTTCATCGAAACAGAGCGCAACGTGCCCTCCGGCGCTTCGAGCCCCGCGATCATGCCGACGACGAAATCCATCTCCCCCGATTCGACGGCGCGCCTCATGCTGTCCACCGACGATGCCGTCGCGCTGAAGCCATTGCGCCGATGCACGAGTGTGAGGCGCTTCGCGACGTTGCGGAGCGCGAGCGCCCAGTCGAGCGCGGAGTCGCCGCCGCCCGCGACGACGACGTACTTATCGGCGAAATCGGCCAGCTTTGCAACGCTGTAGAACACGTGCCGATCTTCCAGCGCAGGCGCTTCGGGAAGCAACAATCGCTGCGGAAGAAACGCGCCGTTGCCGGCCGCGAGCAGGATCGCGGCGGCATCGAACGTCATGCCTTGTTCGGTGCGTACGGTCCAGCGGCCGTCGTCGCGCTGCACGACGTCCATCACGCGTTGCTCCAGATGGATCGGCACATCGAACGGGGCGCATTGCTGCATCAAACGCTCGACGAGTTCGCGTGCCGTGCAGGAGGGAATCGCGGGGATGTCGTAGATCGGCTTGTCGGGATACAGCTCGATGCACTGCCCGCCAATGCGTCCGAGCGCATCGACGATCTGGCACGAAAGGCCGATCACGCCCGCCTCGAACGCGGCGAAAAGCCCCACGGGACCGGCGCCGACGATCAGCACATCGGTTCGGATGGGCGCTTGTTGGTAGCTGTCTGCATCGGTGGACATGGGTTCGCGTTCGATCGTTCGTTTCGACGAACCCAAGATACAGAATGCATCCGGCGCGGGCAACGATAACACCGCGCCCGGTAAGGACGAAGGGCAATCAGTGCGCTGACGCTCCCGCGTAGTAAGCCGCTGCCGCGTCGATCTCCTCGGGCGTCATGTTGCGCGCGATATTGCGCATCTGCTCGTTGATGTCGTTGCTGCGCGCACCCGTCGAGAACGCCTGCAACTGCGCCTTCGTGTAGGACGCTGGCAGGCCGTCGAGCCACGGACTGCCCGCCTTGTTGTCGATGCCGCCGTGACACGCGGCGCAAGGCGCGATGTTGCGCATCGGTGCGCCGTGCGCGACGATCGCCGGCGCGTTCGACGTACTTACGCGATGCTGCGCCGCCGGCTTCGGGAGGCTCGAGTAGTACGCGGCGAGGTCGCGCATGTCCTGGTCGCTCAGGTTCTTCGCCATCGGCGACATCACCGCATTGGTGCGCGCGCCATGCTGGTAATCGAGCAGCTGCTTGTAGATCACGACTGCATACTGTCCGGCGAGATTCGGCGAATTCGCGTCGCTCATGCCGCGCTCGCCGTGGCACATCGTGCATCTGAGCGCGAGCGTCGCGCCGCGCCCGATCGAGTTGTCGCTCGACTTCGCGAGTAGTTGCGGCGTCACTTCGACGGCCGATAGCCGCACCGTCGGCGCCACCGGCGTGCCGCCTTCGAGCCACTTCTGCGGCACGCCCGCCGCGCTGCAGATCGCGTTCCAGATGCCCTTGAATCCCGCGTCGGTTTGTACGGACGGCAGCCATACGAACCCGATCACCGCCGCCACGATCGCGACCCCGACCGTGATCGCGACGCTCGTCTTGAACCACGTATTGCTCAGCGAGAAAAGACGTTCGTCGTTCATCGCTGCGCTCCGATGGGAACGGCGGGCACCGACGTCTCGGCGCGCGTCATCAGTTGCGCGATCGGATAGCCGTAGTTGACGAGCGTGAGGCCGATCATCAGCGCGAGCCACAGGGCGAAGCCGTTCAGCGCGACCGGTATCGTGCGCGGCTCGTGTATGGCTTTGCTGAAGCGGAATTCCTCGGGCACGACGCGTTCGGCGCGATGCCCGCGAATCAGGACGATGAAAAACAGCACCGCCGATGCGACGAGGATGAACCCGCCGATCACCGAGAGAATGACGGAGAACGCCTGCGCCGCGATCTCGGGATTCGAATAATCGTAGAAGGCCATGCGGCGCGGCATGCCGAGAATGCCCGCGTAATGCCACGGAAACGTCAGCACGATCATGCCGATGAACCACAGCCACAACTGCGCGCGCATGAGTTTCAGGCTCGTGAGCGCGCG
This sequence comes from Caballeronia terrestris, assembly GCF_001544515.1. Classification (GTDB taxonomy): domain Bacteria; phylum Pseudomonadota; class Gammaproteobacteria; order Burkholderiales; family Burkholderiaceae; genus Caballeronia; species Caballeronia terrestris. The sequence goes on from NZ_FCOL02000003.1 coordinate 240,961, forward strand.
GCCCGTCAGATGCGGCCACAGATCGTAGGCGATCGCGAAATACATGATGACGATCGCGCCCGCGAAGATCAGATGGAAGTGGCCAGTGATCCACTGCGTGTTGTGGATCGTCGAGTCGAGCTGGTAGCTCATGTTGATGATGCCGCCCGCGCCGCCGAAGCCGAGCATCACGAACGAGAACGCGACGGCGAGCATCATCGGGTTGTGCCACGGAAGCGCCGCGATCCAGCCTAGCGCGCCCTTCCCGCCGCGCAGCCGCGCCGCGATCTCGACCGATGCGCAGATCGTGAACACGGTGAGCAGTGTCGGCACTGCGACGAGCGCCGTGAACACCGAGTGCATGAACTTGAAGCCCGCGCCGACTTGCGGATCGGCGAAGAGATGGTGAATGCCGATCGGCATCGACACGACGAGGAACAGGATGAACGAGATGCGCGCCATAGAATCGCTGTAGAGCCGCCCGCCGATCGCGCGCGGGATGATCGTGTAGTACGCGATGTAAGCCGGCATCAGCCAGAAGTAGACGATCGCGTGCAGCGTCCACGAGAAGAATACGCGCGCCAGTCCCGCGTCGATCGTGCTCTTCCATCCGAACGCGACCGGCAGGATCTGGAAGATGATTTCGAGCGCCGCGCCGACCGCCGTCCAGCCCCACAAGTACGCGCCCGCGACGGTCGCGAACATCGCGAGCGGTACCGGGCGCCCCGGATTCTCGCGCTTCCATGCGTTCATGTTCACCGACATCAGCCCGACCCAGATCCACGAGCCGACCACGACCAGCACGACGCCGAGGTAATAGAAGACGTTGCCGATCATCGGCGGATAGAACGTGTAGAGCACGGACGCGAGGCCCATCGCCACGGGCACCATCGCGACGACCGCGCCCACCGCGACCAGCACGAATCCCGCCCACGCCCAGCGCAAGCCGATCAGCGGTTTCTTCAGCGCAAGCTCGCTCACTGCATAGCCGAAGCCCATCGCGACGAGCGTCGGGAAGACGTAGCCCATCGCCGAGCCGTGCGCGGTCACGGAGCGGTAGTAAATCTCGGCGTCCTGCAGCCACGGATGCAGCGGGCTGCGCACGAGCATCTGCCACGCGCCGAGCAGGAGCGCGATGCCGAATGCCGCGAACGCCAGCCAGAAGTGCGCGAGCACGAGTCGCTTGCTATTTAACACAGCTCAACCTCCCCGATGAGGCAGCCGCCATTTGCGCGAACGACGCCTTGTCCACCACGCGCACGTGCGCCCACATGCCCTGGTGGCCCACGCCGCAGTATTCGTGGCACGGCATCAGGTGATCGCCCGGTTTGTCGAACGTGGTCTTGAACGTCGAGACGTAGCCCGGCTCCAGCATCGAGTTGATGTTCGTGTTCGTGATGAGAAAGCCATGCACGACATCGGAGCTCGTTGCGCGAAAGGTGATCGGCGTGTTCGCGGGAACGAGCAGGCATTGCGGCGTGAACGAGTACTGCTGCGCGACGATGCGCACGGTCACCGAGCCGTCCGGCTCCGTCGCGCTGCCGAGGTTGCTTTCGACGAATTCGCCCGATACGTGCAGCGTCTCGGGCCGGATCGTCTCGACGCGCGAGGGCGGCATCATCGCCCAGTGCAGGCCGGTGAAGATCGTCATCGCGATGAGGACCAGGATGATCGCGATGACGACCATCGCCCAGCGCTTCTCGACCCGTTCGGCGACATCGTGCGATGCGGAGTTCATGGCCATGTGCGCCGCCTCACTGGATCACGCCGCGAGGCAGGAAGACGATGAAGTAGAACGCGAACCAGCAGCCGATCACGATCGCGGTCGCGATGCTCGCGAGCACGATAGCGCCGCCCGGGCCGCGACCGACGATCTCCTCGACGGCGGCTTCGTCGTCTGCATCTCTTTCGGAGAGTGGCATGCTCATCACGTCCTCAATAAAGTGGTGCGGAGCGCAGTTCGTTCACTTCCTTGACGGTCACGGGCGCGCCGTGATTGCCCCACGCCGTGCGGATATAGGTGACCACCGCCGCCACCTCCACGTCCGACAACGACTGCGCGAACGGCGGCATGCCGTAGGGCTTCGGGTTCTTGAAGGTGCCGGGCGCGTAGCCGCCGTTCAGCACCATGCGGATCGGATTAACCGCGGAATTCATCTCGATCGACTGGTTGTTCGCAAGTGGCGGGAAATGCGGCGGCTTGCCCTGCCCTTGCGCCGCGTGGCAGACCGCGCACTCGGCGTCGTAGACCTTCTTGCCGAGCGGCACGAGGTTGTTGCGCGCTTCGGTGACGTCGGGGCTTGGCGGCTCTGACGTATCGCCGGAGCGCTGCGGCAGCGCCTTCAGATAGACCGACATCGCGCGCACGTCCTCTTCGGTCAGGTATTGCAGGCTGTTGTAGACCACTTCCGCCATCGGTCCGTACACGGCGCCGCGATCGGAGATGCCGGCATGCAGCAGGCCCACGATGTCCTGGATGCTCCAGTCGCCGAGCCCGGCTTCCTTGTTCGACGTGAGCGACGGTGCGTACCAGTTCTGCAGCGGGATCAGCCCGCCCTCGAACGCCTTCGACGACACGTTGCCCCCCAGCTTGTTGATCGCCGTGTGGCACATCGAGCAATGTCCGAGCCCTTCGACGAGATACGCGCCGCGATTCCATTCCGCCGACTGCTTCGGGTCCGGCACGTACTCGCCTTCCCTGAAGAAGAGCGCGCGCCAGCCGAGCAGCAGTTGCCGCTGGTTGAACGGAAAGCGCAATTCGTGCGGCCGGTTCGGCTGATGTATCGGCGTCGTCGAGAGCAGATAGGCGTGGATCGCGTCCGAGTCCGCGCGCGTGACCTTCGTGTACGAGCCGAACGGCATCGCGGGATAGAGCAGCGCACCATCGCGTGACTTGCCCGTGTGCATCATCGTGTAAAACTCGGCAGCGGTCCATTTGCCGATGCCGTTTTCCTTGTCCGACGAAATGTTCGGCGAAAACAGCGTGCCGAACGGCGTGTCCATCGGACGGCCGCCGCCGAACTCCTTGCCTGCCGGCAGCGTGTGGCACGCGACGCAATCGCCCGCGCGCGCGAGGTACTCGCCACGCTTGATGGTTGCGGCATCGGCTTTCGTCGTGGTCGTCTGCGCGCTTGCGCCGGTCATCGACACGCACGCGAGCGCCACGGCGCAGCTCGTCCCGAGCAGGACCCGTACGGCAAGCGCTTCGAGGTGTCGGAGACTGGGCACGTCGAGTCCTCGGCTAGTTGGGCACGCTGCCGCACGTGAGCGGCATCTTCAACGACCCGGCCGCTACCGGCACCGGGTTGGCCGGCGCGGGCAGCGAAGCGAGATACGCGGCAATGGCCGTGATGTCGCGCTCGCTCAAAAGCTGAGCGACCGTCTTCATGCAATCGGGCGCAAGCGCGCTGCGCGTGCCGTAGCGCCATGCGCCGAGCTGCGCGCTGAGATAGTTGGCGTGCAGGCCGAGCAGGCCGGGAATGGCGGGCTCCATGCCAGTCATCGCCGCCGCGTGACATGCGACGCACGCGGGCAGCTTGCGCGATGCATCACCTTGCATCACGAGCGTCTTGCCGAGCGCGAGTGTCTTGGCATCGACGGTGACGGGGGCCGATGGCGGAAACGGAGGATGCTCGGACGCGAAGTAATTGGCGATGTCATGCAGATACGCATCGGGCAAATACGCGAGCAGGTAATTCATCGGCGGATATTTGCGGCGGCCGTCGCGAAACGCCTGCAACTGATTGTAGAGATAGCCCGCAGGCTTGCCGGAGAGGCGGGGGAAATAGTCGTTGTCGGTGCCTTCGCCGCGTGCGCCGTGACACGCAGCGCAGCCGAGGACGCGCGCAGCCATCGTGTCGGGCGCGCGCTCAAGCGGCGCGTCCGCGCAGAAGGCATTCATGCTGAAAAACGCGAGGAGCGCGAACAAGAAAAAAGCGCTGCGTTTTTCCACGTGTCCCCCGTTTCGATTTGCCGTGTTCGTTTCGTTGCAGCGGTGAATCTCAACGATCCAGCAACGAGCGTTATTAAAGGCGATGCGAACAGCGATTACGGGTGCGGCTGGGTTGACTTGATCTTACAAGACTCGCTGGAAAATGCCAGCAGGAATACAGCAGCTAGTTAAGTGAACATTGTGAAAACGCAAAGGACATTTAAATTCGCGTGCGTATGAAGGGAATAATCAATACCACTTTTTTGATGCGGGGAACAATAGCGGGTTTTCTGGACGGCTTTCGATTTGTATCGGCTTTTATTTCAAGCCCAGCCGCTTGGCCAAACGGTTCAGATTGGCGCGGTCCATGCCCAGTTCACGTGCAGCGGATGCCCAGTTCTGACTGTTACGCCCAAGCGCGCCGGCCACGACCGTGCGTTCGAACGACGTTACTGCATCGCGGAAATTTTGCTGGGCGGCTTGCGCGGCATCGGGCTCGATACGCATGCGCGCCTGCGTTGTATCGGACAGGCCGAAGTCGGCGGCATCGAGCGTGAGGATGCGCGGCCTTTCGCGCAGCGCCGCGAGCGCCTTCAACGCCGTGCGCCCGATCAAATGCTCCAGTTCGCGCACGTTGCCGGGCCATGCATAGCCGAGCAGCGCAGCTTGCGCATCGGCGGATAGGCGCAGGCTCTGCAAGCCCAGTCGCCAGCGGTTCTCCTCGAGGAAGTAGCCCGCGAGCAGCAGCGCGTCGCGACCGCGCTCGCGCAGCGGCGGCACGACGAGCGGATACACGCTCAGCCGGTGATAGAAGTCCGCGCGAAAGCGTCCCTCCCGCACTTCGTGCGCGAGGTCGCGGTTGGTCGCCGCGATCAGCCGCACATCGACGGTGTGCTCGCTATCCGAGCCGATGCGCTGAAGCTGGCCGTTCTGCAAGACGCGCAGCAGCTTCGCCTGCACGACCAGGGATAGTTCGCCCACTTCGTCGAGAAAGAGCGTGCCGCCATCGGCGAGTTCGAACTTGCCGCGCCGGTCCGACGAAGCCCCCGAGAACGCGCCCCGCACGTGTCCAAAGAGCTCGCTTTCAACGAGCGTATCGGGCAGCGCCGCGCAATTCAGGCTGATGAGCGGCTTGCTCGCGCGCGTCGAGAGCGCATGGATCGCGCTCGCAACCAGCTCCTTGCCGACGCCGGTTTCGCCCGTCACGAGCACCGTCAGGTCGCTCTTCGCGACGATCGCGATCTCTTCCTGCAAGCGCTTGTGCTGCTCGCTCGCGCCGATCATCTCGCGCCTGGCGCTGCCGCTCGCCTGACGATACGCCTCGGCGCGCTCGTGCTCCTCTTCGCTCTCGCGCGCAAGCGTATCGATGCGCTCGACCACGCTCACCGTCGCCGCGGCGAGGCTCAGGAACGCTTCGAGTGACGCCATGTCGACGCGATCGAAGCGCGCCGGATCGAGCGCATCGAGCGTAAGCAAACCCCACGGACGGCCACCGATGAAAAGCGGGCATCCGAGGCAATCGTGCACTTCGAGATCGCCGGTGACGCCCTTCACGAGGCCGTCATAGGGATCAGGCAGCGCAGAGTCCGATGCGAAGCGCGTCGGCCCCGCCTGCAAGAGCAGTTGCGCAAAACGCGGATGCTCGCTCACGCGAAAACGCCGGCCGAGCGTGTCGCTCGTCAGGCCGTCGATGGCGAGCGGCACGAGCGTGTCGCCGTCGAGACGCAGGAGCGCGGTCGCATCGCTGGGAAAAAGCGCGCGCAGGCTCTGCAACAGGCGCCGGTAGCGCTCGGTATCGGAGAGATCGCGCGACAAGTCCTGCATCAGCGGGACGAGGGCGTCGAGTAATGCCTTTGCAGTCATATCGACTTCGGTTGGAGTCGTTATGACCAGAGTCGAATCGACCATCAATCCATTTAACCTATTGATTTCATTGAGATACAAGGCTGGCACGAATCGTGGATGCGTATTGCGGGCAACCACTCAAACTCACGCGAGGAACCACTCATGCTGTCACCCGAACACCGTGCGATCGTCAAAGCAACCGTTCCCCTTCTCGAAAGCGGCGGCGAGGCCCTTACCCGGCATTTCTACGCGATGATGCTGGCCGAGCACCCGGAAGTGCGTCCGCTCTTCAACCAGGCGCATCAGGCGAGCGGCTCGCAACAGCGCGCGCTTGCGAACGGCGTGCTGATGTACGCGCGGCACATCGACCAGCTCGAAAAACTCGGCGGTCTCGTCTCGCAGATCATCAACAAGCACGTCGCGCTGAACATCCTGCCGGAGCATTATCCGATTGTTGGCGGCTGCCTGCTCAGAGCGATCCGCGAAGTGCTCGGCGCCGAGATCGCGACCGATGCCGTGATCGAAGCCTGGGCCGCCGCCTACAACCAGCTCGCCGACATCCTCATCGGGCTCGAAGAAAAGATCTACAGCGAGCGCGAAGAAGCGCCCGGCGGATGGCGTGGCACGCGGCTCTTTCGCGTCGCGCGCAAGGTGCAGGAAAGCGACGAGATCACGTCGTTCTACTTCCGTCCCGACGACGGCGGCGCCCTGCTCGACTTCCATCCGGGCCAGTACATCGGCTTGCGCGTCATCATCGACGGCGAAGAAACGAGGCGCAATTATTCGCTTTCGGCCGCGCCCAATGGCCGCGAGTACCGCATCAGCGTGAAGCGCGAGCCGAACGGCAAGGTCTCGAATCACCTGCACGCAAACGTGCACGAAAACGACACGCTGGAACTCTTCGCGCCGTCGGGCGATTTCAAGCTCGAGCATAACGACAAGCCGCTCGTACTGATAAGCGGCGGTGTGGGCATCACGCCGACGCTCGCGATGCTGCAAGCCGCGCTCGCGACGCGGCGTCCGGTGCACTTCATCCACGCGGCGCGTCATGGCGGCGTGCATGCGTTCCGCGAAACGATCCAGTCGCTCGCGGACCGCCATCCGCAACTGAAGCATTTCTACTGCTACGAGCATCGCCGCGATGGCGACGATCACGCGCACGGCTTCGGTTTCATCGACGAGGCGCGGCTGCATCAGTGGCTGCCGGAAACGCGCGACGTCGACGCGTATTTCCTCGGGCCGGTGCCGTTCATGAAGGCGGTGAAGAGGCATCTGAAGGCGCTCGGCGTACCGGATTCTCAGAGCCGCTACGAGTTTTTCGGGCCGGCATCGGCGCTGGAATAACGTTTCGATAACCGGTGGCGTGCGCAGTTTTCATCGCGCGTCACTGGTCACCTAAAAATAGCCAAAACCGGTTATTTTCAGAAGCCACTTCGAAGCCTAATCTTGCTCCTGTCGCGCCACTTCCGGCGCCTCGCTCAACCGAACGAAGAGGAACCGATCATGCAATCCCGTCTCGACTTCTACAAAGCCAACCCCCACGCAATCAAGGCGATGCTCGCGCTGGAAGAGCGCATCGGCAAATCGTCGCTGGAAAAGTCGCTCGCCGAACTGGTGCGGCTGCGCGCGTCGCAAATCAACGGCTGTGCGTTCTGCGTCGACATGCACACGACCGATGCACGCAAGGCCGGCGAAACCGATCGACGGCTCGCGACGGTCGTCGTGTGGCGCGAATCACCGTTCTTCACGGATCGCGAACGTGCGGCGCTCGAATGGACCGAATCGCTCACGCTGGTGTCGCAAGAGCACGTGCCCGACGCCGTGTGGGAAGCCGTGAAGCCGCACTTCAGCGACGAGGAAATCGTCGACCTGACACTGCTCGTTTCGGCGATCAATGCATGGAATCGTTTCTCGATCGGCTTCCGCAAGATCCCTTCTTGATGCCGATTCTGAAATGAGCCTGCGCGCCTTTCGCTCTTCGCAACGGTCGAGCGGAAAGGCTCGCAAAGCAGTTGCAGCGGCTCATACTTGAAGGCGCTTCGGGACACTCTGATGAAGATCCAGGAACCCTCCACCACCTACGTCGCACCGCCCGGAAAGCGCCAGCCGCCCGGGCATTTCGCGCTGTTCAACCTCGGCTTCAGGCCGTTCTATCTTGGCGGCGCGGCGTGCGCGTCGGTTGCGCTGGTCGTGTGGCTAATGGTGCTGGCCGGAGTGCCTGTGACGGGCGGATATTTGATGCGCGCGAATCCGATCGGATGGCACGCGCATGAGATGGTGTTCGGGTTCGCGGCGGCGATCGTCGCCGGCTTTCTGCTCACCGCTGTGCGCGCGTGGACCGGACGCGATACCGCGCACGGCGCCGCGCTCGTAGGTCTCGCCGCGCTGTGGCTGGCGGCGCGTGCGCTCGTGTGGAGCGGTCCCGCAGTGCCGGCCGCTATCGTCGACAGCGCGTTCTTGCCCGTCACGGCGCTGCTGCTGTTGCGCGTGCTGCTTGCTGCCGGCAACAAGCGCAATTACTTCCTCGTGCCGGTGCTGCTCGTCTTCGGCGCGCTCGATGCAGCCTTCCACTTCTTCACGCTCGACGCCCGCCCTGATCTCGCGATGCGCTGCATTTACGCGGCGGCGGGCATTGTCGTGCTGCTGGTCAGCGTGATCAGCGGACGCGTCATTCCGATGTTCACCGCCAACGCGATACCCGGCTTCGTCGCGCGCAAATGGCGTCCCGTGGAGCTCGCGGTCGCGCCCGTCACCGTGCTCGCGCTCTTCGCCGATGCCGCCGCGATCGATTCGCGGATCGTCCTCGTGCTCGCGGTCACCGCGTGCGCGACGCATGCGGCGCGGCTCATCGGCTGGCGCTCGTATCGCGTGCGGCGTCCGGCGATCCTCGCGGTGCTGCATCTCGCGTACGCGTGGATTCCGCTTGGCTTCGCGCTGCTCGCCCTCTCAGCGGTGGGCGCAGCGCCGCACACCCTCGCGATGCACGCGTTCACGGCGGGCGTGATCGGCGGAGCGATCATCGCGATGATCACGCGCACCGCGCGCGGGCATACGGGCCGGCCGCTCGTCGCCGATTCGCGCGATGTCTGGAGCTACGCGCTCGTGATGGGCGGATCGGCGCTGCGCGTGCTCGGGCCACTCGTCGCGCCGCAGTTCTATGGCGTGTGGCTCTGGAGCGCGGGCCTGTGCTGGGCGCTCGGCTTCGCGATCTATGTGGCCGCGTATGCGCGCTTGCTGTGCCGGCCACGCGCCGACGGCAAGCCGGGCTGAATTCGCCAGCATCCGCCCTCCTTTGGCGGGGTTCACAAGACCATCCCCCTGAAGCCCGAGCCAACCCTACTCGCGGCGGGTTTCAGCCGCGCGCGGCAAGCGCGACACTACGTCAACGGTTCAACGAATGCGGACCTGCCGGGCCAACGGGGAACGGGGAACGGCACCAACAAGCAGGACGCATCGTGAACGGATCGGGGCAGGCATCGACGCGAAACGCGCATGCCGACACAAGCAAACATCATCGCCGGTCACGCCTGGACAAATGGGCGAGGAGACCACCTGCCGGCAGCAGCGACGACGCGCGTCGACGAAGCGGCGGGCCAACCGCGGACAGCGCGTGCCCAATAAAAACGGGCGACCTGCCGGGCCGCCCGCCTTGACCAACTTAAGAATAGCTCAACGCACCTTCCCGCTCTTCCACGCCGACAGCAGTTCGTCGTATTTCACCGTCTCGCCCTTCGGCTTTTCGTTCGCGAGCTTCTTCCACGGCGCGTGCTGGTCCGACAGCCACTTCGAAGGATCGCTTTCCGGATTGAGCTGCGGCGCGCAGACCTTCATCCCCGCGCGCTGCAGGCGTGCCAGCACCTGATCCATTTCCTTCGCGAGGTTGTCCATCGCGGCTTGCGGCGTCTTCTCGCCGGCGACCGCCGTCGCGACGTTCTTCCACCAGAGCTGCGCCATCTTCGGATAGTCGGGCACGTTGTTGCCGGTCGGCGTCCACGCGACGCGCGCCGGGCTGCGATAGAACTCGATCAACCCGCCGTACTTGTTGGCGTTCTTCGTGAAGTAGTCGCTATGCACGTCCGAGTCGCGGATGAACGTGAGACCGACGATCGACTTCTTCAGCGACACGCTCTTCGACGTCACGAACTGCGCATAGAGCCACGCAGCCGCGCGCTGGTTGGCGGGCGTCGACTTGAAGAACGTCCAGGAACCGACGTCCTGATAGCCGTTCTGCATGCCGTCCTTCCAGTAAGGACCATGCGGCGACGGCGCCATGCGCCACTTCGGCGTGCCGTCCGCATTGGTCACGTTGCCCGGCTTCAGCATCGATGCCGTGAACGCGCTGTACCAGAAGACCTGCTGCGCGATCTTGCCTTGCGCGGGGACCGGGCCGGCTTCGTTGAACGTCATCCCCGAGGCTTCGGGCGGCGCATATTTCTTCAGCCAGTCGATGTATTTCGTCGTCGCATAAACAGCGGCCGGACTGTTCGTGCCGCCGCCGCGCGACACCGACGCGCCCACCGCATGGCAGCCGTCCGGCGTCACGCGGATGCCCCATTCATCTACGGGCAGGCCGTTCGGGATGCCCTTGTCCGCTTCGCCGGCCATCGAGAGCCATGCGTCGGTGAAGCGCCAGCCGAGCGACGGGTCCTTCTTGCCGTAGTCCATGTGACCGTAGACTTTTTCCCCGTCGATGGTCTTCACGTCGTTCGTGAAGAAGTCGGCGATGTCTTCGTAGGCGCTCCAGTTGACCGGCACGCCGAGGTCATAGCCGTACTTCGCCTTGAACTTGTCCTGCAGGTCCTTGCGCGCGAACCAGTCGGCGCGGAACCAGTAGAGGTTCGCGAACTGCTGGTCGGGCAACTGATAGAGCTTCTTGTCGGGCGCGGTCGTGAAGCTCGTGCCGATGAAGTCCTTGATGTCGAGGCCCGGGTTGGTGTAGGCCTTGCCCTCGCCTTCCATGTAGTCGGAGAGCGGCACGATTACGCCGTAGCGATAGTGCGTGCCGATCAGGTCCGAGTCCGAGATCCAGCCGTCGTAGATGCTTTGTCCGGATTGCATCGACGTCTGAAGTTTCTCGACGACGTCGCCTTCCTGGATGATGTCGTGCTTGACCTCGATACCGGTGATTTCGGCGAACGCCTTGGCGAGCGTCTTCGATTCGTACATGTGCGTGTCGAGCGTTTCCGACACGACGTGGACCTCTTTCACGCCTTGCGACTTGAGCTTCGCGGCGGTGTCGATGAACCACTTCATCTCGTCCAACTGCTGTTGCTTAGAGAGCGTGCTCGGCTGGAACTCGCTATCGACCCACTTTTGCGCTGCTGCAGTATCTGCGAGTGCGGCGGTGCTTGCCAACGCCCCCGCGAAGATGCTCCCGACTGCAAGCGCGACGATCCGTCTCCTGTGCTTCATGGTTTTCTCCTCACTTTCTCACACACCCCTTGGATCATCTGCCGGGTTCCGCTCGGGGTAACAACGAACCGGCTGTCTTTCTGCGCTGGCGCTCGGGGTTTATTGTTGAACGCCGTTTGATGCGCGTGGGCCTCTATGAAACTTGTCTTTTTGTCGGTCTATTTGCTCTGCCCCTGTCCGGGGCGGGACTCACTTTCTTTGCTGCTGCAAAGAAAGTAAGCAAAGAAAGCAGCTTCCAACCGCCAAAGCTAACAAACCCTCACTCGCGTAAAAACGGATTGGCGCTGGAGAGTAAGTGTCGCCCTCACGGTGGAACCGGGCTTGGCTCGCGGACCCACTGTGGCAACGCGCACTTCCTCTGAGTGGTATGCGCTCCGTTTGGCGCCGTCCTCGCTTCGCTCCGACGTGGGGTTCACTAGAACCATCTTTTGCTTGCGCTCCTACTTGCCTTAATTCCCTGCGCCGTACACCCGACGTCTGAGCGCGTAGCTCCGTCCTCGCTTCGCTCCGACGTCGGGTTCACAAAAGCCATCTCTTGATTGCGCTCCCTGCTTGCCATAATTCCCTGCGCCGTGCACCCAACGTCTGAGCGCGTAGCGCGAGGACGGATGTATGACTGCTGCACCTGTCCGGTGTACTGCGCGTTGCCACAGTGGGTCCGCGAGCCAAGCCCGGTTCCACCATGAGGGCGACACTTACTCTCCAGCGCCAATCCGCTTTTACGCGAGTGAGGGTTCGTTTGTACTAGCGGTTGGAAGCTGCTTTCTTTGCTTACTTTCTTTGCAGCAGCAAAGAAAGTGAGTCCCGCCCCGGACAGGGGCAGAGCAAATAGACCGCTAAGAAAGCAAGTTCCATAGAAGCCCACGCGCACCAAATCAGCCCCACTCCAAGCGCCAGCGCTTACCCCCTCCACATCACCACCCCAAGCACGAGCATCGAAACCACGAATCCTGGCCAGGCACTGGCGCCTTCGGAACTCACGCCGATCCACGCAAGGTTGATATAAGCCGCAGTCAGCAAGCCGATGAACAGCCGGTCCCCGCGCGTAGTAGGAATCGGCAGGAAGCCCTTGCGCTCGACGGTCGGCGCCCGGATCTCCCAGACCGTCATGCCAGCCAGCATCACCGCGATGCAGGCGAAGAAGATCGCCACCTCGGGCGTCCAGTACATCCACGTAATCATCAGACTCTCCCCATCGCAAAGCCCTTCGCGATGTAGTTGCGCACGAAGTAGATGACGAGCGCGCCCGGGATGATCGTCAGCACCCCCGCCGCCGACAGCACGCCCCAGTCCATGCCCGCCGCCGAGATCGTGCGCGTCATCACGGCCGCGATCGGCTTCGCGTTGACGGTCGTGAGCGTGCGCGCGAGCAACAACTCGACCCAACTGAACATGAAGCAGAAGAACGCCGTCACGCCGACGCCCGATTTGATGAGCGGCAGAAAGATCTTGATGAAGAACGCAGGAAACGAATAGCCGTCGATGTACGCGGTCTCGTCGATCTCGCGCGAAACACCCGACATGAAGCCTTCGAGAATCCACACGGCGAGCGGCACGTTAAACAGCATGTGCGCAAGCGCGACGGCGATATACGTATCCATCAGCCCAACGCTCGAATACCATTGGAAGAACGGCAGCAGGAACACGGCAGGCGGCGTCATGCGGTTCGTGAGCAGCCAGAAGAACATGTGCTTGTCGCCGAGGAAGCGATAGCGCGAGAACGCATACGCCGCGGGCAACGCGACCAGCACCGACATCACCGTGTTCATCAATACGTAGATGATCGAGTTGATGTAGCCCCAGTACCACGAGGGATCGGTGAAGATGATCTTGTAGTTGTCGAACGTGACGTGGCGCGGGAACGTCGAGAACGCGGAGAGCGTCTCCTCGTTCGTGCGCAGCGAGATCGACAGCATCCAGTAGAGCGGAAGCAGCGCGAAGAGTATGTAGACGACGATCGTCAACGTGCGCATCCAGCGGCGGTCGTCACGCATGGTCGTCTCCCGTCGTCGCGGGGCCGCCCTTGCCGACGCGCTCCATCCAGTTGTACAGGATGAAGCACAGCAGCAGGATGATCAGGAAGTAGATCAGCGAGAACGCCGCCGCCGGCCCGAGGTCGAACTGGCCCACCGCCTTTTGCGTGAGGTATTGCGAGAGGAACGTCGTCGAATCGCCCGGGCCGCCGCCTGTCAGCACGAACGGTTCGGTGTAGATCATGAAACTGTCCATGAAACGCAGCAGCACCGCGATCATCAGCACACCGCGCATCTTCGGCAACTCGATGTAGCGGAACACGGCGAAGCGGCTCGCGCCATCGATTTCGGCGGCCTGATAGAACGCATCGGGAATAGCCCGCAATCCCGCATAGCAGAGCAGCGCGACAAGCGGCGTCCAGTGCCAGATGTCCATCACGAGGACCGTGACCCACGCATCCGACGGACTCGCCGTGTAGTTGTAGTCGATGCCGAAATGATTGAGCCAGTAGCCGAGCAAACCGATGTCGGGGCGCGCGAAGATCTGCCAGATCGTGCCGACGACATTCCATGGAATCAGCAACGGCATTGCGAGGATCACCAGTGCCGCTGATGCGCGCCAGCCCGACGCGGGCATCGCGAGCGCGAGGCCGACGCCGAGCGGTATCTCCAGCAGCAGCACGCACAGCGAAAAAATCACCTGACGGCCAAGCGCGCCGCGCAAATCCGAATCGTTGATGATGTTGCGAAACCATTCGGTGCCGACGAACACATGCTGCGTCGGGCTGATGATGTCCTGCACCGAATAGTTCACCACGGTCATCAGCGGCAGGATCGCAGAGAAAGCGACGCAGATGAACACGGGCACGACCAGTAGCCACGCCTTCTGATTAATGGGCTTCATCGTCCGATCCTTTCGTCGTTGCTGAAGAACACGGTCTCCGGCGCGGCGAGCCGCAGCCACACCGGACCGTCGTTCAGCGTCACGTGCGGCTCGACCTTCGCCTTGAACACGTGGCCATCGCAATCCGCCGTCACGAGCTGGTAGTTGCCGAGGCTTTGCGCGCGCACGAGCCGCGCCTTGACCGCGCCCGGCGTTTCGTTCTCGGAAAGCCGCGTGAATTCGGGACGGATGCCGAGCTTCAGATCACCGTTCGCGTGCTTCAAGGTCGCGAGCGTGTTCGCGTCGACTTGCAGGCGTTGCGAGCCGATCGTGACGGCATCGGCATCGAGCGCGATCGGGCAGAGGTTCATTCCCGGACTGCCGATGAAGTACCCGACGAACGCGTGATCCGGCTTCAAAAACAGCGCCTCCGGCCCGCCTTTCTGCACGACGCGGCCGTTCGTCATCACGACCACTTCGTCGGCGAACGTGAGCGCTTCCACCTGATCGTGCGTCACGTAGATCAGCGTGAGCTTCAGTTGCTGATGGATCTTCTTCAACTGGCGCCGCAGCATCCACTTCATGTGCGGATCGATCACGGTGAGCGGTTCGTCGAAGAGAATCGCGGCGACGTCCTTGCGCACGAGGCCGCGCCCGAGCGAAATCTTCTGCTTGGCATCCGCCGACAGGTTGCTCGCCTTGCGCTTCAGTTCGCGCGTCATGTCGAGGATTTCCGCGACTTCGTGCACGCGGGCATCGACTTCGCGCGCCGGCAGTTTGCGGTTGCGCAGCGGGAACGCAAGGTTGTCGAAGACGCTCATCGTGTCGTAGATCACGGGGAACTGGAACACCTGCGCGATGTTGCGTTCGCGCGCGCCAAGGCGGGTGACGTCGCGGCCATCGAAGAGTACGCGTCCTTCCGACGGCGTCACGAGCCCCGACACGATGTTGAGCAGCGTCGACTTCCCGCAACCGGACGGTCCCAGCAACGCGTACGCGCCGCCGTCTTCCCAGACCATGCTCATCGGCTGGAGCGCGTAGTCGTCGAGCGTCGCCGGGTTCGGGCGATACGCGTGCGCCAGGTTCTCGAACTCAATACGCGCCATGGCTCGCCTCCGGGCCGGACACGAGTTTGGCGTGCCCATCGAATACGAAGAGTTCGGCGGGATCGACGAATACGTCGAGTTCGGTGCCGAGCGCGATCTGGTGCACGCCCTGCAACTGCGCGACGAGATCGATGCCGCCCGTCTTCGTGTGGACGTGAAGATACGTTTCCGAGCCGCTCAGCTCGGCGAGTTCGAGCCGGCACGGCACCGCGATCGCGCGCGGCGTACGCGCCTCAAGCCGCAGATGCCCTGGCCGGATGCCGATGCGGCAGGTGGAACCATCGGCGGCGCCGAGCCTGACCGGCACGTCGATGCCGATCGGCAGATGCGCGATGCCGTCGGCGGTGACTTCGCTCGTCAGCATGTTCATCGGCGGATCGTTGAAGACGGCGGCGACATCGACGGTCGCCGGCGCGTTGTAGACGTCGAGCGTGCGGCCGTATTGCAGCACGCGGCCCTTGTCGACGATCGCCGTGTAGCCGCCGAGCAGCAGCGCTTCGAGCGGCTCGGTCGTCGCGTACACGACGGTCGTCTTGCCGTCGGCGAAGAGCGTCGCGAGTTCGGCGCGCAGTTCTTCGCGCAGCTTGTAGTCGAGGTTGACGAGCGGTTCGTCGAGCAGCACGAGCGACGAACGCTTGACGAGCGCCCGCGCCAGCGCGCAACGCTGCTGCTGCCCGCCTGACAGTTCGCCCGGCCGCCGTTGCAGTAAATGTTCGATATGAAGCTTCGCGGCGACTTCTTTCACGCGCACGGCGACCTGCTTCGAATCGACGCCCTGCAGCTTGAGCGGCGACGCGATGTTGTCGAACACGGTCATCGCCGGGTAGTTGATGAACTGCTGATAAACCATCGCGAGATTGCGCTGGCGCACACCGACGCCCGTCACGTCCTTCCCGTCGACGAGCACGCGCCCCGCGTTCGGTTTGTCGAGCCCGGCCATCACGCGCATCAGCGTGGTCTTGCCCGCCTGGGTGGGGCCGAGCAGCACGTTGATGGCGCCCGGCGTCAAGCGGAGATCGACGCCGTACAGATGCGTCTGCCCGCCCGAAACGACGGTGACCCGCTCCAGTTCCAAGACCAAAATGCGCTCCTTGTCGATGCCTGCTGTCTTTTCGTCGATGACCGTGCGCGCTTCGCCCGCCGCGGTCCGGCGCCATATGGCGCTCATCGGAGGCGCGCGCTCATGGGCCGTGCGTGCGGGTGGTCGTCGAAAAAAGTGTCGCCGGCCGCGCGGCGAAGCCGGCTCGGGAAAGGCGCGGGCGTCCGCTTTGCGGGACGCGGCCAAGGAAACTGCCAGGCGTTTGGTTCATCCATGTCTCGTTCGTTTTTATTGGACACCGATGCTGCGGTCGTGGCCCTGATTTTCAAAAAGGAAACCAAAACAACAAGGAGCATGTTCCTTTTTGTTCGTTTACGTTGAAATCGGGGTTAACCATACAGAAGTACGCCAAACGCCCGACGAACGTCTGACGCGAATCGCTGAAGTGTAATCGTGCGCTCTGGCGCTTGCGATCGGGGTTCGCATTGAGACGACGCGGGTGCGCAATGAAAAGCGGCGGACGCTCGTCGCGTCCGCCGCTTTTTTTCGAACGAAGGTCGTCGTCAGTCCTTGATCGGCGACCCGTACTGCATGTCGACCGATGCCCGCGAATGCTTCTGCACATGCGCGTGACGCATCGGCTTGAGCACGAAAATCGCGAGGAGCGCGGAAAGCGCCGCCATCCCCGCAGCCAGCGTGAACACCGCGTGCCAGCTTCCGGTCATCGTCGTAATGACGCTGCTGAACGGCACCAGCAACGCCGCCGTTCCCTTCGCCGTGTACAGCAGGCCCGCGTTGGTTGCAGCGAACTTCGGCCCGAAGGTGTCGCCGCACGTCGCCGGGAAGAGGCTGTAGATTTCACCCCAGGCGAAGAACACGATGCCCGTCAGCACGACGAACGCCACCGGGCTGTGCCCGTACTTCGACAGCATCATGATGCCGACCGCCTCGACCGCGAACGCGATGAACATCGTGTTCTCCCGGCCGATGCGGTCCGACACCCAGCCGAAGAACGGCCGCGTCAGCCCGTTGAGCACGCGGTCGATCGTGAGCGCAAAGGTCAGCGCGGGCAGCGTGAGACCGAGGATCGACACGGGTGAATCGTGCAGGCCGAAGTCCTTCGCGATCGGCCCGAGCTGCGCGGTCGCCATCAGGCCACCAGCCGCCATCATCACGAACATCAGGTACATGACCCAGAAGATCGGCGACGACAACACCTGCTTCGGACTCGCGTTGTAGACCGCGCGCTTGAGCGCGTTCTTGACCGGCGCGAGCAACTCGGCGGGCGGCGCGAACAGCGCCATGCCGAGGAAGAACACGATCAGGCCCTGCCCGAGACCGAACCAGAGGAAGGTCGACTCGTAGCCGCTGTTCTTGATCATGTGCGCGATCGGCACGACGGTCGCCGCCGACCCCGCTCCGAAGCCCGCCGCGGTAATGCCCGCCGCGAGCCCCCGGCGATTCGGGAACCACTTCAACGCATTGCCGACGCACGTTCCGTACACCGCGCCCGCGCCCACGCCGCCGACCGCCGCCGCGAAATAGAGCATCGGCAGGGAAGCCGCGTAGGAGTTGATGACCCACGCGATGGCGCACAGCAGCCCGCCCACGACGACCACCGGACGCGGGCCGTACTTGTCGACGAGATAGCCTTCGATCGGAACGAGCCAGGTTTCAGTCACGACGAAAATCGTGAACGCGACCTGAATGGCCGCGCGTCCCCAGTGGTACTTCTCATCGATGGGGTTCACGAATAGCGTCCAGCCGTACTGCATGTTGGCGATCATCGCCATGCAGACCACGCCGAACACGAGTTGCACCCACGGCGAAGCTAGACGCGACGCCCCTGCCTGACGTTCCGTTTCCATGCCTGTCTCCTAAGCTTGTCTGACTTTTCGTTGGGATACCTCGCGGCATCCTCCGGTGTTGCTCAATTTTCTGGAGCAATCAGATATACACAGTATGTGATATATCAAGTAAGTCAAGCGAAAGAATCGATGGGGTTTTCACTAGGAAGTCTTTCAACGTAAGCGTTTGAAAGCAGGTGCTTAATGATTTCGGCAAGGCGAAAAAAAGGCCCCCCAGCAAATGCTGGCGGGCCTGAGACATGACGCGAGACATGGCGATCCGCGACACGCACTCACGTTATAGACGAAAGGTTAATGTAATGCGAAGGTTTATGATTGTAGGTTTCCCTAGGATGATCGGCGCGTTCGTTTCGGGCATGCTTCCAAGCCCCCGCGAATCGTCTTAGAACACGTTCACCGGCACGTTGACCATCAGGCGGTACACGTCGCTCGAACTGTCCGAGTAGTACTGGCTGCCGTGGTGATGCATGTAATAAAACTTCATCGACGTGTTTTTCAACGGTCCGCTCGCAATCGTGTAACTCGGAATTACGCCGAATTCGTAATGCGTGCCGTGGACTGGCTCGCCGTTTTTCCAATAGAGGTCGTGTAGCGCACTCGACGGATTGGCATATCGGTTCGCCGATGTCGTCGCGTCGGCACCCCAACCGTAGGCGGTCCACATCGTCATTTTCAGGCCGGGCGCGCCATAATCCTTGAAGTTGATCGAATACGAGAGGCTGAGCGACTTTTCGTGCGGCGCGTTGTAATCGACGTCGAGCGAATTGGCGAGATAATCGCCGGCGGACTGGCCGACATAATCGAAGAACTGATTGCTCGCGATCTGCTGGAAGCCGATCTGCACGGTATGCGCGTTATGCTGCCCTGACAGCGCCAGGCTATATGCGTGATTATTGATCGGACCTTCCCGGCTTTGGCCGACGTCGTGTGTGTAGTAATACTGGAGCGCGCCGGTCCAGCGAATCGCCGACGGGCTGCCGATACTATGCGACGCCGTTAGATAATACTGATCCCACACGTTTTCCGCACGGCTGCCGTAAAGAGAAATCGCGGTATCGTCGCCAATCGTATAATCGCCGCCCGCATACGTGAAACGGCTGAACTTCACGCCGCCATATTCCGTCGAGAGCGACGATGTGCTCGTCATGCCCCGCGCCAGCACGGCGTCGACGCTACCCGCCTTGAGCGTGAGGCTCCTGATCTCGTCGCTGGCGAGCGAGAAGCCGCGATAAGTAGGCGGCAGCGCGCGATTATCGTGCGGTACGAGATAGGGATTATCGAAGAGCTGCTGGCCGTATTTCAGCACCGTATTCGATACACGCGCCTTCACGTCCCACACGCCCGGATACGTCCACGCAAGCTGATTTTGTCCGGTGCCGTCGGCATTCAGATGCACACGATTCCCCGCCCCGTTCCCGCCATTCAGTTTCAACGCGCTGAAAAGCGACGCATCGAAACCGACGCCGAACAGTCCGCGCGTATAGCCCGATTCGAATACCGCCTGATTCCCGATGACCCACGCATCCTTTTTCTTGAGGCCTTCCGCTTCGAAATGCTCCGAATAAGATCGGAACAGCAAGTTGAAATGCGAATCCTCGATAAATCCCTTCGATTGCGATTGCTTGCTGATCGGCGCATCGGCTTCGGTATTCGGCGGCGAACTCGGCGGCGCCTCGGTATGGCGCGAAGGCGGTTCGGTTTCGGTTTCCTCGGCATAGGCCGCGACCGTGCCGGCCATGAGGCCGCTAAAAAGCAAAATCGATAAGGCGAGTGAACGCTTCTGTTTTTTCACGGAAAGATCCCCACTTGTTCTTAAATGTTGCTGACTGCCGATTCAAATCGAAGGAATGCACTGAGCCGTGCCCGGCGGTCGGAAAGACCGGGGCATCGGATCAAAAGCGGGGGATTGAGGATTTATGGGAGGTTCTTGTTCTCTAGCTCATGGGTCTTGTTCAAAGTCGGGGAAAATGCTCAAGCGAGCAGACAGGCCGCCGCCGTGCCGTCCGAAAGTTTGCGCAGCGCAGGCACTTCCTGCGCGCAACGCGCCTCGGCAATCGGGCAGCGCGTGCGGAACACGCAGCCGGAAGGCGGATCGATCGGACTCGGGATGTCGCCGGAAAGTATCTGCACGACCTTGCGGCGTTCGACGG
This sequence comes from Caballeronia terrestris, assembly GCF_001544515.1. Taxonomy (GTDB): domain Bacteria; phylum Pseudomonadota; class Gammaproteobacteria; order Burkholderiales; family Burkholderiaceae; genus Caballeronia; species Caballeronia terrestris. The sequence continues at coordinate 261,147 of NZ_FCOL02000003.1, forward strand.
CCGGATCGGGCACGGGCACCGCCGAGAGCAAAGCGCGCGTGTACGGATGGCGCGGCACGTCGTACAGCGATTGTTTGCCGGCAAGCTCCATCACGCGGCCGAGGTACATCACCATCACGCGATCGGAGATGTGCTTGACCACCGCGAGATCGTGCGCGATGAAGATCAGCGCAAGTCCCATCTCCGCCTGCAGCGACTTCAGCAAATTGACGATCTGCGCCTGGATCGACACATCGAGCGCGGACACCGGTTCGTCGCACACGACGAGTTTCGGCTCGACGACGAGCGCTCGCGCAATGCAGATCCGCTGGCACTGTCCGCCGGAAAACTCGTGGGCATAGCGGTTGATCATCTGGTCGCGCAGGCCGACTTTCGCCATCATCGCGCGCACGCGCTGCATGGTTTCGTCCTTCGACATCCCCGGCCGATGCTCGCGCAACGGCTCCGCGATGATCTGCCCGACCGTCATGCGCGGATCGAGCGACGCGAGCGGGTCCTGGAAGATCATCTGGATATCGCGCCGCACGTCGTGCCATGCGCGCGTTGACGCTCCCGAGAGGTCCTCGCCCATCCACACGATCTCGCCGTGCGTCGCGGGGATCAGGTTGAGGATCGCGCGCGAAAGCGTGGATTTTCCGCAGCCCGACTCGCCGACCACGCCGAGCGTCTCGCCTGCCTTCAGGTCGAAGCTGACGCCATCGACGGCTTTCAGCGTGCGCGACGGCGCCCACGGCAGGCGGCTCTTCGCTCTGACCTTGAAATGCACCTGCACGTCGCGCACGGAGAGAATGGTTCGCTCAGACATGGCTCGGCTCCTCGTGCAACGACTTCATCCGCTCAACCGGGCGATAGCACGCGCGCAGCCACGTCGCGTCGTTACGCCACGGTTCGAGCGCAGGCGCGCGTTCGCCGCAGTGCGCATCGGCGTCGATGCAGCGCTCCTGGAACGGACAGCCCGCAGGCGGATGCGCCATGTTCGGCGGATTGCCGGGAATGCCCTGCAACGCCGCGCCGTTCTGGTCCAGACGCGGCACCGCGCGCAAGAGGCCGATCGTGTAAGGATGCGACGGCCGCGCGAACAGGTTGTCCGCGCTGCAATGCTCCATCACGCGGCCGCCGTACATCACCATGACCTTTTCGCAGAGCCCCGCGACCACGCCGAGATCGTGCGTGATCAGCACGATCGCCGTGCCGAAGTCGTGCTGCAGGTTGCGCAGCAATTGCAGGATCTGCGCCTGCACGGTGACGTCGAGCGCGGTGGTCGGTTCGTCGGCGAAGAGCACTTGCGGCTCGCAAAGCAGCGCCATCGCGATCATCACGCGCTGGCGCATGCCGCCCGACAGCTCGTGCGGATACTGATCGATACGATGCGCCGCCTCGGGAATCCGCACCGCTTCGAGCATGCCGATCGCGCGCTGTTTCGCCGCGCGCCGCGTCATGTTCTTGTGCAGTTCGAGCACTTCGGTCATCTGCCGCTCGATCGTCAAGTACGGATTGAGCGACGTCATCGGGTCCTGGAAAATCATCGACAGGCGATTGCCGCGGATGCGATTCAGCGCCTTCGCGGGCATCGTCAGCAGGTTTTCGCCCTGATACAACGCGCTGCCGTTCGCGCTGCCGTTACGCGCGAGGAGGCCGAGCATCGCGAGAACGCTCTGGCTCTTTCCCGACCCCGATTCGCCGACGATGCCGAGCGTGCTGCCCTCTTCCAGCTCGAAGTTCACGCCGTTCACGGCGCGCACGATGGCATCGGGCGTCTGGAATGCAACTTCGAGGTCGCTGACTTTAAGCAATGACATCACGCTCACCGATCCTTCGGGTCGAGCGCATCGCGCAGCCCGTCGCCGATAAAGTTGATGCAATAGAGCGTCACCGACAAGAGCGCAGCCGGGAACAGCAAAATCCACGGCGAGCTTTCCATCACGCCGACGCCGTCCTGGATCAGCACGCCCCAGCTCGTCATCGGCTCCTGCACGCCGAGACCGAGAAACGACAGCACCGATTCCGTCAGGATCACGCCGGGCACGGTCACGGTCGTATAGATCGCGACGATGCCGAGCAAATTCGGCACTACGTGCCGCACGATGATGCCACTCGTCGATACGCCGATCGCGCGCGCCGCCTCCACGTACTCCTTCGAGCGGATCGCGAGCGTCTGGCCGCGCACGACGCGCGCCATGTCCATCCACGAGAACACGGTGATCGTGAGCACGACGAGGTAGAACTCGCGGCCGAGCAGCGTCACCATCAGGATCGCGATCAGCAGGTACGGAATCGCGTACATCATGTCGACGAAGCGCATCATCGCGTTGTCCACGCGCCCGCCGACGAAGCCCGCGATCGCGCCCCACACGATGCCGAGCGTCACCGAGGTCAGCGTCGCGAGCGCGCCGATCATCAGCGAGACGCGCCCGCCGATCAGGCAGCGCACGAGCAGGTCGCGGCCGGTTTCGTCGGTGCCGAAGAGATGCCAGTTCGCGAAGGAGGGTGTGCCGCTCATCGCGTTCCAGTCGGCGGAATCGAACTGGTTCGGCAGCAGCATCGGGCCGAACATGCATGCGATCGTGATCAGCGCGAGCAGCACGGCGCTCGTGACCGCAGCCTTGTTGCGCATGAAGCGCAGACGCGCGTCCTGCCACGGGCTGCGGCCTTCGAGCGGCGCGGCGGCGGCTTTTTCGAGCAGCGGCGCGAGGGAGGTTTTCATTGCCGGCCTCATGTCAGTAGCGGATCTTCGGATCGAGCCACGCGTACGCGAGATCGACCAGCAGGTTGAGCAGCACGGCCACGACCGTGACGAGAACGACGAGTCCGAGCACGAGCGTGTAATCGCGATTGGCCGCGCCGTTGACGATCAGCTTGCCGATGCCCGGCAGCGAGAACACCGATTCGGTGACGACCGCCGCCGTGATCGACGAGATCGCGAGCGGCCCGATCACCGAGACGACGGGGATCAGCGTCGGACGTAATGCGTGCCGAAAGACGATGGTCCAGCGCGACAGCCCCTTGGCGTACGCGGTGCGGATGTAGTTCGTGTTCATCACTTCGATCAGGCTCGCGCGCGTCACGCGGCCGACGGTCGCCACGTTGATCATCACGAGCAGGAGGATCGGCAGGACCATGTAGCGGATGTCGAAGCTGTTCCAGCCGCCGGCCGGCAGCCATTTCAGCAGGATCGCGAACACGAGGATCAGCACCGGCCCGATCACGAACGACGGAAACGCGCTGCCCGCATTGCTCACGAGCATCAGCAGATAGTCGGCGGCGCTGTTGCGATAGAGCGCCGCGAGAATCCCGAGCGCGACGCCGATCACGATCGACAGCAGCATCGACACGCCGCCGATCGTGAGCGACACCGGCAGCGCGCGCAGTACGAGCTCGTTGACGCTCCAGTCGGCGTAACGGAACGACGCGCCGAGGTCGCCGTGCAGCAGGCTGTCGAGATAGAGCAGGTACTGCTTCCAGAGCGGCTCGCCGAGATGGTATTTCGCCTGCAGGTTGGCGAGCACTTCCGCCGACACCTTGCGCTCGCCGTCGAAGGGACCGCCGGGCGTGGCGTGCAGCAGCAGATAGCAGGCCGTGATGACAAGCAACAGCGTGGGCAGCGTCAGCAGCACGCGCCTCAATGTGTACGACCACATGGGTATGTCTCCTCGCGGACAGCGCCGCGATCCGCCGTCAGTGCTTGACGATGTAGAGGTCCTTGCTGCGATAGCGATCCATCGGATTCTTCAGCGAGTATCCTCCGACGTAGCTCTTCACGAGCCGCACGAGCGTGTATTGCAAAAGCGGCAGCATCGGATAATCGTCCATTGCGAGCTTCGCGGCCTGCGTCTGCAATTGCGTGCGCTTCGCCTGGTCGGTCGTCTCGTTGGCCTCCTTGATCAGCGCATCGGCCTTCGGGTTGCAGCTGAAGTTGTCGTTCTGCTCCGAATTGCACTGCACGAGCGTGAGGAACGTGGTGGCGTCGTTGTAGTCCGCGACCCAGCCGTTGCGCGCGATCTGATAGTCGCCGGAGTGGCGCTTCTTCAGGAGCACCTTGAACTCCATCGCTTCGATTTCTGTATCGAGGCCGAGCTTCGTCTTCCATTCCGATGCCGCGAAAATCGCCATCTTCTTGTGATATTCGCTGGTGTTCATCGCGAAGCGGATCTTCGTGCCGGGCTTGACGCCTGCGTCCGCGAGCAGCTTCTTCGCTTCCTCGACGCGCTTCGCCATCGGCCACGCGGACCACTCGTAGTTCGTCACGTCGGCGCCCTTGACGCCCTGCGGAATCACGCCATACGCGGCGAGCTGGCCGTCAGCGGTGACGCGCTGCGCGAGCAAGTCGCGATCGATCACCATCGAAAGCGCCTTGCGCACGCGCACGTCCTTCAACAGCGGATCGCGGTTATTGAACGAGTAGTAGCGCAGGCCGAGCATCGGCGCGTTCTTGATGTCGGCGGGGAACTGCGCCTTGTACTTCGCGTACGTGCCCGAGGGCAACTGATACACCCAGTCGTTCTCGCCCGACTGGAAGAGCTTCACGTCGCTGTTTTCATCCTCGACGGGGAGGTACGTCACCTGGCTCAATTGCACGCGCGATGCGTCCCAATAGTTCGGATTCTTCGTCAGCACGAGCTTGCTGTTGACCTGCCACTCCTTCAACTGATACGCGCCGTTGCTCACCAGCTTGCCGGGCTTGGTCCAGTCCTTCCCGTTCTTCTCGACGGCCGCGCGGTTCACGGGCCCGAGCGTCGTATTCGACATCAGTTCGGGCAGGAACAGCACCGGATACGGCGTCTTTACTTCGAGCGTATTCGCGTCGATGGCGCGCACGCCGAGCGCCGTCACCGGCTTCTTGCCCGCGATGATGTCGGTGCCGTTGAGCAGGAACTTGCCGAACGTCCCCGCCGACGGCGACGCCATTTTCGGATCGACGAGCCGCTGGCAGCCGTACACGAAATCGTTTGCGCTGACGGCCTCGCCATTGGACCATTTGGCGTTCTTGCGCAGATGGAAGATCCAGGTGGTCGGGTCCTTCTGCTCCCACTTCTCCGCGACGCCGGGCTGCACGTTGCCGTCCGCGTCGGTCGTAGTGGCGCCTTCGAACAGGTCCTCCGATACATTGTTCGCCGGCACCGTTTCGACGAGATTCGGGTCGAGCGTCTCGACTTCGGCGGCATTGTTGCGCACGAGTTCCTGCTTCGCGGCGAGTTGCACGCCGGACGGCACGTTGGCTGCCTGAGCGTTAAAAGCAAACGCGCCGGATACGGCGGCTAGCGCGGCGGCGATAGCGCGACTGCGCGGAACGAAACGATATGCCAAGGGGACAGACAAGAACGTCACGGGGAAGTCTCCTGCTAAGTCTTATGTTGTTACACGCAGGCTGCGATGCTCGCAGCCCGATTCTTATTCGGCGATGCGTTTAGCCTTCGTTAGCTAAACCGGATCGCGATCAATCTTAGTGAGCCTAACGTTTTGCTTTCGAAAAATGAGACCGCTTTATCGCACGAGAAGTCGCGTTCTTTGCGCTTCGCTTACGGCAACAATTCAGGCTGGCGGCGAGTATTTAACAACAATAAGGCGGAATCCACTCACATGTGCTTATAGGTAATACGTTTTATGCATACCCTGGCGCTGCTTTGGCGAAACCTTTGTTTTATCGGCGGGACGGGCCGGTCCATCAAGGCAGTAAGGGGTTGTTTCCTATACCATCCGTGTCCTTGTTGTCATGCATGAGTAATCCAGTACGATGATCCGTTTTCGCCAGATCGAAGCATTTCGAAGCTTGATAATGACCGGCACCAGCGTCGGTGCCGCGCGCAAGATGCATGTCACGCAGCCCGCGATCAGCCGCCTGATCGCGGATTTAGAGGCCGATCTCGGTTTTAGCCTGTTCAGTAGAATCGGCGGCCGTCTGAACCCCACCACTGCGGGTCTGCGCTTCTACAAGTCGGTGGAGGAAAATTTTCTCGGGCTCGAACGCCTCAAGCAGGTCGCCGACATGATCCGCGACGAAGCCTCCGAAGGCCTCACCGTCGCGTGCATGCCGGTGCTCGCCACCACCCTCTTGCCGCCGATCCTCGCGGACTTCGTCGAGCGCCATCCGGGCGTGCCGATCCGCGTCGATTCGGTGAAAGTGCCCGAGGTGCTCGTGAGCCTGCAGAACCACAAGGCCGATGTCGCGATCAGCCAGGCGTTTCCGGCGGTCGCGGGCATCGAAGTGCAGACGCTGCTCAAGACGCGCGCGCTCTGTGCGATGCCGGCCGGTCACAAGCTCGCCAAAAAGAAGGTCGTGCGCGCGCAGGATTTGCGCGGCGAGAAGATCATCGGCTGGCTGCCGAATTCGCGGCAGGCCTACGAGGCGGAACAGTCGACGATTTCCGCGACCGAGGAACGTCCCAACTACACCGTCCTCACCGACACCGCGCACACGCGTTACGCGATGGTCGCGGGCGGGCTCGGCGTGTCGATCGTCGAGCCGTTCGCGGCGAAGGTATGGCGCGCGCATGGCGTAGTCGTCAGGCCGTTCGAGACCGCGATCGAATACGAATATGCGCTCTCGTATCCGAGCAGCGGCATCCGCTCGGATCTGGTCGCGTCGTTCAGGGAATCGGTGCTGCGTATCGTCGAGCACTACTCGTTCGACGAGTAAGCACCTCAGCTTTCTTCGCCGTCGAAGAGCTTCTCGGCGCGCACGCGCATCTCGTCCGGCGACACGTCTTCGATATGCGTCGCGAGCCACCAGAGGTGACCGAACGGATCGCGCAGCTTGCCGCCGCGATCGCCGTAGAACTGATCCGCGACCGGGCGCAGCATCGTGGCGCCCTCGTCGACGGCGCGTTGCGCGACGGCATCGACATCTTCCACGTACAGATGCAGCGTGACGGGCGATCCGCCGAGCGAGAGCGGGCCGTGCACGTCCATCTCGGGGAACTCGTCGGAGAGATAGATCACGGTGCCGCCGATCTCCAGCTCTGCGTGGCCTACGCGGCCGCCGGGTGCGTCGAGGCGGAAAAGCTCGGTGGCGCCGAACACCGTCTTGTAGAACTCGATCGCGGCGACACCGCCCGCGACGGTGAGATAAGGCGTCACGCCGTGACGGTCTTTGGGGATGCGGTCGACTTTTGCGTTCATTCGTTCCTCCTTTACGTCTCCGTTCTAAAGAATAGCCCTTTTGCACGCGCGGCATTCGCCCGCACATAAATCGAACCACCGCTCGCTCCCCCGCTCAAACACCCGTAGACGCTTCGCTCGCCCGCTTTCCGCGCGGCGAGCCTTTCCTAGTCAGCAGGCAACCCAGGAGCACACATGCACGACCTGAAAGGCAAATCCGTCCTTATCACCGGCGCGAGCACCGGCATCGGTGCCGCGGCCGCGCGCGCGTTCGGCAGCTACGGCGCGAACGTCGCGATTCACTACAACGCATCGAAGGAAGCGGCCGAAGCCGTCGCGCAGGAAGTGCGCGCGCTCGGCGTGAACGCGATCACCGTCGGCGCCGACGTCCGCGACACGAAAGCCATTGACGCCGCCGTCGCCCAGGTCGCCGCCGAATTCGGCAAGCTCGACGTCCTCATCAACAACGCGGGAAGCCTCGTCAAGCGCGAGCCGCTCGAAAGCGTCACCGACGAACTCTTCGACGAAGTCCTGCACATCAACGCGCGCTCGGTCGTCGCGTTCACGCGCGCGGCGCTCTCCGCGCTGCGCCAGAACGGCGGCGGCTCGATCATCAACGTGACGTCGGTCGCGGCAAGGAACGGCGGCGGCCCGGGCGCGCTGCTCTACGCGGCATCGAAGGGGTTCGTCAGCACGATCACGAAGGGAATGGCGAAGGAACTGATGCCCGACAAGATCCGCGTCAACGGGGTCGCGCCCGGCGTGATCCAGACGCCCTTCCAGGACCGCTTTACGTCGCCCGAGCAGCTCGACGCGTTCCGCAAGACCATTCCGATGGGCTTCATCGGCGAGCCGGACGACTGCAGCGGCGCGTTCCTTTACCTCGCCTCCGAGACGATGTCGCGCTACGTCACGGGCCAGATCATCGACGTGAACGGCGGTCAGTTGATGCCGTAGGCGCCTGACGGCGCTTTCTTAAAAAAGCGCTCGCGTGGTATAAGCCCATCTTTACCGATAGCCACGGAGCGATCTGGAAATGTCGTTGAAATTCGAACAACGCGTGCGCTCGCGCATGCTCGGCGCGTTCGCGGCCGCCGCGCTTTTTGTATCGACGGGCTTCGTCGAATCGACGCCCGCTTACGCGAAAACCGATGCCCAGCCGGCGGTCCTGACAGCATCGGCGGTCGCGGTCGCCGACAAGTACGCCGCCGATACCGCCGAGCAGATCTTCAAACAGGGCGGCAACGCGGTCGACGCCGCCGTCGCCATCGCGTTCACGCTCGCCGTGACGTATCCGGAGGCGGGCAACATCGGCGGCGGTGGGTTCATGACGCTCTACGTCGACCATCGGCCGTACTTCCTCGACTATCGCGAGCGCGCGCCGCTTACCGCGACCAAGAACATGTACCTCGACGACAAGGGCGAGGTCATCAAGGGCATGAGCCTCTACGGCCATCGCGCGGTGGGCGTGCCCGGCACGGTCGCGGGCATGTGGGAGGCGCAGAAGCGCTTCGGCAAGCTGAAGTGGAAGCAGGTGCTCGCGCCGTCGATCAAATACGCGCAGGACGGCTTCGAAGTCGACGACCAGTTGCAGGAACGGCGCGACGCGGCATCGAAGGAATTCGCCGGCAAGACCAATTTCGACCTGTACTTCGGCGGCATGAAGCAGGGCGCGGTGTTCAAGCAGCCCGACCTCGCGGCGACGCTGCAGCGTATCGCCGACGGCGGCGCGAAAGGCTTCTACGAAGGCCAGACGGCGCAACTAATCGCGGAATCGATGCGCGGCCACGGCCTGATCACCGAGCGCGACCTGAAGGAATACAAGGCCGTGTGGCGCCAGCCGATCCTCGCGAGCTGGAACGGCTACCGGATCATCACCGCGCCGCCGCCGAGTTCGGGCGGCATCGGTCTCGTGCAGTTGCTGAAGATGAAGGCCGATCTCAAGGATAAATTCGACAACGTCCCGCTGGATTCGGCGCAGTACATTCACCTCGTCGCGGAAATCGAGAAGCGCGTGTTCGCCGATCGCGCGCAGTATCTCGGCGACCCGGATTTCTACAAGGTGCCCGTCGCGCAGCTCACCAACGACGACTACATCCTGAAGCGCGCGCAGGAAGTGAATCCGGATACGCCGTCGGACACGAAGAGCGTGCTGCCGGGCCTCGGCACGTCGATGCCGGAGAAGGCGGAGACGACGCACTATTCCGTGGTCGACAAATGGGGCAACGCCGTCTCGAACACGTACACGATCAACGGGTATTTCGGCTCGGGCGTCGTCGCGGAAGGCACGGGCATCGTGCTGAACGACGAAATGGACGACTTTTCGTCGAAACCGGGCGTCGCGAACATGTTCGGCGTGGTCGGCAGCGATGCGAACGCGATCGCCCCTCGCAAGCGCCCGCTTTCGTCGATGACGCCGACCATCCTCACGAAGGACGACAAGGTCGCGATGGTGATCGGCACGCCCGGCGGCTCGCGCATTTTCACGTCGATATTCCAGGTCATCTCAAACGTCTACGACTTCCGGATGCCGCTGCCCGAAGCCGTCGGCGCGACGCGGTTCCATCACCAACTGTTGCCGCCGAACACCATCTTCCAGGAGCCGTACCACAAGCTCGACCCGGAAGTCGTGAAGGCGCTGGAAGACAAGGGCTACAAATTCACGATGCAGGACTTCAATGGAGACATCCAGGCGATCCGCATCGACGACACCACGCCCGAGCCGATGGCCGATCCGCGCGGACGCGGCGTGGCGCGCGTGATTCGGTGATTTCGGCCACGTAAACCCCAAGCTGATTGAAAGGCCAGGCCCTCGCGCCTGGCCTTTTTGTATAAGGGTTTGCCTGAAGTCGACCGCGCGCTCGCCCCGGTGCGCAAGACTATAAGCATGCCGGCATGAACGGCATGTTTTTTATGAGATTGGATGATGCTTTGCGTTCCCCTAGTCTCTGTCCTGACCGAGTCCAGCCCGCGGCTGTCTCGGACACACCCAAAACTACACAGACGAGACGACCCTGACGACGGCACCGCGCGCTCCGATGCGCCCGGCACCAGCCGTTTCAGCAAGCTGATAAAGGAGAGCAGTCCATGATGGAATCCCCCGCCCAGCCGCTTGGCGACATCAACATCACCGAGATCAACGAGATCGAACGAGAGGACGGCCACGTGGCCTCGCGAGGCGGCGGCTTCATCGACCGGTATTTCGGCATTTCCGCCCGCGGCAGCACGCAACGGCGCGAAGTGGTCGCCGGCGTGACGACGTTCCTCGCGATGGTCTATTCCGTGTTCGTCGTGCCGGGCATGCTCGGCAAGGCGGGTTTCGACACGAGCGCCGTATTCGTCGCCGTGTGTCTCACGACCGCGTTCGGCTCGCTTTTGATGGGCATCTGGGCGCGCCTGCCGATCGCGATCGGCTGCGCGATTTCGCTCACTGCGTTCACCGCGTTCGGGCTCGTGCTCGGCAAGGGGCTGTCGCCGGCGGTGGCGCTCGGCGCCGTGTTCCTGATGGGCGTCGTGTTCACGGCGATCTCCGTCACCGGCGTGCGCTCGTGGATTTTGCGCAACTTGCCGACGGGCGTCGCGCACGGCACGGGCATCGGCATCGGATTGTTCCTGCTGCTGATCGCGTCGAACGACGTCGGGCTGATCGTGAAGAATCCCGCGCCCGGCATGCCGGTGTCGCTCGGGCACATCAGCGCGTTTCCGGTGATGATGTCGATCCTCGGCCTCGCCGCGATTTTCGGGCTGGAGCGCCGTCGCGTGCCGGGCGGGATTCTGCTGGTGGTGGTCGGACTGTCGGCGATCGGCCTCGCGTTCGATCCGGCCGTGCGTTTTCACGGGATTTTCGCGCTGCCGTCGCTTTCCGCGCCGGGCCACGCTTCGCTGATCGGCGCGATGGACATCAAGGGCGCGCTCTCGATGGCGGTCCTGCCGAGCGTCCTCGCCCTCGTGATGACGGCCGTTTTCGACGCCACCGGCACGATCCGCGCGGTCGCCGGCCAGGCGGGCCAGATCGACAAGAACGGGCGCATCGTGAACGGCGGCCGCGCCCTGACGGCCGACTCGGTCAGTTCGATCTTCTCCGCGTGCTTCGGCGGCGCGCCGGCGGCGGCTTACATCGAATCGACGGTCGGCGTGGCGGCGGGCGCGAAGACGGGGCTGGCGGCGGCGGTGGTCGGCGCGCTCTTCCTCGCGGTGATGTTCCTCTCGCCGCTCGCCGGGCTCGTGCCTTCCTACGCGACGGCACCCGCGCTGATGTACGTCGGCTTGCTGATGCTCGGCAACGTGAGCAAGCTGCACATGGAGGACACCGTCGATGCGATGTCGGGCCTCGTTTGCGCGGTGTTCATCGTGCTGTCGGCGAATATCGTGACGGGCATCATGCTTGGCTTCTGCACGCTCGTGATCGGGCGGATCGTGGCGGGCGAATATCGCAAGCTGAACGTCGGGACGGTCGTGATCGCGCTGGTGCTGGCGGTGTTCTATCTCGGCGGCTGGGCGATTTAGATTCGCGCTTGCCGCGCTTCAGATGGCAAAACGCCCCGGAAACTAACGTTTCCGGGGCGTTTTTTCTTCTTCTTGCTGCGGTCGAGGCGGCCGCATGCGATCAGTCGCGGCGATAGGCTTCGACGAGGATCTCGCAGTTCTGGACGTGCAGGTCCAGCGCGCGATTCCATTCGCGACGCGTAACAGCCATCGCATTGCGCAGCCAGGAACCGAGGGAAACGAGCAAGGAGGTTTGAGCAGTCGTCTTCATGGCAGTTATCCGGGTAAGTAACTAAGGGAATACCCTAGATACTACTCTTTTTATGCTGCAGTGCAACCTATCTTAAAAAAACAACAGGTTCGGTCGGCGATTCGGCGAGTCGGGATTTACCCGCGGCGGCCGGGTAAGCGCATCGTATCGGCAGCTTGCATTGTTATAATTCTTTCATCTTCCGACCGGAATCTAACACTGCCAGCGGCGCGCTTCGCCGACTCGCAGGCCCTTGCCGATGACCAAAGCCGAACGCCTGCGCGCCCTTGCCAGCGCCCTCGACAATCAGAGCGTGATGCGTCTGCGCGACGCCGCAACGCTGCTCGGCGTATCGGAAATGACGGTCCGGCGCGACATCGCCGCGAGCCCGGGGCGGTTTACGTACCTCGGCGGTTATATCGTGAGCGCCGCTGACGTGCCCAACGCGGCCGGCTACACCATCGACGAGGAAAAGGACCACTTCGCGCAAGCGAAGGCGGAGGCATCTGCGGCGGCTGCGAAGCTGCTGGTCGATAGCGAAACCGTATTCATCGACTGCGGGACGACGCTCACCACCCTCGCCCGCCAGATTCCCGCCGAAATGCATCTGACGGTCGTCTGCTATTCGTTGAACGTGGCGGAAATCCTGCGGCGCCGGCCGAACGTGCGGATGATCCTGCTCGGCGGCGTGTACGTGCCGTCGTCGGATTCGTTCGCGAGCGACGAAAGCGTCGAGACGCTGCGGCGCATGGGGATCAACAAGGCGTTTTTATCGGCGGGCGGCGTCGACGAGGCGCGCGGCGTGACGTGCTGGAATTTTCACGAGGTCGCGATCAAGCAGGCGGCGATGGCGAGCGCGGTGGAACGGCATCTCGTCGTCGATGCCAGCAAGTTCGGGAAGGTCAAGGCCGTGCGCTTCTCGCAGCTCGATGAGTTCGATTCGGTGATTACGGAGAAAGGGCAGGCGCGGAGGGGGCAGTAATAGGCCCGGTCCCTCGCAATCCGCGACGCGTGCGCCTGAACCACAACGATTCACGCCGGACGCGCTCCATGAAAAACGGCCACCGATTCGCATCGACGGCCGTTGTCATTTCATAAAGCGCTTAACCTCGCCGCCCCAGCGCAAACAACGTCCCGGCGACCAGAATAAACGCCCCGATAATCACCTTCTGCCACGTACTCGGCACGCCGACGAGAATCAGCACGCTATTGATGAGCGTCACGAGCACGACCCCGAGCAGCGTCCCCACCACGGTCCCCGTTCCGCCCGTAATCCGCGCTCCGCCGAGAATCACCGCCGCGATCACATCGAGTTCCGTGCCGACGAGATCGAATGGATTCGCGAGCCGGTTCGTCGATACGTGCAGGATTCCCGCGACGCCCGCGAGCATCCCCGTATAGCCGAACACGAACAGATGGATCGCGCGCAGGTTGTAGCCGAGCCGCTCGGCGATCGGCAGACTGCCGCCCATCGCGTACACGCCGCGCCCCATCATCGTGCGGTTGAGCAGCCACCACGTCACCACCGCCGCGATCACGAGCGCGATCACCGACACTGGCAGCACGGCGCGCAAGCCATCGGACGTGTGATAGAAAAAGAGCGGCAGACGCCCGAACGTATCCATGCTGTGCGGGATGTTCATGAAGAACTGCGTGCCGACGAACGTCAGCAGCAAGCCGCGATACAGATACTGCGTGCCGATCGTCACGATCAGCGACGGCGCCTTCAGCCGATGCACGAGAATGCCGTTGACGATCCCGAGCAGCACGCCGCCGAGCGCGCCGGTCAGCAGGATCAGCACGAACGGCGCATCCGGCCACCATGCGAACACGGCCTTGGTGATCGAATACATGGTGAACGCGGCGATCGCGGTGAACGACACGTCGATCCCGCCGGAGGCCAGCACGACCAGCGTGCCGAGCGCGAAAAGCGAGACGGTGGTGGCGGAATGCAGCAGGTCGAACACCGTCGCGAACTGGAAGAAGCGCGGATTCAGCGTGCCGACCACGATGCATGTCACCACGATCAGCGCGGCCGTGAACCACTCGGGGTTGCGCGTCAGCCGCGCGGACCAGCTCAGTTGCCGCACGCGCGGCGGGATGTCCTGCGTGGACTGCGGCATCGTCTCGGGCGAGACGCGACGGATAGACTCGCTCATGCTGCCTCGGAAAGTAGAGCGTGATAAAGATCGGCTTCGGCCATGCCTTCGGCGCGATACTCGTTCGCGACGCGGCCTTTCTTCATCATCAGGATTCGGTCGCAGTTCTGCAGCAGTTCAGGCAGGTCGTCGCTGATCAAAATGATGCCGATCCCCGCGCCCGACAGCCGCTGCATGATGCGGTAAATGATGTCCTTCGATCCCACGTCGACGCCCACCGTCGGTCCGTGCAGGATCAGCACGCGCGGATCGATCGCCAGCCAGCGGCCGATCAAAACGCGCTGCTGGTTGCCGCCGGAAAGCGATTGCACGGGCTTGTCGACATCGGGTGTCGCGATCTGCAGATCCTTTACGGTGCGTTCCGCGAGTTCCTGTGCGCGCTTGCGGTCGATCTGGCCGAAGCGGTCGCGCAGGCTCGAAATCATCGCGGTGATGACGTTGTCGCGGATCGGCTTGTCGAGGAAAAGGCCCTCGTTCAGCCGGTCCTCCGGCACGTAGCCGATGCGTTGCAGCTTGGCGTCGGCGGGCGTGCGCAGGCGCACGATCGAACCGTCGAGCGTGACCGTGCCATGATCCGCAGGTGCGACGCCCGCGAGCGCGCGCGCAAGTTCGTTGCGGCCGGAATCGAGCAGGCCGGTCACGCCGAGAATCTCGCCGCGATGCAGCGCAAACGAGACATCGGCGAACTGGCCCTTGCGTCCGAGCGATTTCACATCGAGCACGACTTCGCGCGACTCGGCGGCGCCATCGGCGCGATAGCGTTCGGTCGAAAGATGCTTGCCCGTCATCAGTTCGCTGATCTGCGCCTTCGTATAGTTTTCGATCGGACCTTGCGCCATCTTCTGGCCGTCGCGCAGCACGATCACTTCGCCGCCGATCGCATAACATTCGTCGAGCTTGTGGCTCACGAACAGCACCGCAACGCCGTCCGCGCGCAGCTTCGCGAGCACCGCGATCAGATTGTCCACTTCCTTTTGCGTGAGCGAAGTGGTCGGCTCGTCCATGATCACGAACTTCGCTTCGCTCGCAATCGCACGCGCGATCGCCACGAGTTGACGCGTCGCGAGCGGCAGTTGTTCGATGAGCGTCGCCTGGAAATCCGCGTCGCCCGGCAGGCCGACGGCTTCGAGCGCGAGCGCCGCGGTCGCGGCCATCGCGCGTCGATCGAACGTGCGCGCGAGACGTCCCGCGTGCGTGGCGAGTTCCGCCGTCAACGCGACGTTCTCCGCGACACTCATGTTCGGCAGAAGCGAAAGGTCCTGATACACCGTTTCGATACCCGCCGAGAGCGCTTCCAATGGCGAGAGACGCGCGTGCCTTGCGCCTTCGATCACGAGTTCGCCTTCATCCGGCGGCTGTGCGCCCGAGATGATCTTGATGAGCGTGCTCTTGCCGCAGCCGTTCTCGCCGAGCAGGTGATAGATCTGCCCGCGCTTGAACGCGAGGCTCACGCCACGCAGCGCGTACACGCCGGTAAAGCGCTTGTGAATATCGACGACTTCGAGAAGCGGTGCTGAATTCATCATGTCCTTCGTTCAAAGCGGGGCGCTCCACCTTTGCGCAGGCGAAGCGCCCCGCATGCGTATCAGAACGGATACTGCTTGTAGTTCGTCTTGTCGACGTCGACCCAGCCGGTGCCGCGCACGATCACGCCCTTGCCCGGACCCTTGCTGACCGTCACCTTCGTGTAGCCCGGCACGCCGAGGTCGGAGCCATCGGCGACCGTCTTGCCATCGACGAGCATCTTCGCGACCTTGTTCATCGCGAGGCCGGCGAGCTTCGGGTCCCAGAACGCGATGCCGTTGATTGCGCCGCTTTCGAGGAACTTGCCCGCTTCGGTCGGAAGGCCCGTGCCGTACACGCAGATCTTGCCGACCTTGCCCGCCTCTTCCACCGCGCGCCCGATGCCGATCACGTCCAGCGACGACGAGCCCTGGAAGCCCGTCAGGTCAGGGTGCTTGCGCAGCACTTCCTTCGCGACCTGATACGCGCGCTCGCCGTCGTTGTTGGTTTCGAGCTTCGGCTCGACGAGATCCATCTTCGGGTACTTCTGCTTGGCGTTGCCGATGCCGCCGTCCGCCCATTGCACCTGCGAGCGGCTGCCGAGCGAGCCGACCAGCACCGCCCACTTGCCTTGCGAGCCCATGCACTTCGCGAGACGTTCGTTCAGGCCCGCGCCGTACGCGGTGTTGTCGAAGGCTTCGAGATCGACCATCGTGTTCTTCGCGTTGTCGGCTTCGTGAGTGACGACCTTGATGCCGCGATCCATCGCTTTCTTGAGCGCCGGTTCGAGCGTCGGCGGGTCGTAGGGCACGACCGCGATCGCCGTGACCTTCTTCGCGATCAGGTCCTCGATGATCTTCAGTTGCTGCGCGGCGTCGGCGCGTCCGGGGCCCGTTTGATAGACGGTCACGCCCGGCGTTTCCTTGCCGAATTCCTTCACGCCGTCGTCCATGCGATTGAACCAGTTGATGCCCGTCACCTTCACCACCGTGACGATCGTCTCATTGGTCGCGGCTTCTGCGCCGGCGATCGCGCCAGCGGCGAGCGCCACCGCTGTGAGCGCGGTTCCGAGTCGGGTCAGTTTCATGCAATGTCTCCTTTATCTTCGCTTATGGTTCGAATGTGCTGCACGAGAAGGTTTGAAAACTAACGTCCGGTCGATGCGGGCGGCGGCGCCTTGGGCGTAGGCGCCGCTCCGCCGATGCCGAAAATCGCGCGCACGCGCTCTCCGCCCGCGAAGGCGAGCGAGGCGAGTAGCAGAAAGCCCCACGCGCAGTCGCCGAAAAACTGCGAGACGCCGAGCAGGTTGAAGAGGCTCGACAGGAATTGCAGCACGGTCGCGGCGAGAAACACGCAGACGATGCGCCCGTAGCCGCCCGCCGGATTCACGCCGCCCATCACCGCAATGAGGATCGCGATCAGCAGATACGAATTGCCGTAGTCCCACTTCGCGCTCGACGTATGCGTCGCGCTGATGAGCCCAGCGAGTGACGCGAGCACGCCGCACAGGCCGTAGGTCACGATCAGCATCCGCGCGCGCGGGATACCCGCATAGAACGCGGCCTTCGGATTCGTGCCCATCAGATAGAGACGCAGCCCGAACGGCGTGCGCTTGAGAATCCAACCCAGCACGAGGACGGCGGCGATGAAGATCCACAGCGAGATCGGCACTTGCAGGAACGTGCCGTTGCCGATATTCGACAGCGGATCGACGTATTCGACGCGCACCGACGCGCCATTGCTCAGCACCACCGCGATGCCGGTAAAGAGCAGTTGCGTGCCGAGCGTGCAGAGGATCGGCGTGAGCCTGAGTTTCGCGATCACGACACCGTTCAGCAAGCCGCCGAGCAATCCGACCACGACGACCACGCCGCTGAACACCGCTGTATAGAGCGCGGGCGAATCGTCAGCGACGACGAGTTTCGGCAGCACCATCGCCGCGACCATCCCCGAGAGATTCGCGAGCCCGACGCCCGACAGATCGATACCGCCGTTGCCCGACACCATTGAAAGCATGATGCCGAGCGCGAGCAGGCCGAGTTCGGGCAACTGTCCGCCCATCGACTGAAGGTTGTCGATATCGAGGAACTGGCCGCCCGAGAGCCACGTCGCGACGATCACGACCAGCAGGTTCACGCCGACGAGAAAGTTGAGCTGGCGGTCGGCGAACCACTTCGACGCTTTCATCGGTCAGGCTCCGTTGGACACCGCGGCACGGCGCTCGCCGAGCACCGCGTTGATTTCATCGAGCGTGGGCATCGAGGGGGCCGTGCCCGCGCGCGTCACCGAGAGGCTCGCGAGCGCACAGCCGAAGCGCACTGCATCGCGTGGCGACTCGCCGCGTGCGAGTGCGGCAGCGAAGCCGCCGGTAAAGCCGTCGCCGGCGCCTGCCGTTTCCACGACGCGTCCGCAATCGAACGCCGGCACGAGCACCGATTCCTCCGCCGAATGCAGGAGCGCGCCCGCTTCGCCCAGCGTCACGATCACGGCGCGCGCGCCCTTCGCGAGGAGCGCGTCGGCGGCGCGGCGCGCATCGTCGGCCGATGTGATCGCGATGCCGGTCAGCGCCGTCGCCTCGGTCTCGTTCGGCGTGATGTAGTCGCAGAGCGGATAGATGTCGTCGGGCAGCGGCAGCGCGGGCGCAGGATTGAAGACCGTCGTCGCGCCGTGCTTGCGCGCGAGTTCGAGGCCACGCTTGGCCGCCGGAATCGGCTGTTCGAGCTGCGTGACGAAGACGGCAGCATCGGCGATATCGGCTTCGATCGCATCGACATCCGCCGGACACAGCGTGCCCGCCGCGCCCGCCGCGACGATGATCGCGTTGCCGCCGGTGCGCTCGTCGACGTAGATGTGTGCCGCCCCGGTCGATACGCCTTCGAGGACCGTCGCGCGCGACGTGATGCCTTCGGCGCGCCACGTCGATTGCGCGATTTCACCGAATGCGTCCGCGCCGATGCGCGTGCAGAAGATCACGTCCGCACCCGCGCGCGCCGCAGCGACTGCCTGATTGGAACCCTTGCCGCCCGGTCCCATGGCGAAGGCGGAGCCGGGAATCGTCTCGCCGATCAGCGGCATGCGCTCGGCGCGAAACGCGAGATCGGTCACGTAGATGCCGAGAATCACTACCGTGCCGCGCTTCACTTCGCAATCTCCGGTGCATCGGGAGCGAGTTCGACGCCCTTCTTGAAGATGAAGCAACCATAGCCGCGCGCTTCGCCGGTCGCGATCACGCAGTAGGCTTTTTTCGCGCGTTCGTAGAAGGCGAAACGCTCGACTGAAGCAAACGGCGTCTCGCGCCCTTCGGCATCGTCGACTTCGCGTTGCGCTTCGCGCTGCACCGCGGGCAACGCGCTCGCATCTCCGACGACTTCCATGCGCTCGGCCGGATGATCGACGAACGAATCGAGCGGCAGCACGGACAGCACCGCGCGGATCGCGCGCGGCGCGTTCGCTCCGTCGATGCGCAAGAGCTTGCCGAGCACGGTTTGCCGCGCGACCGAGTCGGCGGGGAAATTCGCGTCGCAGATCACGACTTCGTCGCCGTGTCCCATCGCGCACAATGCGTGCAGGATGTCGGCGTTCAGGAGCGGATCGATGTTCTTCAGCACAGTGTCTCCTCCATGCGTGGGCGCGCTTCGTCGTGAAGTCTTCGCCCTTTGATGATTCGGAATTCAGTCGCCGTACGGCACCCAGATGTTCTTCACCTGCACGGCCTGCCGCAGGAACGGCAAGCCTTCGCTCGATGCATCGTGCCAGTCGAACACGCGGCCATGATCGACGAACGTACGCTTCAGATTGCCCACGGACTCACGCTCGACCATCGTCGATAGCGCCGCGCTTTTGAAGCACCACACGGCATCGACGTCGTCATGTTGCGCGAGTGTTTGAGCGAGTGCGCGCGAATCGCCCGTCACGATGTTCAACGCGCCGCCCGGCACATCCGATGTCTCGACGACCTGATAGAAGTCTGTCGCCATCAGCGGACACGCTTCGCTCGGCACCGCGACCACGCGATTGCCCATCGCGAGCGCAGGAGCCACGAGCGACACGAAGCCGAGCAGCGGCGCCTCATCCGGACACACGACGCCGATCACGCCGAGCGGTTCGTTCATCGCGAGCGCGACGCCTTGCAACGGCGGCGAATGCACGGCGCCGTCGAACTTGTCGGCCCACGCGCCGTAGGTGAACAGGCGCGTGATCGATGCTTCGACTTCGCGTGCCGCATCGCGTTCGCTCAAGCCTGCGCGCGAAGCGAGTTGCCGCGTGAACTCCTCGGCGCGCGCCGACAGGTTCTCGGCGAGGTAATAGAGTACTTGCGCGCGGTTATGCGTGCTCGCATGCGACCATTTCTGCGCGCCGCGCGCCGCCGACACCGCATTGCGAATGTCCTTGCGATTGCCCTCGCCCACTTCGCCGACGATACTGCCCGAAGGCGCATGCACGAGCCGCGTATAGCCGCTATCGGGGCGCGCCTGCTTGCCGCCGATGAAGAGCTTCGCGGTCCGGTCGAGCGCGCTGACGTTCACGTGCGCTTCGCCTTGCGTTTCGCTTGAGCGTGCGGCCTTCTCGCCGCGAACCGGAAGCTTAGTCCACGCACGCGGCTTCAGATACTCGTAAATCCCCTCGCGCCCGCCTTCGCGTCCGAAGCCCGACTCGTGATAGCCGCCAAAGCCGACGGCTGCATCGAAGAGATTGGTCGAGTTGATCCAGACGACGCCGCATTGCAGGCGCGGCGCCACATCCAGCGCGCGGCTGATGTTTTCGCTCCACACGCTCGCGGCAAGCCCGTAGCGCGAGTTGTTCGCGAGCGCGACGGCTTCGTCGGGCGTGCGAAAGCTCATCGTCACGAGCACCGGGCCGAAGATTTCCTCTTGCGCGAGCATCGAGGCGGGCGCGACGTTCGTTACGAGCGTCGGCGGGAAGAACGCGCCACCCTCGGGCAAACGCAGCTTCAACGGCTGATGGATCACGCAGCCTTCGCTCTCGCCCTTCGCGACAAGCAAGCGAATGCGTTCGAGCTGCACCTCGTCGACGATAGCACCCATGTCGATGCCCTTGTCGAGCGACGGCCCGACGCGCAGCGTCTCCATGCGGCGCAGGAGCTTCTCGACGAAGCGCGCCTCGACCCCTTCCTGCACGAGCAAGCGCGAACCCGCGCAGCACACCTGGCCCTGGTTGAACCAGATCGCATCGACGACGCCTTCGACGGCGCTGTCGAGATCGGCGTCATCGAAGACGATGAACGGCGACTTGCCGCCGAGTTCGAGCGTGAGCGACTTGCCCGAGCCCGCTGTCGCGACGCGAATCTGACGGCCGACTTCCGTCGAACCCGTGAACGCGATCTTCGCCACTTGGCGGTGCTCGACGAGCGCCGCGCCCGTGCGCCCATCGCCGGTCACGACGTTGAGCACGCCCGCCGGCAGCCCCGCGCGATGCGCGAGTTCAGCGAAAAGCAACGCGGTAAGCGGCGTGAATTCGGCTGGCTTCAGCACGACGCAGTTACCCAGCGCCAGTGCGGGCGCGATCTTCCACGCAAGCATCAGCAGCGGAAAATTCCACGGCACGATCTGGCCGATCACGCCCAGTGGAGCCCAGTCCGCGAACTCGCGATCCTGCAGTTGCGCCCAGCCCGCGTGATGCAGAAAGTGCCTGGAAACAAGGGGAATATCGATGTCACGCGTCTCGCGGATCGGCTTGCCGTTATCGAGCGATTCGAGCACCGCGAAGAGCCGCGCGTGCCGCTGGACCATGCGCGCGAGCGCATACAGATGCCGCGCGCGGCCCACGCCACCGAGCGCCTGCCACGCGGCGAGCGCGCCGTGCGCGGCATCGACGGCGGCGGCGACATCGGCGTCGCTGCCTTGCGCGATCGATGCGAGCACGCGGCCCGTCGCCGGTTCGCGCGATTCGAAGCGCTCAGCTTCATCGCCCGCTGCGGGCGCGCGGAAGGCACCGCCGATGAAATGGCCGAAGCGGCTTGCATGCTGATCGAGCCATACGCGCGCGGCGCGATCGTCTTCCGGTGCGGGTCCGTATTCCATCGAAGAAAAGTATTCGGCTACGCTCATGGGGCTTTCAGTTTGGATGACTGCGCGCGGATCACGCGACGGGATGACGGTTGAACGACGAGTAACGGCCGCTCACGTGATGTTCGAGTTGCCGCTCGATATCGGCGAGCAGGCTCGATGCGCCGATGCGGAACAGGTCGCCTTCGAGCCATTCGCGCCCGAGTTCTTCCTTCATCAGGATCTGGTATTCAAGCACCGACTTCGCCGTCGATACGCCGCCCGCCGGCTTGAAGCCGATCGCGACGCCCGTGCGTTCCAGGTACTCGCGGATCATGCGCACCATGACGAGCGAGACGTCGAGCGTCGCGTTGACGCCTTCCTTGCCCGTCGAGGTCTTGATGAAATCGGCACCGGCCATCATGCAGACCATCGACGCCTTCGCGACGTTCGACAGCGTGCGGATGTCGCCGGTCGCGAGGATCGCCTTGACGTGCGCGTCGCCGCAAGCCGCGCGGAAGTCGCGCATCTCGTCGTAGAGTGCCTGCCAGTTGCCGGTCAGAACGTGTTCGCGCGTCACGACGATGTCGATTTCGGCGGCGCCATCCGCGACCGATGCCTCGATCTCGCGCAGCTTCAGCGGATGCGGGATGAGCCCGGCGGGAAAGCCCGTCGATACCGCCGCGACCGGAATGCCGCTGCCGTCGAGCGCGGCGACGGCGGCTTTCACGAAGCGGTGATAGACGCACACGGCGCCCGTCTTGATCGACCCGGGCGGCATGCCGAGGGAGTCGAGCAGGTCGTCGCGGATCGGGCGGCGGGCTTTGGCGCAGAGGCGTTCGACGCGAGCGGTCGTATCGTCGCCGTTGAGCGTCGTGAGGTCGATGCAGGTGACGGCCTTGAGCAGCCACGCAGCCTGCGCGTCTTTCTTGACGGCGCGGCGCGTACCGAGCGTCGAGGCGCGCCGGCCGACCGCCGACTGGTTCACGCGCAAGCCGTCGAGCCACGCGAGGTCGAACGGGACGCCGGAATTGCGCGCGATGACCTGCGCCGGCGAGCGGCCCGGCCAGGCTAGAACGGATTTCGAAGCAGCATCGAGCATGAGATCGTTCGCGAGTTGTGCGATGCACAACACCTTTTTGATAGATTGATCTCAGTTTATAACACTCTTGTTACGATCGTAACATAGGGAAAGTGCGGAGGCCCGATGCCGAAGGGCGACCTTGATGCAACGGTGTCCCTTCCGTCGAGGAATTCGATGTGACGCTTCGTCAGGGGATCGAGATCGTGCGGGGGCGTTTGCGGTGGGGTCGCTGGGGTCTTGCGGGAAGAAATCGAGGCGCAAAACGAAATTGTCTCCGCAATGCGGAGACAATTTAAAAGCCATTCTTATTTTGAGGACGATCGGCGAGGTCGTCCTCCGGTGAAGCGGTCAGTTCTTGCGCACGCGCTTTAGAACGTCTCCCAGTCTCCACCCGCCGTCGCTGCGAGCTTCGGCGCGGCGGCAGGCGCGCGCACAGCCGCTTTCGGCGCGCTCTTTTGAACAGGCTTTGCGACGGTCGTAACACGCGCTTTGGCCTTCGGCGTCGCAATCGCGCTGAATCCTGCCGTCGCCTCGTCGTTCAACCTGAAAGTCTCGACTGCCGTCCGCAACGCGCCCGCCTGATCTTCGAGCGATTGCGCCGCAGCCGCCGCTTCCTCGACGAGCGCCGCGTTTTGCTGCGTCACTTCGTCCATTTGCGTGACAGCGCGCGCTACCTGGTCGATCCCGCTGCTCTGCTCTTCCGATGCCGCCGCGATCTCGCCCATGATGTCGGTCACGCG
>NZ_FCOL02000004.1 GCF_001544515.1 Caballeronia terrestris
CCGATGCACAAGCTTCGGTCGGCTCGTATGGCTACTCGAGCGGCGCGGACCACCAGGAAATCGTGATCGTCGGTATCCGCCACAAGTTCTAAATCTTTGGTTCTGCCTATCTGATCGGCAACCCATTAGCGGTGTGATGCGTAGACCAGTACCGCTAATGACCGAATTGGACGCAGTTTTCCAAACGAGATTCTAGACAGGCATGACAGACGGCTTGGTTGCTATGCACCGAGCCGTTTTTTTATGGGCAGTTGGGATTCCAATCGTCGATAGCCTTTTAAAGGCGCCTTCGGCATTTAAGCGTTGATGGGACATGGTAGTCAGCGAAGTTGCGGCGGATGGCAACCCACTTTTGGCTCTGCGCGTTAGGGCTAGGCGGTTCGAGTGCGCTCTCCTCGAGGTCCGACACGACTTCTGAACAGCCCGAATTGTGGTCGGCCTGTAGCAGGAAGCGGGCCCCTGTAGCTTCGGGGAAACAAAGTGTATGCGGAGAGCGTTCTGTTTTTTATCAGAACCGGAAACCCGACCCTGCCCACTATGCCCCTTGAGCGATCTGAAGCCCCTGAGGGGTTTATACAGATTCTTTTTGACCGCGCAGTCTCCTATCCTAACAGTGCGTCCTGCCCAGCATGACAGGGCGCATTTTGTAAGTGCATTGGTCTTGGTGCCCGCCTAAAATCCCCCGGTGGCGGGCTTTTTTTCGTCCTATCGTGGGAACGCATTCCGGACCCAGCATGACGAGGGGCGCTTTCTGTTTTCTCCTGTTTTGGCTTGATGCCCGCCCAAGGTAGCCCGTAAGCGGGTTTTCTTTTGCCTACTACATCGCGCCCCACCCCCATAGGCCCTCAGGAACGATTGAGACCTCCCTTTGACGGCTGGAGGCCCCCGGGGGTCCCCCACGCGGCCCTTTTCATCTCAGAGCCCTCCAGAAACCCCTGATTAAGCCGTTATCAAGGAACAAAGGATGCCCTTTCGGGAAGGTGCTTCTTTCTCTCCAGTTTCGGCCGCCTTCGGGTGGCCTTTTTTTCTCCATGCGCCTGGCCTCCTGGCCCCCGGTCTTCCCTTCTGGCAAACAAGGCCCCCTGTCTGCGGCTGAAGGGGTACCGGGGGGTGGAGGGTACTGTATGTGCGCATGGATGGCCGTATGTACGTATGGCTGTCTGGGCGGATGGGTCGGGGTCAGGTCGTCCCCTTGAATCTCCAGCGGAGCCCACCCACTCGCGAGGTCGAACAACAACGTGGGGTTCGAGGATTTAAGAGATTTCTTTGAAAGAGGGTCCCGGCAGGGGTAATGGGGGGTCTTTTATGAGCAGGAATGAGTGTGCGAAATCGTCCAATTGCGAACAGGTTCCTAGAGGGTGTGCGAAATATAGCTTGATCCTATTACGAACAGTTGTTAAGATTCGTACATGGATTTCGCACAGGCCCCCTTGGCTCATTCCTTAGGAAGCTACCGAACCATGCGCACCTTCGCTTATGCCCGCGTATCCCGCACAGAACTGAACACAAGCAACCAGCTGCAGGAGATTCAATCGGCAGGGTTTGATGTAAAGCCCTCGCGGATCGTTGAGGAAACCGTGAGCGGCAGCGTGGAGGCCTTCAAGCGTCCTCTCTTCGCCAAGCTGGTCGAGAAGCTGGAGCAGGGTGATGTGTTGATCGTCACCAAACTTGATCGGCTGGGAAGGTCAGCCCTCGATGTGCGGTCCACGGTCGAGAAGCTGGCAGAGATGGGTGTGCGTGTGCATTGCCTCCAGCTCGGGGGAGCGGATCTCACCAGCTCAGCAGGGAAGTTGATTATGGGTGTCCTCAGCTCGATAGCCGAATTCGAAAAGGATCTGATCATCGAACGCACACAGGCTGGGCTGGCCCGTGCGAAGGCTGAAGGGAAGCAGCTGGGCAGGAAGTCCGCCCTGAGCCCTCAGGAGCAGCAGAAGGTCCGTAATGCCCTTGCTGAGGGTGTATCGGTGTCCCAGCTGGCCCGTGATTACGCAACCTCCAGAGCCACGATTCTGCGGGCCAAGGCTGCAGCGTAAGTCTTGTTTCACAATGTGAAATATTAAAGATGGTTGCCCGGGGTGTCGTTTCATGAGGCAAGCGAAGCCGGCCCCATATAAACCTAATTTACGGGGATTGGGTGATGGTCTCTTTCGATCATGCTTCCGGCCTTCCTGCCCTGAGCCCTGAGGGTTTCCCGAGCTTCTTGGAGACCTTGCAGGCCGGGGCCCTTGGGAATACCTCAGGGAGTCGGCAGGGGCCTGTGGGAGCCCCTTGGAGCTGGTCTGTGTATGTTCCCCTGCAATGATTCTAGGGTAAGCCTAGAAGCCCTACCCATAAGGCTCTAAGGGAGACTGGGGGTGTAACCCTAGGGGATGACTTTTGAGGGGAGAGTGAGTAAATAACACCCCTTGGCGATTCCCGAAACCCGACCCTTGAACAATGGATACGCATGGCAACGACACTTAAAGAGCTAGAGACCAAGTGGAGCAAACACGATACTGAGGAGCTCCCCCGAAGGTTGCCATTGGATAAGCTGAAGCTACTCCCCGAAGTTTTCCAGCCTAGGTTTGAAGCCCATACCGATACCCCACCAAGCAAGCGTGATCGAAAGGACGGGATTGTCCATAAGCACCATGTGACCGAGCTTTCCGTTTTCCTCAAAAGGGACCTGAAGAACGAGCTGGACCCGATAACAGTCTTGAAGGTGGGGAGGATGTATTACCTGATGGATGGACATCACAGGCTGGCGGCGTATCGCTTGGTAGGGAGGCAGGAGATACCGGTCACATGGTTTCCCGAAGGGCCAGCACTCGCCGTGATCGAAGCAGGTAGGATAAATTTCAAAATAGTTGCGCAGTCGGACACAGCCACCAAGACACAACGAGCTTGGGACATGGTGATAGATGACTACGGGTGGTCCCGTTCTCAGATCGTCACAGCTACCACGGTGGTGGAGAAGACCGTCAACACCATGCGAGTAGCCAAGCGAAAGCTGGAGGAGCTGGGCGAGCCCCTTCCTAAATCATGGCCCGCAGCACGGATGATTCTCAGGCCGGAACGGGATAGCGACACCGATGAACACAGTGGACTTCCGAAGCATGTAGAGAAAGATGTTGCCGAATGGACCAGACGCCTGAAGGACCAGATTCCCGTACTCAACAATAGCGGGAAGGCTGACATGCTGGCACTGGCCTTGATGCGGTTTTCCCCGAAGCGATGCAGGGATGTAGCCCTGAGGCTGGTCTGGGAACTAGACCTGTATGAGCACATCGAGATGGAACACAAGCAACTGAAGGAAGAGTCGAAACATGCCTATGAGATGGACGAGGATGAGGCTGCACAAGGCGATTTCTAGCCCTCCTGCAGCGCTTCTGAGCGGGGTTCCCCGGTCCTTCGAGTCCGCGGAGTCTCCTGCGGCGTTCCCAGGGGCTCCCTGAGGGCCTTTCCATTGTGTCAAATGGACTTGACAGAAGTACCCGCGCCGCCATTCAACCAAGAAACCAAGGAAGTTTGCAAGGAAGGAACCAAGTGACGAACGGGAGTGTTGCCCTCGGGGAAGTAGCTCAGCGAGCAAGTCACATTGAGCTGGCCTGTACGCGTTGTGATCGGAAGGGAAGGTATCGGTTGGCGCGGCTGGTCGAGGCCCTTGGCCCTGGGTTCCACGTTACTGATCTGGGTGCGGAGCTGGCGAGCTGTCCACGAAGGGAAGCATCGAGTCACGGGGAGCGCTGTGATGTGTTTTTCCCGAACCTGTTGAGGATTTTGGAAGGGGATGAACAATCGTCCACGCCTGAGGGAAACTGAGGACTTACAGGAGAAAAAATGTACGAACCACGCGACGATTACACCCCGTAACCAGCGAGGAACTTAACGACCATCTGATTCAACTTGAGATTTCAGTTGACACCTTGGCGGATGAGTTCAAAGAATTCCGCAAAGATGTAGAGCGGCGATTCGATGTGATGGAAGAGCGATTCGATGCGATGGAAAATGCACTCAACACAATCCTGAAGGCTCTCGGCAAACAGGATGACCAACTGGAGACCATCGAGACATATGTCACCAAACACGATGACCAACTGATAGACATCAAGGGATACGTCAGCAACCTTGGCTGATCTGGCACCCCGCGCACGAGGGGACTGAGGGGTCTTCGGATGGGTAGAATACGGCCCGGTTCACTTACAGGAAAATGACAATGAAGAGCTGATACGCGGGGATCACGGCAGGACAGAAGAGCATGTTTTTCTGTATCACGGGAACGCTCACGGCAAGCGGCCTGGTTGGTAATAGCACTCAACTCACGAGCCCCCTCTTGCTGCCGTTCGGAAGCATCCCTCTGCTCGTGCTGATTTACTTCCAGCTAGGCGTGACGAAGAAAACCGAAGCGAACGGTGAAGCCTGAGTCCTCAAGCGTCCGCGCTCTTCGTGGGAATCCGCGCCGCCTCTGCAGCAGCTTGCTCCAACCATTTCGCTAAGACGCCGAGAGGAGACCCTTTCCCGTACTTTGCAACATGGCCCGCTTGCGCCCACCCCTGTATTTCGCAGACGATGTTTTCGGGACACTCCGCCGCCCTCAGCAAGTCCCGCATACCGTGGCGCATGCCATGGGTCGTTGCCGTGATCCCGTAGGACCTGAGCCGAATTCCGAGGGCTGCGCTTGCTGCATTGGCCCTACACCCCTTGTCGTCTGTGTATCGACCAAACAGATAATCACCAGTGGCGAGGCTCAGGGCCCTTCGGAGAGCCTGTAGGGCCGTAGGGGTCAACGGGACCTTGCGGGTACTAGCGGGGGTTTTCAGGTCCCGAGATTCATAGGGGCGGATATCGATGTAGGGGACTTGTGCCGAAGGGTGACAGTCTTGGTTCCTGAGGCCCGCTATCTCAGCTAGACGTGCGCCGGTGTTGGCAATCAGGGTAAGCATGGCCCCGAGGTCGTCTGTCTGGCCTATGTCACCTACGCCCTTCTGGAGAGCTTGGTATTGCTTGACGGTGAAGGTTTCGCGCTTCTGTTCGCCCTTGGCATCCTTGGAATATTCGATGGACCCGGCCCAGACATTCTTGATTGGTAACTCATGCTCGGTGACGGAGCGATTGAAAGCGGCCCTCAAGGTGGTGATGTAGCGCTGGATGGTTGTGGTGCTGATCGGCTTTCCGTTCGCGGCGTGCTTACCCTTCTCTAAGTGGTCGACAAAGCGGCGGACATCTGAGCGCCTGTAGTCCCCGAGGGGCTTATCCCCGCAGAGCTCTATCAGGTATTGGAACGGAAGCGTTGCAGACTTCAGAGCCTGTGCCGAATCCGTCTTTCTTGCGGCGTACTCCCGCTGGCAATCCGAAGCACGATGCTTGAGACGTCCTTGCTGAATCTGGAAGGCCGTTCGATGGACTGGCGGAAGATAACGGTCGAGTACCTCAGGCGGGACCGTGCTTGCTTCTCGTATGTGATCCGGCAACTGCTCGTCTAACAAGTCGTGGAATGCCCATAGAGCGCCCTCGTGGGTATCGTCTAACCTATCGGGATGAATTCCATACTCAGTCAGCAGCAACCTTGCCTTCGCGTCGATACCTTCATCGGTGGACGTGGATCGGAGCGACTTCCAATGCTTGTCCTGTTCACGCACCAATTGAGCAATGAGCCTAGCGGCTACCTTGAGGTCTTCTGTGCCTAGACTTTGCTGGACCCATTGAGAACCAAGGACCCCTTGGAGGTCCCGAGGAACGCGGCGCTTGAACCAGAGCATCCCGCCATCGCGGTAGCGCTGCCATAAGTATTTGACGGTCACGGTTAAGACTGGCGAGAGACTGAGGCGCATTGTGGTCTGTCCTGTGGTACGCAATGTGGTACGTTACAGGGACCTTTGGAACCTTGAGAACCTTATCGGGAGGGGCTTTGACCGTAGTATAAGGCATTTCGGTGGTCTCCCCGGCAGGAATCGAACCTGCATCTAGCGCTTAGGAGGCACTCGTTCTATCCATTGAACTACGGGGAGCTGGCCGGCCGGACGGCGATGTCGTCGCAGGGCCTTTCCGGCTTCGATGCCTCTTCCTATTGAGGCGCCGGTGCTGGCTGCATGGGGCATTGCCAGCGATCGCAGAGTATAGCAAAGACGATCGCGCGCGTTCTCCAGTAAGTCCCGAAAGCGCGAACCTAAAGGCGTTGAGGGAAAGTACCTATCCAGCAAAGCCCGCCGATGCCGTCAGTCAATGATGGACCACCCCGATACCAAGCCTCAAGGCGCGTTTTCGGCGCTGTTGGCAGACCAGGATCTGGCGCACCTCGAACTGGTGTTGCGGCGCTCGCTCGAGTGCGATTTCGGCGGTCCGATTCTGCTGCCGTCGTACTGGCGGGAGAGGCTTTCGCTCATCACGCGGGCGTCGCATCTGTCGCGCACGCAGATTCAGACGGTTCATCGGCTGTATCTACAGCTCGATGCTTTCGAAGCCGTCTGCCGGAAGCGTGACGACGAACGCGCCCAGGCGAACGAGCCGCACGCCGCCGATGCAATTCCGCTTGGCGTCACGGTTCGTGCGAAAAAGCGCGCGCGCAGCGCCTGATCGCGCGATTGCGAAAAAAGGCCGTTCCAGCGTTAACCGGAACGGCCTTCCATCAATGACGATGCCACTCAGTGCCTATGCCGCATCCACCAGTCGCGCAGCTGATGATGTGAGTGGTGATGCGTCGCATGCCGCATCAGCATCCGCTGCCGATGTTCCTCGCGCCAGTCGTGAGCAAGCAGCACGATCGCGATGGCCGCCAGTCCGGCGAGCCCGACCAGGATGTTGCTGAGATCATGCATGGCGCCCTCCCGTTGCGGTCGCGGCCCTGTCTTAATGATAGGTCACCGCGACCGGAAACTCATGTGCGAATGCCCGCGCTCCGCTCAACCGTAACGCGCTTTTCTGCATGCGCGTGCGCCTCTAGCCCACCGCGCCCTTGCAAACACACAACCGTGTCACCCGCGCCGCGCCTTCTGCATTTGCGCATGCGCCGCGAGCCTGACCGCCGCATTCGCCGCGCCGTATCCATCGTACCCGCCGCGCCGCTCAATCACCTCCAGAAAGAACCGCTGATCGAGCTGCTCCGTGTACGCATGAAAGAACTCCCCGCCGCGCTCGTCGCGGTCGTAGAGAATGTTGTGCTCGCGCATCGCGTCGATCTGCGCGTCGGGCAATGCGTAGCGCGCCGCCAGATCGTCGTAGTAATTGCGCGGGATGCGCAGAAACTTGACGCCGTTCGCAGCAAGACGCGGGATCGCATCGAAAATGTCCGGCGTGCTGAACGCAACGTGATTCAGTCCCGATCCGCGATACGTCGCAAGCGATTCCACCACCGCCGTGTAACGATCGATCGACGCGTTCAACGCAATGCGGACCGACCCGTCGCGGCTTCGCACCGCGCGGCTGCGCACGAGGCCGTACGGATCGGGCACGAGCACGCTCGGCTCCGCCTCGAAGCCGAACGCGGTGCGGAAAAACAGCACCCACGTATCGAGCGCATCGGCGGGTAGCGAGAGACACACATGATCGATGCGTTCCAGCGGCCCGCTTTCGCGCGGTGCGCCGGCGTCGTCGAGCACGAAATCCGATTCCCAGAGCGTGGGCGCGCCGGGCGCTTCGTCGACGAAATAGCCGAGACTGCCATCGGGCGCGCGCACGCCGGGCAACACGCGCTCGTTCGGTCCGATCCGCCCGGAGAACGGCGTGTAGCCGTAGGCTGCGGCGCGCTCGAAGGCGCGCTTTGCATCGTCGACCCGAAACGCCGACGCGCACAGTGACAACCCGTGCTGCTGGAAAAACTCGCTCGCGAATGAATCGGTTTCGGCGTTCAGCACGATCGATCCCGATCCGTGCCGATACAGCGTGACGTCCTTCGAACGATGCCGCCCCGCAAGCCGAAAGCCGAGCTTGCCGAGCCAGCCGGCGACTTCGGCGCGCGTGGCGTCGTCGACGGCGAATTCGAGAAACTGGAAGCCGATGTGCGCGGGCGGTTCGGGCGGCGCGAACAGAATGTCGGGCGCCTTCTGGCCGAGCGCCGAGCGCGTTTCTTCTTCGAGAAAACGCAGCGACCGGTGGCCGTCGGCGGCGGTGACGGCGGTCGGCGCGGCGCGAAAGCCGTCGTTGAAGATTTCGAGCGACAGCGGCCCTGTGTAGCCCGCTTCGAGCACGCGCGCGGTGAACGACGCGACGTCGAGCGCGCCCTGCCCCGGAAAACAGCGGTAATGACGGCTCCATTCCAGCACGTCCATCGCGAGCACGGGTGCGTCGGCGATCTGCACGAACGCGATGCGCTCGCCCGGAATCGACGCGATTTCGTCGACGGAATCGCCGATCGAGAGCGTATGGAAGCTGTCGAGCACGAGGCCGAGGTTCGGGTGATTCACGGCATCGACGAGCCGCCACGCGTGCTTGTACGACTTGACGTGCCGCCCCCACGCCAACGCCTCGTAGCCGACGATCACGCCGGCCTCCTCCGCCGCGCGCGCGAGGACACCGAGCTGTTCGGTGATGAGGGCATCGTCGGCGATCGTTTCCGGCGACACGTTGCTGCACGCGAGCATGCGATCGGTGCCGAGCTGATGCATCAGATCGAACTTGCGTTTCACACGCTCGACATTGCGCGCGAGCCGCTCGGGCGAGACGCCTTCGAAGTCGCGAAACGGCTGGAACAGGTAGATCGCGAGGCCCAGGTCTTCGGCCATGCGGCGCACGTCGGCGGGGGTGCCGTCGAAATAGAGCAGGTCGTTCTCGAAGATCTCGACGCCGTCGAAACCCGCCGCGCGGATCGCGTTCAGCTTCTCGACGAGCGTGCCGCTGATCGATACCGTCGCGATGGATGTTCGAATGGAACGCAAGGCCGCCTCCTGGTCGTGCTGTCGCCGATGAGCGGTCATGGTATCGCAAACTAACCAGACAGTACAAATTTCGAAGGCACAAAAAAACCGTTCCGGGACATGTGGAACGGCTTTTTTTGAATGATTTAGCTCTCGCGCCGCATGAACCTTAGCACCGCATCGACGATCATCTCGCGATGCCGCGCGCGCGAGCGCGGTCCCGACGGATCACGTCCGAACGCCGCGCCCCACGTGTGCCGGTTCGCGACGCGGTGAAAGCAGAACGAGCTGATCATCAGATGCAGATCGATCGGATCGACGTCGTCGCGGAATTGGCCCGCCGCCACGCCGCGCGCGATCAAATCCTCGATCGTGCGCACGACGCTCGAATTGCGGTTCTTGAACGTCTTCGACTGCTCGATATATTTTGCCGCGTGCACGTTCTCGATCGTGACGAGCCGCACGAAATCGCGGTGTTTGTCGTGATAGTCGAAAGTGAATTCGACGAACTGGCGCAGCGCCGCCTGCGGTTCCAGTTCCGCGAGCTGCAATTCCTGTTCGAGCGCGCGGATGTCGCCGTAGACCTGTTCAAGCACCGCCTCGTACAGCCCTTCCTTGCTGCCGAAGTAGTAGTACAGCATGCGCTTCGTGGTGTTCGTGCGCTCCGCGATGGCATCGACGCGCGCACCCGCCAGCCCCATCGCCGAGAACTCCTGCGTGGCGATGTCGAGGATGTTGCGCTTGGTCTCCTCCGGATCGTACTTGCGCCGTGTCTCCGGCGAAGGCGCAGCACTCGTAGGCGTTGCGGCCTTGCTTCCTTTTTTCATTTTTCTGCGTGGTGTCTCGGCTGGAGCGGCAATCGGAAATCGATTCTAGCACGGTGAAATGCGCCATCCGGCCGTCAGTCCGGGCATCGCGGCAATAGTCCTTCGCCTATAATTCGCGCGGCAACCCATAAGGAATCGCATGACCTTCAAGACAGTTCTGACCGGCGCCATCGTTGCATTCCTGACCGTCGCGCCGCTCGCCGCGGATGCGCAAATGGCGCAGCAATCGCCTTCGTCCGAAAGCCTCGCGATGGAAGGCGTGCGCACGAGCGGCAACATCGCGCGCGGAGCGGCCGACGTGTGCCACATCGATCGCGCGAAAATCGATCGTTTCAAGGCAGCGGCGAAGCAGAATTTCCCGGCGGCACCCGACTTCGAAGGCGCCTGGAATCTGGGCTACACTGAAGCGCAATCGACCGTCGACCGGTTCGCGAAACTCAAGTCGAGCAATCCCGCCGAGTATGCGAAGCAGATCCACGAGGCGTGCCCGGCGCTCGATCACGGTATCGACGAAGTCACCAACGGCGGCAAGTAGCCAATAGTCAGTCCGCGCGCCGGTCGTTCTCCGCGTTGCCGTAGTGCGCGCGCTTTTCCGCGTACATGACCGCGTCGGCGCGTTGCAGCATCGCTTCCAAGCGCTCGCCATCCTGCGCCGTCGCCGCGCCCATCGCGAAACTGAGCGGCATCCCCGAATAGAACTGGTTGTTCACTTCCACCAGTTGCCGGATGCTCTCCATCACCTGCTCGCCGCCGCGCTCGTCGGTGCCGGGCAGCAGCACGACGAATTCGTCCCCGCCGATCCGCGCCGCCTGGAACGGCTTCTCCAGCGCCTTGCCGAGCACCTCGCCCGCGCGGCGCAGGAGCGCGTCGCCGGCGGCGTGGCCCAACTGGTCGTTCACGCCCTTCAGGCCGTTCACGTCGACGGCGATCGCCGTAACCGGGAACGGACCCTTGCGCTCCAGCCGGTTGATTTCATCGACGTAGAACGAGCGGTTCTTCAGCTTCGTCAGCACGTCGTGCTTGCCGAGGAATTCGAGATACGCCTCGGCCTTCTTGCGCGCGGTGATGTCGGTGAGCGCGACGAGCACGAGGTCCCAGTCGCGCTCGTGTCCCGGAAACACCGAGAATTGCAGGTGCACATTCAGTTCCGCGCCTTCGAGCGAATAGTTGATCACCTCGCGCTGATGAAAGAGCCTGTGCTCCCACAAGTCGATCAACTGCTCCTGGAAGTGCTGCTGCATGTCGTCGCGGAAGATGTCCGCGAGACGCGCGAGGAGCGTCGGCTTGGTCGGAGCGGCGAACATCTTCAGCGTGTGCTGGTTGACGTCGAGCACGTGGATTTCCTGCATGCAGCGCTCGACGAACTCCGGATGAACGTTCGTGAACGTGCGGAAATCGACGATGCCTTGCTCGCGCACCTCGTCGAGCAGTTGCTTCACCGAACTGAAATCCTCCACCCACAGCGACACCGGCGAATGCTCGAAGAGCCCGCGCGCGTAGAGCTCGCTGTGCGCGGCCTTGCGACGCACGTCTTCCAGCTCGGTGATGTCCTCGATCGTCACCAGCACGCGATCCCAGCGCGCCTCGTGGCCCGGCAGGATCACGGCCTTCAGCAGCACGTCGAGACGCCGGCCGTCGAGCGTGTAGTTCACCGTCTGGCTCACGAACTGCGGCTTGCCGGACCACAACTGGTCGAGTTCGTCGACGTGCGTCTGCAACATGTCGTCGCGAAAGACGCTCGCGAGGTTCAGCACGAGATGATCGACGTCCTTCGCGGCGAAGAGCGACAGCGTCCGGCGATTCACCTTCAGCACGCGAATCCGCGACGAGCACGCGCTGATGCGCGCCGGGTCCTCGGCGAGATGCGCGCGCAGGTCGGTAACGCCTTCTGCGCGCCAGCTTTCGAAGAGCTCGCGCACCGCGCTGAAATCCTCCAGCCAAAGCGAGACGGGCGCGAGGTCGAACATGTCGGCGTCGTCGGTGGGGGCCGTTGCGGCCGCGGCGTTCAGTGGCCGGGACGCGGCGTGGGCCACGCGCCGCTCGTCGTTAGGCATCATCGTCCTTTCGGCTCGCGCCGGTTCCAGATTTGTCTCATTATTGTAGCGCTTCATATTTCACGCCCGCAGCAGCGGGCGTGCGGCGCCAGGCGGCACTCGGTGGGCCATCTCGAAATCGGGGGCCGATGCTAAACTCGAAAAGGCCCGGCGCCGCATCGCTTGGCAGCACAAGGAACCGGCGGGCATGTTTGCTGCACGCAGACTGCCCGGCGAACTCGAAGCGCCGTGATCCCAACCCTAAGAAAGGAGGCACGAATCTCATGGCTGATTTCCGCATCTGGTCCGACGAATTTCCCGCCAATGGCTTCCTGACGAAGGCGCAGGAGTTCGATCAGCAAGCCTTCGGCGGAGCGGGCGAGAACATTTCGCCCGCCTTGCAGTGGGACGACCCGCCCGCCGAAACGCAGAGCTTCGCCCTTACCGTCTACGATCCCGACGCCCCTACCGGCAGCGGCTTCTGGCACTGGGTCGTGGTGAACATTCCGCCGGAGGTCCGGTCGCTGCCGCGCAACGCCGGCAAGGCGGACGGCAGTCTCCTGCCCGCCGGCGCGCTGCAGTTGCGCAACGACTACGGCACGGTGGGCTTCGGCGGCGCGGCGCCTCCGCGCGGCGACAAGACGCATCGCTACATTTTCCGCATCCACGCGCTGCAGGCGGGCAAGCTCGAACTCGATGCCAACGCGACCAATGCCGTCGCGCGCTTCATGACGCACTTGAACGAAATCGATTCGGCGACTTACA
The DNA here is from genome assembly GCF_001544515.1 of Caballeronia terrestris. GTDB lineage: Bacteria > Pseudomonadota > Gammaproteobacteria > Burkholderiales > Burkholderiaceae > Caballeronia > Caballeronia terrestris. Next base: position 12,454 of record NZ_FCOL02000004.1, read on the forward strand.
CGGGCCTCTACGAGCTGAAATGACGGCAGCGGTCTCTTAAGAAAAACAATGGCGCGGGCGAAGCGGCCACGCGCCTTCCTTTTTGGCCGATCGATGGACGCAGAACAAGGCTTACCTTTTCCCCAACGTTATTGGGCGATCGCCGTCGTCGCGCTCGGCATCACGCTCGCGGTGCTCGACTCGGCCATCGCCAACGTCGCGCTGCCGACCATCGCCCGAACGCTCGACGCCGCGCCCGCCGATTCGATCTGGGTCGTCAACGCCTACACGCTCACCATCACCATCGCGCTCCTGCCGCTCGCCTCGCTCGGCGACCGGATCGGCTACCGGCGCGTCTATATGACGGGGCTCGCGGTCTTCACGGTCGCGTCGTTCGCGTGCGCGCTCTCGAATTCGCTCGTGACGCTGACGCTCGCCCGCGTCATCCAGGGCTTCGGCGCGGCCGGGATCATGAGCGTCAACACGGCGCTCGTGCGCATGATCTACCCGCCCGACCAGCTCGGGCGCGGCGTGAGCATCAACGCGACGGTGGTCGCGATCTCGTCGGTGGTCGGACCGACCGTCGCCTCGGGGGTGCTCTCGATCGCGCCGTGGCCGTGGCTGTTCGCGATCAACGTGCCGATTGGGATCGTCGCGCTTGCGCTCGGGATGCGCGCGCTGCCGTCGACGCCCGGCCACCGTCGGCCCTACGACTACGTGAGCGCGCTCATGAACGCGCTGGTTTTCGGCCTGGCGATCACGGCCGTCGACGGCCTCGGGCACGGCGAGCATCGTCCGTACGTGATCGCCGAATTCGTGGCGGCGGGTGTGATCGGCTACTTCTTCGTGCGGCGGCAACTGACGCAGAGCGCGCCGCTCCTGCCCGTCGATCTGATGCGCATTCCCGTGTTCGCGCTTTCGATTGCGACGTCGTTTTGCTCGTTCACCGCGCAGATGCTGACGTTCGTCTCGCTGCCGTTCCTGCTGCAGGACGGCTTCGGCATGACCCAGGTCCAGACCGGCTTCCTGATGACGCCGTGGCCGCTCGTCATCGTATTCGTCGCGCCGCTCGCGGGCGTGCTCGCCGACCGCTATTCGGCGGGGATGCTCGGCGGCATCGGCCTCGCGATCCTGACGGCCGGACTCTTGCTGCTCGCAACGACCGGCATGCATCCCACTCCGTTCGATATCGCGTGGCGCATGGCCGTCTGCGGGCTTGGCTTCGGGTTGTTCCAGTCGCCGAACAACCGGCAGATGCTGTCGTCGGCGCCGCGCAATCGCAGCGGCGGCGCGAGCGGGATGCTCGGCACCGCGCGGCTCTCGGGGCAGACACTCGGCGCGGCGCTCGTCGCGCTGATCTTCGGTGTCGCGCCGCAGCATGGCGCGATCATCACCCTTTATGTCGCGGCTGGATTCGCTGCGGCGGCGGCAGTCGTCAGTTTGATGCGGCTCGCGGGCAGGCGCAGCGCGGAAGCGGCGTGAAGCGGGAACGCATTTGCGCTCATCAAGCGCTTGAAAGGGAAGCGCGGACGCGGCCTGACCATAGGCGCGCTGACGAGCAGGCAGCGCCTGAAGGCGCGGCGCTGGGGCGGCTGGACGCCGGGCGCGCACTGGCGGGCGCGGAGCGCTTGAAACCGCAATGTCGGAGCAGCCTGACGGCGCGCGCTGGCGGCACGAAGCGCTTGAAGCGCAGCGCCGAAGCGCCCCGACGACAGGCAGCTTGAACACGCGCCTGGCATTCCGATGCAAGCGCTTCCATACGCTGGGCACACCCCTTGCTGCGGCCAGAGGACGAAGTTCCACGAGACTGGAACGGTTATCCCGCCTCATCCGCAAGAGAAGGAGTGTTTTCGTGCCCAATCCGCTTAATGATTGCAAGATCGCGATTCTCGCGGTCGACGGCTTCGAGCAAGCCGAACTCGTCGAGCCCCGGCGCGCGCTCAAGGAAGCCGGCGCGCAGGTCTTCGTAATCTCGCAAAAGCCGGGGCAAATCCAGGGATTCAAGCACGTCGACAAAGGCGACAAGATCGATGTCGACCTGACGTTCGATCAGGCCAAGCCGGACGACTACGACGCGGTCGTGCTCCCCGGCGGCGTCGTGAACGGCGATGCGATCCGCGTCGTGCCCCAGGCGCAAGATTTCGTCAAAGCCACCGATCAGGCGAAGAAGCCGATCGCGGTGATTTGCCACGGCGGCTGGCTGCCGATCTCGGCGGGCATCGTCGCGGGCCGGACGATGACGAGCTGGCCGAGTCTCCAGGACGACATTCGCAACGCTGGCGGCACGTGGGTCGACCAGGAAGTGCAGATCGACGGCAATTTGATCACGAGCCGCAAGCCCGACGATTTGCCCGCCTTCAACAACGCGTTGATCGATGCATTGAGCGGGCGGCAAAACGCTGCGTAGGCGCAACCTTCCGATGATGCCGTGCTAAACCGCGCGGCGCGCCGCCACCCGGTCGACGCGCAATGGCAATTTTGCATGGGACCAGAGTGAGCGCATTGGCCGACAGCGCCAACTCTGGATCGACACAAGAGACCAGAATGCCTAGAAAATCCCTCATCAATCTGAATAACCTCTGCGCCGCGACCCTCGCGCTCGGCTGCGCGTTCGCTTCGCTCCCTCACGCGCAGGGCAACGCGGCATCGGGCGCCACGAAGGCCGCCGCGGCAATGTCGGCGACCGAAAAACTCTCGCCAAGCGACCAGCAGTTCATCCAGGACGCGGGCCAGGCGGGCGCCACCGAAATCGCCGCGAGCAAGCTTGCGCTCAGTAAATCGAGCGACGCGCAGGTGAAGCGCTTCGCCCAGCGCATGATCGCCGATCACGCGAAGCTCGCGCGCAATCTCGACATCCTCGCGAAGCGCCACGGCATCACGGCGGCGCCGAGCGCGGATTCGGCGGTGATCGGCAGTCTGCAAAATCTTCAGGGCGCCGAGTTCGACAAGGCATATATTGAGAAAGTGGTCGGCGGCCATCAGAAGGCCGTCGAGCTCTTCAAGAAGGAAAGCGAGAGCGGTAACGACGCCCAGCTGAAAACCGCGGCAACCCGCGCGCTGCCGATCGTCCAGCATCATTACGAGATGGCGCAGCAGCTCGCGAAGGCGAAGGCATCGGCATGAGCGCCCTTCCCGCTTTCCCCCATCGTCCGGCCTATGAGGACTCGACCATGCACATCACCTTCGCGGACGATCCGCCGGTTTTCGACGGCGTCGACCTGGAACTCAATTTCACCGCACTCGTCGACGGCCAGCCGGTCGTCTGCTCGATCACGGTCGAGGCGCTGGAGGACCATTTCGGCGCGGAATCGGCGCGCGAGGAACATATTCTGCCCGCCTACGAGCAGGGACGCCCGCGCATCCGCGCGGTGTGCGCCGAAGTGCTCGACGACAACCGCGGCCAGCCGGTCGTGCTGAGAAGCGGGCTCTTTCGCGTCACGGGGATGGAGCCGAAGTAGCTACGGCGCGCTCCCGTCCGTCTAATAAATCCATCCGAAAACGGAGGCAACATGTCGCTGATCATTGCAGGCCGTTTCCAGACGTTTCAGGCCGCCGAGACCGCCGCGCAACGGCTGTTCGCGCGCGGCTTCGTCGAGGAAGACGTCACGCTGTTTTTCGTGAACCCGAGCGGCCAGCACGCGCGCCATCCGATTGGCGGCGACGTCGGCACCGATGCCGGCGCGCAGGCCGCGCCCAAGGGCGCGGGGCGCGGCGTGACGATTGGCGCGGTGATCGGGGCGATCGTCGGCGCGGCGGTGTTTGCCGTATTCAAGGCGCCGCTGATCGTGTCGGCGGTGGCGGCTGGCGTCGGCGCGTATGTCGGGTCGCTGGCAGGCGCGATGTCGCTGATGCGTCAGTCGAAGCCGCATTCGCCGGGGTCGCAGCACAACGCGGAGACTGCGCGGCATGCGGGCGTGCTCGTCGCGGTGCACGTGTCGCCGGAATCGAAGGACGATGCGGCGACGATTCTGCGCGAGTCGGGCGGGATGGACATCGAGCGCGCGTCGGGCCGCTGGCAACAAGGTCGATGGAGCGATTTCGATCCGTTGAAGCCGCCGCAACCGGCGGGTGAATACGCCGAGCGACGTGCCTGAAGCGTTGTAAGAATGCCGCCTGTTAGCCCAGGCGGTTTTTTTAGTCAGCCTCTACACCCAGACCCGCGTGTGCCGTTCATGTGGCACGGCGGTCCGCTGGCCGACTGGACGCTCGCATGTCGCGGGTACGACGTGCATCGTGCGCGGCGCATAGGACGGTTCGCACATTTGATCGACGCCCACGGTTGCTCCTTCTTCCTGGGTATCCAGCGTGCGTTGCCGAATCTGCATGACGATCACGGACTCACAATCGCCACGCACACGAGCAACTCGCGATGGTTGATCTCATGACATTCGGCGCGTTTGTAGACGCCGACGCGCCTTTCTCGGGCCTGAAAAAGCAAACACCATGCCGCGCGAAGAAAAGCGTAAAAAACCGCTCGAATCGCAGACCCAGGCACGTCGCGTGCAACTAGCTATGGACCGCGTCCCGCATCGGGACTCATTGCGGGAAACTTCGATCACTAAGGAGGTATTACATGAGCACGAACATCGTATCGGTACTCAATGATCTCGTTGAAACGTCGAAGGACGGGGAAAAGGGCTTCCTCAAGGCCGCTGAAGATACGCGCGATCCGAGCCTGAAGCAGTTGTTCGCGGGCCGCGCCGAGGACTGCACGCGCGGCGCGCGCGAACTACAGGAACTCGTCCAGCGCCTGGGCGGCACGCCGGAAACGGGCGGCACGGTCGGCGGTGCGCTGCATCGCGGCTGGATGGAGGTGAAGTCGGCGGTGACCGGTCGCGACGACCACGCGATTCTCGCGGAGTGCGAACGCGGTGAGGACGTCGCGAAGAAGAACTATCGCGATGCGCTCGACAAGGAACTGCCGGCCGACGTGCGCGCGGTCGTCGAGCGTCAGTATCAGGGCGTGATCCAGAATCACGACCGCATCCGCGACCTGCGCGACCAGTACGCTGCTGCGAAGTCGTAACCCACGACGCGCCGCAAGCGCTACGTAGCACCCCGCCGCCACTGCCTCACGGCAGTGGCGGCTTTTTCATGCGCGCGCCCGAAAAAAAGCCCGGCGCGCTTTTGCGGCCGGGCTTTTCAGGATGCGACGCTCGCGATTACTGCGGCGCACCCTTGTCGTTCGTCCCAAGCGACGATGCCGCCGCAGCCGCAGCCGCGCCCTTTTGCTTGTGCGCCTTGTTCTGCTGATGCAGGGTGGTGCCCTTGGACGGCTTCGCCATTGCGCCCGACGCCGCGTTCATCGAATCCGGCGCCGCCGACGGCCCGTTCGATGCGCCGCCGCTGTTGCCGCCGCCCGCGTTCTGCGCGAATGCCGACGCCGTAAACGCGAATGTCAACGCGCCGATCAATGCAATCTTTTTCGTGCTCTTCATCGAAATCTCCTTTTTCCCTGAGGCCTGCCTGCATTGCGAGACCATGCAGCCATGTTTTAACGTCGTCTCGTACTACGCCCTGCTCGTTGCTCACTGCTTCGCATGAAAATCCGCGCGGGACGCGAACCGTTGATCGAACGGCCGCGTCCCGCGCGCATCAGAGGCAAGACCCGGCGAACCGGGCCTCACGCGCCTTCGCCCTTACTTCGCGACGATCTTGAGGTGGTTCTTGACGTGCGACACGCCCGACACGCCCGACACGACGTCTTCCGCCGCCGACTTGTCGTCCGCCGACGGCACCGAGCCCGTCAGCGATACGACGCCCTTGATCGTCTTCACGTGGATGTGGGTGGACTTCACGTTCTTCGCGGCGAGCAGTTCGGCCTTGACCTTGGTCGTGATCGCGCTGTCATCGACCTTCGTTCCCACCGTGGTGTCCGCCGGTGCCGACGGCGGAGTCGTCGTCACTTGCGCGTTCGCGTTGAGCGCGAACACGACTGCTGCGATACCACCGGCTGCCTTCAGGATCTGGGTCGTTTTCATGGAAATAACTCCTTCTTTTCGATTTTGAAAGTACGGTCGCGCTGGCTCAAGCCAGTCGGACCGTCTCGTTAGTGATGCTCTTATACGTCACGCCCCGTAGACGCGAAACGTGCAAGCTCCTGCGCAACTTGTGTGCCGCACGGGCAAAAGCGACCGGGCCCGCGCGCGTCTCATCGGACGGAAAACCGCGCCGCGACTGGGTTTGCGGGCCACACTAAACGTTTCTTCGACGAATGGATTTCGACGTTCGCGACGCGCTCGAAAACGCGTCGCGCCCTGCGGCGCTTTTGTCGGAGGACGTGTAAAAACTGCGTGGAACCAGCCCGCGATCGCCCCCGCAATCCGCGTGCACGGAGCGCGAAAACGAGACGCCAAGCGGGTGTCGGCACACATGGCACGGCTCGTGCTTTAAAGGCTAGCACGCAAGACGTTTCGTTAAGAACAAATCGAGGATTACCACGCAATGCCGCCATCACTAGAACTCCGCACCAAGCAAAGCCTTGCGCTCACGCCGCGTCTTCAGCAATCGGTCCGCCTGTTGCAGCTTTCTTCACTCGAGTTCCAGCAGGAGTTGCGCAACGCGCTCGACACCAACCCGTTCCTCGAATACGACGAGTCGACGACGGAAGACAACGCCCTAGGCAATGACAACGGCAGCTCGATGACCGACTCGACGTCATCGAGCCCCGCCGACAGCCCGGCCGAAGCGCCACTCGCCGCCGACAGCGCCCAGGATTCCTCCGACAACGGCGATTCCTCGTCGCACGAAGATTCGATGAGCGAATTCTCGTCCGATCCGTTCGGCCGCTCGGCATCGCGCAATGGCGGCGACGGCGAAGGTTCCGATCCCGCCGACTGGGTCCGCATCGAGCCGTCCCTGCACGACACGCTGCACGACACGCTGCGCCTCTATCCGCTGAACGACCGTGATCGCGCGGTGGCGCAACTGATCATCGAAGCACTCGATGACGACGGCTATTTGCGCCAGGATCTTTCCGAACTGGCCGACCTGGTCGATATCCATCCCACGCTGCTCGAAGACGAACTGAACATCGCGCTCAAGCTCGTGCAATCGCTCGACAAACCGGGCGTCGGCGCGCGCAATCTGTCGGAATGCCTGTCGCTGCAACTCGAAGCGATGCCGTCGACGACGCCCGGTCGCGCCGTCGCGCTCGAAATCGTGACGCATCATCTGGAGCGGCTTGCACGGCGCGAACAGGCGGAGTTGCAGAAGAAGATCGGCTGCAGCGCGGACGAACTGCGCATCGCCTGCGCGCTCGTGCGCAAGCTCGATCCGAAACCGGGCGAGAACTACGGCCAGGCCGAGGACAACTACGTTGTACCGGACGTGATCGTGCGGCAGGTCAAGAAAAGCTGGGTCGTGACGATCAACCCGGCCGTGCTGCCGCGGGCGCGCATCCACCGGATGTATGCGGAGTTGTTCGCGCAATCGGCGGGGGCGAGCCGTTCGCCGCTCGCGCAACAGTTGCAGGAAGCGCGCTGGCTGATCCGCAACGCGCAGCAGCGTTTCACGACGATTCAGCGCGTCGCGGAATGCATCGTGTCACATCAGAAGGCGTTCTTCGACTACGGCGAAATCGCGCTGAAGCCGCTCGTGCTGCGCGACGTCGCGGACGAACTCGAACTCCACGAATCGACGATCTCGCGCGCCACGGGCAACAAGTACATGGCGACGCCGCGCGGCATCTTCGAATTCAAGCACTTCTTCCCGCGCGAACTCAGCACGGAAAGCGGCGGGACGTGCTCCGCCGCGGCCGTGCGCGCGCTGCTCAAGGAAATGATCGCGAAGGAGAATTCGAACGATCCGCTGTCGGACGTGAGTCTCGCGAAGATGCTCGCGGATCAGGGCGTGATCGTCGCGCGCCGGACGGTGGCCAAGTACCGGCATCTGATGAAGGTGCCGCCTGCGGAATTGCGCCGGCAACAGGCTTAATCAGTTTCTTTCGGTTTTCCAGCGCCTTCGAGGTTCTTTTCGAAGGCGTTTTTGTTTCTGCGCCCTGCTGCTTTATCGCCACCCTGACTCGCGATGCGTACGCTTGCGCGCCGCCGTCGCGGCGAGTTCAGCGCCGAGCAGGAACACCGCCGCCGAGTAATAGAGCCACATCAGGATCACCGCGAGCGAGCCGGCCGCGCCGAACATGTTCGCTGTGCCTGCGTGACTCAGGTAGAACGCGAACAGGCGCTTTCCGCCTTCGAACAGCAGCGCCGCCGCGAGCGCACCGAGCGCCGCGTCGCGCCATTGCATCCGCGTGCTGGGCAGGAATTTCAGCAGGACGGTGAACGCGAGCATCAGCATCACGAGCGTGATCATGCGCTGCGTGACGCTCGCGAGGAAAACATACGGACTGCCGTCGCCGAGGACGAGGTGGCCGAGCAGCTCGACGAGCGCATCGAGCACGAGCAGCGCGACGATCAAAAGCCCCGAGCCGACGACCAGCCCGAACGAGATCGCCCGCACGCGCAGCAGGTTGAAGACGCTCTCGCGCGCGCTGACGGCGGGCGTCGGCCAGATCACGTTCAGCGCGCTGTGCAGTGAAGAAAACGTCGCCGACGCGCCGATCAGCACGCCCGCCGCCGACAAAATCGCCGTGCGCCGCGCAATATCCGCCTGCCAGGCGTTCGCGACAATCGCTTCGAGCGCGCGCGCCGCATCCACGCCCACGACGCCGCTGATTTCGCCGAAAAGCCGTCCCTGCACGGCATCGGCGCCGAAGAAGATGCTCGCCACCGAAATCACGATGACGAGCGTCGGCGCGATCGAAAATGCCGCAAAAAACGCGATCGATGCGGAGAACATCAGGCAGTGGTCCTGCGTCCATTGCGTGACGGGGTCGACGATCCACGAGAGCCAGCCATGCAGCTTCGAGGTCCGGCCTTCGGCGACCGGTGCGGGATTCGGGGTGTCGTGATTCATCGTCGGCGTGGCGAGGCGTGCGGCCCAAAACGCCGATCGTAACGCCAGTCGATGTAAAAAGCGGGCATGCCTTCCGGAATGCGCCGCTTTGCTACGTCAGAGCGTCTCGTCGTCCTCGGGATCGGCGGTTTCGTCGCCAATGTCGCGCGTTTCGTCCGTCACTTCGTCGGGGAGGATATCGGCGTCGGCGGCGAGATTGTTGTCGCCATCCGCCGATGCCGCTTCGCCCGTGCCGTAGCGGTCGGTATCGCTCGCGAGTTCCGCCGCCGATTGGCCGAGCGCGTGGTTGTCGAGTTCGTCCTCGATGTCGCCCGGATAGCGCTTTTCGCCCTGCACGTCCGAGCCGCTGTCGGACGAATCGCTCGGCCCGAGCGCGCCCGTGCCGTGTCCCTTGCCAATTTCCACGCCGCCTTCGTCAGGCGGGTTCAGTGTGCTTCCGCTCATCATTGACCTCCGTTGATCGTTAGCGGAGGGGATCGCAAGGGGCGTGCCGCAAAAAAAAGCAAAACCCCGCGCCTGATCGCCAGACGCGGGGTTCTTGACAATACAAGACGTGACTACGCGTGATTGACCTTCGCCGTCCGCGGCTTCGCTTCGGCGACCTGCTTCACCGTCTTCTTCGTGACCGACGCAGCCGTCGCGACGCTGCGCAGATCCTGCAGGAACGAATCGCGCCACACGGACAGATTGTTCTCGCGCAACGGCCCCATCATGTCGGCGTGACGCGCCTGACGCTCGGCGAGCGGCATCGACAGCGCGCGCTCCAGCGCCTCCGACATCTGCGACAAATCGAACGGATTCACCACCAGCGCGCCCGGCATTTGATCCGCCGCGCCGGCAAATTGCGACAGCACGAGCGCGCCGGGATCGGCGGGGTCTTGCGAGGCCACATATTCTTTCGCGACGAGATTCATGCCGTCGCGCAGCGGCGTCACGTAACCGACCTGCGACAGGCGGAAAAGCGCCATCAGCAGATTGCGGTCGTACTTGCGGTTGAGATACTGGATCGGCGTCCAGTCGAGCTGCGCGAATCGGCCGTTGATGCGCCCCGCCTCGCCTTCGAGATTCTGGCGGATGCGCTGGTAGGTCGTTACGTCGGAGCGGGTCGGCGGCGCGATCTGCACGAGCGACACGCGGCCATGCCAGCCGGGCGCGTTCAGCAGTAGCCGCTCGAACGCCTGAAACCGCTCGACGAGCCCTTTCGAATAATCGAGCCGGTCGACGCTCATGATGAGCTTCCGCCCGCGCATGCTGTCGCGCAGGCTCTTGACCGGCTTGCGATTCGAAAACTGCTCGGCGGCCTTCGCGATGGCGTCCGGATAGATGCCGATCGGATACGCACCCACTTTCAGCATGCGGCCGTAGGCCTGCATCATGCCGTCGTCGCTGGCGTGGCCGTGCTTGCCGCGCTCGATGTAGTCCACGAACGACTGTTTATCCGCATCGGTCTGGAATCCGACGATGTCGTAGCTGCACATCGCCTTGATCAGTTCCTCGTGCGGCGGCACCGTGCGCATCACTTCGGGAACCGGGAAGGGAATGTGCAGGAAAAATCCGATCGGATTCGTAATGCCGAGCGCACGGCATTCCTGCGCGAACGGCAGCAGGTGGTAGTCGTGGACCCAGATGATGTCGTCGGGCTGAAGCAGCGCCTTGAGTTTCGCGGCGAGGCCCGCGTTCACGCGCGCGTAGCCCGCGTATTCCTCGCGATCAAATCGCGAGAGGTCGTTGCGGTAATGGAACGTCGGCCACAGCGTGGCGTTGGAAAAGCCGCGGTAGTACTGGTCGTAATCGCGGCGCGTCAGTCCGACAGTCGCGTAAGTCACGTTGCCGCGCTTTTCGATCACCGGCGCCGATGCCTCGCCGACGATCTCTCCACTCCACCCGAACCAGACGCCACCTGTCTCCTGTAGCGCGTCCAGCACGCCGATCGCCAAGCCGCCGGCAGCGGGCTTGCCTTCCTGGATCGGCGCAACGCGATTCGATACCACGATCAATCTGCTCATTACAGCGTCACCTCTTCAGTTGTCGTTGCATGCTCGAATTGGCGATAGAAGGTATGCAAAACCCATGCCGATTTTTTTGATGGCCGGAATAAAATTTGTATTTGGATGTTACCGACGAACGAAAACACGCGGCGACGGCGCGTCGCGGAGAAAAAAATAGCGTCGCAAAGGCGATTCGCGGCGCCTTTGGTTAAGAGTCCTGCTCCGAGCCGAGATCGCGCTGATAGTCGATGCCTTCGCGCCGCACGCCGCCCTGGTTGTGCTCGCCATCGGGCGGCGCGTCAGGCGCGGGGCGGTTCTGGCCCGCGGGGTCGTGCGGCGTGCCGTCCGTCGCGGCGACGGGGGGCGGCGCCTCCTTGGCGGTCTCGGCGCGCGCTTCGCGTTTGGACGAATGACGCGCGGAACGTCGAAGTGCGGGGTGCCTCATGATGCCTCCAAAGAAGAAGGCCGTCGTGCGAAGGAGTCGGCGGCGGTGAAACCCGAAGCGAAAAAACGACCGGCGCCGCAGTGCGATCGCCGGTCATTGTTACGCCGTTCGTTGTAATGTCTACAGCGAACGTAGAACTTTCTTCAACACTTGCACGTTTTAGGGGAATGCGCCCTTATTCGTGATCCGCACTCTGTTTAGTGCATCATCGCCGCGCGTTTATCTGACGTGCGGCGCCTCGTTCGGTCCGGGCGGCGGATCGCCGATCGGCTGCATCGGTGGCGTAGGCGGTTCGCGCGTCGGGTCCGGATTGGTGTCGGGCGGAACCTGCGGCGACGGCGGCTCATCGGGAGGCGTCACCGGCGGGTCCGGCACCTGCGGCGTCTGCGCGTGAATCGCGTCGGTCGGGTCTGTCGTGCTTCGCGTGCCAGCGGAAACGGGATCGGACATGGCGGCTCCTGGTCGTTGTAATGATGGTCGACTCGACACGTTCGAGCCTTGACTCAACGACAGCAAGGGCCATGCCCTTCGCCTGCCTTACGCGCATGCACCCTGTTGCGCCTATCTCATTATCGGCGCTGATCGGCTGGACCGCCAATGAAAAACGCCCGCGCAAATCGATGCGCGGGCGCCGGGTTTCGTCTACGGATTGAGGCGTTGGCGCTGCTAGTTCGCGCCCGAATCGCCGAGGTCGCTCGTCTCGCCGACGGCCGCCTTGTTCGAGTCCTCGCCGTATTCGACGAGCCGGTTATAGAGCGTTTTCAGGCTGATGCCGAGAATCTCGGCCGCGCGCGTCTTCACCCCGCCGCACTGCTCTAGCGTCGCGAGAATGAGCTGTCGATCGGCTTCCGCGAGCGACGTGCCGAACGCGATCGTGACCGCCGTTCCCGCCGACGGCTTCGACAGCGAGATCTGCAGCGGCACGGCCGCCGTGCTGTCCGACTCCGCGCCCGACATGATGTACGCGCGCTGCACGTAGTTCTTCAGCTCGCGCACGTTGCCCGGCCACGGATACGACGCAAGCATCTCCCGCACGGCCGGCGGGAAGGTCTTCTTCGTGTTGTAGCGCGAGTTCAGCTCGTCGAGGAACGCCTGACCGAGCAGTTCGACGTCCTTGCCCCGCTCACGCAGCGGCGGCAGGTTGATCGGGAACACGTTCAGCCGGTGATACAGGTCGAGCCGGAGCTTGCCTTCGAGCACGGCCTGTTCGGGATCGCGGTTGGTCGCGGCGATCAGGCGCACATCGGTTTCGAGTTCCTTCGTCGTGCCGACGCGCATGAACATGCCGGTTTCCAGCACGCGCAGCAGTTTCACCTGCAGCTCGATCGGCATCTCGGTGATTTCGTCGAGGAACAGCGTGCCGCCGTTCGCGCGTTCGAAATAGCCCTTGTGCTGGCGATCCGCGCCGGTAAACGACCCGCGCTCGTGCCCGAACATCTCGGATTCGATCAGGTTCGGCGAAATCGCGCCGCAGTTCACTGCGATGAACGAATGCTTGCGGCGCAGGCTCAGTTCGTGGAGCGTCTGTGCGGCGACTTCCTTGCCGGTGCCCGATTCGCCGATCAGCAGCACCGACGCCGCCGTCGGCGCGACGCGGCCGACCTGGTCGTAGACGGTCTGCATCGCGGGCGAATTGCCGAGCATCAGGCCGAAGCGGCCCATGCGGCGCAACTCGCCGCGCAATGTACCGATTTCCGCCTTGAGGTCGCCGGGACGCGGCAGGCGCGAGAGGATCGCCTTCACGCGCTGCATGTTGATCGGCTTGACGAGGTAATCGGTCGCGCCCATCTTCAGCGCGTTCACCGCCGACTCGACCGTCGCGTGCCCGGTGATCACGATAACCTCGACGCCGGAGCGCGGATCGAGATCCTCGAAGAGATCGACGCCCGAGCCGTCCGGCAGCTTCAGGTCCGTGAACACGACATCGGGCGTCTGCCGGATGAGCTGGATGCGCGCTTCGCGCAAGTCGCCGGCAGTGGCTGTCGTCAGTCCGTCTTCGCCGATGATCGCGGCTAGCGCCTCGCGGGTACTGGGATCGTCATCGACAATCAATACATGTGGCATGCGTCTTGAGTCTTTTTAAAGCGTTGTCAGGTCACGCGCCGTGAGGCGGCGCGGGCTTCTCTGGGCAAACGTTGCATCGCCGCCAGGCCGGGCGCGGTGTCCGCGTGAAACGCACGGAACGCGCTGAAAAGGAAAAAGTTGCCGGTGTGTTGCACGACCAAATCGAAGGGTCGCAATAATTGCCATATAACGAACTTATGGCCCACCTTCAATTGATTATACGGCTTTATCAAGATAAAACGCACGTCCGTGAGGACGTGCGTCGGGCGCTTCTGCCGGTAAATGAGATGCCGGTTTAGCTGCGCGGGAAATTCCAGGCGTCGGCCGTGCCGCCGATCGCGTCGGCGCCGTTCGTGTTGGATGGCGTCGCCTTCGAGGCGGTCGATGGCGTGATCACCTTGCCACCTTCATCTTCCCAGCGGTTCAGGTCGCGCGCGCCGCGTTTTCTCGCGGCGTCCTGCGATTGCATCCACTTCCATGCGAGCACGCTGCCCACGGCGAAGAGCGCGCTGAATACTCCGATTCTCGGTCGTGCCATTTGGGTTCTCCGTCTTATCAAATCATCATTTAGCCTGCCATGTTCTAGCGCGAAATCAGAATTCCCAAAAAAAATCCGATGCCCGCTGCCACACCGAGCGCCTCCCACGGCTTGTCGCGCACGTACTTCTCCGTGCAGTCGATGCCCGCGCGGTATTTCGATTGCGCGTTCGCCTGCGCATCGTCGAGCGCGTTGCGCGCCGTTTCGACGTGATCGCGCAGGCGCGTGCGCAACGCGTCGACGCCCTCGCCGGGCAGCGTCGCCGAGAGGCGCAGCAACTCTTCCGAGTCGTTCAGCAGCACCTTGATGTCTTCGATGATCTTTTGCTTGCCCAGAGCAAGCTGGACAGTCGTCTGGCTCATGTCGTGAGGTCCTCGCCGTTTTGTCTGTGGGTTGGTATTTATGGGGACGGGCCGACTATTACGGCTGCCCGGCCGCGATGCGCGCGTCAGCGAAACGTCCGCGCAGCTTCCGGACAATGCCCGCGAAGACGAGTGCGCTGCCCATCGCGCCAAACACGACGCTCGTCACGTTCGCCGCGCGCGAGAGCGCTGGCGTGCCGGCCGCGTAGGCGAGCACGGCGCACATCAGCGCAGTCACGAGCGCGACGGCGGCCCAGTGATAGATGTCGATCGGTTCGCCGGCCTGGAGTTCCGGCCTCTCGGCTCTCGCCGTGCCCGAACGGGGCGCCCGGGCACGCCGCACGGGGCGCTCTCGATCCACGAGGGGAATGTCGAAATTCAGGGACTCTTCCATGACGGTGTGCCGATTTCGGCCTTTCGATTGCAGGTAGACCACCCTCCGCAGCTTTCGTGCCAGGCGCGCGTCCGGTCCGGTCCGAAAGCGTCGCGCGGCGACGGACGGCCGCCTGAGGAACGCATCGCGGGTAAGTATTACGCCGTCGCCATGTAACTTCGGACGACCTGCGGTGAAGCTTGCCGCACGCGTGCGCCCGCGTTCGCGGCAATCAGACAAATTCCATCGCGACCGACGAAGCTCATTGCCGCAACGTCGCTGCGAATGGTTAAATAGCGAATATTGAGATAAGTTGCGTGCCCGATGCGCACCGCGTCGCGGGATGGAAATGGGCATCGGGCGACGGATGCCGATCGACACAAACAGGCCTTGCCGGGGAAGCGGCGCAGCCCATGCCGCCTGATGGACAACCGCGACGCAATGCTTTGCCGCACGCGTCGCGTTGCGGCGTGATTTGCCTGGAGCCAAATCCCTGGCACCGCTTCCGGGCCTGGCGCCCTCTGCCGCGCATCCCCATCGCCCGGGCCAGCCCCTCCAACATTTGCAGGACTTGAGACACATGGCGTCAACCGAACTGGACCCGCCGGCCGTCGCCTCGGGCGATACGCCGACGCAGAAGAAGCGCAACGCGGGAGAAGTGCCGGGCTTGAAGTCATATGGACTTTTATACGGCTCGTCACCCGTGATGCTGGAGTTGTATTCGCAGATCGAACGCGTGGCGAGCACCGATGCCACCGCGCTCATCATCGGCGAATCCGGCACCGGCAAGGAACTGATCGCCCGCACGATCCACGATCACAGCGCGCGCCGTGATGCTCCCTTCGTCGCCGTGAACTGCGGCGCGATCCCCGACAACCTGATCGAAGCCGAACTCTTCGGCCACGAAAAAGGCAGCTTCACGGGCGCGGTGCAGGGACGCATCGGCTATTTCGAGCATGCGAACGGCGGCACGCTCTTTCTCGACGAAGTGACGGAAATGTCGCCGGTGCGGCAGGTGAAGCTGCTACGCGCGCTCGAGACGGGCACGTTCTTTCGCGTCGGCGGCAGCGATCTGATTCATTCCGACGTGCGCGTGATCGCGGCGACCAATCGCGATCCGGTCGTCGCCGTGAAGGAGCATGGGCTGCGCGAAGACCTGATGTATCGGCTCGCGGTGTTTCCGCTGCGCGCGCCGCCGCTGCGCGAACGCGACACCGATCGCGAATTCCTCGCGCAGCATTTCCTCTCGGAGATGAACGCGCAGGAAGGCACGAGCAAGGTGTTCAGCAAGCGCGCGCTCGACATGCTGCGCACATACTCGTGGCCCGGCAACGTGCGCGAGTTGAAGAACACGGTGTATCGCGCGTTCATTCTGGCGGAAAAGACGGTGGAGATCGCGCATCCGCATCTGGCTTCGCGTGTGAAGAAACCCGTTACGCAGGGCGATGCGATGAACGTCTGGGTCGGCACGCCGCTCGCCGATGCGCAGAAGCAGATCATTCTCGGCACGCTCAAGCACTGCGGCGGCGATAAGCGGCGTGCAGCGAAGGCGCTCGGCGTGAGTCTCAAGACGCTTTACAACCGGCTTGGCGCGTATGAGAACGAAGGCGCCGAGTCGGACGCATCGGCGCCCGCTGCGGATAGCTGATTTTATTTATCGCGCGGCCAGCGCCCCGCTGGCTGCGATTCATCCGCTTATTCTCAAAGCGGATAGCACGCCCCTCCGCCCTCCCCCGCCTGCATTTGCAATTTCTTGCAATTTTCCTTTTTGCGGTATTCCGCGCTTGCTTCAAAATGCCCGGGCAAGCGGTTTGCTTAGGGTTCCGAGCTTTATCGAAAGGGCCTTGCAAGCACGCTTGCCATATCGAAAGAACAAGAGCAGACGAAGGAAAACGCAACATGCAGACAATGGTTCACCGGCGCCGATCGCGCGCCGCCGCGCTGGCCGCGATCGTCACGGGCGCCATCGCCTGCCTGAGCCTCACGGGCTGCAACTCACTCTATAGCGAAGGCGCGACGGCCGGCGCCGGTATCGCGGGCGCCGCGATCGCCGGCTCGATCACCAACAACGCAGCGGTTGCAACCGGCATCGGCCTGGGCGCGGTCGCCGCGGCCCGCGCGGGTGTGCAGTATTCGCAGCGCGTCGTGCACACCGGAACGCAGGACAGCATCGCCAGTGTCGCCGGGCCGCTCGCCGTCGGCGCGGTCGCGCCGTGGCAGGCGACGCACTCGGTACCGATCGAAGAGGACGAGAAAGGCCGCGTGACGGTGAGCCGCACGATCAGCAGCGGCACACTCGACTGCAAGGAGATCGTATTCTCCGTCGATCGCGACGCCACCAAAGACCGCGCCGCAGAGAGCGGGTTCTACGTAGCGTCCGTTTGCCGCGACGGTAACAAGTGGAAGTGGGCGTCAGCCGAACCCGCGACGCCGCGCTGGGGTGCGCTGCAATGAGGATGCGCTTCATCCTGATACTGTCGGCGGCCGCGGCGAGCTGCGTGATCGTGAGCGGATGTGCGCCGTCATCGATTGGCGCTGCGAGCGGCGCGGCGGCTGGCGTCGCGACCGGCCTCGTGTCGAGTAATCCGGCGGTTGGCATCGGCGTGGGTATTGCCGTGCAGGCAGCCACCGACGAAGCCGTGCGCCGCGTGATGAAGTCGCTGCACAAGGATCAACAGGAAGCGATCGCGGTCACGGCGGGCGATCTCACGATCGGCGAGACGCGGCCGTGGCGTGTGAAGCATGCGCTGCCGGTCGAGAACGGTCATGGCGAGGTGCGCGTGGTGCGCGAGTTCAAGAGCGCGCTCGCGGAATGCCGGGAGTTCGCGTTCTCCGTCGTCGATGGCGACGAAGCCGGTGCGCCGCAAAGCTGGTTCCTCGCGACGACCTGTAAACAACCGACTGGGTGGAAGTGGGCGTCTGCGGAACCGGCGGTGGAAAGGTGGGGGAATCTGCAGTAGGTTTTTCTCGCACGCGATAAAAAGGCGGCTTGCCCTTACGAGGCAAGCCGCCTTTTCATATGTGCGACCGAATCAGGATTCCACGTCCTCCAGACTCAACATCTCCGTCTGATCGTTATACGAAAAAATCTCGCCGTAACGCCCCCACGTAATCACCGCATCGAGCGTTTCCTCCGCGGCTTTATCGGAGAGGAAATCCTCCAGCTCCTGCTCGAAGCGTACGCGCGGCGCGCGATGCCCCGGCCGCTCGTTCAGCACCTTCCGGATCCGCGCAGCCAGTGGAATATGCCGCAGCAAGTGCTCGGCGAACATCATCTTGCGCTCCTGCGTGCCGAACTCCGCGAACACGCGCGCGGGCGGCGTCAGGAAAATATCGCCCTCGCGCACATCCGCGAAACCGAGGTACTGCAGCACTTCGGCGACCGGAAACAGATCGTCCACTTCCAGATGCAGCGAACGCGCGATTTCCGGCATGTCGGCGCGGCCGTGGTACGGGTCGGCGGCGAGCGTTTCGATCAGACCCGCCATCAGGTTCGTCGATACGTTCGGCAGCCAGCTTCCCAGCTCCAGCCCCTTCTTCGTCGCCTCGCCGAGCTTGCGCGCGGTCATCTTCGCGTAAATATCGTCGACGAGACGCCGGAACGCCGGGTCGAGCCGGTTGCGCGGATGCTTGAACGGCACCTTGATCTCGGCCATCACGCGACCCGGATTCGACGACAGCACCAGAATCCGGTCGCACATGAACACCGCTTCCTCGATGTTGTGCGTGACGATCAGCACCGACTTGATCGGCATGCGGCCCTGCGTCCAGAGATCGAGCAGGTCGGTGCGCAGGTTTTCGGCGGTCAGCACGTCGAGCGCGGAGAACGGCTCGTCCATCAGCAAAAGCGTCGGGTCGACCACGAGCGCGCGCGCAAAACCCACGCGCTGGCGCATGCCGCCCGACAACTCGCGCGGATACGCGTTCTCGAAGCCGTCGAGACCGATCAAATCGATCGCCGCGAGCGCGCGCTCGCGCCGCTCGCGCGCGCCGACACCCTGCGCCTCGAGCCCGGCCTCCACGTTCTGCAGCACGGTCAGCCACGGAAAGAGCGCGAAGGTCTGGAACACCATCGCGACGCCCTTGGCCGGCCCGCGCAATGGCTGACCGAGATAGGTGACTTCCCCGCCCGTCGGCTCGATCAGCCCGGCGATGATCCGCAACAACGTGGACTTGCCCGACCCCGAGCGCCCCAGCAAGCCGACGATCTCGCCTTCGCGCAGCGACAGGTTCGCGTCGTCGAGCACGAGCAGTTCGCCCTGGGTCTTGTTGAAGCCGCGGCTGACGCTGTCAACGCGCAGGATCTCTTCGCCTAAACGCGGCGGCGTGGTCGACGTGGCGGTGCCCTGCTGCACCGGCGTTTGCATATTCTTGACGTTCTGCATCGGAACTCGTCCTCAATCCAGCCGGAGCTTCGCTTCGGCGTACGCGTACAGGGGGCGCCACAGCAGTCGGTTGAACAGCGTGACAAAGAGCGACATCACGGCGATGCCTAGAATGATCTTCGGATAGTCGCCGGCGGCGGTCGTCTCGGCGATATAGGCGCCGAGGCCGTGCGCGACGAGCTTCGTATTGCCCCACGACACTGCTTCGGCCACGATGCTCGCGTTCCACGCGCCGCCCGAGGCCGTAATCGCGCCGGTGATGTAGTACGGCAGGATGCCCGGCAGCATCGCCTGGCGCCACCACTGCCAGCCCTTGATCTGGAAATTGGCCGCGGCCTCGCGGTAATCGTTCGGATAAGACGTCGCGCCCGCGATCACGTTGAAAAGGATATACCACTGCGTTCCGAGCACGATCAGCGGCGAAAGCCAGATGTCCGGGTTCAGGTGAAACTTCACGATCACGACGACGAACACCGGAAACAGCAGGTTCGCCGGGAACGCGGCGAGGAACTGCGCGACCGGCTGAAGCTTCTCCGCGAGCGCCGGACGCAGTCCGATCAGGACGCCGACCGGCACCCAGATCACCGAGGCGATCGCGATCAGCACGATCACACGCAGGAGCGTGATGAGCCCGAGCACGAACACATGCCCGACTTCGTGCCAGGTGACGCCGGTCATGACGAACGCCGTCACCTTCCAGACAACGAGCGCCGTCACGATCAGAATCACGGCCGCCCACGCGATGTCGCCGGCACGCCCGGGCGTCGTGCCTTTGGGCAGCGGAATGCGCACGACGCCTTGCAGCGGCGGCAGCTTGATCGGAGCCCGCGCGGCCTTCGCGAAGAGCCAGCCGGCCGGCACGAGCAGCCGGTGGATTAGGCGCGTGCGGCGGATCAGGTCGAGCAGCCACGATTCCGGCGCGTTGCCCGAACTCGTCGTCTCCATGCGGAACTTGTCCGCCCACGCGACGAGCGGACGGAACATCAACTGGTCGTAGGCGAGGATCACGACGGTCATCGTCAGGATCACCCAGCCGATCGCGCCCAGGTTGCGCTCGCCGATGGCCGCCGCGAGATATGCGCCGATACCCGGCAGCACGATGGTGCGATTGCCGACCGTGATCGCTTCCGAGGCGACCACGAAAAACCAGCCGCCCGACATCGACATCATCATGTTCCAGATGAGGCCCGGCATCGAAAACGGCACTTCGAGTTTCCAGAAGCGCTGCCAGTTGGTCAGGTGAAAGCCGCGCGAGACTTCGTCGAGGTCGCGCGGCACCGTGCGCAGCGACTGATAGAAGCTGAACGTCATGTTCCACGCCTGGCTCGTGAAGATCGCGAAGATCGCCGCGCACTCGGCGCCGATCACGCGGCCAGGAAACAGCGCGAGAAAGAAAGTGACCGTAAACGAGATGTAGCCGAGCACCGGCACCGACTGCAGGATGTCGAGAATCGGCACGAGCACGACCGACGCGCGCCGGCTCTTCGCCGCGAGCGTGCCGTAGACGAGCGTAAATATCAGCGACGCGACCATCGCCGCGAGCATCCGCAGCGTCGTGCGCAGCGCGTATTCCGGCAGATTCGACGGATCGAGCGAAATTGCCTGGCTTTGCAGCGTGGAGATCGGCGCCATCGTCTCGTGGAAACCGACGGCGGCGAGCGCGATGATGCAGATGATCATCGGGAACGCGACGAAATCCCAGCGATTGGGCAGGAGCCGCCACGCCGACGCGTTCGCCATGCGATTCAGATTGAAACCAAAATCCATAGAGGCCCTCCCCGTGAGGCTTGTTGCTTTCCGCGTATGGCTGCCAGCGTGCGTTTTCGCGTTTGCCGTGCAGAACCGGCCGACACTACACCAAGCTGCATGACAGGCACAACCGCGGAGGCCATCTTCGACTGTTGCTCATCGGCACATGCGATGCAAAATGAAGCGCCAGGCGAGGATCATGGCGTAAGGCGCCATCCCCGGCGACGTATTCCGCCGATGCGCCACCGATCACGAAAACCGGCTTTCAGTCGCGGACAAACCCGGTATTTTGTTCGGTGCGCGTCGTATCAACCGACAAGATGCTTGATAGCGGGCCAAAAACATCGTCCAATCGTGGCTTGTCGGCTAAAAGAAGAATTGTCCGGCCGATGCGCCCTTCGCGACTAGAGGATCGATGAACAAGACAACCTTGCACCATGTGACCGCGACGCTCGGCCTCGCGTTGCTCGCATGCGCGTGCTGGGTTTTTGCCGGCGCGCTGTCGGACCGAATGGTACAACAAGAAATGTCCGCCACGGTACGCGCGGAGCGCCAGATGGCGGCGTCGATCGTCGACAACATGGCGCAGATCATCGCGAGCGACCTGGCGATGTCGCGCGCCATTCCCGCCACGCTCGCCCAGATGGACCTGATGCAGCACGCCCTCGTGGAATCGCGGCATTATGCCTCGAAGCCGCCGGCGACAGAATCCGAGCGCCGCGCCGACTGGATGGCGCGCCCCGAGCTCGTCAAGGTCAATAATTTCCTGCACGACGCACAGGGCTTTTCCGGCCTCGATTCCGTCTGGCTCGTCAACGATCAGGGCCTCTGTGTCGCATCCAGCAACGCTACTGACGAAACCAGCTTCATCGGCTTCGACATGAGCGGCCGCGGCTACGTGGCACGCGCGCTGCTCGGCGGCTTCATCGAAATGTACGGCGTCGGGCGGCTTTCCGGCGAGCCGGGTATTTTCATCGCGGCGCCTGTCTACGACGACGGCTTTCTCGTCGGCGCGGTGATCGCGAAGGTGAGCATCGACCGGCTGCGGCACTGGGTGTCGCGCGCGGGCACGTTCGTGACCGACGAGAACGGCGTCGTCGTGATGGCGCACGACGGCCGGCTCGAATACGAAGCGATGCCGAATGCGCCAGTCGCGCGCATGACGCTCGCCGAACGCGTCGATCATTACCGGCGCGAAGCGTTTCCCCAACTGCGCGTCGCACGCATCGGCGCGCAGATCCGTGAGACGGAAAAATGGCTGCCGCTCGCCGTCGCCGATACGTTCTACGCCGCCAACGGCAGCACCTTGCCCTCGCTCTACGACGAGCGCACCGGCCTGAACTCCGGGCTTTCGGCGCACATCGTGCATCCGCTCACGAACTGGCCGGACCTCACGCGCAACCACAGCCGCGACCGCATTCTCGTGTTTCTTACGATGCTCGGCATCGTCGCGCTCGTGACGGTGATCGCGACGTCGTATTCGCGCGAGCGGCGCCTGCACCGCGCAACCCGCGATCTCGCCGAGCAGTTGCAGGCCGCCAATACCCTGCTCTCGGCGGAAGCGCGCCACGACGCGTTGACAGGCGCCCTCTCGCGCCGCTATTTCCTCGACACGTTGCGCCACGAGGTCGAACTCGCACGCGCGTCGGGTACGCCGCTCTCGGTCGCGATCGCGGATCTTGACTACTTCAAGCAGATCAACGACCGTTTCGGCCACGCGTCGGGCGACCGGGCGCTCGAGCATTTCGTCGAAGTGTGCCGCGCCCAACTGCGTCCGAGCGATGCGATCGGCCGGCTCGGCGGCGAGGAATTCGGGCTGCTCCTGCCGCAGACGGCGCTCGCCGACGCGCAGGCCGTGCTCGAGCGGCTGCGCAAGCGCTTTCACCATGAGCACTGCGCGCATCTGCCGGAGGATGCCTCGCTGACGGTGAGCATCGGCATTACGGAACTGGCCGAGGGCGACGCCACCGAGTGGATTTTGAGCCGCGCGGACCTCGCGCTCTACGAAGCGAAATCGCGCGGACGCGACCGTAGCGAAGTGCGCGCCGCCGATACGGCGCCGTCCGCGCGCCGGCCAGAGAACTCGCTGACGGGAAAGTGATTGCCTTTGCAATGCACCGCAGCAACGCTTGAGCACAGCAGGTATCATCGATATTCGATTATCGACGCCGCTGTCCTCAGGAGGTTTGCATGAAGGGAAATCTGGTCATCGTCTGCCGCGATCAGGACGCTGAAGCTTTCGACCTCCTGCTCGCCGAATACGGCTCGTTCCAGACCCGACTTTCATCGACCACATGGTTCCTGAAAATCGACGTCGCGCCGGAAGTGATCCAGGAGGAGATCCTGGAGCGGCTCGGCAAGTACACGACGCATTACATCTTCGAGGCGCAGACGGTCACCTACAACACCGTCGACAGCGAAGCCGCCTCCGCGCTCGAAACGCTCTTCGACTAAGAAAGTTCGCTCAGATCGCCCGCTCTTCGCGGTGCGATCCCGCGCGGCGCACCTCGGCGGGACGCGTCGCGACATCGAACGGAAACGTCATCACCACCTGCAGGCCGCCGCCCTCGTGGTTGCCGATCTCGCACTCGCCACCGGCGCGCCGCGCCAATCGCTCGACGATCGCGAGGCCGAGGCCGCTATGACCGCTGCCGCCGCGCGCCGGATCAAGCCGCACGAACGGCCGGCTCGCCTTGATCAGATCGTCCGGCGCAATGCCGCCGCCGTGATCCGCCACTCTCAGCACCCAGCCATTTACGCCACGTGAGGTCTCGATGACGATCGGCGGCGCGCCGTAGGCGTGCGCGTTGTCGAGCAGATTCGAAAGCACGCGGTCGAGCGTGGCGGCGGGCAGCACGAAGCTCGGGCCCGCGAGCAGGCGCGTCTGGATCGGCTGCGCGCCCGGCGCCACCGCGCGATATGTGCGCGCGATCTTCTCGCACTGCTGGTCCACTTCGATCGGCTCGCTGCCGTCCGCGCGATCGTGCGCGAACACCAGAAACTGGTCGACGATATGCGCCATCGAATCGACGTCGCGCACCACGCCGTCGCGCGTTTTCGCGTCATCCATCATCTCGGCACGCAGCCGCAGGCGCGCGAGCGGCGTCTTCAGGTCGTGCGCGACGCCCGCCAGCATCACCGCGCGATCGTTTTCCGTCTGCGAGACTTCACGCACCATCTGGTTGAAACCGTGCGTCAGTTGCCGCAGCTCGCGCGGACCGCGTTCGGGCACGGGCGGCGTCGGCTGGCCGCGGCCGAAGCGCCCGACCGCCTGCGCGAGCGAACGCAGCGGCTGCTGCAACTGCCACGCGGCGAGGAGCGCAGCCATCACGGCCGTGCTGAAAATGATCGCGAGCCACACCAGCATTCGGTCGCGCGAACGCGGCGGACGCAGCGGCTGCACAGGAACTACGATCCAGTCGGCGTCCTTCAGGCCCTTCACCCAGATGCTCGGCGGCGCGCCGGGTTCGCCCAGGCGCACTTCGGTGCCGTCGGGGAAACGATCGCGGATGTCGTCGAGAAAGCGGCCGAGCGGCGGCGGGACGTCGTCGTCTGCCGTGGCGGGCTTCGCCTTCGGCACGTCGGGATCGGTCGGCGGGACGACACGCACGCGCGACGGCAGCGGCTGATTCGGCGAATTGGCGATGTGCTGGCGCACGGCATCGACGAGGAACGTGGCCTCTTCGACGGCATAGCGCGTCTGATTGTTGTCGCGCTCGACGCGAATGACCGCGAACCACGCGACATGCGACAGGACCAGCACGCCGATGACGAGGACGACGAGCCGGCCGAACAGCGAATCAATGGGCCGGCGCATTTTGCT
Organism: Caballeronia terrestris; assembly: GCF_001544515.1. Taxonomy (GTDB): domain Bacteria; phylum Pseudomonadota; class Gammaproteobacteria; order Burkholderiales; family Burkholderiaceae; genus Caballeronia; species Caballeronia terrestris. The sequence continues at coordinate 37,076 of NZ_FCOL02000004.1, forward strand.
CGCCGTCGGGGACGAACACGTAGCCGCGGCCGCGCACGGTCTGGATGAAGCGCGGCGCGGACGGATCAGTTTCGAGGATGCGGCGCAGGCGCCACACCTGCACGTCGATGCCGCGGTCAGTGCCGTCGTATTCCGGGCCGTGCAGCAGTTCCAGCAGGCGTTCACGCGTGAGCGTGCGCATCGGGTTGTTGACGAAAATCTTCAGCAACGCGAATTCGCTGCCGGACAGCGTGATCGGCTTGCCGTCCTGCTGCAACGTGCGCGACTGGAAATCGAGCTTGAAGCGCCCGAACGAGAACGGCTCGCGCTGCTCGGGCGCCGCCGACGGAATCGTGCGCCGTCGACGCAGGACCGCCTGCACGCGCGCGAGCAGTTCGCGCGGGTTGAACGGCTTGCCGAGGTAGTCGTCGGCGCCAAGTTCCAGACCAACGATGCGGTCCACGTCGTCCGCGCGCGCGGTGAGCATGATGACCGGGATGTCGTCGCCCGACGCGCGCAGCTTGCGCAGCGCGGTGAGGCCGTCGACGCCCGGCATCATCAGGTCGAGCACGATGAGATCGGGGCGCTCGCGCTCGATGCGCCGTTCGAGCGAACCGGCGTCGTGCAGCACCGACACTTCGATCCCCTGCCGGACCAGATAGTCGCGCAGGAGATCGCGGAGTTCTGCGTCGTCGTCGACGACAAGGATTTGTGTAGTCATGGCAGGAAGTTTAACGCGCGGCCCGCGCGGCATCCGCGAAGAACGCGCCGTAAAGGGTTACGGGGTGTTACGGCGAAAGCGGCTCGTAAACCGGCGTAACAAGCATTCCGTTTGCCGTAACACGCCGTTTGTGAGGAAACCCTACGCTGTGTTCACCGAAGGCGTGAGACTTGTTCCAAGAGACCCAGGCAACGCCCGCTCGGCTTCGACCATCAATAACAGGAGTCCACGATGCTGAAGCAAACCCGAATCCTCGCCATCACCGCCGCCGCGCTCGCCATGACCATCGGCGCCGCCAATGCCGCCACGCCCGCTCCCGACGCTTCGCCGCCCGGCGGTCCCGGCATGGCGATGGCTGGCCCCGGCGGTCCTGGTCATGACGGCCATCGCATGGAAATGCGCATGCAAAAGCAGTTGAACGAGCTGCACGGCCAACTGAAGCTCAACGCCGACCAGGAAAAGCTGTGGCAGACCGCGCTCGACACGATGAAGCAGAACCATACCGCCATGCGCGAGAGCCACAAGCAGATGCGCCAACAGTTTGAAGCAGCGCAGCAGCAGCCGATCCTCGATCTGAACGCGATGCACGCGGCGCATCAGAAGATCGACGCGCAGAACGCGCAGTTGAAGGAGCAGACGGCCACCGCGTGGCTCAACTTCTATAACTCGTTGAACGATCAGCAGAAAACCACCGTCAGCACGGCGTTGAAGAAGCACTTCGCGCGGATGCATGAGCGCCACGAGCGCTGGGGCAAGCATGGCGCGCCGGGTGCTGACGGCGCGGCGTCGGCGGTGAAACCGTAAGGACGCCTGGCCGGAGAGGCACCGGGACTCGCGCCTCGGGCGGCACGAGTCCTCCTCGCTGATTCTGCTCTCCAACGCAAAACGGCCCGAACGGGCCGTTTTGCTTGCTGCGAGCGCCTGCCTGAACCTCAAGCCAGATCGAACACCAGCACCTCGGCGTTGTCACCGCGCTCGATCGTCACCTTCGACACATCTTCCAGCTTCGCCGCGTCGCCGGCCTTGAGCGCCTCGCCGTTCACCGACACCGACCCGCGCGCCACGTGCACATACACACGCCGCCCGGCCGGCACATCGAACTCCGCGCGCTCGTCGCCGTTGAAAAGACCCGCGTAGATCTCGGCATCGGCGCCGACCTTCACCGCGCCGTCGCGGCCCGAGGGCGATGCGATCACACGCAGGTGACCGCGCTTCTCGGCGTCGTCGAAACGTTTTTCCTCGTAGCCCGGCGCGCCGCCCGGCGCGTCCGGAATGATCCAGATCTGCAGGAAATGCGCGGTCTCGCTCGGCGAACCGTTGTACTCGCTGTGCCGCACGCCGGTGCCGGCGCTCATGCGCTGGACGTCGCCGGGGCGGATCGTCGAGCCGTTGCCCATGCTGTCGCGGTGCGCAAGCGCACCTTCCAGCACGTAGCTGATGATTTCCATGTCGCGATGGCCGTGCGTGCCGAAGCCCTGCCCGCCCGCGACGCGATCCTCGTTGATCACGCGCAGCGCGCCGAAGTGAACGTGCTCCGGATCGTGGTATTCCGCGAACGAAAAGCTGTGCCAGGAATCGAGCCAGCCGTGGTTGGCATGACCGCGCTCGTTGCCGCGTCGAATCTCGAACATTTCGTTTCTCCGGTTGGTTTTGCGATGCAGTCAATGTAAGGGCGCGAGCCTTCCCGAACAACGGGCGCGGCGGCACTACACCGTCCTGAAAATGCGCGTAATCGGAGGAATCCGGGTTCGATGGCGCCGAGCACGGCTTCGGGTAAAATACCGCGCTTTTCGCCGGCGGGGGCCGCCGGGCGGGGTCTGGCCTGGGTTCGATCGATGCGCGAAAGCGCTCGCAGTCCGTCGCAAAATCGCCGTGCCCCAATTTTGGACGCCTAGAATACCGACCGTTGGAGCACCAATGGCCCACGCGGCGTAGAAGCGTCCACCAGGCGGGAACCCCGCGGTCCAAACCGCACGTCATCAAGGAATCACCATGCTTCAAGGCTACGGGCCGCTGATTCTCTCGGGCACCTGGCAGACCGTCAAACTGGCGGTGCTGTCGCTCGTTTTTGCTTTCGTGATCGGGCTGATCGGCGCGGGCGCGAAGCTTTCCAGGAACCGCATCACGTCGGGTATCGGCACGCTGTATACAACGCTGATCCGCGGCGTCCCCGATCTCGTGCTGATGCTTCTCCTCTTCTACAGCATCCAGATCTGGCTGAATCAGCTCACCGACCTGCTCGGCTGGGACCAGATCGACATCGATCCGTTTCTCGCCGGCATTCTCGTGCTCGGCTTCATCTACGGCGCCTATTTCACCGAAACCTTCCGCGGCGCGTTCCTTTCCGTGCCGCGCGGCCAGCTCGAAGCGGGCGCGGCCTACGGCATGACGCCGTGGCAGACCTTCTCGCGCATCATGTTTCCGCAGATGATGCGTTTCGCGCTGCCCGGCATCGGCAACAACTGGCAGGTGATGGTGAAGGCGACGGCGCTCGTGTCGATCATCGGTCTCGCCGACGTCGTGAAGGCCTCGCAGGACGCCGGCAAAGGCACGCTGCGGTTTTTCTTCTTCACGCTGCTCGCGGGCGCGATCTATCTCGTGATCACGACCGTCTCGAATTTCGTGCTGATCTGGCTGGAACGCCGCTATTCGATCGGCGTGCGCAAGGCAGACCTATAAAAAGCGGCGGATCCCATGCTCGAAATCATCCAGGAATACTGGAAGAACTACCTCTTCACCGACGGCTACCGCATCACCGGCCTCGCCATCACGATGTGGCTGCTGGTCGTGTCGATCGCGTTCGGGTTCTGTCTCTCGATACCGCTCGCGGTGGCGCGCGTCTCGAAAAACCGGCTGCTGTCGCGCGGCGTGTGGCTGTATACATATGTGTTTCGCGGCACGCCCCTCTATGTGCAGCTGCTGCTCTGCTACACCGGGCTCTACAGCCTGCAGGTGGTGCGCGACCACATGCTGCTCGACCAGTTCTTCCGCAACGGCATGAATTGCACGCTGCTCGCGTTCACGCTCAACACCTGCGCCTACACGACCGAAATCTTCGCCGGCGCGATCAAGGCGACGCCCTACGGCGAGATCGAAGCGGCGCGCGCGTACGGGATGTCGTCGTTCACGCTGTATCGGCGGGTGATCTTGCCGTCGGCGCTCCGGCGCGCACTGCCTTACTACAGCAACGAAGTGATCCTGATGCTGCACGCCACCACGGTCGCGTTCACGGCGACGGTCCCCGACATCCTCAAGATCGCGCGCGACGTGAATTCGGCGACGTACAAGTCGTTCGAGGCGTTCGGCATCGCCGCGCTGCTCTATCTCGTCATTTCGTTCGCGCTCGTGTGGCTGTTCCGCCGCGCCGAGTATCGCTGGCTCGCGTATTTGCGGCCGCAGGGCAAATAGTCTCCCAGGACCGCACATGAATTCCCAGATGCAAAAGCTTTTCGTCGACGACCTCCACAAGCAGTACGGCAGCAACGAAGTGTTGAAAGGTGTGTCGCTCAGGGCGAAGGCCGGCGACGTGATCAGCATCATCGGCTCGTCGGGGTCAGGCAAGAGCACGATGCTGCGCTGTATCAATTTCCTCGAGCAGCCGAACCAGGGGCGCATCTTCGTCGACGGCGCGGAAGTCCGCACGCTCAAGGACAAGACGGGCGCGCTGAAGGTCGCCGACCAGAAGCAGTTGCGCGAGGTGCGCTCGAAGCTCTCGATGGTATTCCAGCACTTCAACCTGTGGTCGCACCTGAACGTGCTGGAGAACGTCATGGAAGCGCCGGTGAACGTGCTCGGACTGTCTAAGAAGGACGCCGAGGACCGCGCGCGGACGTATCTGGAGAAAGTCGGGCTCGCGCCTCGCGTGGAGAAGCAGTATCCGTCGCATCTGTCGGGCGGGCAGCAGCAGCGCGTCGCGATCGCGCGGGCGCTGGCGATGCATCCCGACGTCATGCTCTTCGACGAACCGACGTCCGCGCTCGATCCGGAGCTTGTCGGCGAAGTGCTGAAGGTGATGCAGACGCTCGCGGAGGAAGGCCGCACGATGATCGTCGTGACGCACGAAATGGCGTTCGCGCGCAACGTGTCGAACCATGTCGTGTTCCTGCATCAGGGGAAAATCGAGGAGGAAGGACACCCGCACGAGGTGTTCGGCAACCCGAAGAGCGAGCGGTTGCGGCAGTTCCTGTCGGGCAGCCTGAAGTGATCCTGTAGTTCTTGTAGTCGAGTTACCTCAAAAGCGTCCGCGGGACGCTTTTTTTGCGCCCGCAAGGGCCGCGCAGCATGGCTTTCGGCCCTTCGAGCGCATTACCCCTCGAACGGTCGCTAGTCAATAGTGTCATTCCTTGACCTAAAGCTTACAACTTCATAAAACGCTTATCCGGTAAGGGTTTAGGCAACATCCGATCGATGAGGCGTGTCACACGGGGCACACCGGCATTGCATTTTTGAGACACATGTCTGGGAAACAGCAAATATCTTTGGCGCCCAAATCGTATTTTGATAAATTAGTAATCAAAGTACCAAAACGAAGTTCACAAAAAGTAGTTTTACTTCAAAAAGAACTGAGGAGACGCCGAACCCAGTGGCCGGCAACCGTGCCCTCGCCCTTCCCGGGTGCGCGACACGGCATACCGGCCTTCGTGTGTTTCCTCTGAAAACGATTTCCGGTTGGATGCGCTCGCATCTGGCATCGAACCACACGGCAGCACTTGGGGTTCCTTTTTTTGACAGGGTTGGAGGAGATGATGAAGAAAGCTTTGCTCGCGGCATCGCTGCTGACGGTCGGCGTTGCGGCTCACGCTCAAAGCAGCGTGACGCTGTATGGTCGCCTGGACGCGGGGCTCGAATACATGACCGGCGTGCCGCAAGGCGTCGGCGCGGCCGGCCAGGCCACCAGCAGCACGCACCGTTTCCGCGCTGAAAGCGGCGACTGGGGCACGAGCCTCTGGGGCTTGAAGGGCGTCGAAGACCTGGGCGGCGGCTACAAGGCCGTGTTCCAGTTGGAAGGCAGCTTCAACACCATGACGGGTCAGGGCCCGGGCAACAACGGCATCTTCAATCGCTGGGCGACGGTCGGTATCGCCAACAACCAGTTCGGTACGCTGCTGTTGGGCCGTGAACTGTTCATCTCCAACGGCGTGTGGGACTTCGATCCGTTCGGCCAGTCGAATTGGTCGTCGGCGTCGCTGGTGCGTGGCCGCAACTGGCCGCAATCGAGCAACAACATTTCGTACCAGTCGCCGAAGCTCTACGGCTTTGACGTCTACGGCCAGTACGCGCTGTCGAACGCGACGAACTGGAACGGTAACGGCACGACGCCGCAAGGCCGTGAAGGCGGTCTGCAACTGACGTACACGGCGGCGCTCTTCCAGATCCGCGGCCTGTACGACGAAATCCGCAACCCGGCCAACGGCACGCTCGGCGGAGCCTACGATGCGCTGAACGGCGGCACGGCCAACGGCAACGGCGTCTACGGGTTCTCGCGCGAATACACGGCGGCATTCAACGTATTCCTCGGCCAGTTCAAGATCCAGGGCGCGTACCAGGCGATCCGTTCGTCGGGCATGACGGGCCAGTTGCCCGGCCAGCCGACGACGATCGATCACGAATGGGGTGGTGTGACGTGGCAAGCCACGCCGGCAGCGGCGCTGATCGCCGCGGTCTATCACTCGAACGCCAACAACGGCGCCGGCAATGCGACGCTTTATACGGTCGGTGGCTCGTACAACCTGTCGAAGCGCACGCTGCTGGACATTCAGGTGGCGACCGTGCAGAACAGCAAGTCGGCCAACTACGGTCTGAACGCCAACAACTTCGGCAACGCCGCATCGACGGACAACCCGTTGCCCGGCCACAGCCAGTCAGGCGTGTATGCAGGTATCCAGCACTCGTTCTAACCGACGGGGCTGACACAGAAAAGGCTTAAGAGAGAGTTTTCACGCTGCTGCGAGAGGCGCGTATCGGTGCGGTGCCCGAAAGGGTATCGCACCGTTTTTTATTTTCGCTCGCGCTTCGGGGGGTTGTTCCACACCGTTTGATGCGCTCGTGCTCCGATGGAACTTGCTTTGGTATCGGTCTATTTGCTCTGCCCCTGTCCGGGGCGGGACTCACTTTCTTTGCTGCTGCAAAGACAGAAATCGCCTCGAACCCTTACGGGGCGGGGTTTTCAGGGAAATTGCCTGCGTCAACCCCCGCTTCTACCCCCGCTTCGATTAGTGGGAATATTCCAGAAGATTTTTCTCGGGAAACCCATTGTAATTGAGGCCAGCGCTGGCCCCTGGCCCTGATACCGGCCCTGGTATCGGCTCCGCTGTGTGCCAGGAGCCTTCGGCAAGGCGTGCCCCTGTGTTGCAGCCCTCCAGCGCACAGCAACGGCTCCTGGCTCGCGGTGTGCGCCTGGAATCGGCACTCTCCCTAGTTCACGTCGGCTCAGATTTGAGCCCACATTTCGCCCAAGCGCAAAAAAACGCCCGCCCTGGGAGTGAGCCAGGCGGGCGTCAAAAAAGCCCCGGAGGGGCCGTGGCAGAACCAACGTGCGCGAATCCTTGCCGGGTCGCGCCTCCCAGGGTTCGTGCTGCTCGCGTGCCATGACAAGAACGCGCGCAGCACGGCAAGACTGCTCAGGCGCCCGACTTGGACGCCCGGCTGCTGGTCAGTGGCACGATGGGCGCCGCAAGCGGACCGTACAGGCACAGCGACGCACGTTGCACGATCACCGCGAGGCGGCTCTCGACCAACGTTGTGACCAAATTTTTGATGAAATTGTCGCGGTCCTCGCGGCTGATCTCGACCGTGACGTCGTTTCTCAATGCGATATAAGCGCCTTCCGGAGTTGCCACCGCAACGAAGTTGCCAGCAGGCACCGCCGAGCAGGGCACGATGCTGGCCCCGATGGTTGCCAGCAGGTCCACGCCAGGACTCAACACATACGAGCCGTCGGCGGTCTTGACCAGCATGGTCGACAGGTAGTCCGCGACGCCGATGCCGATGACGACCCGGCTGGCACCTTGTGAGCGCAGCGTGACGACCGCGGTGACCAGGGCATCAAAGCCGATGCCGCCCTCGCCTGGCGTGAACGGCGTGGCGAGCCTGACCAGTCCATTCATGTGCGGCGAGACGCCCGAGCCGTTGATGACCTCATCGTCAATCTTCGCGTCCAAGCCGTTCGTCATCTCGCCGTTCAGGAACAGCTGAAAGCCTGCCGAGTCCTCGGTCAGTTGCCGCGAGGCGAGCGCCCAGTACGCGACTGTCGCAATCGGCACGGTTGCCGGTGCATAGGTCAGCACCGCCTCCGGCTTCAAATCGCCTTCCTTCACGGCATCGGCTCCAGTCGCGCCGTCCGGCGTGGAGGTCACGGTCTCGATCGCGTTGGACGACGTCGGCCTCGACCAGAGCGCGCGCCAGAAGCGCGGCACCTGCAGCGAGGGCGCGACCTGGATGTCAGGCGGCACCGGGAAGCCGGTCGCTGGGTTGCCGACGTTGCTGAGAATGGCCGCCTTCAAATCGAGCGGCACATCAGCGCGCACCACGCGCGCGTCGCCGGTTTTCCAGCGGTTCAGCAGGTCGCTCTTGACCACCAGAGCACCGAGCGACGAGGCCGCCCCGCTGTTGCCCGCGCCGGTGCGCCATTCACCGCCGCCGGCCGCCAGCTTCTGCGCCAGGTCGATGAGGTTGACGCCGTGCTTGTCCGACGTCTCGCGCAAGGCCGCGATATCGGTGAGCGCCTTCGTGATCGTTGCTTGGACCGTGCTGTCGCGTTGCTCGAGCGCGGCCTGAATTTGTTCCATCAATTCAGCCATGATGATTTCCTGAGAGAGGTGGCGATCACGTCGCGCGCGTGGTTCCTGCGGGCTTCGCGATCAACGCCAGCACCTCAGCAACATCGGGCGCCGACTCCCTCGGCGATTCGAGTCCCTTGAGCGTGGCAATAAAAGCGAGCGCCTCGCGTCGGCTCAGGCCTACGTCCCGTAGGCGTTGCTCCGCGATGCGCTCGCTGGTGAGTCCCTTCGTGATATCGGTGATGAGCGCGCCGCTGTTGGCAGGCACGCTGCACAGACTGACTTCGAACAGGTCGAGATCGCGGATCCGGTTCACGCCGGTGGCTGGGTCAAGCTGCTCCAGCTTCGGCACGAAACCGATGCTCAATCCGCGCAACGTGTTCATCTGCAACAGTTCTTTCGCCTGGGGGCCACGCCCGAGCGAGGCGAGCCGCCCGCGCAGGTGTAGCCCCTTGTCGTTCGCTTCCAGCTTGATGATCGCGCCGACCGGCTCGTCAGTCTTGTGATGCCACAGCAGCGGCGGCAGGAAGCCCTTGCCGCGCCAGTGCGCGAGGGTGCGATCAAAGGCACCCGGCTCAATCTGGTCACCGACCAGGTCCGGCTCATAGGTCGCCGCCCAGCCTGCGAATTCGCCAGCGGCGGCCGACTTCACCTGAAGCTCGAATGTCTTTTCCATCGCCTCACCTCTCCTGCCGAATCGGTCCTGTCGCGGGACTGATTTATTGCAGCGTCGCGGGCGTCGCGGATGCTTCGTCCGTTATGCTGAATGTTCCCCGCCTGGGAGGGTGCGGTCAAGGCTGGCCCAAAACCCCCGTTGAACAATCCGAGGAACTGCAAGAAAAGGAGAACTCGGGGTGTTTCCAGGCCGCGCGTTCCAGTTTCAACCCGCCCCTTGGCACCCGACCCTGCGGCGTCGCTCTCGGCGCATCAGGAATGCTGTTTCCAGCAAGCGGTAAACGCGAAACGCGGGCTCGCATGGGCTCGGAGGTAGTAAGAGACCAACCGAGGTGCGCGAGCGGTTCCCAGGCGAGCGGGCGCAGTCACGATTCGCTTCGTTGCAGTCGCGCCTGCTCGCGCTGTCGTGCCTTGCGCTCGCGTTCCCTGGCGCGCTTCTGCTCAGGGCTCGGCACCGATGGCGGACCAGCATGCGCGCGGTCGTGCGAGAGCTCGTAGTCCGGATGGCGTGCAACCCAGAACGCCAGGCCGTCGAGGATGTCAGCGGCGAGGCGGTCGAATGCGCGGGCGGCGGGAGTCTGAGCACGACGAGACATGTGCTGCACACTATGCCGCCCGCTTGCGCTTGGCAAGGTGACCGGTACCCTTCGGTGAGTGCCCGGTTTATTGCAATGGTGCGCCGCGTGCTGTGAGCATGTCGTCGCACTCGTCCCGCCACTGCCGCACGTTGACTGCGATTTCCTTGATCGCGAGCAGGCCAGCAGCGCGCAGGTTCTTCGGAGCGTGATAGAACGCGTGCAGGTCCGCCTCCGGCACGCCGCCCGGTAGGCACTGCGGCCCGGTCACGCTCAGTGCTGTCGTGCGCTGCCGTCCGAACTCGGCAAGCAGATCCGGGTTGCCTCCGACCGTGACCATCGCACGCGCCACGGTAGCGCAGTAGCACTGCATTTCTTCGGCGCTGCCTGCACGAAAGCGCCGGTTGGTCCCGGTCGCCTCGCGCAGCGCATCATGCAGCCGTTCGAGCACCGCGAGCGCGTCGCGTTCGGCGGGCGCGAACTGATCGAGATGGGTCATGCGCTTCTCCTGATGAGGCCGGAAAGCCCGGCTCGATCGAATGCCGCCTGGATCGCGTCGCCGGGCACCGATTCGAGCGCGGCATGAGCGAGCCGCGTCGCTTCCGGTGAAGCATGCTGCTGCACCTGGAGCAGGGTCCGCAGCCGGTCACAGTCAACGAAGCCGTGCGACGCGGCGAGGCTCAGCAGGACATCGAGCACGCGCTGGGCGTTGCGTCGGCCTGCGGGCGGCGTGGTCGGATCGTGGGCTGACACGCCTGCGAGCAGCAGCAACTGCGGCATCGTGACCGGGTGTCCTCGTTTCATGGCTTTTCACTCTCCTTTTTAACGATCGGAGCCTGCACCGGGCGCAAAGGCCCGGCTCTGCGGGTCCGGTTTCGCCTGGGCTCTATTTCGATTGCCATTGCACGCGGTTACCCGCTTCGCGCCAGTGCTGAAACGCTAGCGGACACGGAAACTCAGCCGGATCATTACCGGTGTATTCGCCCGTGATCAGATCCGCCCACCAGCCCGACATGCAGCGCACGCCGACGCCTAGACTCGATGGCCGGAAGATCGCGTAATCCCAGGTGAGCCCAGCTTCGCTAAACGCCCCGTCGCGCACCAAACCGGCGATCGCGAAATCCGGATCGTCGACGAAGTAGTCGTCGAATTCGCCCGACCACTCTGCGGCGCGGAACGGCCCAGCACTGAGGACCAACACGCGATGCGCTTGATTGGCGCGGTCGATCTTCGCTTTCGCGCGGTGCGCTTCCTCCCGCGTGGCCTTCACTTCGACCAGCAGCACGCCGCCCGGCACGTCGTCGCACCGGGCAGCAATGCTGAAGTCAGGCAGCCAGCCGTTGCAGTCGAGCGGCTCATAGACCCATTGCCAGCCAGCGAGGTCGAAGAATGCCGCCCATCGTGCTTCGAGTCGTGAGCGGAAGTTCACCCCGGCATAGCGCGTTGGAATCGCTGCGAAGCTCGGTGCATGACCATCGTCCAACATATCGCCTCCCTTTCAAGACCGTAAGAAACTGAACGAGTCGAGGTACGTCACGCTGGGGCTGGGGGTAGGTACACGAGGTACACACCTATTAAAGGTGTGTGTACCTCCTGTACCTGTACCCCGCGTACCTTGTACCTCGCGTACCTTTCGCGTACCTTCCTTATGTAGTGGCCTCCCTTGGCGTACCTTTCGCGTACCTCGTGCGAAATTCCTTCGCGTACCTTTTACCCCAAAGGTACTCGGGACCCCCCTTGATACGCCCCCGTTTATTTCGCGGCCTCGGCGATGCACACCATGCCGGCCGCTTCGTGGATCGCGTGCGCGGTGTGCAGCGTCTTCATCGCCCGGTAGACCGGGCCTTTCTCGTACCTTCCTTCGAAGTGCTTCACCACGTCGCGCTTCTTAATGCCGACCCGGTGCGCTGCCAGAAACTCAATCACTGCGCCCTCGACTTCGCCCAGACGCTTACACACGGCCGTGCCGTCCGGCATTTCGGCTGGTTCCACTGCTGAGGCGGTCAGCGGCTTGAGCCATTCATCGACGCCGATATCCACGCGCACAAAGCGCGCTGCCAGCTTCATGCCGTCGGTGCCCAGGTTGCGTTGCTTTTTCATCGTCAGGAGGCGCAAGTCCTGCGGCCGGTCGTGCTCGCACAAAACCTCGACATCAGCGTTGCTGTAGATCACGCTCGATCCGCGCGAGCGACTAGCATCTGCGTTGCCGGTGTGATGGACCACTGCTACGCACGCGCCGGTCGCATTGGCGAGGTTGGTCAGGTTGCGCATCACGATGCCCATGTCGCGCGTACTGTTCTCGTCGGCATCGCCACAGGAGCGCGCCAGCGTGTCGATCACGATCAGCTTGACCGGTTCGCCGCTTTGCGCCGCGAAGGCCTGCACGAATGCGACGAGCCGCGCGACATCGGCAAGGCCCTCGAACAGGTCGATGGCTTCGCGCACCACCGTAAGCGGCATATGCACGTAGTTGAAGTGCTCCTTGGCTCCCCGAATCCGGCGCATCACATTGCCGGGCACTTCCGCGGCGACGTACACCACTGCGCCCTGACGCGTGCGCTTGCCAAGGAAGTCGATGCCGAGAGCCACGCTCATGCACAGTTGCGCCATCAGCGTGGTTTTGCCTGCCTGCGAGGGACCGAACCAGACACACACCTCGCCTTCGCAGAGCATGTCCTCGACCACCTGCGGCGGCGGCATCATGTCTGGACCGATGTCGTCGGCATGCGTCGCCTTCAGCGGCACCTTCGCTGCGGCGTCGTCATGCTCATCGCGCCCATTGCCGCGCGCATCGTTTGCCACTTCGTCGAGCAGCGCGGGATCTATACGCCGGTGTACATGATGAGGTGCGACAGGCTTAGTCACGAGTCGCGCCCTCCGCAGCCTGCACACGTGCCACTGAGCGGACAAGCCGTGTGCGCTCGCTCACCGTCACCGAGCCGCGCTTGAGCACGGCCTGAAGAACGATCAGGATTTCCAACAATTCGAGCGAAACCGCAGGCAAGACCTGTGAAGCACTCCAGCGCCGCCGCTGCGGCTTACCGGAGCGCAGCAGGCCGCGCTCACCAGGTTCGCGGGGCGGGAACAAGTTTGAGACGTTAAAGCCGACCGCGTCGACGATCTCGGCCACTGCACAGCCAGCGAAGCAGTGCACCAGCAGCACGCCGTCTGGCTTTTCAGTAATTGCCAGCGAGGCGCGTCGATCCTCATGGGCCGGGCACTTCGCTACGTAGCGACCAGGACCGACCTGGCGCACGCCGTCGAGCCGATCCAGCAGGGCGTCGGCGCTCATGATGGCCGCTCCGACGCGCAGACGGCACGTAGCGCTTGCGTCGCTTCGTGAGCAGACCTATGCTTGGCCTGCGCCCTCGTCAAGCGCAGTCCATGTTTGAATGCTCGCTCGGCCCGCGCGTACCCGGCGCGGGCCCTTTCTCCCCTCGATGTCATGTCGGCCCCCGGTCAGCCTACGGCTGCGCCGCTGGAGCCCTTCCTCGATGCTTTGGCCGCCTTCGCGGCCTTCGCTGCAGCCGCCTCCTTCGCGCGGCTCGCCTTCCTGACCACGTAGTCGATCGCATCCTGGCGCAGCCAGTGTCGATAGTTGCCATGCAGGCGGAACGAGGGCGGAAATTCCGGATCCTCCTTCGCTAGCTTGTTGAAGGTTGCGCGCGAGATGCCGAGCAGGTTGAGGAAAAACTGGCGGCCGACCACCGTGTGCGGGTCCGGCTCATCTCTATCGGCGGCCGCTCGTTGCGGCTCAGGCATGACGACCTTGCGGGGACGTCCTGGCCCACGCTTGCTCAGCGCTTCACTGGTTGATTCGCTCATCTCTGCACCTCATCAAAACTAGATTTGTTGGGCTTAGGATGCTCAACAAAGCAGGCAGATTCAAGCGGTCAGGCGGCTGTTTCAGCACTGGCGCGAAGGGAAAATACCCTGGCCTGATGACAGCGTCTGATTGTTTGAGAGTGCTGATGAGGTCGCGTGCATGGTCTTGAGCACGCGTGCATGGTCTTGAGTAGGTGTGAGCAGGGAGAGCGCTGTAAACCCCGCCAGACGGGCGTCTGCGGGTTTTGCGTGATTCGGGCTCGCGGGCACCGAAACGGCCGAAAGTGAGTTTTGCCCGACGCCGAGCCGCGGCAGCAGATTCATTTTTATTTGCGTGAGGCGATCAAAGCTTTCTATTGGCTATGCGCTGCTAAGAGCCCTCACCGCGCCACGTGCCGCGACGGCGGCTGGAGCGTCAGCACCTTAGCCTCCTCAACTGGCGTGTCGAGGAAAATCGCCCACGTTTCCATCAGCGGCCTGCGCGCATCGAGGTGCCGAGTTCGTTCATAACTTTTTTGCACCGCGCCGCGCTTGTCGTGCGCGAGCACGCTTTCGGCGACGTCCGGTTCGGCCTTCGCGTTTTCAGTGAGGAAGGTGCGCAGCGACGAGCGCATGCCGTGCGTGGTCACTGTGCCGAGCGGATAGCCGAGGCGACGTAGCAGTCCTGCGAGGTCAGCATCCCAGATCGGCTTGCCGGTCGAACTGGGGAACACGAGGTCAGTGGGACGTCGCTCGCCCGGCAGCGCTTCGAGCAGTTCGAGTGCGGCACCGGACAACGGCACCCAATGTTCCTTCTTCGCCTTCATGCGCTCTTTCGGGATCCGCCACAGCTTCGCATCGAGGTCGATCTCGCCCCACGTCGCGCCGCTACCTTCACCTGCGCGCGTGCCGGTCAATACCAGCCATTCCATCAGGCGCGCCAGGTTGCCGGACTCGACGCGCAGCTTGACCATGAATGCAGGCATCTCGCGCCACGGCAGCGCCGGACGGTGCTCAGTTGCTTGGTCCACCGCTGGCAGCAGGTTCTCTAGGTGTCCGGCCAAGCGGGCAGGATTGTCGCCCTCGCGCCGCCCCGAACTCTTCGCCCAATCCAGCACGCGCTCGATGCGCTGGCGCAGCGCGGTCGCGGTCGCACGTCTGGCGGTCCAGATCGGTTCGAGCACGCGCAGGATATGCGTCGTGTGAATCTCGCCGAGGTCCATGCGTCCGATGACCGGGTTCACGTACATGTCGATCGAGCGTTGCCACGAGGTAGCGTTCGCCTCGGACCAGCCGCCTCGTTTCAGGTCGATGTAATGCGTCGCGGCGTCCTCGAAACTCATGCGCAGGTCCTGCTCGTTGCGCGCCACGCGCCGCGCGTTGTGCTTCTCGCCCAGCGGGTCGATGCCGTTGGCCTTCAGGCGTCGCGCCTCAGCGGCTTTGCTGCGCGCTTCAGATAGCGAGATCGTCGGATAACCGCCCAAACCCATTTCGCGATAACGGCCGTGAACGCCGTAGCGATACAGCCAGGATTTCGTGCCGGCCTTGCTGACTTGCAGCAGGAGGCCGCCGCCGTCGGGGTGATAGCCAGCTTTCGTGAGAGACTTGACCTGCTGGGCGGTCAGCCGATGGGTGTTGCGCATAAGGGGTTCCTCTGAGGGGCGACACAGCCAACCCCCGCTTCTACCCCCGCCTTGAGGTTAGATGGTGTTGTGCTGTGTTGACATAGTGTTAGTCTCTTTAATTGTATCAGAGCCTTGCGGAATAAGCCTTTCCAGGCTATAACACGAGCTAACACACACTCAAAGGATAGTGCGATTTTCTTTCTGCTGCAAAGAAAGTAAGCAAAGAAAGCAGCTTCCAACCGCCAAAGCTAACCAATCCTCACTCGCGTATCAACGGATTGGCGCTGGAGAGTAAGTGTCGCCCTCACGGTAGAACCGGGCTTGGCTCGCGGACCCACTGTGACAACTCGCAGTACATCGGACAGGTGCAGCAGTCATACATCCGTCCTCGCGCTACGCGCTCAGACGTGGGGTGCATCGGGCGATAGCCAAGGTAAGCGCGAACGACAAGATGACTGTGGTCGAACAAGGCGACGCGCAAGAAGACGGGTTTCAGCGAACCCCGCGTCCGAGCGAAGCGAGGACGGAGCCAAACGGAGCGCATACCACTCAGAGGAAGTGCGCGTTGCCACAGTGGGTCCGCGAGCCAAGCCCGGTTCCACCGTGAGGGCGACACTTACTCTCCAGCGCCAATCCGTTCTTACGCGAGTGAGGGTTGGTTAGCACTGGCGGTTGGAAGCTGCTTTCTTTGCTTACTTTCTTTGCAGCAGCAAAGAAAGTAAGTCCCGCCCCGGACAGGGGCAGAGCAAATAGACCGATATCAAGGCAAGTTTCATGGGAGCACAGGCGCATCAAACGGTTGAACCCCCAACCCCACCCCACCCCACCCCCGAGCGCCAGCGTCACTCCCGCGCCGCGCCCGATGCTCCGTGGCTCAGCCAGTCCAGCACGGCGCCCGCCTCCTCGTCGCCGGCTTCGCGCACCTTCGCGACCGTCTCGTTCAGCTTCGCGCCCGCCTGCGGCGCCGCGCGCCGAATAGCGACCCCCACCGCGAGAATATCGATGATGACGAGATGCAAGATGCGCGAAATCATCGACAACTGCGACTCGCGGATCTCGATGTGATCCGTTTCCAGCGCTACCGTCGCGCGCTTGGCGAGCGGCGTGTTGCTCGACGTGATCGCGACCACCGTCGCGCCCTGCTGCATCGCGACTTCCAGCACGCGCAGCAATTCGGGCGCGCGCCCCGACTTCGACACCGCCACGATCACATCGCCCTTGCCGAGCAGCGCCGCCGACGCCGCCTGCATGTACAAATCGCCGTAAGCGATCGTCGGAATGCCGAAGCGGAAGAACTTGTAGTGCGCGTCCTGCGCAACGATGTTCGAGTTGCCGAGCCCGTAGAACTCGATGCGCCGCGCGCCGTTCAGAATGTCGATCGCGCGCTCGACGTTGTCGAAATTGAGATGCTCGCGCAGCTGCAAAATCGCCGACACGGTGTTGTCGAGCACCTTCGCGCCGAAGTCGGTGGCGGTGTCGCCGAGATGCACCTGGCTGTGGCTCACGGGAATCGTGCCGGTCAGGCCGGTCGCGAGCTTGAGCTTGAAGTCGGAGAGCCCCGTGCAGCCGAGCGAGCGGCAAAAGCGGATCACCGTCGGCTGGCTGACGTCGGCTTTCCTCGCGATGTCGATGATCGGATCGTTGATGATCGAGCGCGGGTGATTCAGCGCCAGGTCGGCGACGCGCCGCTCCGCAGGCGTCAGCGCGTCGCGCATCTGGCGAATCCGCTCGAACACCGCCGACGAGCCGCTGTTCGCGCGATTCGACAGTTGCTCGGCCAGAATCGCCGAAACGCCGAGGAACGCCGGATATTCCGCCGTGATGACGTAGGTCGGAATGCCGGACAGATACTGCTGAAAGCGCCCTTTGGCCTCGAAACGCTCGCGAAATGGCGACTTGTGGAACAGTTCGCCCAACTTGAGCACCACGCCACCGCCAATATAGATGCCGCCCAGCGCGCCGAGCGTCACCGCGATATTCCCTGAGAACGTGCCGAGAATGCCGCAGAAGCAGTTGACGGCTTCGAGCGCGAGCGCCTCGCCGTCGTGGGCGCGCTTGGTGACGTCGGCGCTCGTGAACGGCTCGGCGACCGCTACGCCGTCGCGCTCCGCGAACGCGCGGTAGATCACCTCCAGCCCCGGCCCCGCCGAGACGCGCTCGAACGACACGTGACTCGGAAACTTGCGGCGCGCGTAGCGCAGCACGAGGTCTTCGTCTTCGTTCGTCGGCGCGAAAGTGGCGTGGCCGCCCTCGCTGCCGAGCGCGATCCAGCGGTCATCCGCCGGAATCAGGCCCGAGACGCCCAGGCCGGTGCCCGGCCCGAGCAGGCCGATCACGCTGTTCTGCCGCCGCGCGCCGCCGCCGACCTGCACGCGCTGCGCGTCGGTCAGGCCCGGCAGCGCCATCGCGAGCGCGGTGAAGTCGTTGACGACAAGCAGCGTGTCGAAGCCGAGCGCCCGGCGCGTCGCTTCGATCGAAAAACTCCAGTCGTGATTGGTCATCGCGACGTGATCGCCGTCGACCGGATTCGCGATCGCCACCGCCGCGTGGTTGACGCGGCCGACCTTGGTGTCCTTCAGGTACTGCTGCATGACCTCGGCGATGCCGGGATAGTCGGCGCCCGGATACACGCGGATCTGGCCGATCTCGCCGGGCGCCGTTTCCAGCGCGAAGCGCGCGTTGGTGCCGCCGACGTCGGCGAGCAGCCTCGGTCCGTCGGGATGCTGGTTGCCGGCCGGCGCGGCCTTGCTATGCACACCAGTAGACATCGAGCTTGACTCCCTGAGCATTGGCCAACGTCGAGATGGCGTTCTTTTGCGGCGCGGCGAGCGCCGCGTTCAATACGTCGAGCTTCTTCTGGCCCGCGATCAGCAGATACAACTGGCCGACCTGCTTCAGCGCCGACATCGACAGGCTCACGCGCGGGTGCGGCGCGCTCGCCGGATGCACGGCGATGAAGCGGTCGGCGGTCGTGATCGCGATATCCCACTCGGGGGCGTCGGCGAAGATCGAGGCCGTGTGGCCGTCCTCGCCCATGCCCAGCACAGCGGCGTCCGGCAGGCGGCGCTGCGCGTCGCCGTTCAGATCGGCGACGTGCTCTTCCAGCGACTGCGCCGTGTCGACGAGCGGCCAGAAGTACGCCGCGCTCGCCGCGTCCTGCAGGAGCGTCTCGCGCACGAGGCGCGCGTTGCTCGCGGTGTCGGATTCGGGCACCCAGCGGTCATCGACGAGCGTCACGTCGATGTGCGCCCAGTCGAGCGCGTGCGTGGCAAGCGTCTGCAAAAAGGGACGCGGGCTCGTGCCGCCGGACACGGCGAGCGTCGCGTGGGGGGCTTGAGCGCCGCCGGACGCGGCGCCGCGAGCCGCCAGCGACGCCTGTAGCGCGTCGCCCACGGCTTTCGCCAGCGCGTCCGACTGGGCGCGCGGGTCGTCGAAAGTGTGAAGCTCGATCACTGCTCCTCCATCCTGCTTTGTTTTGATTTGATCAGCCCGCCGCTTTGATGCGGGGCGGCGGGTGTCTTCCCCAACTCTTCTGCGCTCTATTGTCGTCTTGTTTTGTAAGCTTCACCGTCTGCCAAAAAGCGCCGCGCCGGGCTCAGTTCTCTTCTTCCAGCCAGCACGTTCCGTGCTGCGCCAGCATCGCACTCGATGCCGCCGGTCCCCACGTGCCCGCCGCGTAAGGCTTCGGCGGCTTGGCGGAGACGGCCCATTCGTTCAGGATCGGTTCGACCCAGCGCCACGCCGCTTCCTGCTCGTCGCGCCGCACGAAGAGCGCAAGGCGCCCGCGAATCACGTCGAGCAACAGGCGCTGGTACGCCTCCATCTGCCCTTCGCGGAAAAACTGGTCGAACGCGAGGTCGAGGTGCACGCTCGCGAGATTCATCCCTTCGCCCGGCTGCTTCGCGAGGCAATAAAGGCGGATGGTTTCGTTCGGCTGCAAGCGGATAACGAGGCGGTTCGCCCCGGCGCGCAAGGCGTTCGCGCCAAGCGCCGAGTGCGGCACCGGGCGGAAATTCACGACGATCTCCGCGACCCGGTCCGCCAGCCGCTTGCCCGTGCGCAGGAAGAACGGCACGCCGGCCCAGCGCCAGTTTTCGATCTCGACCTTCAGCGCGACGAAGGTTTCCGTCCTGCTCTCGGTGCGCACGCCGGGTTCGGTCGCGTAGGCAGGCACCGACTGGCCCTTGATCACGCCCGCGTGATACTGGCCGCGCACGGCGACCTTGCTGATGTCGCGTTCGTCGATGGGCTTGAGCGCGCGCAGCACGCGCAGCTTCTCGTCGCGGACGGAATCGGAATCCATCGAATGCGGCGGCTCCATCGTCACGATCGAGAGCAATTGCAGCAGGTGGTTCTGCACCATGTCGCGCAACGCGCCGGTGTTGTCGTAGAAATCGCCGCGCGCTTCTACCCCCAGTTCTTCCGCGATCGTGATCTGGATGCTCTCCACCCATTCGCGGCGCCAGAGCGGCTCGAACAGCGCATTGCCGAAGCGCAGTGCGAGCAGGTTCTGCACCGGCTCCTTGCCGAGATAGTGGTCGATCCGGTAGATCTGCTCTTCCTGGAAGATCTCGCCGACCGCGTCGTTGATCGCATTCGACGATTCCAGGTCGTAGCCGAGCGGCTTTTCCAGCACGATGCGCGCGTTCTGGTTCAGCCCGACTTCGGCGAGCGCGCGGCAGATCGGCACGAAAAGCGACGGCCCGGTCGCGAGATAGAAGACGCGCGTGCCGTCGTGCTGGGCAACCGCGTCACGCAGGATGCGGAAATCCTCCGGCCGGCCGAGGTCGATATGCACGTATTCGACGCGCGCGAGAAAGCTTGTCCACGCCGTTTCGTCCACGACACCGTTCTTCGCGACGTGTGGCTTCACGTGCTCCTCGACCCAGCCGAGATACGCCTCGCGCGTCTCGACGCCGCGCGCCACCGCGACGATCTTGCCCGCCGCCGCAAGCATGCCCGCACGGTGCGCTTCGAAGAGCGCCGGCAGGATCTTGCGCATCGAGAGATCGCCGGTTCCGCCGAACAGCACGAAGATGAAATTCGAGTCGGTTTGCATGTGTCTCCGTCGTCCTCAGGAGGACCGTAGTCCGATAAAAATATTTTTGACACTGAATTGTAGTTTAACTACAATCCAAATCAAGAGGTAATGTCATCCCGGAATAAAAAGCTTATGTCAATAAGAATATGAGCGTTTTCCCGAGGTTTTGGCGTTTTTTTGCATGTTAACGGACCTCCGGCGCCGGCGCCTTTTGCGCCGGTGATCGGGCGCCAGTTTTCAGCAGCCTCGTGCCTTCGCGCCGTACGAACGCCGTGCAAGCGGCAATCGGCGGGCAAAGGCTCAAGCAAAATCAAAAGAGGAGACAACCGTTGCGATTCGAAACACTCATCTCTTGAGAGCCGTACGGCCGCCTATCGGTCTGCCGGCCTTGGCGCGCGAGTCCCAGAGGTTCTCTGCCGACCCGCCGCACTCTCCCCGCCGACACGCCGAGCCCCGGCCACCCCGTTTTTTTCGTTTTACCCGTGTTTCCAGCCACCGCTTCCTGCTGCATCAGGGGCCAATCGTTTTTTGTTCAGGTGTTTCGGAGGAGATAAACAATGAAAGTCCGTAAGCTCATGGGCGCGCTTTGCGCCGCTGGTCTCATGTGTGGCGCGTCGGCGTCGGTGCAGGCGGCCGAAGCCGTGTCGGTGTTGCACTGGTGGACGTCCGGCGGTGAATCGAAGGCGATTGGCGTGCTCAAGGACGACATGACCAAGCAGGGCTACACGTGGAAGGACTTCGCCGTCGCCGGTGGCGCCGGTGCCGCTGCGATGACCGCGCTGAAGACCCAGGTGATTTCCGGCAACGCGCCGACGGCTGCGCAAATCAAGGGTCCGCTGATCCAGGAATGGGCGGAGCAAGGCGTGCTCGTGCCGATCGATTCGGTCGCCGGCGACTGGAAGAAGAACCTGCCGCCTGAAATCGACAAGATCATGCACGCCGACGGCCACTACGTCGCCGCGCCCTTCTCGGTGCACCGCGTGAACTGGCTGTACATCAACAAGGCCGCCCTCGACAAGGCCGGCGGCAAGGTGCCGACCACCTGGCCCGAATTCTTCGAAGTCGCCGACAAGATGAAGGCCGCGGGCCTGGTCGCGGTCGCGGCCGGCGGCCAGCCGTGGCAGGACCTGACGCTGTGGGAAGACGTCGTGCTGTCGCAAGGCGCGGATTTCTACAAGAAGGCGATCGTCGATCTGGACCAGAAGACGCTGACCTCCGACCAGATGGTCAAGGTGTTCGATACGGTCCGCAAGGTCCAGTCGTATTTCGATAACGGCCGCACCGGCCGCGACTGGAACCTCGCCACGGCGATGGTCATCAACGGCAAGGCCGGCATGCAGTTCATGGGCGACTGGGCGAAGGGCGAATTCGCCGGCGCAAACAAGAAGGCGGGCACCGACTACGTCTGCGCGGCCGTGCCGGGCACGGAGAAGTCGTTCACGTTCAACGTCGACTCGTTCGTGTTCTTCCAGCAGAAGGGCCAGAAGACCGCCACGCCGGGTCAGCTCGCGCTCGCGAAGACCATCATGTCGCCGGAATTCCAGGAGCAGTTCAGCCTGAACAAGGGTTCAGTGCCGGCACGCCTGGGCGTCAAGATGGACAAGTTCGACGACTGCGCGAAAAAAGCGTATTCCGACGAACAGACGTCGCTCAAGTCGGGCGGCTATGTGCCCTCGCTCGCGCACGGCATGGCTCAGGGCGACGCGACCGCTGGCGCGATCACGGACGTCGTGACGAAGTTCATGAACTCGTCGCAGGATTCGAAGAGCGCGGTTCAGGCTCTGGCGAACGCCGCCAAGACGAAGTAATGACGTAGAGCAAGCGGGCGCCGTGCGGTTTGCACCGATGGCGTCCGCTTCGAAAGAAGCACCAAAATCGTCGCATCATGTGCTGGCGTGACACTGGGTAGCGCCGCTCTCTCGCGCTCCCGGCGGCTCGCCGGCACGTTTTCCAGGAGTCGAGTTGTGGCTGCCTCCCTCAGCGGTACCGCGGACAAGAATCCGCAAAACCCGCCCCGCCGCGCATCTCCCGCGGCGGCGCTTGCCGATAAATGGATTCCGAAGCTGGTGCTCGCACCGAGCGTGCTGATTGCGCTGATCTTCGTCTACGGCTTCATCCTGATCACCGGCTATTTGTCGCTCACGAATTCGCGACTGATGCCGCGCTATGAATTCTCCGGCCTCGACCGCTACCGGCAGCTCTTCGCCAACGACGTCTGGTGGACCTCTGCCGCGAATCTCGGCTGGTTCGGCATTCCGTTCATCGCGATCTGCGTCGCGCTCGGGCTATTCCTCGCGATCCTGCTCGACCAGAAGATCCGCAACGAAGGCGCCCTGCGCGCGCTCTTTCTGTATCCGATGGCGCTGTCGTTCATCGTGACGGGCACCGCGTGGCAGTGGATTCTCAATCCGGGCCTCGGCCTCGAAAAAGTGTTCCACGACTGGGGCTGGACGAGCTTCTCGTTCGACTGGCTCGGCAATCCGGACAAAGCCATCTTCTGCGTCGTGATCGCGGCCGTGTGGCAATCGACCGGTTTCGTCATGGCGCTCTTCCTCGCGGGCCTGCGCGGCGTGGACGCGGAAATCTTCAAGGCGGCGCAGATGGACGGCGCGGGCCTGCCGACCATCTACCGCAAGATCGTGATTCCGAGCATGCGGCCGGTGTTCTTCTCCGTGCTGCTGATTCTGTGCCACATCACGATCAAGACCTTCGACCTCGTCGTCGCGCTGACGGCGGGCGGTCCGGGCACGTCGTCCTCGCTGCCGGCGATGTTCATGTACACGTTTTCGTTCAATCGCGGGCAACTGGGCGTCGGCGCTGCGTCGTCGATGATGATGCTCGCGACGGTCGTCGCGGTGCTCGTGCCGCTCATGTATCTCGAATCGAGGAGCACCCGCAATGCAGCCTAAGATGACGATAAGCCGCGCCGTCATTTACGCGGCGCTGATCCTGTTCGCGCTCTACTTCCTGTTCCCGATCTACGTGATGGTGTCGACGTCGTTCAAGGACCTCGACCAGTTGCGCACCGGCAACCTGCTCACGCCGCCCACGCACTGGACGTTCGCGCCGTGGGTGAAGGCGTGGCAGGAAGCGTGCACGGGCGTGCGCTGCGACGGCATGAAGCCGTTCTTCCTGAACTCCGTGATGATGGTGATCCCGGCCGTGCTGCTCTCGTCGATCATCGGCGCGTTCAACGGCTACGTGCTCACGCACTGGCGCTTTCCGGGCGCCGACGCGCTCTTCACGATGCTGCTCGTCGGCTGCTTCATCCCGTTCCAGGCGATTCTCCTGCCGATGGCGCGCCTGCAGGGCATTCTCGGGCTGTCGAACACGATCGGCGGGCTCGTGCTCGTGCACGTGGTCTACGGCATCGCGTTCACGACGATGTTCTTCCGCAATTTCTACGTGAGCATTCCGGCGGAACTCGTGAAGGCGGCGCGTATCGACGGTGCGGGCTTCTTCACGATCTTCACGAAGATTTTGCTGCCGGTTTCGCTGCCGATCTTCATGGTCTGCCTGATCTGGCAATTCACGCAGATCTGGAACGACTTCCTGTTCGGGATCGTGTTCTCCGGCGTCGATTCGATGCCGATCACCGTCGCCCTGAACAACCTCGTGAACACGTCGACGGGCGTGAAGGAATACAACGTCGACATGGCGGGCGCGATCATCGCGGCGCTGCCGACGCTCGTCGTCTACATGGTCGCCGGCCGCTTCTTCGTGCGCGGCCTGACGGCGGGCGCGGTGAAGGGCTGAATTTTTTGGGCGGGCGGCGCCTGTCAAGGCGCGCCCGCTGGCTAAGACAATCGAGCAGCAAGAGACAAAGAGGATTCACAATGGCAAGCCTTTCCATCCGTGACGTGTACAAGACCTACCCGAACGGGGTGCCGGTTTTGAAGGGCGTCAACATCGACATCGACGACGGCCAGTTCCTGATTCTCGTCGGCGGCTCGGGCTGCGGAAAATCGACGCTCCTGAACATGATCGCCGGCCTCGAGACCGTGACCAAGGGCGACATCATGATCGGCGGCCAGACGGTCAACAACCTCTCGCCGAAGGACCGCGACATCGCGATGGTGTTCCAGTCGTACGCGCTCTACCCGTCGATGAGCGTGCGCGACAACATCTCGTTTGGCCTCAACATCCGCAAGGTGCCGAAGGACGAGCAGAAGAAGATCGTCGATCGCGTGTCGGACACGCTGCAGATCCAGCATCTGCTCGACCGCAAGCCGGGGCAGCTCTCCGGCGGCCAGCGCCAGCGCGTCGCGATGGGCCGCGCGCTCGCCCGCGATCCCGTGATGTTCCTGTTCGACGAACCGCTTTCGAACCTCGACGCGAAGCTGCGTATCGAAATGCGTTCGGAGATCAAGCTGCTGCATCAGCGCCTTGGAACTACGATCGTCTACGTGACGCACGATCAGATCGAAGCGATGACGCTCGGCGACCGCATCGCCGTGATGAAGGACGGCGTCGTGCAGCAGTTCGGCGCGCCGCAGGAAATCTACGACTCGCCGGCGAACCTGTTCGTCGCGGGCTTCATCGGCGCGCCGCCGATGAACTTCGTCAGCGGCAAGCTGGTGGAAGCGGGCTCGGGCATCGGGCTGGAGCTTGATACGGGCGTCGCGCGCCAGGTGCTGACGCTGCCGTTCGATGCGCCGAAGCTGCGCAACAAGACCGGCGAGGAAGTGATTCTCGGCCTGCGCCCCGAGCGCATCACCGATGCGCGCAGCGCGCACGACGTCACGAACGCGAGCCTGCAGCCGGTGGATGTGAAAGTCGACGTGATCGAGCCGACCGGCCCCGATACGCTCGTGTTCGCGCAGGTGAACGGCAAGCGGATCGTGAGCCGCGTGCACCCGGCGGCGAACCCGCAGCCGCTTACCAATATGACGCTGTTGTTCGATGTGTCGAAGGCTGTGTTGTTCGATCCGAAGACGGAGGAACGGCTGGCTTGAGTCTTTCCTCATCGCTTGCGACGAAGCCGCGCTTTCATGCGCGGCTTTTTTCATGGCGCGACGCTTTGCCCGCCCGCCCGACGAGCGATGCGCCCATGGCGGGCATAATCGAAGTCTTGCCGCACCCCGCGCGCGACTCTTCACAGGCTTTCCATCGCATGAGTTTTCTCTCCTCGCATCCCGAACTCGCCTTCCCCCCTGCGAGCGACGGCGATCCGTTCATCGCCCTCGAAGCGCTCGATGACGCGCAGGTCGACGCCTGGGTCGGCGCGCAGAACCAGCGCACGATGAACGCGTTCGGCCACACGCCCGACGCCGATGCGCTGACAGCGCGGCTCGCGAAGGCGTACACGTCGAAGGACCGCATCGTCACCTGCTCGCGCTACGGCGACTGGGGCTACAACACCTGGCAGGACGACGAGCATCCGCTCGGCATCACGCGCCGCACCCCGTGGAGCGCGTGGCTCGCGGGCAAGCCGGAGTGGCAAACCGTCCTCGACGTCGATGCGCTCGATCTCAACAACGTCGAAGGCGACGACACCCGCTGGGCGCTTCACGGCTTCGACATGCTCTATCCCACCTGGGACCGCGCGCTCGTGAGCCTGTCGCCGGGCGGCTCGGACGCGTGCATCGTGCGCGAGTTCGATGTCGAAGCGCGCGCGTTCGTCGCGAATGGTTTCGAGTTGCCCGATGTCGGCAAGCACGGCATTTCGTGGATCGATCGCGACACGGTGTATGTCGGCTGGGACGATAGCGCGCATACGAAGAAACCTGCGCTTACCACTTCCGGGTTTCCGCGCGAGGCACGCCGCTGGTCGCGCGGCACGCCGCTCGCTCAAGCGCCCGTCGTGTTCGAGGGCAAGCGGCGCGACGTGTCGGCGGGTGCGGACTACGATCCGCTGGAGAAGCTTCACTTCGCGTCGCGCGCGGTGACGTTCTACGAGACGATGCAATTCTGGCTCGACGAAACGACGGGCGAGTGGCGGCAGTACGACGTGCCGCTGCACGTCGAGATCGAGCACTGGAACGGCTGGTTCTTCGTCACGCCGCGCGAGGACTGGACCGTTGCAGGCACGCGTTACGCGAGCGGGTCGCTGCTCGTGATGCGGCGCGACGCGTTTCTCGACGGCGCGCGCGATTTCACCGTGCTTTTCGAGCCGTCGGGGCGGCGCGTGCTCGCGGACATCGACTTCACGAAGCAGTGGCTGATCGTCTCGCAAATGGACGACGGCGAACCGCGCATTGCGCTGTGGCGCCCGCCTGCGCAAGTCGACGAGTTGTGGCACATGCGTGATTTCGCTCTGCCGACGGCGAGCCAGTCGTATCTCGATTCGATCGATTCGGAGCGCGACGATACGGTGCTGATTCACGTCGAGCATTTTTTGACGCCGCCGTCGCTGTATTTCGCGGATTTGTCTTTGAATGAGCCGTGGCAACTGCTCGCGCAGCTTCCCGCCCAGTTCGACGCGACGGGGCTTTCCGCCGTGCGCCGTCACGCGCGCGCGCCCGATGGCGTCGAGATCCCGTACTGGCTGATCGGCCGCGAGGCGAATCTCGCGGGAAGCGCCGCGCCGTGCCTGCTGTACGGCTACGGCGGCTTCGAAGTCGCGCTCGATCCGCACTACGACGCGACGACCGGCATGGCATGGCTCGAATCCGGCGGCCTGTTCGCGATCGCGAACATCCGCGGCGGCGGCGAATTCGGGCCGCACTGGCATCAGGCGGCGCAGCGCGAGAAGCGACAGGTATCGTTCGACGATTTCCTGGCAGTCGCGCAATCGCTGATCGATTCCGACGTGACGACGCCGAAGCAGCTCGCCATCCGTGGCGGCAGCAACGGCGGCTTGTTGACCGGCGCGTGCATGATCCAGCGGCCCGAGTTGTTCGGCGCGGTGTTGTCGGAGGTGCCGCTGCTCGATATGGCGCGCTTTCACCTGCTGCTACAGGGCGCATCGTGGATCGACGAATATGGCGACCCCGACGATGCCGACGACCTGCGTTTTCTGATGACCTATTCGCCGTATCAGAAGGTGCGGGCGGACGCGGTGTATCCGCCGGCGCTATTCACGTCGTCGACGACCGATGACCGCGTGCATCCCGGCCACGCGCGCAAGATGGCCGCGCGGATGCAGGCGCAGGGGCATGACAGAACCTGGTATCTGGAGAACCGCGACGGCGGTCACGGCGCGGGCGTGGAGCCGGAGGCAGTTGCACGCGTCGAGGCGACGGCGTTTACATTCTTGAAGGCGATGGTGGGGTGAATGCGGGCCGCGCCCCGCCACGCGGGGCTTTGATGAGAAAAGTCTTATGCCCTGGGCGGGAAGCATCTCAAACTGACTCGCCTCCCGCCGCGCCGAACGCGCTTGAACTGCCTGGCGTCCGTCAAACCGCCCTGACCGGCGTCTCATGCCACCGCAACACCAGCGTGCGCCCGGCAAACGTCAGCAACCCGCAGACTCCGATCACGACACCCATCCCGCGCGGCGTGCCATCGTGGAAAAGCCCCACCGCAAGCGACGCCGCCGCCCCGAGCGCCAACTGCACCGCCCCGAAAAGCGCCGCCGCCGCGCCCGCGTTATGCGGATAGCGATGCATCAGATCCGTCGTGCAATTCGCCGACAGGAGTCCCACCACGCCGACCACGAAAAACAGGCACACGACGATCGACCACAACCCGCCCCACCCCGTCAGGCAAACGAGCGCAACCGAAAGCGCCGCGACGACGCTCACGAACGCGGCGCCCGAAATCATCCTGAGCGACCCCACCCGGCCGACAAGCCGCGTATTGAGCACATTCCCCGAAATGATCCCGACGATGTTCAGCCCGAACAGCAGCCCGTAGTGCTGCGGCTTCACGTGAAAATAGTCGATGTAGACGAACGGCGTTGCCGTGATGTACGCGAACATCGACGCGAACGCCATCCCACCGCACAGCATGTGGCCCCATGTGACGGGATCGGTCAGGAGCCGTCCGTAAGCGGCAAACGACGCCCCGAGCGCCGAACTCGCCCGTTTCTCGCGCGGCCAGGTTTCGGGCACGCGCAGGAACGCCGTCACCGCGCAGACGGCGCCGAACAGCGTCAGCGCCATGAACACCACGCGCCAGCCGCCGAGCAGCAGCAACTGCCCGCCGATCAGCGGCGCGAGCAACGGCCCGATCGACGTGACGATGGACAGCATCGAGAGAACGCGGGCGGCATCGGTGGCTTCGTGGGCGTCGCGGGCGATCGCGCGCGCGAGCACCGATGCCGCGCCCGCACCCAGCGCCTGCAGGAAGCGCACGAAGATGAGCGCATCGATCGACAATGCCGCCGCGCACGCGATGCTCGCCACCGTATACAACGCGATGCCGCCGAGCAACACCGGACGACGGCCGTAGGCATCGGAAAGCGGGCCGTACAGCAGCATGCCGACCGAGAAGCCGCACATGAAGCTCGTGAGCGTGCTTTGCGCCGCGGCGGCGCTCGTGCCGAACGCGGCGGCGAGCGCCGGCAGGCTCGGCAGATACATGTCGATCGAGAGCGGCCCGCACGCGGCGAGCGCGCCGAGCAAAAGGATCAGGCGGGCATCGGGACGGCGCCGCGTGGTTTGGGTCATGGGAATCGGCGGGAGGCGGTGGGAATGGAGAGGCGACGGTCATTGTACGCGAGGGCTCCCGGTCATCCGGCCCCTGATCCGGTAAGCTGTTTCGATCCTCAGAGTCACAAAATCCACCCGAATGACCGCCTTTCTTCTCATCTGGAGCCCGAAAAAGTGGCCGTGGCCCGAGTTGCCGGACATCGCGCGCCGGGTCGCCGCGGGCGAAGCCGTCACCGATGCGTGGGGTTGCGGCACCTCGCGCAGCCTCCTGCCCGGCGACCGCGTGTTCGTGCATCGCGTGGCGCAGGCGCCGAAGGGCGTGTTCGCGTCCGGCTACGTGACGCGCGCGCCATACGAAGTGCCCGACGCCACTAGAAAACGCGGCTTCCGGCTGTGCATCGACTTCGTATACGACTGGCTCGTCGATGCGCACGAGGGCGTCGTCGTGACGCGCGACGAATTGCGCGCGCACCCGTTTTCCGTGCAGACGTGGGATGCGCAAAGCTCCGGCACGGTCATCAAGCCGATGGCCGAAGGCGCGCTCGAAAAGCTCTGGACGGCGCGCACCGGCAGGCGCTCGCGGCCGCCGCCATCAGCCGTCACGTCCCCGCCCGTTTCAGGCGACTCCGGTACAATTTCATCTTGATTTGTGCTGTTGCACCGCGCGTCGATCGGACGATTCTCACAGGCGCGCGGTCCTCGGCATCCACTTCCAGCGCAGGCCCCATTCCATGTCCAAGAATCAAGCTCTCTTCGATCGCGCCCAGCAGACCATCCCGGGCGGCGTGAATTCGCCGGTGCGGGCGTTCCGCTCGGTCGGCGGCACGCCGCGCTTCATCGAGCGCGCGCAGGGCCCGTATTTCTGGGACGCCGACGGCAAGCGCTACATCGACTACATCGGCTCCTGGGGCCCGATGATCCTCGGCCACGTCCATCCCGAAGTGCTCGACGCCGTGCAGCGCGTGCTCGGCAACGGCTTTTCGTTCGGCGCGCCGACCGAGGCTGAAATCGAGATCGCCGAGGAAATCTGCAAGCTGGTGCCGTCGATCGAACAGGTGCGCATGGTGTCGAGCGGCACCGAAGCGACGATGAGCGCGCTGCGTCTCGCGCGCGGTT
The DNA here is from genome assembly GCF_001544515.1 of Caballeronia terrestris. Lineage (GTDB taxonomy): Bacteria > Pseudomonadota > Gammaproteobacteria > Burkholderiales > Burkholderiaceae > Caballeronia > Caballeronia terrestris. The sequence goes on from NZ_FCOL02000004.1 coordinate 66,924, forward strand.
TCACGGGCCGCAGCCGCATCGTCAAATTCGAAGGTTGCTACCACGGCCACGCCGACAGCCTGCTCGTCAAGGCGGGCTCGGGGCTGCTGACGTTCGGCAATCCGACCTCGGCCGGCGTGCCCGCCGACATCGCGAAGCACACCACCGTCCTCGAATACAACAACGTCGAGCAGTTGAACGAGGCGTTCGCGGCGTTCGGCGGCGAAATCGCGTCGGTGATCGTGGAGCCGGTCGCGGGCAACATGAACCTCGTGCGCGCAACTCCCGAGTTCCTGCAGGCGTTGCGCGATCGCTGCAGCGACTACGGCGCGGTGCTGATTTTCGACGAAGTGATGTGCGGATTCCGCGTGGCGCTCGGCGGCGCGCAGGCGCTCTACGGAGTGAAGCCGGACCTGACGTGCCTCGGCAAGGTGATCGGCGGCGGCATGCCGGCAGCCGCGTTCGGCGGACGGCGCGACATCATGGCGCATCTCGCGCCGACTGGCGGCGTCTATCAGGCGGGCACGCTCTCGGGCAATCCGATCGCGGTCGCCGCCGGCCTGAAGACGCTGCAACTGATCCAGAAGCCGGGCTTCCACGACCAGCTCGCGAAGCAGACGAAGCGCCTCACCGACGGCCTCACCGCCGCCGCGCGCGAGGCGAAGGTGCCGTTCGTCGCCGATGCGCTCGGCGGCATGTTCGGCCTCTATTTCGCCGACAAGATCCCCGCGAGCTTCGCCGAAGTCACGCAAGGCGACACGAAACGCTTCAACGCGTTCTTCCACGCGATGCTCGACGCGGGCGTGTACTTCGCGCCGTCGGCGTACGAGGCGGGTTTCGTCTCGATCACCCACGACGATGCCGTGATCGACGCGACGCTCGACGCCGCGCGTGGCGTTTTCGCGCAACTCGCGGCGTAAGCGCGAGCCGCCCGCACGATGTTCTCCCAGACTGATTTCACCTACATGGAACGCGCGCTGGCGCTCGCCGCGCGCGGCATGTACACGACGACGCCGAATCCGCGCGTCGGCTGCGTGCTGGTCAAGAACGGCGAGGTGATCGGCACGGGGTTCACGCAGCCGGCCGGCCACGATCACGCCGAAGTCCGCGCGCTGAAGGACGCCCGCGCGCGCGGCAAGGACCCGCGCGGCGCGACCGCCTACGTCACGCTCGAGCCTTGCAGCCACTTCGGCCGCACGCCGCCGTGCGCGTCCGCGCTGATCGACGCGCGCGTCGAGAAAGTGATCGCGGCGATGGAAGATCCAAATCCGTCCGTCTCGGGACGCGGCCTCGCGATGCTGCGCGACGCCGGCATCGACGTGCGCTGCGGCCTGCTCGCGAACGAGGCGTATGAGATGAACATCGGATTCGTCTCACGCATGACGCGTCACCGGCCGTGGGTGCGCATGAAAGTCGCGGCGACGCTCGACGGGCGCACCGGCCTGCCGACGGGCGAAAGCCAGTGGATCACGGGCGCGGATGCGCGGGCCGACGGCCACGCATGGCGCGCCCGCGCGTGCGCGATCCTGACGGGCATCGGAACGGTGCGCGAAGACGATCCGCAACTGACCGTGCGCGCTGTCGATACGCCGCGCCAGCCGCAACGCATCCTGATCGACAGCCGGCTCGACGTGCCGCTCACCGCGAAGATCCTCGACGGCGCGCCGCCGTGGGTGTTTTGCGGCAAGGACGTCGAGCCGTCGCGCGCGGCGGCGCTGCGCGAACGCGGTGCCGATCTCATCGAGCTCGCGAACGAGCACGGCAAGGTCGACCTGCCCGCGATGCTCGGCGTGCTCGCCGATCGCGGCATCAACGAGTTGCATGTCGAGGCGGGGCACAAGCTGAACGGGTCGCTGCTGCGCGAGGGCTGCGTCGACGAGCTGCTCGTCTATCTCGCGCCGAGCCTGCTCGGCAACGCGCCCGGCATGTTCGACTTCGCGCCGCCCACGACGCTCGATCCCAGGCCGCATCTCAAATTTCACCGCATCGATCGTCTCGGCGACGATCTGCGCATCCTGGCGCGCTTCGTCGAAACGCACGGCGCGGCGAGCCCGGATATCAATTAGACAATCAGAAGAGGAAGCGCGATGTTTACCGGAATTGTCGCGGCGGTCGGCCGCATCGAAAAAGTGACGCCGCTCGGGGCGGACGAAGCGGGCGTGCGCCTGACGGTGGCGGCGGGCGGCCTCGATCTCGCCGACGTCGAGCTCGGCGACAGCATCTCGATCCAGGGCGCGTGCATGACGGTGATCGAAAAGTCGGCGGATTCCTTCGACGTCGACGTATCTCGCGAAAGCCTGAACAAGACGGCTGGCTTGGGCGCGGTGGGCGAGGTCAATCTCGAAAAAGCGCTGCGCGCGCATGACCGGCTGGGCGGGCATCTGGTGTCAGGACACGTCGACGGATTGGGCGAAGTGACACGCTTCGAGCGCGTCGGTGAATCGCACGAATTGCGGATTCTCGCTTCACGCGATATCGGCAAGTATCTGGCTTACAAGGGATCGGTGACGGTCAACGGCGTGAGCCTCACGGTCAACACGGTGAACGATCGCCCCGACGGTTGCGAATTCTCGATCAACCTGATCCCGCACACGGTCGAAGTGACAACGCTCAAGGCGCTCGCGGCAGGCACGAAGGTCAATCTGGAGATCGACCTGATCGCGCGCTATGTCGAGCGGATTCTGAGCGTGTCGGGGACTGGGAATGACGGCAACGCTTGAGGACGTCAACGGCCGCTCAGCCAGAGGTGCTCGAAGTCCTCGGAAGTCTGCTTGAAATGGCGGATCGATAGGAGCGAGACGACGTCGGCGGTTTGCACATAAAGGATGATGTAGTCCTTGAGCATGTACTCGCGCACGACGCCGTCTTCCAGTGCTCGCCCGGCCAGCAGTTCGCATCTCACAAGAGCGTCGAACGTGTCGGGTTTCGCGTCGAGGAATGGCCGCCCCATCGACGGGAAACGCTCGAGCCGCGCGATCGCGACCGTTTCGATCTCTTCGTGCAGGCGATCGTAGCCAGCACGAAACTGGACCTCGTCCCAGTACGCTTCGATAGCCGACAACTTGGCCCTGAAGTTCGCCGTGAGGTGCACGCTTACTGCTCTTCCGATTTTTTCCGAGCCTCCGCGCGACGCTGCCGGATGTCCGCCATCGCAGTCCTCGCGTCCTCCACGCGGCCTGCCTTGATATCCGCCAGGCCCGCTTCGACGTCGGCCAGCAATTCCAGATGGATACGCGCTCGCTCCATTCGATAGTACCTGTCGAGCTTGTCGATGCCGATCATCGCGACGTAGCTTTCGCCGTTTTTCGTGATGATCTTCTCGGCGCCCGCACTCACTTCGTCGGCAAGTTCCGAGAGGTTCGCGCGCGCCTGCGAGAGCGGGATGATGTCTTTTGCTGTGAAAGCCATGGCTGGCTCCGCGATCTGAATAGTACATAGCATTGTACAGAATTCGCGCTGTAGAGTTGAAGAGCCGCCAGTATGACGATTGCCCTTCACTCCCGCCACTCGTCCGAATGGCATACGTCTCAGAAAAGCGGCTTGTCTATGGGCGGTGGCGTAAAATACGGCCTTTCCCGTTCCGGACGTCATCATGTCGCTTGCTTCCACCCTCGAGATCATCGCTGAACTCAAAGCCGGCCGAATGGTGATTCTCGTCGACGAAGAAGACCGCGAGAACGAGGGCGACCTCGTCATCGCCGCCGAATTCGTCACACCCGAGGCGATCAACTTCATGGCGCGCTACGGCCGCGGCCTGATCTGCCTCACGCTCACGCAGGAACGCTGCCGCCAGTTGAACCTCCCGCCGATGACTCACCGCAACGGCACGCAGTACGGCACGGCGTTCACGGTCAGCATCGAGGCGGCCGAAGGCGTCACGACCGGCATCTCCGCCAGCGACCGCGCCCGCACGATCGCGGCGGCCGTCGCGCACGACGCGCGTGCCGAGCACATCGTCCAGCCGGGCCACGTGTTCCCGATCCAGGCGCAGCCGGGCGGCGTGCTCGTGCGCGCGGGCCACACGGAAGCCGGTTGCGACTTCACCGCGCTCGCGGGCCTGACGCCCGCCGCCGTGATCTGCGAAATCATCAAGGACGACGGCGAGATGGCGCGCCTGCCCGACCTGATCGAATTCGGCCAGCAGCACGGCCTTAAGATCGGCACGATCGCCGATCTGATCCACTACCGCAGCCGCACGGAATCGATCGTCGAGCGGGTAGCCGAGCGCACGATGCAGACCGCGCACGGCGCATTCCGCGCGGTGCTGTATCGCGACCAGCCGAGCGGCTCGCCGCATATCGCGCTGGTGCGCGGCACGCCGTCGCCCGATCTGGAGACGCCGGTGCGCGTACACGAGCCGCTCTCCGTGCTCGATCTGCTGGAAATCGACTCGTCCACGCACTCCTGGACGCTCGACGCCGCGATGAAGGAAATCGCGTCGCGCGATCTGGGCGCGATCGTGCTGCTGAATTGCCACGACTCGAAGGAACATCTGGTCGACGTGTTCCAGGCCTTCGACCGGAAAGACAAGGCCGATCAGCTGAAGCGTCGTCCGGTCGACTTCAAGACCTACGGCATCGGCGCGCAAATCCTGCGCGAACTGGGCGTCGGCAAGATGCAGGTGCTGTCGAATCCGCGCAAGCTTGGCAGCATGTCCGGCTACGGCCTCGAAGTGACGGGTTTCATCCCGATGCCGGGCTGCCCCGCCACGTCGCCCGATGCCGCCATCGCTCATCTGCGCTCGGTCTGAAACCCGCGCGCGATCACACAAACACCCAAAAAACGGACTCAAATCAATGGAAATCGGACAATATCAGCCGAACCTCGACGGTGACGGACTGCGCATCGGCATCGTGCAATCGCGCTTCAACGAACCGGTCTGCAACGGCCTCGCCGATGCGTGCATCGAAGAGCTCGAGCGCCTCGGCGTGATCGGCCAGGACGTGCTGCTCGTCACCGTGCCGGGCGCGCTGGAAATCCCGCTTGCGCTGCAAAAACTCGCGGAATCGGGCCAGTTCGACGCGCTGATCGCGCTCGGCGCCGTCGTGCGCGGCGAGACTTATCACTTCGAACTCGTGTCGAACGAGAGCGGCGCGGGCATTTCGCGTATCGCGCTCGACTTCGGCACGCCGGTCGCGAACGCCGTGCTCACGACCGAAAACGACGAGCAGGCCGTCGCCCGCATGACGGAAAAAGGCCGTGACGCGGCGCGCGTGGCGGTGGAAATGGCCAACCTGTCGGTGGCGCTGGAGCAACTCGGCGGCGACGACGAAGAAGACGAAGACGAGGACCGCGCATGAAGAGCGCTCGACGCCGCTCGCGTGAACTCGCGACGCAAGGGCTTTATCAGTGGCTGCTGTCGGGCGCGCCCGGCGGCGAGATCGACGCGCAACTGCGCAACGCACAAGGCTTCGACAAGGCCGATCACGGTCACCTCGACGCGATCCTGCACGGCGTGATCAAGGAAGCCGACGCGCTCTCCGCCGACCTGCAGCCGTGTCTCGACCGTCCGGTCGAGCAGTTGTCGCCGGTGGAGCGCGCGGTTTTGCTCGTCGCCGCGTTCGAATTCAAGCATCACGTCGATATTCCGTATCGCGTGGTCATCAACGAGGCGGTCGAACTGACGAAGACGTTCGGCGGCTCGGACGGCTACAAGTACGTGAACGGCGTGCTCGACAAGCTGGCCGTGCAACTGCGCCCGGCCGAAGCGCAAGGCCGCGGCCGCGGCTAATTTCAAGACGATCCTCCCCTCACTGGACCTGCAACGATGAACACCCTTGCCGAACCGCTCGTGCGGCTGGCCGCCCGCGTGGACGCCATCGAGCCGTTCTACGTGATGGAACTGATGAAGGAAGCGCAACTGCTGGAAAGCCTCGGGCGCGACATCATCCACATGGGTATCGGCGAGCCGGATTTCACCGCGCCGGAGCCGGTGATCCGCGCCGCGTCCGATGCGCTTGCGCGCGGCGTTACGCAGTACACCAACGCGCTCGGCATCGCGCCGCTGCGCGAGGCGATCGCGCGGCATTATCGGGATGCGTTCGGGCTCGATATCGATCCGGAGCGCGTCGTGGTGACGGCGGGGGCATCGGCGGCGTTGCTGCTCGCGTGCATGGCGCTCGTCGATCACGGTGACGAGGTCCTGATGCCCGATCCGTGCTATCCGTGCAACCGCCACTTCGTCTCAGCCGCCGACGGCAAGCCCGTCCTGATCCCGAGCGGCCCGGCCGAGCGGTTCCAGTTGACCGCCGAACGCGTGGATGCCCACTGGGGCGAGAAGACGCGCGGCGTGCTGCTCGCGTCGCCGTCGAATCCGACCGGCACGTCGATCGAACCGGCTGAACTGCGACGCATCGTCGAAACGGTGCGGGCGAAGGGCGGCTTTACGATCGTCGACGAGATTTATCAGGGCCTGAGCTACGACGCGAAGCCGGTCTCGGCGCTCTCCTACGGCGACGACGTCGTGACAGTGAACAGCTTTTCGAAGTACTTCAGCATGACCGGCTGGCGGCTCGGCTGGCTCGTCGTGCCGCCCGCGATGGTCGGCGCGATGGAAAAGCTGTCGCAGAACCTGTTCATTTGCCCTTCGGCGCTGGCGCAGCATGCCGCCCTCGCCTGCTTCGAGCCAGAAACGCTCGCGATCTACGAGGCGCGCCGGCTGGAACTCAAGCGGCGTCGCGATTTCATCGTGCCGGCGCTGCGTTCGCTCGGCTTCGGCGTGCCGGTCGTGCCGGACGGCGCGTTCTACGTCTACGCCGACACGCGCACGGTCGCCCACCCGGCTGCGGGCGACAGCGACGCGCTCACCCGCTCGATGCTGCACGACGCGGGCGTCGTGCTCGTGCCGGGCGCCGATTTCGGGTTTCATCAGCCGAAGGAGTACATCCGGCTGTCGTACGCGACGGCTTATTCGAAGCTGGAAGAAGCGGTCGATCGGCTCGCAAAACTTTTCCACCGCTGATTTTTCAGGCCCCAAATGCAAAAAAGGCACCCGCCGGTGCCTTTTTTTCATCTTTCAGAAAGTTCAAGCGCCCAATTCCGCCGACGCCACATGCTTCGGGGCGCTGTCGCTGACCGCGTCATTCTGATCCTGCGACGGAACGTCCGACTTCGGCGCCGTAATCGGCTTCGCGCCGTCGAGCGTCGCGTGGACGCGCTTGCCGCCATCCGACGACGCCGACGTTGCCGAGGCGAGCACCTGCTTCGGAGCCGGTTGCGCCGGCGCTTGCGGCGCGTTGATCGGCACGTTGCGGCCGCGCGCGACATCGCGCAGACGCGTACGCTCGGCCAGCACCTTCGCGCCGTAGCCGCCGTCGTCCTGCGTGCTCGACCCCACGTAATAGCGCAAACCGCCCGCCACCGAACCGCCGCGCGCGATGCAATCCTTCAGCACGAGCGCGCCAACCTTGATGTTCGCGAGCGGATCAAGCGCCGCGTGCGAGCCGCCGAAGTACTCGAATTTGTCCGAATGAACCTTCGACATCACCTGCATCAGCCCTTGCGCGCCGACGCCGCTTTCCGCATACGGATTGAAGCCCGATTCGATCGCCATCACCGAAAGCAGCAGGAGCGGATCGAGGCCGACTTCGCGGCCGGTGTCGAACGCCGCGCGCACGAGTTCGCTGACCGGGTCCTGCGCCACGCGATACCGCCGCGCAATGAACGTCGCCACGAGTTTCTGTTCGCGCGTCGAGATGAGCACGCGATCGTCGCGCGCATCGGCGACGACGCGCTGCGACGGAATCGCGTTCGCAAGCGCCGTGACGGTCGGCAGCGTGCGCGGGTCGAGTCCGTTCGGCGACACGGCGAGGCTGATGCCGCCCGTGAGCTGGCGCGTGCTGTCGTCATCGGTCGACGCGGCGCCGAGCGACGGCGGCGTGGCAGCAGCCAGGGCCGTTGCGCTGGACGTCGACTGCGCGGCCTTCGCCTGCGCGACTTCGAGCTCGAGCCGGCGGCCGGCCGCGAACGGCGGCAGCGGCTGGCCCGCGAGCAGACGCGCGGGACCGGCTTGCACGGCGGCCGAAACCATCGGCATGATCCGTGCTGCAAACGTACCGCGCCATGAAGGAAGCAGCCAGAGTACGAGCGCGGTCAACACGGCCGCGCAACCGACCAGACTGAAGAGATAGTGACTCATGCGCGTACCGCGACGCAGAGCGACGCGCAATCTCTGCGCGATGCGTGTGTCGGGACGCAACGACAACCAAGCGTTCATTGGTGCTCCCATGTTGCATTGGTTTTCAGCTGATTAATACCAATAGACCGGCATCGAAAAAGCAAAAACCAGACACCGCTCGCCTCTTGGCAAGCGTTGAGCGGCATCGGGAAAACGGCATGCGCCGTCTGGGAAGCCGGTCCGGAACTTTCCGTTTCCGGGAGCGTTCGGCACGAACCGCATGCCGGGGCGCTGGAGGCTTCCACGCGAAAAACCGGCGGAAAAGAGCGCCGGCAAGAAATTACGGCAACGCAACCGAACGGCCCATCCCCGGGTTTCGTCGGCTCATCGCAACCTCAAAGTTCTGAGGAAAAGTAAAAAGTTGCAAAGACAACTTATGATGTTGACCGATTCTAGGCGACGGTTTAATGATCCGTCAATGCTATAGACCGGTGTTTCAATTACTTACAGTTATAATGAACGGTGTTTAGGCGGTCGAACGCACCTGTTTGTGCGGTTTCCTATAAGAATGCACTGAATGTCTGTGATCGCACGGACATCGATACAGGTAAAATCGACAATCGTCTTGCGCGCCGCGCATCTCTTGAATTCGATGAAATATAAAGACCTGCGCGACTTCTCAGCCCGCCTTGAATCGCTCGGCGAATTGCGCCGCATCCGCCAGAGCGTCTCCCCCGCCCTCGAAATGACCGAACTCTCCGACCGCGTTTTGCGCTCGGGCGGCCCGGCGCTGCTTTTCGAAGCGCCAACCGGACACTCGATTCCCGTGCTCGCCAATTTGTTCGGCACGCCGCGACGCGTCGCGCTCGGCATGGGGATCGAAGCGGAGGCGAACGGATCGGACGATCCCAGCCTTCTGTCGGACACCGCTGCACTCGAATCGCTGCGCAACGTCGGACGGCTCTTATCGGCGCTGAAGGAACCCGAGCCGCCGAAGGGCCTGAAGGACGCCGGCAAGCTCCTGTCGCTCGCGAAGGCGGTCTGGGACATGGCGCCGAAAACGGTCAGTTCGCCGCCGTGCCAGGAAGTCGTATGGGAAGGCAGCGACGTCGATCTGGCGAAGCTGCCTGTCCAGACGTGCTGGCCGGGCGATGCCGGTCCGCTCGTCACCTGGGGGCTGACCGTCACGCGCGGGCCGAACAAGCCGCGCCAGAACCTCGGGATCTACCGGCAGCAGTTGATCGGCCGAAACAAGCTGATCATGCGATGGCTTGCGCATCGCGGCGGCGCGCTCGATTTTCGCGAGTTCGCGCTCGCCAATCCGGGCAAGCCGTATCCGGTCGCGGTCGTCCTCGGCGCCGATCCCGCGACGATTCTCGGCGCCGTCACACCGGTGCCGGACACGCTCTCCGAATACCAGTTCGCCGGGCTTCTGCGTGGCGCCAGGACCGAACTCGCGAAGTGCCTGACACCGGGCGTCGATACGTTGCAGGTGCCCGCGCGCGCAGAAATCGTCCTCGAAGGGTTCATCTACCCGCACGACGGCCAGCCGGAGCCGGCGCCCACTGGCGCGCCGCCGCGGCCGTCGAAGGGTGCGTCGGCGACCTACGAGCACGCGCTCGAAGGCCCGTACGGCGACCACACCGGCTACTACAACGAACAGGAGTGGTTTCCGGTATTCACCGTCGAGAAGATCACGATGCGCCGCGACGCGATCTACCACTCGACCTACACCGGCAAGCCGCCCGACGAACCCGCCGTGCTCGGCGTCGCGCTGAACGAAGTGTTCGTGCCGCTGTTGCAGAAGCAGTTCACCGAGATCACCGATTTCTACCTGCCGCCCGAAGGCTGCAGCTACCGCATGGCGATCGTCCAGATCAAGAAGAGCTATCCGGGCCACGCGAAGCGCGTGATGTTCGGCGTCTGGAGCTTCTTGCGGCAGTTCATGTATACGAAGTTCATTGTCGTGGTCGACGAGGACGTGAACATCCGCGACTGGAAGGAAGTCATCTGGGCGATCACGACGCGCATCGATCCGTCGCGCGATACGGTGCTCGTCGACAACACGCCGATCGACTATCTCGATTTTGCGTCGCCGGTGGCGGGGCTCGGCTCAAAGATGGGGCTCGATGCCACGAACAAGTGGCCCGGCGAGACGGATCGCGAATGGGGCCGCCCGATCGTGATGGACGACGCGGTGAAGCGGCGCGTCGATACGCTCTGGGACGAAATCGGACTGGGGAAGCGCAAATGAAGGCGGCGACGGTTTATCGCGGCGACGCGGTCGAAAACACGCATGCGGCGCACGTCGCAGTGGTCGATGGCGCGGGCCGTTTGCTGCATTCGTTCGGCGATCCATATCGCATGACGCTCGCGCGTTCGGCGGCAAAGCCCGCACAGGCGCTCGCCGTGCTCGAAACCGGCGCACTGGAGCGCTTCGGCTTCGACGACGCCGATCTCGCGCTCATGTGCGCGTCGCACAGCAGCGAGGCGCGCCACATCGAGCGGACGCGCGCGATGCTCGCGAAAGCGCGCGTCACCGAAGCCGACATGCGCTGCGGCGGCCATCCGCCGATATCGGATGCCGTCTGGAAGGACTGGATCAGGCGCGATTTCACGCCGACGCCCGCCTGCAGCAACTGCTCGGGCAAGCACGCGGGGATGCTCGCGGGCGCGCAGGCGATCGGCGCGGCGCTCGCCGACTACCACCTGCCGGAGCATCCGCTGCAGGTGCGCGTGAAGCACACGATGGCACAAGCGCTCGATCTCGCCGACGACGAAGTCCAATGGGCCATCGACGGCTGCAACCTGCCGACGCCTGCCTTCCCGCTCGATCGCCTCGCGCGGCTCTACATGAAGCTCGCCGCCGCCGAAGCGGAGACGCCGCTCGCGCGCATCTACCGCGCGATGACGACGTATCCCGAACTCGTCGCGGGCGAAGGACGATTCTGCACGCAACTGATGCAGGCGTTCGGCGGCGCGCTCGTCGGCAAGCTCGGCGCCGATGCGAGCTATGCGATCGGCGTGCGGCGGCCGGAAGGCGCGCTCGGCATCGCGGTGAAGGTCGAGGACGGCAACGTCACCGTGCTTTACGCGATCGTCGCGCAGGTGCTGGAACAGCTCGGCATTGGTACGTCCGCGCAGCGCGAGCGGCTTGCAGCGTTCCGCCATCCGCCGATGAAAAACACGATGGGCGTCGAAACCGGACGGCTCGACGTATCGCTGAAACTCGAACGCCACTAGTCACCAATAAGAAAGGAAGTACCCGCGATGCATTCGTGGTCGTTGTTGTCGGATGGATTTTTTCTGTCGCTTTCGCTGTGTCTCGATATTGGCATCGCCAACGTCGCGATCATTTCGCTCTCGCTCTCGCACGGCTTCAGGCCGGGTTTCGTGCTCGGCCTCGGAACGTGCGCCGGCGATTTGTTCTACGCGACGCTCGCGCTCGCCGGGATGTCGGCGCTGTTGCAGTTCAGCGCGGTGCGCTGGGTCGTGTGGATCGGCGGGGCGATCGTGCTGCTCTTTTTGACGTGGAAAATGGCGCGCGAGGCGCTTTATCCGGCGTCGGCGCCGCCTGTCGAAGGTGAAGCGGACTTCGCCATGCCGCGCCCGAGCCACGCGAAGAGCTTTTTGCGCGGCGCGCTGCTCGCCGTTTCATCGCCGAGCGGGATTTTGTGGTTTGCGGCCGTCGGCGGCGCGCTGATCGCGAAGGCCGGCGCGACGAGCCCGGCGAACGCTTCTGTTTTTCTTACAGGCTTTTTCATCGGCGGGCTCGGCTGGACGCTCCTCATCTGCCTCCTCGCGAGCCACGGCCGCAAGCGCGCGGGCACGACGCTCCTGCGCGCGTGCCACGTGATGTCGGCGATGCTATTCGCGTACTTCTCATACAGCGTGATCGTGGACGGCTATCGCGATTTGATCGTGCACGCCGTCACCTAAAGCCTCAGGCGAGAAACTGTGCGAGCCGCGCCAGATCGACGTTACCGCCGCTCACGATCACACCGACGCGTTTTCCTTCCACCGGCACGACCTTGTTCAGCACGGCCGCGGCCGCGAGACACCCGGTCGGCTCGACGACCATCTTCATCCGCTGCGCGAAGAACCGCATCGTCTCGATGAGTTGCGCATCGCTCACGGTGACGATCTGCTCGACATGCCGCTGGATGATCGGAAAATTGTATTCGCCGACGTGCGTCGACGCGGCGCCATCGGCGATCGTGCGCGGTACGTCGATATGCACGATCTCGCCGCGCGCGAGCGACTGCTGCGCGTCGTTGCCTGCTTCCGGCTCGACGCCGATCACCTTGCACGACGGACTCAGCGCCGCCGCCGCGAGCGCAGAGCCGCCGATCAGCCCGCCGCCGCCGAGACACACGAACAGGTAATCGAGCGGCCCCGTCTCTTCGATCAATTCCTTAGCCGACGTGCCCTGCCCCGCGATCACGTGCGGATGGTCGTACGGCGGGATCAGCGTCATGCCGCGCTCCTCGGCGAGCTTGCGGCCGAGTTCCTCGCGGTTCTGCGTGTAGCGGTCGTAGGTGATCACTTCGCCGCCGTAACCGCGCGTCGCTTCGATCTTCGCGGCGGGCGCGTCTTCCGGCATCACGATCGTCGCGCGGATGCCCGCGAGTTTCGCCGACAGCGCGATAGCCTGCGCATGATTGCCCGACGAGTACGTGATGACGCCGGCCGCGCGCTGGCGTGCGTCGAAATGCGAGAGCGCGTTGAAGGCGCCGCGGAATTTGAAGGCGCCCATGCGCTGGAAGTTCTCGCACTTGAAGAAGAGCGAGGCGCCGGCGCGTTCGTCGGCGGTGCGCGAAGTCAGGACGGGCGTGCGATGCGCGGCGCCAGCGATGCGCTCGGCGGCATCGGCGACGTCTGCGTAAGTCGGGGCGGGAAGCGTGGACATCGGAGGGAATGGGCGGACGTTGGGGAATCGTCATTGTCCCAGTTTCGTACCACAAATGAAAAGACGCCGTGCGGCGTCTGAAATGCGAAGCGGCGCAACTCGGTGTCGCGCCGCCTTAGAGGAAAAGCGCTGACGCCGCTCAGCGCCTGTAGCCGTGTCCGTAATAGCCGTGGCCGTGGCCGCCGCCGTAGTAACCGCGGCCGTAACCGCCGTAATACCCGCGATTCCAGTACGGGCGGCCCCAATAACCATTCACGACGACCGGCGGCGGGGCATAAACCACCGGCGGCGAATAAACGACGGGCGGCGGCGGCGCGACATACACGGGTGCGGGCGGCGCGGCATACACCGGATACGCCGGCACGCCGATGCCGATACCCACGGAAACATGCGCCTGTGCAACGCCTGCGGCCCCGACGCCGAGCGCTGCTGCAACCATCAACGGGACGATATTTTTCACTTTCTTTCTCCTCGCCGCGCGCTCAATCACCCGACTGAGCCTGTGCGGCTGTATGAAAGAAATTTAGCGAAAAAGCCGTGCCTCCGCAGTTTCTATTTGTACCAAATTGCAATTCGTATTACGTCGATGGAACATTGCAAAAATCGATGCCAGGCGCGGCGCCCGCGCCGGTGAACGGTCGTGCCAGGCGACGCAATCGGAGGGACTTACAGCGGTCGTCAGCCTTGAAAGCTGCGGTAATTTTTGATTACAAATGAATTGGAAAAGCCCCGCGGAACAGGCGTTCCGCGAGGCTTTTGGACGGCCGTTCGCCGATGTATCAACCCACTTTGACGTAAGCGAACTCCCGCGTCACGTTAGGCGGCACATAAGCACCGCCAATGACGACGCGCGGCGTCAGCCGTTTTTTCTGATCCCACCAGCGGCGCCGCTGGGCCTGACTCAGGAACCGCAAATGTTTTCGGTAAGAAAAAATGCTCATGGCGACCTCCGAACGTAGCGAATGACAACCACAAAGGAAAGACAGCGACCTGAAGAAAAGCACTTGAAAGACGCAATCCCAATGCACTGCAAAACCGGTTTCGTTGTTCTCATACTGCCGGCCGAAGCGCTGCGAGCCGCGTGGGCGAGCGATCCTCGGGTTGCGCGATACTTTCTGCTGACGCTCGGTTCCCGCCTGACCTATTCCTCATATCTGGAGCACAAAACATGCCATATTCAGCGACGCCGCGTCTCGGTTTCGTCGGCGCCGGACGGCTTGCACGCTGCGTCGCCCGTGCGTGGTCGCGCGCGGGCTACCCCGTTGCCGCCATCGCGAGCCGCTCGGCGGGTCCGGCGCGCGAACTCGTGGACCAACTGCCCGGCTGCATCGTCGCCGATGACCCGCAACAGGTCGCCGCGTGCTCCGATATCGTCTTTTTGACAGTTCCCGACGACGAAATCGGTGCGGCGGCGAACGCTCTGCAAATCGATCCTTCCGGGAGCGGCGCTCGCGCCGTCGTGCACTGCAGCGGCGCCACTCCCGTCGATGTTCTCGCGTCGGTGCGCGCCCAGGGCGGCGACATTGGCGGCTTCCATCCACTGTATCTTTTTGGCGGCATCGACGGCGATCTCACGCGCATCCAGGGCTGCTCGGTGACGATCGAAGCGCCGCCGCAGCTCGCTGAAACGCTTACGGGGCTTGCCCGTGCGCTCGGTTGCCACCCACTTTCGATCCCGCCCGGCAGCCGCATGCTGTACCACGCCGCTGCTCACTATGCTGCCAGTTTTGCGCTCTCAGCGCTTTCTGAGACCGTCTCACTTTGGCAACAGTTAGGGTTTTCCGAGGACGACGCCCTACGCGCCGTCCTGCCGATGCTCGCCGGCACGATTGAGACGGCGCGCGACAAGGGCTTGGCGGGCGCCCTCGCCGGGCCGGTGTCGCGGGGCGATGCGGGGATCGTCGAGAAGCAGTTGGCCCTACTCGACGGACTCGGCGGAGATCACGCGCTGCTCTACGCGCTGATGACCCGGCGCGCGGTGGAACTGGCGCGACGGCGTCCGGTGCCGCCGTCGACGGGTGCGCTCGCGGCGATCGAACGAGCGGTCGAAAACGTCGTCGCGCGGCAAGGTGACGTGCCGCGCCCGACGCCCGGTTCGGAGGCTGGCGAGTGACACTTTCAATCCGTCAGACAACGCGCACAAGCGGCGCTGAAGCCATGATATGGTGACGACCGGCGCCCCACCGTCGATCGACGGTGGGCGGGGAACGAAGCCGCCGCGCACCAGAAGCGCCTGCAGCCTTGCCCAGCAGTATCAGCCGCGACGCATGAGATCCAGCAAAGAGAACGAACAATGATCAAGGTCAGCTTCCTGTATCCGTATCGCGAGAACGGCCATTTCGACGTCGACTATTACTGCAACCGCCACATGCCGCTCGTGGCCGCGCGTCTGGGCGACGCCGTGAAAGGCTGGTCCGTCGACGCAGGTCTCGCAGGCGCCGCGCCCGGCTCGCCGCCGCCGCACGTGGCCGTCGGGCATCTGCTGTGCGATTCCGTCGAGGCGTTTCAAACGGCGGTCGTGCCCGCCGCGCGCGAGCTTCAGTCCGACCTCGCGAATTACTCGGATGGCCCCGCCCCGACGATCCAGATCAGTGAAGTACGCGCGGCCGTCTGAGCCGCTTCGCCATCCAGCCGTTTTCCCAATGACCCGTCGCGGCCCGCACGCCGCGCACGCATAAAAAAGGACCAAAGATGTTCGGCGATATCGCCCGTTTTCTGCTCAATACCCTGTTCACGCTGTTCGGCGCCGCGCTTTTGCTGCGCGCCTGGATGCAGGTCGTCCGCTTGCCGCCTTACAACCCCGTCTCCAATGCCGTGATGCAGGCGACCAACTGGATCGTCCTGCCGCTGCGCAAGATCCTGCCGGGCGGCAAGATCGACTGGGCGAGCATCGTCGCGGCGATCATCGCGGCGCTGGTGTACGTGGTGCTGATGGTCGTGCTCGCGGGCGTCGACCCGATGCTCATGGCGCCGACGCTCCTCCTCGTCGCCGTGCTCACCGTGGTGAAATGGGCGCTGAACCTGGTCATCTGGGTGACGATCCTGATGGCGCTCTTGTCGTGGCTCAATCCGCAGTCGCCCGCGATGCCGATCCTCTATCAGATCACCGCGCCCTTCCTCGATCCGCTGCGCCGCATCCTGCCACGCCTCGGCGGCATCGATCTCTCGCCGATTCTGCTCTTCGTCATCGTGCAGGTGCTGCTGATGGTGGTGACGCGGGTCGCGGTATCGATGACGCTGTTTGGTATCTGAGAGCCGTGCGCCGGGCTGCCGATTGCGTTTTTCGGCGGCCAGCGCTTACAATAGCCGGCTAACGCGGGCGTCGTATAATGGCTATTACCGTAGCTTCCCAAGCTACAGACGTGGGTTCGATTCCCATCGCCCGCTCCAGGCATCGAACAAAAAGCCGCCTCCTCAAAGGCGGCTTTTTGATTTTCAGCGGCGCGGTTTTGTCCGTCCGCCCGAGCATCGAATCACACACGCAGCGCCCACCGATGAACCACGATCCCCAAGACGAAGCCACCGACAACGCCGCCCAGACCGACATTTCCGACGACACCCCGCCCCGCCGCCGCATCCGCAGCTTCGTGACGCGCGCGGGCCGCGTATCGACCGGACAACGCCGCGCGCTCGACGAATTCGGTCCGCGCTTCGTGGTCGGCTATTCGGACGCGCAACCGGACTGGGGTGCGGTGTTCGGTCGCGAGAAGCCGCGCGTGCTGGAGATCGGCTTCGGAATGGGCGGGACGACGGCGGAAATCGCGGCCGCGCGTCCCGCCGACGACTTCATCGGCGTCGAAGTGCACGAGCCGGGCGTCGGTGCGCTGCTGAAGCTGATCGGCGAGCAGTCGCTAGGCAATATCCGCATCATCCAGCACGACGCCGTCGAGGTGATCGAGCACATGATCGCGCCCGAAAGCCTCGACGGCGTGCACATCTATTTCCCCGATCCGTGGCATAAGGCGCGACATCACAAGCGCCGGCTGATCCAGCCGAAGTTCGTCGCGCTGCTGGTGTCGCGGCTGAAGCCGGGCGGCTATATCCATCTGGCGACCGATTGGCAGAACTACGCCGAGCAGATGCTGGAAGTGCTGTCGGCGGAACCGGCGCTTGAAAATACCGCCGACGGCTACGCGCCCCGCCCCGACTACCGCCCCGTCACGAAATTCGAACGGCGGGGGATCAAGCTCGGGCACGGCGTGTGGGATCTGGTCTTCCGACGCGTTTAAAGCGCTCCGCAAAGCAAAACGCCACGGCATGCCGTGGCGTTTTTTTCTTTACGACAGCGCGGATCGGCTTATTCCGCCCAGCTCAACCCACCGCTATACCCAACGATCAGAATTAGCAGCCCGAACCCGATCCGATACCACGCAAACGCCGTGAAATCGTGCGTCGCGACGTAGCGCAGCAGCCAGCGGATGCAGATGAACGCGCTCACAAACGCGGAGACGAGACCGATTGCGAAGAGCCCGGCATCGTCGACAGAGAGCGTCTTGTAGACCTTCGCCAGTTCATAAAGGGTCGCGCCGAAGATGATCGGAATAGCGAGGAAGAACGAGAACTCGGTCGCGACGCGGCGCTCCAGCCCGAACAGCATCCCGCCGATGATCGTCGCCCCCGAGCGCGACGTTCCCGGGATCAGCGCGAAACATTGCGCAAGGCCGACTTTGAACGCGTCCATATAGGAGAGATCGTCGACGGAGGTCACCTTGGGCGCCGCGCTCCGGTCGCGATTGCGCGCTTCGGCCCACAAGATCACGATCCCCCCGACGATCAGCGCCACCGAAACCGGCACCGGCGAAAACAGCACCGATTTGATCGATTTCTCGAACATGAGGCCGAGAATGATGGCCGGAATCGTCGCGATGATGACGTTGAGCGTGAAGCGGCGCGCTTCGGGCCGCGTCGGCAGACCAGCGACAACGGCGCCGATCTTGCGGCGATATTCCCAGCAAATGGCGAGGATGGCGCCGAACTGGATCACGACGTCGAACGTTTTGGCTTGCGCGTTGCTGTAGTTGAGCAGGCTGCCCGCGACGATCAGATGTCCCGTGCTCGATACCGGCAGGAATTCCGTCAAGCCTTCCACGACGCCGAGAACCAGCGCCTTGCACATAAGAATCCAGTCCATCCGTCAGCCCTTTCGCTTTTTTTTCGCTGGTTTGGCGCAGCCGGCGCAGGTTTCACTCACTTTTCGAGAATCTGCACACGTATACCGTTTGTAAGGACCGTGATTGTACCGGGTTCATAATTCACCCCGGCGAATTGCAGTTGTTCGGGCTTGAACGTGTAGACCGGATAGCGGTCGAGCAACTGCGTCGCGAGGAGCGCGCCCGCCGCGTTGATCTGCTGGTTGTACTGGGCGGCGTCGCCTGTGACTTGCGAATCGTCGACGCTCGGCGACATCAGGATGACTGAATGGCTAGGCGCATCGTAGGCGAGCCGGCTCGACAGCGTGAACACGCCGTTCACCGGATTCGGCATGAAGGGCGTCGATAGCCGCGCCTGAAGGCGCACCGTCACGCGATTGCGATCGGGCGACAAACCGACAGTCGGATTGCTCAGGACGACGTCGAAAATTTGAGATGCGGTACGTTGCAGCGGGAACTTGCGCGCGACCGCTTCCTGCACCTGCTGCTGCGAGAAGTCGTAGTGATCGGGGATGAACGGAAAAATCGATGCTGCACCCGCCGGGGTGGCGAGCGCGAGCGCGGCGGCGCTCGCGAGGCCGGCGAGCAGGAACCGGCGCCGTTCGAGCGCGACGGTTTGAGTCATGCGAAATCCTCCAGTTTTATATCGCGCCGGATCGGCGTGCGGATGTTCGACCGCGTGCGATCAATCCGGTTGCGTTTCTATTTCGAGACGGGCGAGCCAGGTGAGGGCGTAGTCGCGCCCGTCACCGCACATTTGAGATGAAGGTTGCAGGCCGGAGCAGCAAGCAGGCCGGCGCGGATCGCCGAAGATCATACAGCGCAGATCGTCGCCCAACTGGATGCACGCGACGCCCGCAGGCTTGCCGTCCGGCATGCCCGGAATCGCGCTCGAAATCGACGGCGCGATACAGCACGCGCCGCAGCCTTCGCGGCACGCATGAGAGTTCGATGACACAGCCCGCGACATAGCGATCCAGAACAAGCGGTTAATTCAGCATTCTCCCATGGCGTGCCGCTGCGGCGTTATCACGCAACGAGCGCGAGACGCGCGCCGCTACACTCGGCTGATCCGTCAAAGGCCCCGCCATGCTCACCGCCGACACCCTCTTTCGCCCCGATCTCCTCGACAAATACAGCGCGCACGGACCGCGCTACACGTCGTACCCGACCGCCCTTCAGTTCACCGAGCCGTTCGATGCCGGGCACTACCGGCGCGCGGCATCGGCGGGATCGGGTGACTTGTCGCTCTACTTCCACATCCCGTTCTGCGACACGGTCTGCTTCTACTGCGGCTGCAACAAGGTCGCGACGAAGAACCGCGCGCACGCTCGCCCGTATCTCGACCGGTTGAAACGCGAACTGTCGATGCAGGCCGCTCTTTTCGACACGACGCGCCCTGTCTCGCAATTGCACTGGGGCGGCGGCACGCCGACGTTCCTCTCGCACGACGAGATGGCGGAGCTGATGGCCGCGACGCGCGATCAATTCAATCTCCTTCCCGACGATCAGGCCGAAAACTCGATCGAAGTCGATCCGCGCGAGGCGTCCGCGCGCACGATCCGCTTGCTGCGCGACGCCGGCTTCAATCGGCTGAGCCTCGGCGTGCAGGATTTCGATCCGCGCGTCCAGCACGCGATCAACCGTATCCAGCCGCGCGAGATGACCGAAACCGTGCTCGACGCCGCGCGCGATTCGGGCTTCAAGTCGGTGAGCGTCGATTTGATCTACGGGCTGCCGCATCAGAGCGTCGAGAGCTTCAGCCGCACGCTCGATGCGATCGTCGAACTCGCGCCCGATCGTCTGTCGGTATTCGGCTATGCGCACATGCCGTCGATTTTCAAGATGCAGCGCCAGATGGATGAAGCCGCGCTGCCCTCGCCTGCCGTGCGTCTCGCCATACTCGAACGTGTAATCGAGACACTGACGAGGGCAGGCTACGTGTACATCGGCATGGATCACTTCGCGCTGCCCGGCGACGAACTTGCGTTCGCGCAGACGGCAGGCACGTTGCAGCGCAATTTCCAGGGCTACAGCACGCGCGCGGATTGCGACCTGATCGGCTTCGGGGCGTCGTCGATCGGCAAGGTCGGCGATGTCTACGCGCAGAACGCGCGCGATCTCGCCGGCTACGCGGCGGCGATCGAAAGCGGGCAACTCGCGATCACGCGCGGCGTGCGCCTCACCGCCGACGACCGCCTGCGGCGCGACGTCATCACGCGTCTGATGTGCGGCGCGGAATTGCGCTTCGACACGATCGAAAAGGCGCACGGCGTCGACTTCGTTGCGACTTTCGCCGATGAACTGGAGCGCCTGAAGCCGCTCGCCGACGACGGCCTCGTCGCGATCGGCGGTGACGCGATCCGCATTCTGCCCGCCGGACGCATGCTGGTGCGCAATGTCGCGATGATCTTCGACCGGTATCTCGGGCAGCAGAGCCCGCAGCGGTATTCGCGGACAATTTGAGGACCTGGGCCGACGCGCCATCGCCCTAGTACGCCGCGCACGGGCAAAGCTATTGATCTCGCGAAAGAACGCGCCTCTCGCACAGCGCGAGCACGCGGCAACCGCCGCTACCGCCACTACCTCCGCCACCAGCACCGCTGCCGCTGCTGCCGCCTCCGCCCCAAACAGTATTTATTACTTCAGTGGCATAGAATGACAGCCACCCGCGCCGACCGCTCCAATCTCGAGACCATGCCGACTCAATCGCCCCAGTTTGCCCCGCTTGCCCAGCTTGCCGCCGACCTCCGCGCGAACCGCACGACGAGCCGCGCCCTCGTCGAGCACGCGCTGGAACGCATCGAAGACGCTGCCGGCCAAGGTTCCACCGTATTCCTGCAAGTCGATGCCGCCGCCGCCCGCGCCGCCGCCGATGCCCACGACGCCCTGCGCCGCGCCGGCACCCTGCTCTCGCCGCTCGCGGGCATCCCGGTGTCGATCAAGGATCTCTTCGACATCGAAGGCCAGGTCACGCGCGCAGGCTCCCGCGTGCTGGACGACGCCCCGCCCGCGAAGGCCGACGCGCTCGCCGTCGCCCGGTTGCGCCGTGCGGGCGCGGTGATCGTCGGCCGCACGAACATGAGCGAGTTCGCGTTCTCCGGGCTCGGCCTGAACCCGCACTACGGCACGCCGCGCTCGCCGTACCACGCCGACGTGCCAGGCGACGAGCGGATTGCGGGCGGATCGTCGTCGGGGGCGGCGGCATCGGTCGCCGACGGCATGGCCGCCGTCGCGCTCGGCACCGACACAGGCGGCTCGATCCGCATTCCATCGGCCCTTTGCGGCCTCACCGGTTTCAAGCCGACCGCGAGCCGCATCCCGATGCAAGGCGGCCTGCCGCTCTCCACGTCGCTCGACTCGTTCGGGCCTATCGGATTGTCGGTGGCGTGCTGCGCGCTCGTCGACCGGATTCTCGCCGCGCGCGAGCCCGAGGTGCCCGCAACGCGCCCGCTCGACGGCGTCCGTCTCGGCGTGCTGACCAACTACGTGACCGACGGCGTCGACGAGACCGTCGCGAGCGCGGTCTCGACGGCGATCAAGCATCTGTCGGCGGCGGGCGCGCTCGTGGAAGACGTGCGCTTCGCCCCGCTCGACCGCCTGCCGGAGATCAACCGCTTCGGCTTCGCGCCGATCGAGGCGTACGCGTGGCACCGGCCGCTGCTCGCCGCCCACTCGGCCGGGTACGACCCGCGCGTGCTCGTGCGCATCATGAAGGGCCAGCCCGCGAGCGCCGCCGACTATATCGACTTGCTGCAGGCGCGCGCCGCGATGATCCAAGCCGCGCGCACGACGCTCTGGCAGCGCTTCGACGCAATCCTCTGCCCGACGGTGCCGGTCGTGCCGCCGCGCATCGCCGATCTCGAACACGACGACGACGCCTTCGGCCGCGCCAACGCGCTGATCCTGCGCAACCCGAGCGCGTTCAATTTCCTTGATAGCTGCGGCTTGTCGCTGCCCTGCCATCCGCGCGGCGGGGCGCCGGTGGGCCTGATGCTGTCCGGCGCGCCCCACGCGGACGATGCGCTGCTGTCGATCGGACGCGCCGTTGAAGCCGTCCTCGCCCCCACGCGCTGAATTTGTCAGGACGGGGTTCGCGCTAGAATCCCGTTGAACCGCGCGCAGTTTCAGGTGCTTTCTACTCGAATCGTTTGCAATACATGAACAACTCTCTACACCATTTCACGATGCATGAAGAAGACCGCGGCCTGCGTCGTGAACGGCGGCTCCTGCTTCTGCTCGCATTTGTGTGCCTCGCGCTCGTCGGCGGCGCGTTGTATCTGCAGTTCTATCGCGGCGAGGATCCTTGCCCGCTTTGCATCATTCAGCGTTATTTCTTCGTGCTGATCGCCGTGTTTGCGTTCCTCGGCGCCGGGCTCAGAAGCTGGCGAGGCGTGGCCGTGCTCGAGGCGATGGTCGTGCTGTCGGCGATTGGCGGGATCGTGACGGCGGTGCGGCACGTCTATGTGCAGGCGCGGCCGGGCTTCAGTTGCGGGTTCGATAGCTTGCAGCCGATAGTGGACGGCTTGCCGCCCGCGCGCTGGCTGCCGCAGGTGTTCAAAGTTGCGGGGCTTTGCGAGACGCCGTATCCGCCGATTTTGGGGCTTTCGCTGCCGCAGTGGTCGTTGATCGCGTTTGCGGTGGTGCTGCTGGCGGTCGGCGGGAGTTTGTGGAGCCGGCGTCGCGTTCGGGATTCCGGGATTTGATCCGCTCGCCGCGCGATAGAAAACAATCGAATGCGGTCGGGAAAAACCCCGGTGGGTGAAATCGGCCAACTTCGCTCACATAAAAACGAATCGCGCCCGCTAGCCGCTGGCGAAATCGCCCTCGCGCGATTGATTTTCGGCGATTCACTCGACTACGCCCATGTAAAAATCCACCGGCGCGGGTATCTATGGCTCGGCATGCAGCGCGCCGACGTCGCGATGGCGCCCAACGGCGAAATCTATTTCGGCCGAAAGTGCTTCAAAAACGACTTTTCGCGCGAAAACGCGTCGTCGCGGCACTGGTTCATCCATGAAATGACGCATGTCTGGCAGCATCAACTGGGCTATCCGGTGAAATGGCGGGGCGCGATTCGCATCGGCTTGAACTATCGATACATCCTCGAGCCGAACAGAAAACTGGGCAGTTTCAATATGGAAGCCCAAGGCGATTTACTGGCCGATTATTTCGCGCTGAGGTTTTTGCGTGAACCGCGCGTCATGGCACGGCCCGAATATCGCGACGACATCGCTCTCTACGAACAGGTGCTCCGTGATTTCCTCGAAAATCCGGCAAGCAAGGCCAATCTCCCGCGCAGGCGGCTATTTACCGTCTGATCGCAGCGATCAGCAGCGCCGCGCGGCAAGGCTCCCCGCGCGGCAAATCTTTCCCCTATCAGCGCATCCGCATAATCTTGATATGCGGGCCGCAATATTTTTGGGATATTGCGGTGTTACCTTCGGGTATGGATGGCGATCTACGTGCGCCGTGTCCGGCTTGCCTGCGCGCAGCCTGGCATGCGTAACGCGCGCCCGATCCGCAATGTCTCGGATTTTTTTATGACAACGCAAACCATCCGTTTTCTCCAGCACGGCGCCGTCTGCGAAATCGGCGATGCGCCCGCCACGCGCACTGTCCTCCAGCATTTGCGCGAGGCGCAGCAATGCACCGGCACGAAGGAAGGCTGCGCCGAGGGCGATTGCGGCGCGTGCACGGTCGTGATCGGCGAGCTCGATGTGCACGGCGCGGTGGTGCTGAAGGCCGTCAACGCGTGCATCCAGTTCCTGCCGACGCTCGACGGCCGCGCGCTCTTCACCGTCGAAGACCTGCGCGCCGCCGATGGCGCGCTGCATCCGGTGCAACAGGCGCTCGTCGATTGCCACGGCTCGCAGTGCGGCTTCTGCACGCCGGGCTTCGTGATGTCGCTGTGGGCGCTCTACGAGAACCAGCCCGCCGACGCCGGGCTGCCGACCCGCGACGAAATCAGCACCGCCCTCTCCGGCAATTTGTGCCGCTGCACGGGCTATCGTCCGATCGTCGATGCCGCGCAGAAGATGTTCGACTATCCGCGCGTGCCGTTCGATCGCGCGGCGCTCAAGGCGTCGCTCGAAGCGATCCGACGCGCCGGCACCTTCGAATACACCGCGCCCGACGCGCGCGGCGCCGCGTTCGGCTCGCCCACTCTCCACGCCCCGGCGACGCTCGCCGAATTCGCCCGCCTGCGCGCGGCGCATCCGAACGCGCGCATTCTGGCGGGCAGCACGGACGTCGGCTTGTGGGTCACGAAACAGTTCCGCGATCTCGGCGACATCCTCTACATCGGCAATGTCGCCGAGCTGAAGGCGATCTCGCGCGATGCGCAGAGCCTCACGATCGGCGCGGCGGCATCGCTCGAGGATGCGTACGCCGCGCTCGCCGCCGACTACCCCGAACTCGCCGAATTATGGACACGCTTCGCCTCGCTGCCGATCCGCAACGCCGGCACGCTCGGCGGCAACGTCGCGAACGGCTCGCCGATCGGCGATTCGATGCCCGCGCTGATCGCGCTCGACGCCCAGGTCGTGCTGCAAAAAGCCGATAAAACCCGCACGCTGCCGCTCGACGCGTTCTATCTCGGCTATCAGAAGACCGCGCTCGATGCCGGCGAATTCGTCGCGGCGATCCGCGTGCCGCGGCCGTCGACGGATATGCGTTTTCGCACTTACAAGATTGCGAAGCGCTACGACCAGGACATCTCGGCCGTCTGCGCAGCGTTCGCCGTGAAGCTCACCGGCACGCGCGTGACGGGCGCGCGCATCGCGTTCGGCGGCATGGCCGCGACCCCGAAGCGCGCCGCGCGGGCCGAAGCGGCGCTCGTCGGCGAAGAGTGGGCGGAATCGGCCGTGCGTAAAGCAATGACCGCGCTCGACGCCGATTTCCAGCCGCTCACGGACATGCGCGCGTCGAGCGCGTACCGCAGCAAAATCGCGCGCAACGTGCTGTGGCGCTTCTATCTCGAAACGCGCGGCGACGCCCCGCTCGCCCTCTTCGACGTCAGCGCGTTCGCGTTCGAGGCGCAAGCGAACGGCGCACTCAAGGAACTGCCATGAACAACGTCAGCGAACCGCTCGCCGCAGCCGCGGCGCTGGAGCCGCAGGCGATCGGCGTCGGCCTGCCGCACGAATCCGCGACGCTGCACGTAAGCGGCGAAGCGACCTACATCGACGACATCCCCGAGTTGCGCGGCACGCTTCACGCCGCGCTCGGGCTCTCGCGGCATGCGCACGCGCGCATCGTCGCGCTCGATCTCGACGCGGTGCGCGCGGCGCCGGGCGTGATCGCCGTGCTGACCGCCGCCGATATCCCCGGCGAGAACAACTGCGGCCCGGTGCTTCACGACGACCCGATTCTCGCCGACGGCCTCGTGCAGTATCTCGGCCAGCCGGTGTTCGCGGTGATCGCGGAGAGCCACGATCTCGCGCGGCGCGCGGCGGCGCTCGCAAAAAGCGAGGACGTGGTGCGTTACGACCTGCTCGAAGCCGTGCTCACGCCGCGCGAGGCGAAGGAGAAAAAGCAGTTCGTGCTGCCGCCGCTGCATCTGCGGCGCGGCGATCCCGATGCGAAGATCGCGGCGGCGAAGCACCGTATCGAAGGGGAATTCGAGGTCGGCGGGCAGGAGCAGTTCTATCTCGAAGGCCAGGTCGCCTATGCGATCCCGAAGGAACTCGACGGCATGTTCGTCCACAGCTCGACGCAGCATCCGAGCGAGATGCAGCACGTCGTCGCGCACATGCTCGGCTGGCCGACGCACAACGTGACCTGCGAATGCCGGCGCATGGGCGGCGGCTTCGGCGGGAAGGAATCGCAGTCGGCGGTGTTCGCGTGCGTCGCGGCGCTGGCGGCGCAGAAGCTGCACCGGCCGGTGAAGCTGCGCGCCGACCGCGACGACGACTTCATGATCACCGGCAAGCGTCACGACGCGGTCTACACGTACTCAGCCGGCTTCGACGACGACGGGCGGCTGCTGGGCGCACGCGTCGAGATCGCGTTGCGGGCGGGGTATTCGGCGGATCTGTCGGGCGCGGTCGCGACGCGCGCCGTCTGCCACTTCGACAACGCGTACTACCTGAACGACGTCGATATCCTCGCGATGGCGTGCAAGACGAACACGCAGTCGAACACGGCGTTTCGCGGCTTCGGCGGGCCGCAGGGCGCGCTCGTGATGGAAGTGCTGCTCGACGAGGTCGCACATCGGCTGAAGCTCGATCCGCTCGACGTTCGGCGCGCGAACTACTACGGCATAGGCGAGCGCGACACGACGCCGTATGGCCAGAAAGTCGCTGACAACGTGATCGCGCCGCTCACCGACGAGCTGATCGCATCGAGCGGTTATCACGCGCGGCGCGCCGAGGTCGCAGCGTTCAACGCGACTAGCCCGGTGCTCAGGCGCGGCATCGCGTTCACGCCGGTGAAATTCGGCATCTCGTTCAACGTGCCGTTTTTGAACCAGGCAGGCGCGCTCGTGCACGTCTACAAGGACGGCTCCGTGCTCGTGAATCACGGCGGCACGGAGATGGGCCAGGGCCTCAACACGAAGGTCGCGCAGGTCGTGGCGAACGCGCTGGGCGTCGCGCTCTCGCGCGTGCGCGTGACCGCGACCGATACGTCGAAAGTCGCGAACACATCGGCGACGGCGGCGTCGACGGGAAGCGATCTCAACGGCAAAGCCGCCGAAGCCGCCGCGCTCACGATCCGCGCGCGCCTCGCGGAGCTCGCGGCGACGCAGCTCGGCGGCGCGGCGGATGACGTGCGCTTTCACAACGGCGTCGTCGATTCGAACGGCGGCGAGATGCCGTTCAGCCAGCTCGTCGCGGCGGCGTATCTGGCGCGCGTGCAGTTGTGGTCAGACGGCTTTTACGCGACGCCTAAGGTCCACTGGGACGCGAAGACGCTGCAAGGACACCCGTTTTACTACTTCGCGTATTGCGCGGCGGTGTCGGAAGTGGTCGTCGATACGCTCACCGGCGAGTGGAAACTCGTGCGCACCGATCTGCTGTACGACGCCGGTCAGTCGATCAATCCGGCTATCGACATCGGACAGGTGGAAGGCGGCTTCATCCAGGGCATGGGGTGGCTGACGACCGAGGAACTCTGGTGGAATCGCGACGGGCGCCTGATGACGCACGCGCCTTCGACCTACAAGATTCCCGCGATCAACGATACGCCCGCCGCGTTCAACGTCGCGCTCTTTCGCAACGACAACGCCGAGCCGACCGTGTTCCGCTCGAAGGCGGTCGGCGAGCCGCCGCTTTTGCTGTCGTTTTCGGTGCTGCTCGCGATTCGCGCGGCGATCGCATCGGTTACGCCCGATGCCACCGATGCGCCACGACTGCGCGCGCCCGCGACGCCCGAAGCGATCCTCGACGCGCTCGACGCCTACACGCTGTCCCAGCACCAGCCAAGCTCGAACGATGTGGCTCAACCAGCGCCAGTAAACTAGCGCTTTCCCAATCACCAGTAAGGAGCGCAATCGATGCAAGCATGGCTGCACGACCTGCAACAACTGCTCGCGCACGGCGACGCGCTCGTGCTCGTGACGGTCGCGCGCGTCGAAGGTTCCGCACCGCGCGAGCCGGGCACGAAGATGATCGTCACGCGCGAGGACGCGCGCTATACGATCGGCGGCGGCCATCTCGAATGGAAGGCGATCGAGACCGCGCGGCAGGTGCTGAAGGACGGCATGCGCAGCCCACGCATGCGGCGGCTCGAACGATTCGCGCTCGGCCCGAGTCTCGGGCAATGCTGCGGCGGCGCGGTCGTGCTCGCGTTCGAACGGCTCGACGTCTCCGATCTCGGCTGGGTCACGTCGCTCGGCAAGCGCACGGCGCAAGGTCTCTCGACGGTGCGCAGCGTGTCCTTCAGCGCCGCGCCCGATGCCGTGATGATCTCGGACCCGGAGCCGGGCGTGCAAGGCTCGGACTGCCTGCTCTGGGACGGCGCCGGTTTCGACGACAGCGGCGCGCTGCTCACCGAAACCATCGCGCCGCACGAGTTCCCGGTCGTGCTGTTCGGCGCGGGGCACGTGGGCGCGGCGCTCGTGCGCGTGCTCGCCACGCTGCCATGCCACGTCACCTGGGTCGACGAGCGCGACGCCGCGTTTCCGCCGCCGCAATACCTGCCGCAAAACGTCACGATCGAGCCGAACGACGCGCCCGATTCCGCCGTCGATGCCGCGCCGCCGAACACGTATTTCATCGTGATGACGCACAACCACACCGTCGATCTCGTGCTCGCGGAGCGCATCCTGCAGCGCGGCGACTTCGCGTTCTTCGGCATGATCGGCTCGCATACGAAGCGCAAGCAGTTCGAACACCGGCTCGCCGCGCGCGGCATCGACCCGGCGCGCATCGCCCGCATGATCTGCCCGATCGGCGTCTATGGCATTGTCGATAAAGCGCCGGAAGTCATTGCCGTTGCAGCGGCAGCCCAACTGCTGCAGGCGGTCGAAGCGAATGCCCACGCGCCGTCGCAGCAGATGGCGTGAATCACAACTTAGCCCTATACATAAAACCAAGCATGAACCCCACACTCGCTGACAAAATCGCCCGGGCGCCCAAGGCCGAGCTGCACATTCATATCGAAGGCTCGCTCGAACCCGAGCTGATCTTCCAGCTCGCGCAACGCAACGGCGTGAAGCTCGCGTACGAGTCGATCGACGCGCTGCGCGCCGCCTACGCGTTCACCGACCTGCAATCGTTCCTCGACATCTACTACGCGGGCGCGAGCGTGCTCCTGCACGAAGCGGACTTCTACGACATGACGATGGCGTACGTCGAACGCGCGCTCGCCGATCACGTCACGCATACGGAAATCTTCTTCGATCCGCAGACGCACACCGAACGCGGCGTGCCGATCGAAACGGTGGTCGCGGGCATCGAGCGCGCATTGGCCGATGGGGAAAAGCTCGGCCTGACGAGCAAGATGATTCTCTGCTTCCTGCGCCATCTCTCCGAGGAAGACGCGCTCGCCACGTTCGACGCCGCGTTGCCGCTCTTCGACCAGTACAAGCATCGGCTGATCGGCGTGGGGCTGGATTCGTCGGAGCAAGGACATCCGCCTTCGAAGTTCCAGAACGTGTTCGCCAAGGCGCGCGCCAAGGGCCTGAAACTCGTCGCGCACGCGGGCGAGGAAGGTCCGCCCGCGTATGTCTATGAAGCGCTCGACCTGCTCAAAGTGGATCGCGTCGATCACGGCGTGCGCAGCATCGAAGACCCGGCGCTCGTCGCGCGTCTCGCGGATGCGCGCATCGCGCTGACCGTGTGTCCGCTGTCGAACCTGAAGCTCTGCGTCTTCGACGACATGGCAAAGCACACGCTCAAGGACCTGCTCGACAAGGGCGTCGCGGTGATGGTCAATTCCGACGACCCCGCGTACTTCGGGGGCTACGTGAACGCCAACTACTTCGCGATCGTCGATGCGCTCAAGCTCTCGGACGACGAGGTCTACACGCTCCTGAAGAACAGCCTCGAAGCGTCGTTCGTGACGCCAGCCGAGCGCGACGCGATGGTCGCGAAGCTCGACGCGTACTGGCACGCAGCCGCATAAAGCACGTAGGCAAGTCAAGAAATGAAGATGGAAACCACAGCACCGATCGAACGCGACACCACGACACTCGAACGCTACTTCGGCATCCGCGCGGCCGGCTCGCGGGTGGAGACGGAAGTCGTCGCGGGCATCACGACGTTCCTCACGGCGATGTACATCATCGTCGTCAATCCGGGCATTCTTTCGCAAGCGGGCGTTCCCTTCCCCGCCGCGCTCACGGCGACCGTCATCGTCAGCTTCCTCGGCAGTTGCGCGATGGGCCTCTATGCGCGCAACCCCGTGCTCGTCGCGCCCGGCATGGGCATGAACGCGCTGTTCGCGTTCGTGATGGTCCACGGCGGCAAGATGCCGTGGCAGACCGCGCTCGGCTGCGTGTTCTGGTCCGGCGTGATCTTCGCGCTGCTCGCGGCGTTCAACGCGCGCAAGCTCGTCGTCGATGCGATCCCGGCGAATCTGCGGCACGCGGTGTCGTGCGGCATCGGCTTGTTCATCAGCCTGATCGGGCTCGTGAACGCGAAGTTCGTCGTCGGCGATCCGGTCACCATCGTGCATTCGGCGTCGCTCAATCCGGTCGTGGTGACTTTCCTGATCGGGCTGGCCTTGACCACCGTGCTCGTCGCGCGCCGCGTGACGGGCGCGCTGATGCTCGGCATCGTTTTCACGACGATCATCGCGATCCCCATCGGCCGCTTCTGGGGCGACGGCACCGCGTACTGGCCCGCCGCGGTCGCGACCAAGACGCTCGTCAACTGGAACGGCCTGTTCTCGGCGCCGGACTTCTCGGGCATCGGCCAGCTCGATCTGATCGGCTCGCTGAAGGTGATCTACTGGCCGTTCATCTTCGTAATGCTCTTCACGTCGTTCTTCGATGCGCTCTCCACCTTCATGGCGATTTCCGAAGCCGGCAAGCTCTACGACAAGGATGGCAACCCGCGCAACATCCGCCAGTCGATGATCGTCGATGCATTCTCGGCGTTGGTATCGGCGCCGCTCGGGACGAGCCCGGCGAACGCGTATATCGAATCGGCGGCGGGCATTTCGGCGGGTGGGCGCACGGGGCTCGTCGCGGTGGTCGCGGGGCTGTGCTTCCTGCCGTTCCTGTTCCTCTCGCCGCTGCTCTCGCTCGTGCCGGCAATCGCGACCGCGCCCGCGCTCGTGCTGGTCGGCGTGTTCATGATGGAATCGATCACGCAGATCGAATGGCATCGTTTCGACGAAGCGATCCCCGCCTTCCTCGCGATGATCCTGATCCCGCTGACCTACTCGATCACCGACGGCATCGCGTACGGTTTTCTCGCGTTCGTCGTGATCAAGGCCTTCACCGGCCAGGTCAAGGCGATCAAGCCGGCGATGTGGGTGGTCGCCGCCCTTTCCCTGCTGTTGCTGACCCAGCTTTGAACAATGACTACAGTTTCCGGAGACGTTGCACCATGACTCAAACCGCCTACCGCGCCCAGCTTCTCACTTTCCGCGACGACCCTGCGCACGCGTCCGACGGCGCGATCTTCGAGGAAGACGGCCTGCTGATCGTCGAGGACGGCCGCGTCGTTGCGGCGGGCGCCTACACGGCGTTGCGCTCGCGCCTCGCGCCGGATGCGATCGTCAAAACCATGCGCGACAAGCTCATCGTGCCGGGCTTCATCGACTCGCACATTCACTACCCGCAAACGGACATGATCGCGTCGCCGGCGCCGGGTCTCTTGCCGTGGCTCAACACGTACACGTTCCCGACCGAGCGCGCGTTCAGCGACCCGGCGCACGCACGCGAGACCGCGAGCTTCTTCCTCGACGAACTGCTCGCCTGCGGCACGACGACCGCGCTCGTGTACTGCACGGTGCACAAGGAATCCGCCGACGCGTTCTTCGGCGAGAGCGAGTCGCGCAATTTGCGGATGGTCGCGGGCAAGGTGCTGATGGACCGCAATTGCCCGGATTTCCTGCAGGACACAGCGCAGTCCGGCTACGACGACAGCGCCGAGCTGATCGCGCGCTGGCACAACCGCGGCCGTCAGCAGTACGCGCTGACGCCGCGTTTTGCGCCGACCTCGACGGAAGCGCAGCTCGAAGCCTGCGGCGTGCTCGCGCGTGCGCACGAGGACGTGTTCATCCAGACGCACGTCGCGGAGAACACCGACGAGATCAGATGGGTCGAGAGCCTGTTCCCGGGCCATCGCAGCTATCTCGACATCTACGATCACTACAGCTTGCTGCGCCGTCGCGCGGTGTATGGCCACTGCATCCATCTCGACGATACCGACCGCCAGCGCATGGCGGAGACGGGCGCGGTGGCGTCGCACTGTCCGACGTCGAACCTGTTCCTCGGCAGCGGCCTCTTCGACTTCGAAAAGGCGGGCGCGGCAAACATGCCGGTGGCGCTGGCGACGGACGTCGGCGGCGGCACGTCGTTCTCGATGCTGCAGACGATGAACGAAGCGCACAAGATCGCGCGTCTCACGGGCCATCATCTGACGGCGACGCGCATGTTCTGGCTCTCGACGACGGGCGCCGCGAAAGTGCTCGATCTCGACGACAAGGTCGGCACGCTCGCGCCGGGAAGCGAAGCCGATTTTGCGGTGCTCGATCCGGCCGGCACGCCGTTACTCGCGCGGCGCACGTCGCGGGCGGAATCGCTTGAGGAACTGCTGTTCGCGTTCGCCCTGCTCGGCGACGATCGCGCCGTGTTCGAGACTTATGCGGCGGGTAATTGCGTGCATCGGCGGGATGTGCGGAAGGCGGCGGCGCTGGAGTTGGCGGCCTGACGTGTAGCGGCATGCAGGCAAACGCCCTGAGCAATCAGGGCGTTTTTATTCATACGTACGCTCTTTTCAGCACGCTTCGCAGCTTGCAGCTACAGTCTGATTTTCACACTGCATCGAACGATGAAGCATCCCGTTCACATCGCGTGGGCGCTGGCCCTCCTTCCCGCGCTTTCCCAAGCCTATGCGCTCGACGACCAGCTCGACTGCAAATCGACCGGGCACGCGTTCGTCGCGCCGCTCCTGCAACAGAACCTGATCGAAGCCAAGCCGATGCGCGTCGAGCCGAACTCGGTCAACGCATTTCGTCCGGCGAAGGACAGCCATCTGACAGCGTTCGGCTTCAGCGTGTATGCGGTCGTCGCTTATCAAAAGGACGATCCGATTTTCCGTAAGGGAACCGGTGAGCCGATTGCGGACTCGGCGTACGGCGCGGTCGTGATCGGACGCGATAGCGCCGTCGAACCGAAAGTGCGCGCGACGGGCAGCGACGCGACCGTGCATCACGTCGCGCCCTTTATTACCGCTATCTTTTGTAAGCAGGATTAGCGATGTGCGCCTGCAACCGCACGCGCACGTCCTCGGGCGTGATAGACGGACGCGGCAAGTCGCCGGGTGTGCCCGTCCTGATCGACAGCCGCGCGAAGCGCACGCCATCGACATCTTTCGCGTCCAAAAGACGATCGATCACGCCGATATCATCGCCATCGAGCGCAAGCGCGTAGCCGCACGCCGACGCGATCGCCGCAAAATCGACGCCGCGCGAGACCGTCGCCTGGCCGCCGGTCGATTCGTGCGCGCCGTTGTCGAGCAGCAGGTGCACGAGATTCGCAGGACCATACGCGCCGAGCGTCGCGAAGACACCCATGCGCATGAGCGCGGCGCCGTCGCCGTCGAGCGCGACCACGCGCAGGTCCGGGCGCGACAGCGCGAGACCGAGCGCCATCGGCGTGACGCAGCCCATCGAGCCGACGAGATACAACTGGTTCTCGCGATCGTCGGCGGCGTAAAGTTCGCGGCCGCAAAAGCCCGTCGATGCGAGAACAACCGTCGATTCTTTCGGCGTCAGCGCGATCACGCGATCCAACGCTTCCCTGCGCGTGACGCGCTCGCCTTCGAAGCGCTCAGCCGGCGCACGAGCCGCACGCTCATGGACGCCGCTCAACCCCGTC
The DNA here is from genome assembly GCF_001544515.1 of Caballeronia terrestris. Taxonomy (GTDB): domain Bacteria; phylum Pseudomonadota; class Gammaproteobacteria; order Burkholderiales; family Burkholderiaceae; genus Caballeronia; species Caballeronia terrestris. The sequence goes on from NZ_FCOL02000004.1 coordinate 100,574, forward strand.
TTCTTCAGAGCGTATGGCGCGACGCTGCCCTTCTGCATCACGAGCGCGTACGGCCGGCCCGTGCTATCCATATGCGCGGTCGCGCGATCGAGCGCGGGACCGATCGCATCGGCTTCGGTGGGAAACAGCTCCCACGGAATCTCCATCGTGTCGAGCATCGCGGGCGTGACGGGTCCCATCAGCGCGTGCTGCGGTTCGTCGGCGACGCCCGGCTGCCCGCGCCACGTCACGATCAGAAGCTGCGGCAAACGAAACGTCCACGTGAGTGAGGTCAGCGGACTCACGGCATTGCCGAGGCCCGAGTTCTGCATCATCGCGATGCCGCGCCGGCCGTTCCGCGCGCCGAGCGTGACGCCCGCGATCAGCGCGACGGCATCGCCTTCGTTCGCCGCCGACACGTAATGGAGCGACTCGTCCTGCAGCACGTAGTTGATGAACGGCGTGAGGTAGGAGCACGGCACGCCGGCGTACCAGTCGAAACCGCGCTCGCGCGCGGCCTCGACGAACTGGGCGGCCTCAATCACGCGCGCCCTCCGCCGATCCGAACGGCGTCTGCTCGTGCGCGAAGTCGGCGGCGCGGCGGAAGTCGTCGAGATCGTTGACGCCGCGCCAGTGGCCGTGCACGTACTGCACGTCGATGCGCTCGCCCGCTTCCACCAGCGCGTTGAGAAGCGCGGCCATGTCGAGCTTCGCGAAGTCGTCGCGTTGCTGGAGCCGTGCAAGCGTGGCGAGCAGGCGCTCGCGCGCGTCGCCGCGCACGTTGAGCAGGCCCATCCAGCGGCCCTGCGGCGTGTCGGCCCTGCGAGTTTCCGACGCTGCGCTCACAACACCTTCGAGCCACACTTTCTGCCCGAAGAGCGCGCGATCGTCGGCCGTGGAGCAATAGGCGAAATCGGTTGCGGCGACGCCTGCTTGCGGCGCCTGCGACGAATCCACGACGACGCAGAAGTCGCTATCCGATTCCACGAGATCGCGCAGGATGTAGCTGCGGAAAAGCAGATCGCCGTAGGAAATCACGGTATCGCCCGGGAACGACTTCGCCGCGCACGCGAGCGACGCCAGTTCGCCCGTCGCCTCGTGCTTTTCGTTGACGACGAGCCGGATGCCCGACGTATCGATCGCGTCCGCCCGATAGCCCCCGACGACCGTGATGTCGTTGATGCCTTCCTTCTTGAACGCCTCGACCAGATGCCGCAACAGCGGCTTGCCCGCGACCGGCAGCATGACCTTCGGACGATCGGCGGTGACGGCTTCGAGCCCCGCGCCACGGCTCGCCGCGAGCACGACCGCGCTCCTCGCCGAATTCGACGCCGACAGATACACGCTCTCGGCCGCCGAATATTCGTCGGCGTCCTGCAGGCGGAAAATCTCGTTCACCGCCGCGATCCGGTCTTCCACGTTCACGAGCGTCTCGCTTTCGTGGATTTCCTTCGCGATCGCCTGCATCGCGGAAGTCGCGCCGCGGATCAGGTGATTGGCCCAGATCACCGTGCTGATGCCCGCCTGGCGGAAGACGTCGGTCGGCGTGCTGTAGTACTTCGTCGGCACGATGACGAGCGGCCCGCGCCCGGCCCACTCGCGCGCGAAGGTCAGGATCTCGTCGGGCTTCGAGAGCTTGCTGTGGATCAGGATCGCGTCGGCGCCGGCCTGCCGGTACGCTTCCGCGCGGCGCAGCGCCTCCTCCATGCCCCAGCCGGCGATCAGCGCCTCGACGCGCGCGACGATCGAAAAATTCGGATCGCTCTGCGAGTCCTTGCCGGCCTTGATCTTGCCGCAGAATTCGTCGATGTCGGCGAGCGGCTGCGCCTCGCCGTTGATGAAGCTGTTGGTCTTCGGAAACTGCTTGTCCTCGATACACACGCCCGCAATACCGCGCTGCTCCAGCTTCCGCACGAGCCGCCGCACGTTGTTGAAGTTGCCGTAGCCGGTGTCGCCGTCGAGCAGGATCGGCAGGTCGCTCGCGTCGGCCATGAATTCGAGCATGTCGACGACCTGCGTCCAGCTCGCTTCGTTGTTGTCGCGCACGCCGAACTGCGCGGAAATCGCGAGGCCCGAGCCCCAGATCGCCTTGAAGCCCGCTTCCTTCACGATGCGCGCCGACAAGCCGTTGTGCGCTTCCATCATGAATTCGAGACGGTTGCTTTGCAGCATCTCGCGCAGGCGCATCGTGCGCGAAAATCCGGCGGGGAGGTGTCCTGGTGCGTTCATCGCAGTGCTCCGGCAAGCTGGTTCAATTGCGGCAGCACTTCGTCGGCTGCGCGCGTTACGTCGTTTTGAAAGTCGATCTCGATCCACGGTGCGCCGGTCACGTCGGCGATGTCGAATACGTGGCTGCGTTCCTGAAGGAGGTCGCGCACCGCTTCTTCGTGCGGCAAGTTCGCGCGGCCCGTCGCGACGTAATTCGCGACGATCTCCGCGAGGCGCTTTGCCGCGTGCTCGTCGAAGCGGAAAAAGCCCACCGATTCACCGATCGTGTCGAATTTCAGGCCCGCCGCCACTTGCTTCCTCAGTTCGACCGGCACGCCGTTGTCGATGCACAGCTTCACGGGCTCGTCGCCGGCTTCGAAATCGCGGTCGATCAACAGGCGGTTCACGTGCGCGTGGGCGTTCGCCACGAGCGGTTCGAGGATGCGTTCGTCGTAGAGCACGTCGGCGTCCATCAGCAGCACGTCGCCGCCGCGCGTGAGCGCTTCGGCCGCGGTGTGCACGGACAGCACGCTGCCGAGCGAAAACTCGCTGTTCACGACGACCTCGGTCGCCGGCTTCCAGTCGATCGACGCGAGTTCCGCCTCGACCTGCTCGTGCTTGAACCCGAGCACGAACACGATTTCATCGACACCGACGGTTTTGAGCAATTGCAGATGGCGTTCGAGCAGCGAGGCATCGCCGAAGCGCAACAGACACTTCGGCTTTTGCTGCCCTTCCGGCTGGACGAGGCGCAAGCCCATCCCGGCCGCAAGAATTATTGCGCGCATTCTTATCCCTTCGAGGATGAATCAGTCGATCTCCGGCACGCGCGCGAGACGGCGGCGCTGCCAGCCCTTTTCAACGAAATGCAGATAGACGATGCCCGGCAGCCCGAGCAGGAGTTCGCGCGCCCGCTTGGCGAGCGACAGCGCGAGCGCGACTTCCGGCGGCAGGCCGACGAGCCGCGCGAGCAGCAGATAGCCGCCCTCCTGCACGCCGAGCGAGCCGGGAATCGCGAAGGCCGCACCGCGGATCGCCTGGCCGAGGCTTTCGAGGATCAGCGCATCGGTCCAGTCAACCGGATGGCCGAGCAGACGCAGCACGAGCCAAACTTCGCCCGTGCCGACGAACCAGCCGACGAGGCTCAACAGAAAGCTCGCCGCGACCTTGCCGCGCTCGCGATACATCTCGTGGACAGCGGCATCGACGGCTTCGGCACGCGTCACCAGCGACGACCAGTCGCGCTTCGCCGAAAAGCGCGCGGCAACCGACGACGCGAACCGCATCGCGCGGCCGAACAGCCCGCGCCGCTGCGCGAGATAGAAGCCGAGCGTCATCGCGCCGATCAGCGCGATCACGACCAGCACGGCATTGCGCACGCCCGTGCCCGAGCCGCCGCCGAGCAGCGCCACGCCGGCGAGCGCGAAGATCAGTTGCGCGAGGGTCTGCATCGTCGTGCTGACGGTGATGACGGCGGCGGCATCGCGTGCGCGCATGCCGCGCTGCGCGAGATAGCGGACCATCATCATCGGGCCGCCGATCTGGCCGGCGGGCATCAAACTATTGACCGACTCGCCCATCCAGCGCGCGAGCAGCGCGTCGCGCAGCGAGACGTCGCGATCGCGCGGCGAAAAGAGCACGCTGATGGCGCCGGCATCGAGCACGACCGGCAACAGATGGAACGCCGCGACGGCAAGGAGGCCCCAGCCGGCGGTCGCGAGCGTCGACGCCACCGAGCCGAAGCCTTGCCAGCCGATCAGCGCGATGAAGAGCACCACGCCGATCGAAAGCAGAATGGTTCCGGCGCGGCTCATGCGCTTCCGTTCTTGCCGGCTTTGCGCCGAAAGACCTGCCCGAAGCCGAAATACGCGATCGAATCCTTCATGTTCGAAATGAAGCGTTGCCACGGCCGCATATTCGGATTCGTCACGTATTCGAACGTGAGCGAGACGCGCATCTCGTTCGCGCCGAGCGGCGTGATGCGATGACGCAGCTTGTCGCCGTCGAAAAAGACGAGCGCGCCCGGCGGATACTGCACCGAGCCCGGTTCGTCGGGCACGGCGTCATTGCGCGTGTGGAGTTCGTAGTCGAGGCGGCAGGACGAATCGTCGATCACGCCGAGCAGCAGCGTGTAGCGGCGGCCTTCGTAATAAGACGTGTCGTAGTGCCAGCCGATGTGGTCGCCGGGACGCGTGTAAAAATAGAGCGCGTAGGCGTGGGGATCGTCGGCGGGGGAAAGCTGCAGTTTGTCGCCGCTGATCGCTTCGAGCCAGCCGATCAGCGCGGGCGAGCGATACAGGTCGGCGACGAACGGCGCGAGCTTGTCGATCGCGTGGCGGCTCACGCTGCCGCCCGCCTTGTGCCCCGGCAGATAGTTGCGGTTCACGGCGGGCGTGACGGCGTGGACCGCATCGATCAGGCGCTCGGTGTACTCACGCGGCAGGAAGTCTTCGAGATACAGGAAGCTGCCCTGTCTATCGAAGGACTGGTGAAGTTGCGCGGTTTTCAGCTCGCGCAGACGGGCGTTGAGCGTCGCGTCGATGTCGCGCGTGGAAGGCGCTTCGATACGCGTATCGGCGACGCGCGCGGTGGTTTCGTTCAACGTTTCCGTCGACGGATTGGCGGCCTGGTTCATCGTACTGTCTGGAGATCCTTGCCGGCAGCCTCGCGCGACACCCGCAGATGATCGATCGCGACCCACGCGGCGAACAGCGGCGCGCCGACCGATGCCGCGATCAAAAACGGTGTCATGCCGTTAAGCAGCGTGACGAGCGGCAGGAGATACAGGACGTCCTCGGTTTCGAAACCCGCCATCGACGCCTGCTTCGTTCCGTCCTTCCCGACCATCGACTCGATGCGCATGCGCAGATAAAAGATCAGCGCAACCGCCACGCCCGCGATGCCGCCGAGCACTTCGGCCGGCACGATCATCGACGGATGATGAACGCCTACGTAAAACCCGATGCCCAGAAACAGCAGAACAGTCACGAGCGCATCGCAAGCGAGGTCGTATAAATGACCGATCTTGCTCGACTGTCCGCTGATGCGGGCGAGCTCGCCGTCGGTGTGATCGACGAAATTGGACAGTGCGATCAGCAACGCACCGGCCGTACACAGCCAGTATTGCCCGAGCGACAAATAGTAAGCGCCCGCGAGGCCGATCAACAGGCGCAGCGAGGTGAGATGGTTCGGCGTGACAGGCGTCCCGACGAGCGGAGTGACAAGGCGGCGGGCGAGCCGCGCGTCCCATGTGGCGGGCGCCGGGACGTCGCGGGGCGGGATCGGACTTGATTTTGTCATGACCGCGAATATATCCCGATTCCGGCGGGCGTGCATATTACCGATATGGCCGGTGCATGCGCGCCGATCCGCCGTCTGACGGACATTTGGGCCGGATTACCGCAGCCGCGAGTCCACGAGAATCCGGGTGAATCGGAATAATTTACGCGAGACTGCTTATTCCACGGCCTTCGGCGGCGGCGCCCCACTCCCGGACGGAGCGACTCGCTCGTTCGCGCCCACTGCAGCCGACGTCTCATTTAAACCGCCGCCGCCCGGATCGAGCGGAATCTTGACGGTGCGCACCGTGCCGTTGCCGAGCGGGAAATCCGCGAGCGCGCTGCGCACGAGATACGGCATCGCGCGAATCAGCGACGCTTCGCCGCCCGAATTCATCGCCGTCACCTTATAGACTTCGCGGCCCGTGCTGCGCTCGGTCATGCGGAGCTGCAGCGCGTGGACATAGACCGGGTAGGTCTGGTCGACATAGCCCGTCGGCCCCCACGGACCGAACGGCCCGCCCCACGGTCCGCCCCAGTACGGCCGGCCCCAATACGGCCCGTACATCGGCCACGGATCGTAATAGACCGGCTGGCGCACGGTCATCACGTCGCCGCGAATCGAATACGCAAGTTCCACGCGATAGCGCGCGCTCGCCTCGGGAACCTGCTTGAACGCCTGCCGCGCCAGCTCGTTTGCAACGAGCGCTTCATACGTCGTCTGCTCGATGCTGTTCTGCTGCTCCGGCGTGCGCGCGAACGCGTAGGTGCGCGTGGCGTCGCTGCCCTGCCAGTCGGAAAACGCCGTCACCTGCGTCTGCACGTAGGTCGTGCAGCCCGCGAGCCACAGCACGCTCAACCCCAGCACGGCGCGAACCGCGCTGGCCCAACGATCGAACCTCATGGTCATCCTCATTTCGTGGCCTGCTACTTCTTAGTTATAGAAACTGTCGGCGCCTCGCGCTCGACCGTTCGCGCCCGGCAGTGTGCCGAAGGTAATGACCGGCGCCGGATATCCAAAGTTCTTCCGTTGGCTATCCGGCCGATCCCGCCGCCCGACCCATGATCGTCCGAGCCTTTGTACAATGGTCCGACACCAGGCCGCCAAAAGGCGCCGCCATTCAACTCTATAGAAGCCGCCATGTCCACATCGACTGCACCCGCGACTCCCGCCATGATCCGCCGCGCAGACTACGCACCGCCCGCTTTCCTGATCGATTCCGTGGCGCTCGAATTCGACCTCGTGCCCGAGCGTACAGTCGTGAAGAGCACGCTGGCCGTGCGCCTCAATCCCGCCGCCGATGCCACGCCGGACCTCGTCCTGATGGGCGAGCAACTGGAGTTCGTCCGCGCATGGGTCGACGGGCGGCCGCATGAGGACGTCCACGTCACTGAAAACGAGTTATCAGTGCGCAATATTCCTGAGCGCTTCGAACTGGTGATCGAAAACGTCTGCAATCCGGCGGCGAACACTACGCTGTCGGGACTGTATGTATCGAGCGGCAACTTTTTTACGCAATGCGAGGCGGAAGGCTTTCGCCGCATCACCTATTTCCTCGACCGGCCGGACGTCATGGCCACCTACACCGTCACGCTGCGCGCAGACAAGGCGGCGTATCCGGTGCTGCTCTCGAACGGCAATCTGATCGAGGAAGGCGAACTGCCGGACGGCCGCCATTTCGCGAAATGGGAAGACCCGTTCAAGAAGCCGAGCTATCTGTTCGCGCTGGTCGCGGGCAAGCTGGTGGCGCTCGAGGAGCGCATCACGAGCGGTTCGGGCAAGGAAAAGCTGTTGCAGGTGTGGGTCGAGCCGCACGATCTCGACAAAACGCGCCACGCGATGGATTCGCTCATCAATTCGATCCGCTGGGACGAAAAGCGCTTCGGGCTCGAACTGGATCTGGACCGCTTCATGATCGTCGCGGTGAGCGACTTCAACATGGGCGCGATGGAAAACAAGGGCCTCAACATCTTCAACACGAAGTACGTGCTGGCGAACCCCGAAACCGCGACGGACGTGGACTTCGGCAATATCGAGGCGGTCGTGGGACACGAGTATTTCCACAACTGGACCGGCAACCGCGTGACCTGCCGCGACTGGTTCCAGTTGAGCCTGAAGGAAGGCTTGACTGTGTTCCGCGACCAGGAATTCTCCGCCGACATGGCCGCTGGCGACTCGCCCGGCGCTGCGAGCGACGCGGCGCGGGCGACGCGGCGCATCGAGGACGTGCGCGTGCTGCGCCAGATGCAGTTCGCCGAAGACGCCGGCCCGATGGCGCATCCGGTGCGCCCGGAGAGTTACGTCGAGATCAACAACTTCTACACGATGACCGTTTATGAGAAGGGTTCGGAAGTCGTGCGGATGTATCAGACGCTTTTCGGACGCGAGGGCTTCCGGCGCGGCATGGACCTGTATTTCGAGCGCCACGACGGCCAGGCGGTCACCTGCGACGATTTCCGCCACGCGATGGCCGACGCCAACGGCCGCGATCTCGCGCAGTACGAGCGCTGGTACAGCCAGGCGGGGACGCCGCGCGTCGGCGTGCGCACGTCCTACGACGCCGCCGCGAAACGCTATGCCGTGACGCTTACGCAGGGCTATGGCGAGGCGTCGGAAGCGGCGCGTGATACGCAGAAAGGACCGCTGCTGATTCCGGTCGCGATCGGGCTGATCGGCGCGGACGGCGCCGATCAGCCGTTGCGACTCGAAGGCGAGAAGGAGCCGGGTGGCACGACGCGCGTGCTCGAACTCACCGAGCGCGAACAAACTTTCACATTCGTCGATGTCGCGGTGAAGCCGCTGCCGTCGCTGCTGCGCAATTTCTCGGCGCCTGTGATCATCGAATACGACTACACGAACGAGCAATTGTCGTTTCTGCTCGCGAACGACAGCGATCCGTTCAACCGCTGGGAAGCCGGCCAGCGGCTCGCCACGCGCGAGTTGCTGGCGCTCGCGGCCCGCGCGGCTAAGGGCGAGACGCTGACGCTCGACGATCAGGTCGTCGCCGCGTTCGAGCAGGTTCTCGACGATCCGGCGCTCACGCCCGCGTTCCGCGAACTGGCGCTGATGCTGCCGTCCGAGAGCTATCTCGCCGAGCAGATGGCCGTCTCCGATCCGGCCGCGGTCCATGCGGCGCGCGTTTTTGTCAGCCGCCGGCTCGCGACGGCCCTGCGCGACAAGTGGCTCGCCATCTACGAAGCGAACCGCACGCTGGGTGAGTATCGTCCGACGCCGGAAGACGCCGGCAAGCGCGGCCTGAAGAATCTCGCCCTCGCCTACCTGAGTCAGCTCGACGATCCCGCCGATGCCGTGCGCCTCGCGCGCGCCCAGTACGACACCGCGGACAACATGACGGATCGCTCGGCCGCGCTCTCCGCGTTGCTGATGGCGGGCGCGGCGTCGAACGGCGATCCGGCCGTCGCCGACACCCCGCTCGCCGATTTCTACAGCCGCTTCGAAAATGAAGCGCTCGTGATCGACAAGTGGTTCGCGCTACAGGCGACGCAGCGCGGCGGCCCCAACCGCAATGTGATCGAGATCGTTCGCAAGCTGATGCAGCATCCGGCGTTCACGCTGAAAAACCCGAATCGCGCGCGCTCGCTGATTTTCAGCTTCACGAGCGGCAATCCCGCGCAATTCCACGCCGCGGACGGCTCCGGCTACGCGTTCTGGGCCGAGCAGGTCATCGCGCTCGATGCGCTTAATCCGCAAGTCGCGGCGCGTCTCGCGCGCGGCCTTGAATTGTGGCGCCGCTTTACGCCCGTGCTGCGCGACAAGATGCACGCCGCGCTGACAGAGGTGGCATCGAAGGTGAAGTCGCGCGACGTGCGCGAGATCGTCGAGAAGGCGCTCGGCTGATGGGCGCACTGCGGTCTTTATCTGCCAACCGGCGCTTCGGCGCCGGTTTTTTTTCGCCCTCACGTTGGCCGATCGGCCGACTTACCGAGTTGTCGCGCGCAAGCGAAAGTGGATGCACGGCGCGACTCTAACGCCCCGTAACTATCACTTAACGTTTAACGCACAGTGTTATATGATACCCACAATCAAGTCGTTCGCGGACAAGACCACCGAGGCGCTCTTCGAAGGCCTCTATGTGCGTTCGCTGCCGCCTCACATTCAGCCGGGGGTGCACCGCAAGCTGCTGATGATCGACGCAGCCGCTTCCGTGCAGGATTTGATGGCGCCGCCGGGCAATCGCCTCGAAGTGCTGAATGGCTCACGCAGCGGGCAGTGGAGCATCCGTTTGAACCAGCAGTGGCGCATTTGCTTCTACTTCATCGGCGACGAAGTGTTCGGTGTCGAGATCGTGGACTATCACTGAAGATTTGAGCGGGAGAAACAAATGATTGAACGCCGCACCGCTCCGGGCAATCGCGATTTCCCGGAAATCGCCACAGGCGAAGCAATGGCGCCCGTTCATCCAGGCGCGATCCTGCGCGAGGAATTCCTCAACCCGCTCGAGATCACGCCGCACGCGCTTTCGCTTGCTCTGCGCGTGCCGGCCCCGCGCATCAACGACGTCGTGCGGGAAAAGCGCGCCATATCGCCGGAAACCGCGCTGCGGCTCGCGCGCTATTTCGGCACGACGGCCACGTTCTGGATGAATCTGCAGGCGAATTACGACTTGCGCCTGGCAACCGCGGCGTCTGGCGAGCAGATCGAGCGAGAGATCGAGCCTTTGCCGCCCGAGCGCCGCGCGCTTTTTGCGTTGGCGGAATCGCCGCGCGTTTGAGCGGAATCGCGCGGTGCTGTTTCCCGCCGAAACGCGCCGACATCGGCGCGTATTGTCGAGCGGGTAGAATCGGGGGATTCGTCAAACGCTCTCGGAGCCAAGCATGTCCATTTCCCGCCGCACCACGCTGACCAAGTATTTGATCGAGCAGCAGCGCGAACACCAGAACCTTCCCGCCGACCTGCGCCTTCTGATCGAAGTCGTCGCGCGGGCCTGCAAGCAGATCGGCTTTCAGGTGAGCAAAGGCGCGCTCGGCGATGCGCTCGGCAGCGCCGGCAGCGAAAACGTACAGGGCGAGGTCCAGAAGAAGCTCGACATCCTGTCGAACGAAATCCTGCTCGAAGCCAACGAATGGGGCGGCAACCTGGCCGCGATGGCATCGGAGGAAATGGAAAAAATCTTCCCGATTCCCAACCGCTACCCGAAGGGCAACTATCTGCTGACGTTCGACCCGCTCGACGGCTCGTCGAACATCGACGTCAACGTGTCGATCGGCACGATCTTCTCGGTTCTGCGCTGCCCGGACGGCGTCGAGCCGACCGAACAGGCGTTCCTGCAACCGGGTTCCGCGCAGGTCGCGGCAGGCTATGCGGTGTACGGTCCGCAAACCGTGCTCGTGCTGACGACCGGCAACGGCGTGAACTGCTTCACGCTCGATCGCGAACTGGGTTCGTGGGTTCTCACGCAGAGCGACATGAAGGTCCCGACCGAGACCCGCGAATACGCGATCAACGCTTCAAACTCGCGCCACTGGTACGCGCCGGTACAGGAGTACGTGAACGAGCTGAACCAAGGCAAGGACGGCCCGCGCAAGGAAGACTTCAACATGCGCTGGATCGCATCGATGGTCGCCGACGTGCACCGTATCCTGACTCGCGGCGGCATCTTCATGTATCCCGCCGACAAGCGCACGCCAGATCGGCCGGGCAAGCTGCGCCTCATGTACGAGGCGAACCCGATGGCGTTTATCGTCGAACAGGCGGGCGGCGCTGCGACGAATGGTGAGCAACGCATTCTCGATGTCGTGCCGCAAAGCCTTCACGAACGCATTCCGGTGTTCCTCGGTTCGAAGGATGAAGTCGACCGCGTGACCCGCTACCATCTCGAAAAGAAAGTTTAATCTGGGGTATTGCCAAAGTCAGAAAAGAGTCTCTATAATCTCGTTTCTCTGATGCCGGAATAGCTCAGACGGTAGAGCAGCGCATTCGTAATGCGAAGGTCGGGGGTTCGATTCCTCTTTCCGGCACCATCAAGATTCAGGCAGTATTAAACCCGCTTCATCTCAGTGATGACGCGGGTTTTTCGTTTTTGCGCGTGTGTTTCGGCCTACTCAATCGTTAAGATTTCGCTCGCATTCGGGGAACGCGCGATGCCTCACGACTGCAATCACTGCGATCACGAAGCCGCATTGCGTCGCGGGAAATATCGACGGCTTCTCTGGGTCGCCCTCGCGCTGAACGTCGCAATGTTCGCAATCGAAGTCGCAGCGAGCCTGAAGAGCAACTCTGTCTCCCTCCTCGCCGATTCGATCGACTTCCTCGGCGATTCCGCCAACTACGGCTTAAGCCTCTTCGTTCTGGGAATGAGCGTCACCGTCCGCGCCAAAGCGTCGCTTGCCAAAGCGCTTTCGATGCCGGTGTTCGGTTTCGGCGTGCTGAGCGCCGCGGCTTGGCATGCAGCCACGGACGCGCATCCGGAAGCGTCGACGATGGGTGTCGTCGGGGCGCTCGCGCTCGTCGTCAACTGCGCGGTTGCGCTCATGCTGTTCGCGCATCGCGAGGGTGACAGCAACATGCGCAGCGTCTGGCTCTGCACGCGCAACGATGCGCTCGGCAACATCGCGGTCCTGCTCGCTGCGTTGGGCGTCTTCGGTACGGGCGCGGCGTGGCCCGATCTGGCGGTCGCGGGGATCATGGCTACGCTGGCAGTGACGTCCGCGTTTCACGTGTTCCGCCAGGCGCGCGGCGAGATTCGCGCGAGTCACGACGCCTGCGGAAGCGCTCCCTACGAATAGTGTCGCTTTCGAGCCACACCCCTCGCCCGTCGATATCACCGCGCCGGTGAAAGAAAAAAGCCTGCAGGCTGTCGGCCTTGCAGGCTTTGTCATCTGTGGGCCCGCGTCCGGCTGGGCGCTGCCGTACGAAAGCCCGATTAATCGTCCGAGTGAAACCCAATCGGCGCAAATACTGCTGATCGCTGCGGTAATCGGGAATTACTGCCAAATGTGCGTTCCCACACAACTAACTAATTATTCCTCTTCAGGCGTTATTACGTCAACGATGGTTTCCCGCTATCGTTATATGTATGGAGTGAACGTTAAAGTGATATTGCAATGCGTCATTCGAAAGTCCACGCGACGGGCTTCTGCGGGCGATGGCCGGGCATGACGAGGAGAAATAATTGCCGGTTGGTCGTGAAAATCGGGTAACTCGACACGATAAATTTAAGTGACTATTTAACGAACGGTCATGCCCGTTTCGGATCACATACTGAATTATTCGGAAAGTCTCAAGTAAAGCTGAAACGCTCCGATAAAGCATCAAGATGTTTCCGCAGCACACTCGACAAAAGGCGGCGGGCCTGAGTCGAGTCTTTCAGAGAACTACCGCAACTTGCATGGGACCAGAGTAAGCCGCATGGGATCAGAGTAAGCGCTAAAGCGCTAACACTGATCAACAACGCCAGCTCTGGTCGACACAGGAGAGAAATGATGGACGCCAAGCCGACGAAAGTTCCAACGCCCGACATGGTTCGCAGTCCGGATCCGGAGCCGGTCGGGGTCGAGTTCCTGGCCGCCGAGCTGCCCGCACATGTTCGCGCGTTCTTCGACGAACAGCGCAACATGCGCGACGCGAAGTAAACGCCGGCCGACGGGATCGACCGGGATTGTCGTGCACTCGACGCATCGCGCGGATGACGCGCGCGCGGACGTCGCGACCAAGTCATGGCTCACGCCAGGCGTTCTCACGCTCGTGGCCCGCGAGCACCCGCCTGGCGATCGATCGCAGGCTCCGCTGAACCAGTGAGTTATGCTGGGGTTTTCGTCCGCCCAGCGCTCCGCATGCGTCCATCGTTTTTCACATTCCTCTCTCGTGGGCGTCGCGCCTGCGTTCTTGCTACCCTCTCCGCCTCGCTTTTAGCATCGACGCCCGTCGCGCATGCTGACGGCGACGACGCACCGCTCACCAGTCTCGTCGCGTTGACGTCGCAGCGCCTCGCGCTTGCCGAGCCGGTCGCGCGCTGGAAGTGGGCGCATCACGAACCAATCACCGATGAACCGCGCGAAGCCGCGTTACTCGCGAGCGTCGAGAAAAAGGCGGAGGCCGCCGGCGTCGATCCGGCGTTCGCGCGGCGCTTTTTTCGCGATCAGATCGAGGCCAGCAAGGAGGTGCAGAACGCGCTCTTTGCAAACTGGCGCGCTGCCAGGCCGCCGGAAGGATCGCCGCCCGACCTCACCGCCGATACGCGTCCGAAGCTCGATCGATTGACGCAGTCGCTGATTGCGGCGCTCGCGCGCGTCGAACCGTCGCGTCACGCTGACGACTGCCCGCTGCGGCTCGCCGACAGCGTCGCGCGCTGGAAACATCTCACGCGCTACGACGCGGCCATGAACGCGCCGCTCTCGCGCGCGCTGTCGCATGTGTGCGCGGCGGGCGGCGTCGGCGCGGTCGGCTAAAGGGCCTGATTCAAACGACAGCGGCCATCACATCGAGCGGCACGAACGCGAGTCCGCGCGCAAGCCGTTCGCCAAGAATCCGATACGTCGACAATTCGAACTCCGCGCTCGGCACCTGCGTGCGCAACGCCGCGGCTTCGGCGCGCGTCGCGGCCGTGCCGAAGTACTGCCACTCGTCGACGACATGCCACGCATGCAAACCCGTCGCCGGATCGCGCTCCTCGATCGCGATCGCGCCCGCATAGGGCCACGCGGCGCCGCGCGCATCGTCGCGGCGCGCGCGAATCACGCGATTGTGCGGCGGACGCAGCCGCGCGACCCGCTGCGCCTCGGCGAGCAACGCGCCGATCTCGCCGCCCGTCGCCGTCCACTCGACGCGCCGCACGAGCGCCGCCAGCCGCAAATCCTTCGCCGAACGCTTGCCGCCCGTCAGATGCGAGCGCACCCGCTGACGCAGCCGCACGCTTCGGCCGACGAACAGCGGCGCATCGTCCTCGCCGTAGAACACATAGATGCCGCAGCCGGCCGGAATCCGCTCGATCGTGTCCTCGTCGATATCGCCTGCGAGGCGAAAACGCCGCGTCACCCGGTCCATGTGCGCACGCAAATCGTCCGACGGATGCGCCTGATGCAGATGTTGCCAAAACTGCCAGAGCAGATCAGCGTCAGCGAGCGCCCGGTGACGCGCGGACGGCACGAGCGCATGCCGCTCTACGAGCGCGTCGAGCCCGTGCCGCGTCTGCGCCGGATAAATCGCGCGCGACAGTTGCACGGTGCACAGCACGTCGGGCTGAAACTTGAGCCCGAGCCGCTTGAACTCGCCGCGCAGAAAGCCGTGGTCAAAATGCGCGTTGTGCGCGATGAAAAGGCGCCCGTGCATGCGCTCGAAGAGGCTCGCCGCGAGTTCGTCGAACGTGGGGGCGTCGCGAACCATTGAATCGGTGATGCCGGTCAGGTTCTGGATGAACGACGGAATCGGCTTCTGCGGATTGACAAGCGAACTCCACTGCGTCACGCCGGAGGGACCCGCCTCGACAATACCGATTTCAGTGATGCGATCGATACCGAGCGAGCCGCCGGTGGTTTCGAGATCGACGAAAACCACCGGATCGGCGGGAAATGCGTTGCTGGGAAACGGTGGAGGCGTGTGCATCGTGAGGGTAAAAGCGGTGGGGACGCGCGAGTTTGTACGCGTGGATATCACACCATTTTATCTCACGCGGATGAGGCAGGGGACCGGCGCATTCGCTGCGCATGAAGCGCCGATTCGGACTAAAAAAGCGCCCGGCATTTACCCGAATAGTCGGCGCGCTTTTTATAAGCGTTAGGTAATTAAAAATCCCGATTGGATTATCAGCGAACCGTAAGCATCGCCATTCTCGCTTACCCTTAAAACAAAAAACCCCTTGCGACTGCAAGGGGTTTTAATGACGCCAAGCGACCAGAATCAGAGCGCGCGAATGTTCGCTGCCTGCTTGCCCTTCGGACCGGCCTTCGTCTCGAAGGACACGCGCTGGTTTTCCTTCAGCGACTTGAAGCCGTCGGCACGGATCTCGGAGAAGTGCGCGAACAGGTCTTCACCGCCGGAGTCGGACGTGATGAAGCCAAAGCCTTTAGCATCGTTGAACCATTTGACGATACCCGTTTCCATATACCTGATTCCCTCGAAAGTTTTTGATAAAAGCAGGGCGAACCCTATAAACACCGTGTGCGAGCTATTTAAACCACGGAATCGCTTTTATATAAGGAGGCGGAGATAGCGTCAAGAAAATTTTAAATCGCAGCCGCCGATTTAAACAAAGAGCGTCGAACAATACCGCATCAGCGCTATAACTAAGCGCATGAAACATATCCGCTTTCCTTCCCGAAATAATCGGAAGAACTTCTTACCTCAAATGTAACCAAACTTATCCAATCGTAAGTGTTTACGCGTCTTGTTCGATTTCGTCGTGTTCCGCAATATGGGAGCCGCAATTTGCAGACGATATGGAGGGCCCGTTGTGATGACCGAAATCAAGCGCGCAGTTGAATGGCTCAAGTCGTGGGTGTCGGTGCCGGAGACTGCAGCCGCTTCAGACGCGACTTCTTCGCTCGACTTCGATCCCGCGTGGCACGGCGATCACTGGCAAAACCTGCTTTCCTCGCCGATGGATGCCCGGCACTACGTCATGGAGGACTGGCAAGTCCCGCTTCAACACGAGTTCGCCGCCGAGCCCGTCGACGAAACGGCCGAGAAGAAAGCAGCCTGAGCCCTCGGATAGCAGGCGAAAAAAAAAGCGCGACTGGGAAGTCGCGCTGACAAAGTTTGGAGATCTTTTCCGTCAACGAAAAAGTCTGCTTTGGAAAGCAGAGACGCCAGTATAGCGGCGGTCCGGGAAAAAATTACTCGTACTTTTCGCAATCTTTTATTGCACGAGTCTCAATAATCCAACATTGGGATTTTTCCTGTTGCGCGCGCCTTTTTGATATGTAGTGAATGCGCAACGCCGCACGGTTGACACCGCCTCACCAACCCGTTTGATTCCCTCCGAAGCCTTATCCAGCAAGGCTTCCAGTCATCATTTCCATCATTGCCGATCAAAGAATAGGTTATTGCTGAAATCGGAATGCCAGCGCTGTAACACCGTCTTTACACTTCCTGTGGTCCGGAAACAAATGTGTTCGACGTTGAACATATTGCTCGCCTGACAGCGCCTCTCGCAGCGCGTCGGAGGGAAGGTTTCCTTCAAGCCTGGGTTCACAGACCCATTCTGCTCTCGGAGTTACAAAGATGAAAAAGACTCTCATGGTCGCCGCCCTCACGGGCGTATTTGCTACCGCCGCTCAAGCACAAAGCAGCGTCACGCTGTATGGCCTGATCGATGCGGGCATCACGTATACCAACAACCAGCAAGGCCACAGCAACTTCAAGGCGACGAGCGGTTCGGTCAACGGCAGCCGCTGGGGCTTGCGCGGCGCTGAAGATCTCGGCGGCGGCCTGAAGGCAATCTTCACGTTGGAAAACGGCTTCAACATCATGAACGGCCAGAACGGCCAAGGCGGTCGTGAATTCGGCCGTCAGGCATTCGTCGGTCTGTCGAGCGAGCAGTACGGCGCCGTGACCCTCGGCCGTCAGTACGATTCCGTCGTCGATTACCTCGGCCCGCTGGCACTGACCGGCACGCAATACGGCGGCACGCAGTTCGCCCACCCGTTCGACAACGACAACCTCGACAACTCGTTCCGCGTGAACAACTCGGTCAAGTACACGAGCGCGAACTACGCGGGCTTCAAGTTCGGCGGCATGTACGGCTTCTCGAACCAGGCCGACGGCTTCTCGAACAACCGCGCTTACAGCGTCGGCGCATCGTATAACTACGGTCCGTTGAATGTCGCTGCGGCGTACATGCAACTGAACAACGGCGACGCAACGGTCTCGGGCAACGCGCTCGGCGCAGTGAGCGGCGACAACCCGCTGGCAGCCGGCCGTCAACGCACGTTCGGCGGCGGTCTGAGCTACGCGTTCGGCCCGGCGGTGGTTGGTTTCGTGTTCACACAAACGATGCTCGACGACGCGCTCGGCGTCACGGCAGCGGGCACGGGCGGCAGCGCGATTCCGTTCAGCGACGGTCACGCACGCTTCTCGAACTACGAAATCAATGGCCGTTACAACCTGACGCCGGCTCTGAGCCTGGCAGGCGCGTACACGTACACCGACAGCCGCATCGATGGCGTGAAGCCGAAGTTCCACCAAGTGAGCGTGCAAACGGCCTACGCGCTGTCGAAGCGTACGGACGTGTATCTGCAAGGCGAATACCAGCACGTTTCGGACACGGAAGGCACAGGCCTCGGCGCGACGATCACGGGTGTTGGCGTGTCGTCGACGGAAAATCAGGTTTCGGCAACGATCGGTGTGCGTCACCGCTTCTAAGCTGGACTGGCAGTACCGATGTGAAAAAGGCGCCGTTCGGCGCCTTTTTTTTGCTCTCAAGGCTTACGCCGAACGCGGATACCGCACGTCGACGATATCGATTTGCTGAATTCCCACTGGCGTGTGCAGCGCGACGGTATCGCCGATCTTCGCCTTCAGGAGCGCCCGCGCGATCGGCGAGATCCAGCTCACATAGCCCTGATCAAGATCGACCTCGTCCACTCCCACGACCCGCACGGTATGCACTTCGCCGTCGTCGCCGGCGTAATCGACGGTCGCGCCGAAGAACACCTGATCGACATTCTCCTGCTTGCTGCTATCGACGACTTCCGCCAGATCGAGCCGCTTCGTGAGAAAACGAATGCGCCGATCAATTTCGCGCAGACGCCGCTTCCCGTAAATGTAGTCCCCGTTCTCCGAGCGATCCCCGTTCGATGCCGCCCACGACAGCAGCCTCACGATCTCGGGCCGCTCGACATCGAGCAGATGCAGCAATTCGTCACGCAGCCGCAGATGCCCTGCCGGCGTGATGTAGTTCTTGGTGCCGGCAGGCATGTCCGGCTGCGCGATGTCTAGATCGTCGTCGCTCTCTTCCGATTCTTTGACAAATGCTTTATTCATGGTGCCAACCGCTCGAAAAAACCCGTGGAAATGCGAAAACGCCTATGTACAAGGTAACACGAAGGCGGACGAAAACGCTGAAAACCGCCTGCCAGCCCTTCCTTTTTCAGATAGCTTTGTCTATAATCTCGCTTCTGCGTGCGGCTGTAGCTCAGTTGGATAGAGTACTTGGCTACGAACCAAGGGGTCGTGGGTTCGAATCCTGCCAGCCGCACCATCTTTTCAAGCGTCTTTTCTTCGAGAAGGATGCTTAATCAGCAAAATGCGTTTAACCATAAGCGCAGTTCAGTAATAAGTCAGTACCGGTTTTGCGTGCGGCTGTAGCTCAGTTGGATAGAGTACTTGGCTACGAACCAAGGGGTCGTGGGTTCGAATCCTGCCAGCCGCACCATCTTTTCAAGCGTCTTTTCTTCGAGAAGGATGCTTAATCAGCAAAATGCGTTTAACCATAAGCGCAGTTCAGTAATAAGTCAGTACCGGTTTTGCGTGCGGCTGTAGCTCAGTTGGATAGAGTACTTGGCTACGAACCAAGGGGTCGTGGGTTCGAATCCTGCCAGCCGCGCCACCTTTTGAAGGGCCTTCCATTCGGAAGGCCCTTTTTGTTTGTGCGCGGCGTTCATCATTGCCGCGGCGCCGATCCGATATCGCCAATCCGACCATCCGGCGCCGGCACATCCTCCACCGATGCTACCGCGCTCGGCTCGCCGATCGCCTCGGCCCGATCGCCGAGCAGCGTCTGCGGACGTCGCAGATATTCGTCGTCGACAGTATCGCCGAATGCATGGCGCACGAACGCGCGCAGCAACGCGATCCGTAGCGACGCGCCGCGCCCTTCCACCGACTGCCCGTCCTTGCCGAACGTCGCGACGCAGACCACCTCGCCGCGTCCGTGATCGCTCATTTCGAGCCGGCAAGCGCGCTCCAGAACGACCGACGCCGCTTCCCACGAAGTCGATGGCAAGAAGCGCCCGTCCCACGGCTTGCCGCGATCGTTGCCGCGGATGGAGAGCGTCTCGCCGCTGTCGGTGAAGTGGATTTCGCGGATGAATTCGTGCAAGCCGCGCGCGACCCAGTAGTCGAGTGCGGTGCCTGCGAGATCGGATGTTTGCATTGTCGTGCCTGGTTGTACGTCGAATTGAACGAGTACGGGCACGCAGGTTACGTTCCAGCGCCGGCGCGCCAAAAAACATCGAAACGCGACGTCAGTAGTCGGCGCGCTCGCGATCGATACGTATGCCGCCGTCCTGGTTGCGATGATGCGGCTCGTCGCTCGGACGCTCGCGCGAAATGCGCATCACGTCCGGATTGGTCCGCACGCGCCGCATCACGTTCGCGAGGTGCACGCGGTCGCTCACCTGAATCACGAAGCGCAACAGCGTGGCTTCCTGCGACGGATCTTCGTCCATCGCGATGTGGACTATGTTCGCATCGGCCGACGTGATGTCCGCGGCGACGCGCGCGAACACGCCCTTCCTGTTCTTCACGAGCACCTTGACGGCGACGTCGAAGAGACGCCCCGGCTGCGGCGCCCACGCGACGTCGATCCAGCGCCCCGGATCGCGCCGATGGATACGCTGCGCGACACGGCAGTCGGTAGTGTGGATCGCCATGCCGAGGCCGATGCCGATGTAGCCCATGATGTCGTCGCCGGGGATCGGGCGGCAGCACGCCGACAACTGAACCGACATGCCTTCCGTGCCCGTGATGACGACGGGCGGCGCCGTGTTCGTCGTGAAGCTTTCGCGCGGGGAATCGTCGTCGTCGCGGCCGTTCATCAACACTTCGATGCGCTTCGCCATCACCGCCGCGACACGCCGGCCGAGGCCGATATCCGCGAAAATTTCCTGGCGCGACTTGTTGCCGGTCCACTGCACGAGCTTTTCCCACGCTTCCGGCGTGACCTCGGCGAGTGACAGGCCATAGGCCTTGAGACTCTGATCGACGAGCCGCTCGCCCAGCTGCACCGACTCGTTCAGGCGCATCGTCTTCAGATAATGCCGAATGGCCGAGCGCGCCTTGCCTGTACGCACGAAGCCGAGCCATGCGGGATTCGGCTTCGAATACGGCGCGGTGATCACCTCGACGATGTCGCCGCTCTTCAGCTCGGTGCGCAGCGGCAGCAATTCGTTGTTGATCTTCACGGCGACGCACTGGTTGCCGAGGTCGCTGTGGATCGAATACGCGAAGTCGAGCGCCGTGGAGCCGCGCGGCAGCGGCATGATTTTCGACTTCGGCGTGAAGACGTAGACGGCGTCCGGGAACAGGTCGATCTTGACGTGTTCGAGGAATTCGCTGGAATCGCCCGCTTCGCTCTGGATGTCGAGCAGCGACTTGAGCCACTGATGCGCGCGCTTTTGCACGTCGTTGAGATCCGCGCCGCCGTTCTTGTAGAGCCAGTGCGCGGCGACGCCCGCCTCGGCGATCTCGTGCATCTTGCGCGTGCGGATCTGGAACTCGATAGGCGCGCCGAACGGGCCGACGAGCGTAGTGTGCAACGACTGATAGCCGTTCACCTTCGGAATCGCGATGTAATCCTTGAACTTGCCGGGCACCGGCTTGTAGAGCGCATGCAGCGCGCCGATGCACGTATAGCACTCGAGCGCGCTCTCGACCACCACGCGGAACCCATACACATCGAGCACCTGCGAGAACGACAACTGCTTGTCGCGCATCTTCTTGTAGATGCTGTAGATGGTCTTTTCGCGGCCCGTGACCTCGGCGCAGATCTTCGCATCCGCGATCGTGCGCTGGACCGATTCGAGAATCTTCCCGACCACTTCCCGCCGATTCCCGCGCGCCGCCTTCACGGCTTTTTCGAGCGTGGCGTAGCGATTTGGATTGAAGTTCGCGAAGCTCAGGTCCTGCAACTCGCGATACGTGTTGTTCAGGCCAAGCCGGTGCGCGATGGGCGCGTAAATATCGATGGTTTCGCGCGCCACCCGCCGCCGCTTCTCCGACGGCACCGCGCCGAGCGTGCGCATGTTGTGCAGCCGGTCGGCGAGCTTGACGAGGATCACGCGCACATCGCGCGCCATCGCGAGCAGCATCTTGCGGAAGTTTTCCGCCTGCGCTTCCTCGCGATTGCGGAACTCCATCTTGTCCAGCTTCGACAAACCGTCGACCAGTTCCGCGACCTTCGCGCCGAACCGCTCCGCGATTTCGGTCTTGGTCACGCCCTGGTCTTCGATCACGTCGTGCAGAAGCGCCGCCATGATCGATTGCGCGTCGAGCTTCCAGCCCGCGCAGATTTCCGCGACCGCGACCGGATGCGTGATGTACGGCTCACCGCTCTGGCGATACTGGCCGAGATGCGCTTCGTCGCTGAAATGGAAAGCCGCCTTCACTTCCTTGATCTCTTCCGGCGTGAGATAGGAGGCAAGCTCGTTCGTCAGCTTCGAGATCGAAACGACGTCGTGGCGGCGTGGCTTTTCGGGAGTGGCGGTCGGCCCGAACAGATGGCGAAACGACTGTTCGAGGACTGCGTCGATGTACTTTCGGGCGGGAAGCGATTGATTCGAATCCTGATCCGGCTCGTTGGCGGAATCAGAATTCGAATCGTGGTCGGCGTCGGAATCCACGTCGATGGAGACGGGCACTGGTGTGTGACTCATGTTCGCCTCCGTGGTGGGTGACGTAGCCGACGTCGATGGTTGAGTTGCGACCGACGCTGAAACGGTGCGCGTTAGACCGGCACCTTCTTCAGCATCTCCACGCCGACCTGGCCGGCTGCGATTTCGCGCAGTGCAACGACCGTCGGCTTGTCACGGCTTTCGATCTTCGGCGTGTGGCCTTGTGCGAGCTGACGCGCGCGATAAGTGGCCGCGAGCGCGAGCTCGAAGCGATTCGGGATCATTTTCAGACAGTCTTCGACGGTGATGCGAGCCATGTTTGTTTCCTTGGAATATGTTCTTTATTCTACCTTATGTGACCAGAAGGCCCTGATCACGAAGCATGCGGCGTGTGAATCCCCAACTCTACGAAAAGCTGCGTGTGGCGGGCGTATTGCGAACCGAAGCGCAGGCGCGTCGCCTTGACGAGACACTGCAGTTCGGCAAGCGCCCGCTCGAAGTTTTCGTTGATGACCACGTACTCTGCTTCCGGCGCATGCGACATCTCGCTGCCGGCCGCGAGAAGGCGCCGCACGATCACGTTCTGCGGGTCCTGGCCGCGCTTTTTCAGACGGTCTTCGAGCGCATCGAGCGAGGGCGGCAAAATGAAAATCTCGACCGCGTTCCGGAACTGCTTCTTGACCTGCTGCGCGCCCTGCCAGTCGATTTCGAGCAGCACGTCGTGGCCGCTCTTCATCTGCTCCTCGATCCACACGCGCGAGGTCGCATAGTAGTTGCCGTGCACTTCCGCGCTTTCGAGGAATTCGCCCTTCGCGTGCCGCTCCATGAATTCGTCGACGGAGACGAAGTGGTACTGCACGCCGTTCTGGTCCTTCGGACGCGGCTCGCGCGTCGTGTACGACACCGACAGCCGGATCGCCTGGTCCTGCGCGAGCAGCGCGTTGACGAGCGTCGACTTGCCCGCGCCCGACGGCGCGACGACCATGAACAGGTTGCCCGGATAGATGCCGGTGTAGGTGCTGAGATGCGAGGTGCGCGTCGTGGTGGTCATTGAAGCGTTACTCCAGGTTCTGTACTTGCTCGCGCATCTGCTCGATGAGGAGCTTCAACGTCATCGATGAATCCGCGAGTTCCTTCGCCGCCGCCTTCGAGCCGAGCGTGTTCGCCTCGCGATTGAGCTCCTGCATCATGAAGTCGAGCCGCTTGCCGACCTTGCCGCCCTTTTGCAGCACGTGGCGCGTCTCGGTCAGGTGCGCGGTGAGCCGCTGCAGTTCTTCCGCGATATCGATGCGGATGCCGTAGATCGTCACTTCCTGGCGGATGCGTTCCGCGATTTCCTCACGCGGAAGACTCGTCGCCGTGCCCTCCGGCGCCGCGATGCCGAGCGCGTCCTGCAGGCGTTCGACGATCTTCTGCTGATGCTTCGCGATCAGTTCCGGCACGAGCGGCGTCACGCGCGCGACGATCGCTTCCATCTCCGTGACGTTGTTGATCAGCACCGCCGCGAGCGCCGCGCCTTCGCGCGCGCGCACGTCGATGAGATCGGCGATCGCCTGCTTGCCGCACGCGAGCACCGCTTCGCGCAGCGCTTCCGGCGACACGCCGCCTTCCGCCAGCACGCCCGGCCAGCGCAGGATTTCGCCGGTGCGCATGCGTTCGGCGTCGGGGAAGATTTCCAGCACCGAGCGTTCGAGCGCCGCGAGTTGCGAAAGCGTGTCGCGATTCAGCGCGCCCGCGCTCGCCGCCTGCTCCGCACGATTCAGGTTGATACGGATATCGACCTTGCCGCGCGAGAGCTTCGTCATCAGCATTTCGCGCAATTGCGGCTCGCAGGCGCGCACGTCTTCGGGCATGCGGAAGTTCAGGTCGAGAAAGCGCGAATTCACCGTGCGCAATTCCACCGATACTCCGACGCCCGAGCCATTGGCGCCCGCGCCACCGGCTGCGACTTCGCGCGTCGCGCTCGCATAGCCTGTCATGCTGTAGATCATCGTACGTCTCGCGATAGTGCCTTCAGAACGAAGGCCGGTTTGCTACGAGCGCCCGGCTCGAGGTTGGTGCTGTCAGGGCACGCGAGGGTGGCCGGGCGGGGAAGCGAACATTATCCCATTTTTACCGTCATCGCCCGCCAAACGGCCCTGCGTACTGGCGCGCTCGCGGGCGTCGCCGGACGTGCATCTCGAATAACGATAAAATCACGGGTTAAGCGTTGCTTCCTTTTCCCTTCCTTTTTGTCCGCCATCATCCATGACCGACTCCGTCCTGCTCGACCCCGCCTCCTTCGTCCGCCCGAGCGGCCGTCGCGCGAACCAGTTGCGCGACGTGCGCATCACGCGCCATTACACGAAGCACGCGGAAGGCTCGGTGCTCGTCGAATTTGGCGACACCAAAGTGATCTGCACGGCGAGCATCGCGGAGCGCGTGCCCGAGTTCCTGCGCGGGCGCGACCAGGGCTGGCTCACGGCGGAATACGGCATGCTGCCGCGCGCGACGCACACGCGCAGCGACCGCGAAGCCGCGCGCGGCAAGCAGACCGGCCGCACGCAGGAAATCCAGCGGCTGATCGGCCGGGCGCTGCGCTCGGTGTTCGACCTGAACAAGCTGGGCGCGCGCACGCTGCACATCGATTGCGACGTGATCCAGGCCGACGGCGGCACGCGCACCGCGAGCATCACCGGCGCGTTCGTCGCGGCGCACGATGCCGTCTCGAAGCTGATCGCGGCGGGCAAGATCACGGAATCGCCGATCAACGAGTTCGTCGCGGCGATTTCAGTCGGCGTGTACGAAGGCGAGCCGGTACTCGATCTCGACTACGACGAAGACTCGCAATGCGACACCGACATGAACGTCGTGATGACGGGCGCGGGCGGTTTCGTCGAGGTGCAGGGAACGGCCGAGGGCGTGCCGTTTTCGCGCGCCGAAATGAATACGCTGATGGATCTCGCGCAAAGCGGCATCGAAGCGTTGATTGCGAAGCAGAAAGCCGCGCTGGAGCAAAAAGGTGTCTGAAGTGAATGGATTGAAGCGCGTCGTGCTTGCGTCGAACAACGCGGGCAAGCTGCGCGAATTCGCGTCGCTGTTGAGCGCTGCGGGGATCGAACTGATCGCGCAGGGCACGCTTAGTGTTCCGGAAGCGGAAGAACCGCACGTGACGTTCGTCGAAAACGCGCTCGCGAAGGCGCGGCACGCGTCGAAACTGACGGGCCTGCCCGCGCTCGCCGACGATTCCGGCCTTTGCGTGCACGCATTGCGCGGCGCGCCGGGCGTGTATTCGGCGCGCTTCGCGCAACTCGCTGGCGGCGAAAAGAGCGATGCGGCGAACAACGCGCGCCTTATCACCGAGCTGCGCGACACGCCGGACCGCCGCGCGTACTATTTCTGCGTGCTCGTGCTCGTGCGTCACGCCGACGACCCCGAACCGCTGATCGCCGAAGGCCGCTGGCATGGCGAAGTCATCGACGAAGCGCGCGGCGCGAACGGCTTCGGCTACGATCCGCACTTCTTCCTGCCGTCGCTGAACGCGACCGCCGCCGAGCTCGATCCCGCGCGCAAGAACGCAAGCAGCCATCGCGCGATCGCGCTTCGCGAACTGCTCGCGCGCCTGAAGGAACTGGCGTGAGCACCGGTCCGCAGGCCATCAATGTCGTGAAGGCGTTCACGTCGCCGGGAAGCATCCGGTTGACGTCGCTCCCGCCGCTCTCGCTCTACGTCCACTTTCCGTGGTGCGTGCGCAAGTGCCCCTATTGCGATTTCAACTCGCACGAGTGGAAAGGCGAGTCGTTTCCCGAAGACCGCTATCTCGACGCCTTGCGCGCCGATCTCGAAAGCGCGCTGCCGCTCGTCTGGGGAAGGCAGGTGCACACGATTTTCATCGGCGGGGGCACGCCGAGTCTGCTGTCGGCGAAGGGGCTCGACCGCCTGCTGTCGGACGCCCGCGCCCTCCTCCCGCTCGACGCCGACGCTGAAATCACGCTCGAAGCCAACCCTGGCACGTTCGAAGCCGCAAAGTTCGCGCAGTTTCGCGCGAGCGGCGTGAACCGGCTGTCGGTGGGCATCCAGAGCTTCAACGCGGAGCATCTGAAGGCGCTCGGGCGCATCCACGATTCGACGCAGGCGCATAAAGCCGTCGAAATCGCCGCGCGTCATTTCGACAACTTCAATCTCGACCTGATGTTCGCGCTGCCGCAGCAGTCGCTCGACGAATGCCGCCGCGATATCGAGACGGCGATCGGCTTCGCGCCGCCGCATCTGTCGCTGTATCACCTGACGCTGGAGCCGAATACGCTCTTCGCGAAATTCCCGCCGCAAGTCCCCGACGACGACGCCTCCGCCGACATGCAGGAGTGGATTCACGAGCGCACGCGCGAGGCGGGTTACGAGCGCTACGAAGTGTCGGCGTATGCGAAGCCGCATCGGCAGAGCCGGCACAACCTGAACTACTGGCGCTTCGGCGACTATCTCGGCATCGGCGCAGGCGCGCATACGAAGCTGTCTTTTCCGCAGAAAATCGTGCGGCAGGCGCGCTACAAGCATCCCGCGACGTACATGGACGAAGCGCTCGGCGGCAATCCGATCCAGGAAGAGCGCGAAGTCGGGCCGCGCGACCTGCCGTTCGAATTCATGCTGAACACGCTGCGGCTGGTCGAGGGCTTTCCGGTGCATGCGTTCGTCGAGCGCACGGGCCTCGCGATGTCGACGATCGAGCCCGCGCTCGTCGAAGCCGAACGGCGCGGCCTCATCACGCGCAATTTCGAGCGCATCGCGCCTACGGAGTTAGGCCAGCGCTTCCTGAACGACCTCCAGGAACTCTTCCTGAAGGACCCCGTCAATTGAGCGCCCCGAGCACGCTGCCTGGCTCGGTCATGCGTCATCGTCCGTTCGCGCTCTTCTGGAGCGCGCGGGTGATGTCGTCGGTCGCGTTCCAGATGATGTCTGTCGCCATCGGCTGGCAGATTTATTCGATCACGCACAGCGCGTTTGCGCTCGGGCTCGTCGGCCTCGCGCAGTTCCTGCCGATGTTCGTGCTGACGCTCGTCGTCGGCCATGTCGCCGATCGCTACGACCGGCGCACGATTGCGTTCGTCTGTCAGATGATCGAGGGCGTCGCGGCGCTCGTGCTCTGCGTCGGCGCGTGGCACGGGTGGCAGAGCGCGGGCCTCATCTATGCGATCGCGATGATCACGGGCGCGGCGCGCGCGTTCGAATCGCCGTCGATGGCGGCGCTCCTGCCGAACCTGATTCCGCGCACGCAGTTGCAGCACGCGACCGCGTGGTCGACGTCCGCGAACCAGACCGCGCAGATCCTCGGGCCGGCGTTGGGCGGCTTGCTGTACGGGATCGGCGCGTTGAGCGTGTATGGCGTGGTGGCGTGCGCGTTTCTCGCGGCGGGCGTGCTGGTGGCATCGATTCGCATCGATGAAGCCGTGCGGATGCGCGCGCCGCTGTCGTTCGAGGCGCTGTTTTCGGGTATCGCGTTCATTCGACGCAAGCCGGTGATTCTGGGCGCGTTGTCGCTCGATCTCTTCGCGGTGCTGCTCGGCGGCGCGACCGCGCTCTTGCCGGTGTTCGCGCACGACATCCTGCACACCGGGCCGTGGGGGCTCGGCGTGCTGCGCGCGGCGCCGGCGGCCGGGGCGCTCGCCGGATCGATCTGGCTCGCGCACTTTCCGCTGCGCCAGCGTGCGGGGACGGCGCTGTTCGCGGGGGTGATCGCTTTCGGGCTTGCGACGATCGTGTTCGGATTGTCGACAAATATCTATTTGTCGATGGTATCGCTCGCTGCGCTGGGGGCGTCGGATGTGATCAGTGTCGTCGTGCGGATGTCGCTCGTGCAATTGCAGACGCCCGACGAAATGCGCGGACGCGTCGGCGCGATCAACTCGCTCTTTATCGGAACGTCGAATCAGTTGGGGGAGTTCGAATCGGGGATGACGGCGGGGCTGTTCGGCGCGGTGCCAGCGGTGCTGATCGGCGGATTGGGGACGATCGCGGTCGCTATGCTGTGGATACGGCTCTTTCCTGCGCTCCGCGCGACGCGCTCGCTGGAAGGCTGAGGCGTCCGCTGAGCGGAAAAGTTGCGCTACAATACGCGCCTTCTGGAGGTGTGGCCGAGCGGTTTAAGGCACCGGTCTTGAAAACCGGCGAAGGAGTGATCCTTCCGTGAGTTCGAATCTCACCGCCTCCGCCAGAATTTCTTATCGGCGGGGTTCCACCTGCCGTCGAATCTCCCTCTTCCTTCTCCAGCTTCCGACGTAACGTCTCCAGAAGCGCGTGTCCTCCACGTTTGAACCGCGTCAAATCGGCGTCGGTGAGTTCACGCACTTCGCCGTCTTCATTTGTCAGGCGCTGGCTGGTTGTCATACGCTTCTGGATTACGAGTAACGATCCTGTCGTATATAGAAAACCTGCCCCTCTGATAACCGTCCACGACAAAAAATCACCCCCCACGCGAACGCCCGCGCCACTTCCAACTCAAACGCGTTCGCCCACAAGAACACAAGGAGCCCCGCCAATGAGAATCGCTGCCGCCATCGCTTTCGGGATATTCACGATGAGCGCCCTTTCCGCGAATGCGGACGAGTCCTCGGGCAGCCAATGGCGCTTCACCGAGACCACGCTCTTCGAACTGATCCAGAACGGCTACTCGATAGTCGCCGTCACGCGCGACGCGGCGCGCGCCGGGTCATCGTCGGCGGAAGATACGTTCTTCCTGCAAAAGACCAACAGCGTCTATAAATGCTTCGAGAACCACGCCGTCGATGCCAGCGCGAAACGGCCCTCGGCGCCCGTCGAATGCTACGAGTTGACCAAGCCTAGCGTGACGACGAAGTGAAAACATCCCGCGCGCATTGACCGCCGCACGGGATGTCACCAAGCCCAAGTAAAACCATCAGTTGTCGTCAGATCGCACCGGTGGCCGCTCATGCGGCGCGGGCTCGGCCTTGTCGGCATCCGGTTTCGACGGAGCGTCCTGTGGCGAAGCCGACGGCACCGGTCTGTCAGTAGGCGCTGGCTTCACCGGCTCGGCGTTGGTAGAAGCAGTAGACATCGCGTTCTCCCGATGACGGGGCACATTCCCCAACATCAAGTTAGCACCAAACGCGTCAACCTACATCCGGCTCCCCTTCGCCGTCCTTCTTCCCCGGATTGTCATTAGGCCCTTGCTTGCGCGCATCGTCGTCGCGCTCCGGCAGCTTGCTCTTTTCGTTGTCGCTGTGTTCGGCGGGCTGTGCGTCGCTCGCCTGGTTCGTATCGCTCATCGCTGTCTCCTCCTGTGTTGGGATGATGAAAGCGCCAGCAATGCGCGGTCCCGCTCGCACGCATGGTGCCCCGCGACGCTTTTGACTAACATGAAGTCATAACAGCCAGCAGCACACCGGGGGCCGCCATGACCGCATCCATGCAAGAGCACGCGCAGCGCCTGAGCGCCGCGCTGATCGCAATCGCCCTCGCGGCCTGCACGATCACGCCGCCGCCGAAGTCCGTCGAAAGCCGTCCGCCCGCGGCCGTCAGCAGCGCGACGCTCGATCAGTACAAAACACGCGTCGCGCAGCGTATCTTCGAGCGCAATCCGTCGCTCGTCCTGAAGGGCACGCCGCAAGCAATGCTGCGTTCGTTCGTCGTGGTGTCGTTCACCGTCGATCGCGGCGGGCGCGTGGTCGAATCGTCCGTTTACCGCACCAACGGCGACGACGAAGCCGAAGCCACCGCGCTCGCCTCGCTGCGCCGTGCGTCGCCGTTGCCGGAACCGCCCGCGCGCCTTCTGAACGGCAGCGGCCGGCTCGAACTCTTCGAAGGCTGGATGTTCAACGACAACGGCAAGTTCCAGTTGCAGACGTCACACTCGCCGCAAGCGACCACCATCGATTAGCCGTCTGGCCGGTTGCCCCGCGCGACGCACGATCGTTATAATTTTCGCCACGCCCAGCCGGCCCCGTCCGGCACGGCGCAACGCTTGCCCGTCGACCCGCGCGAGGAAGCGTTCCGCACGCAGCGCCGCACATCACGACATGCCGCGGCGCCCGCCGATCCTCTGAGAGACGCCCATTCCAGCAACAAAGACAACGGAGACTCCATGTCCTCAGCATCGCTTTCCGCCGACGCGCCCAATAACGGAAAAAACAGCGCCTCGCGCGTGATCTTCGCGAGCTTCATCGGCACCGCCATCGAGTTCTACGATTTCTACGTGTACGCCACCGCGGCGGCGCTCGTCATCGGGCCGGTGTTCTTCCCGCACGGCTCGCCGGCAGCGCAGGCGCTCTCGGCATTCGTCACGTTCGGCATCGCGTTCATCGCGCGGCCGATCGGCTCGTTCATCTTCGGGCACTTCGGCGACCGCATCGGCCGCAAGTCGACGCTCGTCGCGTCGCTGCTCGTGATGGGCGTCTCGACGACGCTCATCGGCTTCGTCCCCGGCTACGATTCGATCGGCAGCGCCGCTCCCGTGCTGCTGTGCATCTTGCGCTTCGGGCAAGGCATCGGTCTCGGCGGTGAATGGGGCGGCGCAGCGCTCCTCGCGACGGAATACGCGCCGCCCGGCAAGCGCGGCTGGTTCGGCATGTTCCCGCAACTCGGGCCGTCGATCGGTTTCCTGGCGTCGAACGGCCTGTTCTTCGGCCTCGCGCTCTCGCTCTCCGACGACCAGTTCCGCAGTTGGGGCTGGCGCGTGCCGTTCCTCGTGAGCGCGGTGCTCGTCGCGCTAGGGCTCTACGTGCGCCTGAAAATCGCGGAGACGCCGGCGTTTCGCGCGGCCATCGAGCGGCACGAGCGCGTGCGCGTGCCCATCGCGACGCTCCTCGGCCAATACCTCGCGCCGACCCTCCTCGGCGCGCTGGCGATGGTCGTCTGCTACACGCTCTTTTACATTTCGACAGTATTTTCGCTCTCGTACGGCGTGTCGACGCTGCATTTCTCGCGCGAGAAATTCCTCGGCCTCTTGTGCTTCGCGGTGATCTTCATGGCGATCGCGACGCCGATCTCCGCGCGCGCCAGCGACCGCTTCGGGCGCCGGCCCGTTCTGATCGTCGGCTGCATCGCGGCGATCCTGTCCGGCTTCACGATGGCGCCGCTGCTCGGTAGCGGCAACACCTACGCCGTCGCGCTCTTCCTGACGCTCGAACTGTTCGTGATGGGCGTGACCTTCGCCCCGATGGGCGCGCTCCTGCCCGAACTCTTCCCGACGAGCGTGCGCTACACCGGCGCCGGCGTCGCATACAACCTCGGGGGGATTCTGGGGGCGTCGGTGGCGCCGTACATCGCGCAACTGCTCGCGAATCGCGGCGGGCTCGCGTGGGTGGGCGGCTATGTGTCGGTGGCGGCGGCGGTCAGTCTCGTCGGCGTGCTGTGCATGCGCGAGACGCGCGATATCAGGTTGAGTTGACGCGTTTTACCGCTCGCGACGGTTCGTTGCGTGCGCGGGCACCGGCTGGCCCTTGACGGCCGGCACGCGCCGCACATTCTTCCAGTCGCGCCAGACGTGCGCGAGCAGCAGCAAGCTGCCGATGGCGAGCGCATCGGCGGCGAGTCCCGCGAGCCACGCGAAGTGGCCCGTTGGAAGCACGCGCAACGCGGTATCGAGCACGATCGATACCGCCGTCCCCGCGATGAAACACACGAGCCCTTGCGTGCCGATCGTCACGACACCCGGCAGGCCGCGCGCGAGCGCGCCGATCCATCCGGCGTGCACGGCCCGCGCGAACACCCAGGCCACGGCGCCGAAACTCACGATGCGCAGCGTCGCGAGGTTCTGCTTCATGTAACCGGGCGGCGGCGCGATTTCGATGAAGAGCTTCGCGAACGCGAACCCCAGCACGACGCCGACCGCGATGCGCGTCAGCCAGCGCGCGGTAGCGCTCGCGTGAAACTCGGCGCTGATCGGCTGGGTGCGCGCGAGAACGCCGCTCATGAACATCAACTGCCACGCGAACGGATTGAACGACCAGCCTTCGTCGTAGGCGGAAGGCAAAAGCGGCCCGAGTTGCGATGCGAAGAGCCAGATGAAAAGGCTGCCGAGCAGCACGAGCACTGGCTTTTTCGCAGCGAGCGGCACGACGAGCGGCACAGAGAGCGCGAAGAACGCGTACATCGGCAGCACCGCCGACAGATACGGCTGGTGACGCAGGGTCGCAATGCCGGCGATAAGCGGCAGCGGGCCGTCTAGGAAGGCGGGCCATTCGGTGAAATCGACGAGCGGTGTATCCAGGCGCAGCAGCATCAACGTCGCGCCCGCGAGGAGCATCAGCGCGGCGGTGAAGAGGTACGCGCGGTAGATTTCCAGGCTGCGTTTGAAAAAGCGCAAGCGCGCCGCGAACGAACCACGCCGCGCTGCCATCGCCGTATAAGCCGCCGCCGATGCATAACCGCCGAGGAACACGAATACTTCGGCGGAATCGCAGAACGCGTATTTATGCAGCGTGAAGTTTGAAAGGACGCTTCCCGATATGTGATCGACAGCAATAATGAGCAGGACAATTCCTCGAAAGAAATCGACTTCGAGTGAGCGCCCGGTCAATGTCGTCATCGGTGAAAGCTCCGCGTCCGATACTCGTGCGCTTCAAGAAGAGCGTCGAGCGTATTCGGGTTTGTACGAAGCTACGGGAAAAGATTCCCCAATTCAAGATTTATTTGATCGCTCAGCCACTGTCCACCTTGTATATGGCGTGAAAATGGCTTTTTTGTCGGATTTGCTTCTGGCACAGTGCGGAATACACTCAGGTTAATCAGCAGGATAATCGGGGAGTCACCCAAATGCCGATTCACTTTCAAAGCTCGCATCTGGTCGCGGTCGTAGCCATGGCGCTTCTCACGGCACTGCTGCTCGCCGTCCGCTTTCGACCGAAGAGCTGGCGCGGCGTTCTTGTCGAAGCGCTGGTTGCCAATGTCGGCGCATTCGCTGCGGTTATCGCTTTCGAAATTCTGACAGCGTGAATTAATCCACCCAACACTTCGATTCGCTTCGCTTTCACACACGAAGAAAATTCCGGAAATGCGCGACACATTATCTTTGTTAGGAATTTAATACCGCTGCCACCATCCCCAATGGAAGCGTTCTAACGAAGCGTTGCGCTTGTTTCTTCTGACAGACCGATTATGCGGATCGACCTGCAAGCACCTCGATATAATCGACGCTTTGCCGGAAATCTGCATGCTTCGCGTCCTGCGTTCCATTCCGATCCTCACCGCGCGCCGCGCACGAAGCCTCTGGCGCCGCTACGGCATCTTCTGGCTGGGCGCAATCGTGGTCGGCCTCGTTGCTGTGTTTTACGCGCGGCTCATCGACTGGGGCTACGGCGTCTTCCAGACCGCGCAACATGAGCACGCGTGGCTGCCGCTCCTCGTCACGCCGGCCGTCGCCGCGGTGTCTGTCTGGCTCACGCGGACTTTCTTTCGCGGCGCCGAGGGCAGCGGCATCCCGCAGGTGATCGCGGTGCTCGACGGCCCCACGTCCGCCTCCGGCGCGCGTCTCCTCACGCTGCGCATTCTCGCGGGCAAGATCGCCGTGTCGTTCCTCGCGATCCTCGGCGGCTTCACGATCGGCCGCGAAGGCCCGACCGTGCAGATCGGCGCCGCGCTCATGTTCAACCTGCGCCGCCTCTATCCGCGCTCGAACGCACTCATCGAACGGCAACTCGTGCTCGCGGGCGCGGCGGCGGGGTTGTCGGCGGCGTTCAATACGCCGCTCGCCGGCATCGTGTTCGCGATCGAGGAACTCACACGCAGCTTCGAAGTGCGCACGAGCGGCGTGCTGATCACGGGCATTATCCTCGCGGGGATCGTCGCGCTCGGGCTGAACGGCAACTACACGTACTTCGGCACGATCGACATCGGCCAGCACTTTCCCGACATGCTTGCGCTTGCCGTCGTCCTGACGGCGGTCGTGACCGGCATCGCCGGCGGCGTGTTCTGCTGGCTGCTGCTCAACACGTCGAAATGGATTCCCGCGCCGCTCAGGGCGCTCCACGCATCGCGGCCGGTCGCGTTCGCCGCGCTGTGCGGACTGGTGATCGCGGTGGTCGGCGTCGTGTCGGGCGGGACGACGTTCGGCAGCGGTTACGCGGAAGCGCGCGGCCTGCTGGAGGGCCACGAGCAGCTTTCGCTTTTCTATCCGCTGCTGAAAATGATCTCGATGATCGGCTCGTATCTGCCGGGCATTCCGGGCGGGATTTTCGCGCCGTCACTGTCGATCGGCGCGGGCTTCGGCAACGTGCTGCACATGGTCTTCGGCCACATGCAGCTTTCGATGCTGATCGCGCTCGCGATGGTCGGCTATCTCGCGGCAGTCACGCAGTCACCGATCACGGCGTTCGTCATCGTGATGGAGATGATCAACGGCCACGCGCTCGTGATCTCCCTGATGGCGACCGCGCTGATCGCGAGCCGCGTGTCGCGCTTTTTCGCGCCGCCGCTATATGAGGCGCTGTCCGAGCGCTATAAGGGGCACAAGCCCGCGCCTTCGCCGGAGACGCCGGAAGTCGAAGAGAAAGACAAAGCGCCCCGGAAATAAATCGGACGATTCCACTTCGACTCACGCAAACGTTCCCGCAGAAAAACAAAAAGCCAGGATCACCCGATCCTGGCTTTTCATTCCCCGACACGCGCCATTCAAAGCACGTGCGCAGCTTTCGCGTTTTTACGCCTGCGGAATTTCGATCTTCACTTCCAGCACTTCGAGGTCGTCCTGACGCTCGAGACTCACGCGGATGTCATCGTTGGAAATCTTCACGTACTTGGAAATCACGGCAACGAGTTCCCGTTGCAACGCCGGCAGATAATCGGCGGCAGCTTTGCCGCCCGCGCGTTCGTGCGCAATGATCAACTGCAAGCGTTCCTTCGCAACCGAAGCGGACTTCTTTTTCTCGCCCAGCAAAAACGAAAGAATCGACATTGCGTCCCCTTACTTGGTGCCGAAGATGCGTTGCAGCAGACCTGGCTTCTGATAGTCGGTGAAACGCAGCGCTTTTTCCTCGCCAAGGAATCGCGACACGATGTCCTTGTACGATTCGGCGACGTCAGTACCATCGAGGTGCACGGCGGGCAGACCCTGGTTCGACGCATGCAGCACGGCTTCCGATTCCGGAACCACGCCGATGAGTTCGATCCGGAGGATTTCCTGAATATCGCTGAGCGAGAGCATTTCGCCTTCGCTCACACGCTTCGGGTTGTACCGCGTGATCAGCAGATGTTCCTTGATAGGCTCTTTGCCCTCGATCGCGCGCTTCGTCTTCGACGACAGAATGCCGAGAATGCGGTCCGAATCCCGCACCGACGACACTTCCGGATTCGTCACGATCAACGCTTCGTCGGCAAAGTGCATCGCGAGCAGCGCGCCCGATTCGATGCCAGCTGGCGAATCGCACACGATGTACTCGAAGTCCATCGCGATCAGATCGTTGATCACCTTTTCCACGCCTTCCATCGTCAGCGCGTCCTTGTCACGGGTTTGGGACGCCGGCAGGATGAAAAGGTTCTCGCATTTCTTGTCCTTGATGAGCGCCTGGTTCAGGTTCGCTTCACCCTGGATCACGTTGATCAAGTCGTACACCACGCGGCGTTCGCAGCCCATGATGAGGTCGAGGTTGCGCAGACCGACGTCGAAGTCGATCACGGCCGTCTTGTGGCCGCGCAATGCGAGCGCCGTTGCGAAGCTCGCGCTGGTGGTCGTCTTGCCGACGCCGCCCTTCCCCGAAGTCACCACAATGATTTTTGCCATACAAAGTACCTTGTGTTCGTCAATTAAGTCCGGCTGCCGTTGCCCGGGTGCGCGCCGTTCGGTCAGGCGCCACGCACTAGGTGAGCCGCAGCGGTTCGAGCATCAGTTTTTCTTCGTCGAGCCAGATCTGCACCGACTTGCCGAGGATATCGGCAGGCAACGGGTTCTCGGTCGTCCGGTAGATTCCCGCGATCGAGATCAGTTCCGGCTCGAGACAGGTGCAGAAAATTCGCGCGTCATGGTTGCCGTGCACGCCCGCGAGCGCGCGCCCGCGCAACGGCGCATAAATATGAATGTTGCCTTCCGCGATCAACTCCGCGCCGTAGGACACGAGCCCGAGCACGATCAGATCGCCCTTCGCATACACCTGCTGGCCGGAGCGCAACGGCCGGTCGATGATGGTCGCGGGCATCGGGAGCGCCGGCGGCGGCGTCTTCGCGACGGCGGCTTCGATCACGGCCGCGGCTTCGGTGTTCGCGCTCGCGGCGCCTTCAGACGGCTTCGGTGCACCGCGCCGGTCGCGTGCTTCGAGCAGCGGCAATCCGCCCGACGACGCCCATTGCGTAGCCCACGTCTGCGCGGGCGACGCGACGACGCCGATCGGCCGCATGCGCACGCTCGCGAGCAACTGCGCGAGTTCGTCGAGCGACACGCGATCGGTGGCGGACGTCTCGGCGAGACGGCGCACGTCGATTGCGACGACGTCGTTGGCGAAAAACTCGGGAGTCGCTTCGAAGCGCCGCGTGAGTTCGGTGCGCAGCGCGTCAAGGTCGGTGGTCTTGACGACGAAAAGAAGCGTGTCGACGGAGCCGCTGCGCAGTTCGAAAAAGGGCGTTTTGTTGAGCGACATAGGAACAGCCAAAAATTTTGCGTATTTTACAGGCGCGCGCGCGCTCGGCCATCTTTTTTAAGACCGGTTTGCGTGCGACGTGTGCGTGATGAAGGACCGCGAGGACCACCGCGCGAAGAACGACATCGGCGCGGCGAAAAGCGAGGACAGGTAGGACGATTCACGCCGTGCCCGGCGTATCTTGCTCTTCCGTGTGAACGTGGCGCACGAGCAGCGTTTCCCAAACTTCGGCGTGCAAGGGCATTGCGCGGCGATCGCCCGTCGGACCGAAACCGAGGCGCTCGTAGAAGCGCATCGCGGTACGGTTTTCATCGGCGATCCATGCATACACTTCCGACGATCCTTGCGCCGCGAGCCACTCCGTCGCCGCATTCACGAGCAGCTCGCCGCCACGCAGATGCCGCACGGCGGGCGCAACCCACAACGCGTGAACGAAAGCACGGCCGCGCGCGGCTTCGTCGACGAATGCGCCGACGAGACCCGCCGGATGGCCTTCGGTGTAGAGCAGAAACGTGGCAGTGGTCGCGGAGTTCGCGTGGTGGTTGGCGGTATCGCCGAAACTGGATTCGGCGACGAGCAGCGCATCCTCGAGCGTTTCGTCGAAGGCGTACGGCGCCTCGCGCAGGGACGCCGTGCGGAGCTCGCGGAGGACGGCCCCCTGATGCGCGGCGATGCGGCGAACGGTCAGTGAAGGACTCATGCGGGCGATTATCTCTCTGGCTCTTGCTGGCTATCTCTTTATAGCTTCAACCGAACGGGCGATTGAGTCAATTTTTTCTTGCAATCAGCCGCTTGCGGCTCGCGAGGGCTTTTTCACGGCGCAGCATACGCGCCGGCGCCGTCTGGCCACGGCGTGAGCAACTCGAAGCCGTCCTCGGTGACGGCGACCATGTGCTCCCATTGCGCCGAGAGCGAGCGGTCCTTCGTGGTGACGGTCCAGCCGTCGCGCGATTGCTGGGTGGCCGCGCGCCCCGCGTTCACCATCGGCTCGATCGTGAAGACGAGACCCGGCTTCAGTCGCAGGCCCGCGCCGCGCTGGCCGTAGTGCAGCACTTGCGGGTCCTCGTGATACACGCGGCCGATGCCGTGGCCGCAATACTCGCGCACGATCGAAAATCCCTCGCGATGCGCGACCGTCTGAATCGCCTGGCCGACGTCGCCGAGTGTCGCGCCCGGCCGCACTTCGCGAATACCCGCGACCATCGCTTCATAGGTGGTATCGCAGAGGCGCTGCGCTTCTTCGTTCGGCTTCCCGGCGTAATACATGCGGCTTGTGTCGCCGAAGTAGCCGTCCTTGATGATCGCGACGTCGATGTTGATGATGTCGCCGTCCTTCAGTTCCTTCGGCCCAGGAATGCCGTGGCATACGACGTGATTCACCGACGTGCAGACCGTCTTCGGGAACCCCATGTAGCCGACGTTCGCCGGGATGGCTTTCAGTTCATCGACGATGAAGCGGTTGCAGATCGAATCGAGTTCGTCGGTGGTGACGCCCGGGCGGACATGCTCGCCGATCATCGCGAGGACCTCGGCAGCCATGCGGCCTGAGATGCGCAGTTTTTCGATGTCGGCGGGCGTCTTGAGAGTAATGGCCATTGAGTGGAGCGGATGAAGTCGGGACGCGGTCGCGCTCTTGGGAGCGGCGGCGTGGTGAGCGGATTTGTCGGCGATGATAGCATCGCCGGGCGCAGGGTCCGGACGGGGCGCGGTGCAGGCGGCCTTGTTTTGTGCCGGCGTTTACGGTTTATTGGGGCTCTTTTCCTTGGTCGAAGGTCTATGTCTCTACGTCGATTTGCCGTTGTCGCTGTTGTTGTTCTTTCCGCTTGCAGCACGGCCAGTGGCCCGGAGTTGCGCGCCTCGAAACCCGTGATTCACGTTTCGTCGGCGCGGACCGCGTCGGATATTTCCAGTTGCCTCGAACGCATGCTGCCCTCCGTGCAGACGATCCGCGATAGCGGTTCCACGGAACTCGTTGTCGGGCCGAATGCGTGGCTTGTCACGCTGACGCCGTCGGGGTATGGGTCGATCGTGAAGGTGCAGAAGTCGGCCGGCGAGTACAGCGGATTGCCGGAGCCGGAACTGCGTTTCGATATCGCGCGATGTACGACTTGAGGTGATTGGGCCGCGCATAAGCAAAAACCCCGCAGATCTTTCGATCTGCGGGGTTTTTAAATTCTGGCGGAAAGGGTGAGATTCGAACTCACGGTACCCCTAAAGGTACACTGGATTTCGAGTCCAGCGCATTCGACCACTCTGCCACCTTTCCGTTAAACCAAACCGTTTCCGGCCTTCGCTAGCGGGTCGTTGCTTAGCGAAGTTCAAGATTATAGCGAAGCTGTTTTGGCTTTCCAAGCCCCTTTTCGCATCTTTCCCGAAAAATTTACCCGGCCTTCGAGGTTTCGAGACGCTCCACGCCGCCCATGTACGGACGCAGCACCGCCGGCACCGTGACCGATCCATCCGCGTTCTGGAAGTTCTCCAGCACGGCGACGAGCGTGCGCCCGACCGCCAGCCCCGAACCGTTCAGCGTATGCACGAACTCGGGCTTGCCCTGCGCATTGCGAAAGCGCGCCTGCATCCGGCGCGCCTGGAACGCCTCGGTGTTCGAGCAGCTCGAAATCTCGCGGTACGTGTTCTGCGCCGGCAGCCACACTTCGAGGTCGAACGTCTTCGATGCCGAAAAGCCCATGTCGCCCGTACACAGCGTAATCACGCGATACGGCAGCTCCAGCTTCTGCAGGATCGCTTCCGCGTGGCCAACCATCTCGTCGAGCGTCTCGTACGACTTCTCCGGCGACACGATCTGCACCATCTCCACCTTGTCGAACTGATGCTGGCGGATCAGCCCGCGCGTGTCGCGGCCATACGATCCCGCCTCCGACCGGAAGCAGGGCGAATGCGCCGTCAGCTTCACCGGCAGCGCGTTCGCATCGAGGATGCTGTCGCGCACCGTGTTCGTCAGCGAAATCTCGGAGGTCGAGATCAAATACTGCGTGACCGTGTTTTGCTCGCCGCCCTTCTCGACGCGGAACATGTCGTCGGCGAATTTGGGCAGTTGGCCCGTGCCGTACAGAATCTCCGGATTTACGATGTACGGCGTGTACGTCTCGGTGTAGCCATGCTGTTCCGTGTGCGTGTCGATCATGAACTGCGCGAGCGCGCGATGCAGCCGCGCGATCTGTCCGCGCAAGAGCGTGAAGCGCGCGCCCGAGAGCTTCGCGCCCGTCTCGAAATCGAGCCCGAGCGGCGCACCGACATCGACGTGATCCTTCACTTCGAAGTCGAACGTGCGCGGCGCGCCCCAGCGACGCACTTCGACGTTCTGCGTTTCGTCGTCGCCGACGGGCACGCTCTCGTGCGGCAAATTCGGCACGCCGAGCATCATGTCCTGCAGACGCTTCTGGATGTCGTCGAGCTGGCCCGCGGACGTCTTCATCGTGTCCCCGATCCCGCCGACTTCCGCCATCAGTGCCGCCGTGTCCTCGCCGCGCCCCTTCATCGCGCCGATCTGCTTCGACAGGCTGTTGCGGCGCGCCTGGAGTTCTTCGGTGCGCGTCTGGATCTCGCGGCGCTCGGCTTCGAGCGACGCGAACGCGGCGACGTCGAGGGTGTAGCCGCGGGCGGCGAGACGCTTCGCGACGCCGTCCAGGTCTTTGCGCAGGAGTTGGATGTCGAGCATGGCGGGGGTTGCTTTTCGAGTAATCGGAATCGGCGATTTTAGCGCACGGGCGCGGCGCACCAACGCAATTGGTCAGGCATTTCCGCGAAATTGGCGATCCGGATTGACGAAACGGCACGTCGGTCCGGTGGCGTCGGGTTCGGTCGCGCTGGCAAAAAGACTCGCCACGGTTCGATGCCACTTCGACGCTGCGGCGACCGCACAGCACGCCGAATCTTGACGAGGGTTGAAAAGGCCCCTACTTCTTGTTCTCCCGCCGCCACTGCGCATCGAGGTCAGCCAACCGCGCCATCTTGTCCCCGATCTTGCCCTCCAGCCCGCGCGGCGTCGGCTCGTACCAGTGCGGATCGCGCATGCCGTCCGGCAGATACGTCTCACCGGCCGCGTACGCGTCGGGCTCGTCGTGCGCGTAGCGGTACTCGTGGCCGTAGCCGAGTTCCTTCATCAGCTTGGTCGGCGCGTTGCGCAGATGCACCGGCACCCCGCGCGACTGGTCCTTCCCGACGAACCGCCGCGCCTCGTTATACGCCTTGTAACCCGCATTCGACTTAGGCGCGACAGCCAGATAAATCAACGCCTGCGCGAGCGCCAGTTCGCCCTCGGGCGTGCCGAGCCGCTCGTAGGTTTCGGCGGCATCGAGGGCGATGCGCCCTGCGCGCGGATCGGCGAGGCCGATGTCCTCCCACGCCATGCGCACGATACGCCGCGCGAGATAGCGTGGGTCCGCGCCGCCGTCGAGCATGCGGCAGAACCAGTAGAGCGTCGCGTCGGGATTGCTGCCGCGCACCGACTTGTGCAGCGCGCTGATCTGGTCGTAGAACGCGTCGCCGCCCTTGTCGAAGCGGCGCAGGTTCTCGGCGAGCGCGCTGCCGAGGAGCGCGCCGTCGATCTCCGTCGTCTTCTTCTGCGCCGCCGCCCGCGCGACGATTTCCAGGTTATTCAAGAGCTTGCGGCCGTCGCCGTCGGCGGAACCGATCAGCGCGTCGCGGGCTTCGTCGGTGAACGTGAGGCCGCCGAGCTCCTGCTGCGCGCGATCGAGCAATTCCTTCAGTTCGTCGGCATCGAGGCTTTTCAGCACGTATACCGCCGCCCGCGACAGCAGCGCGCTATTCACCTCGAACGACGGATTCTCGGTCGTCGCGCCGACGAACACGAACAGCCCCGACTCGACGTGCGGCAAGAACGCATCCTGCTGGCTCTTGTTGAAGCGGTGCACCTCGTCGACGAACACGAGCG
Source organism: Caballeronia terrestris (assembly GCF_001544515.1). Lineage (GTDB taxonomy): Bacteria > Pseudomonadota > Gammaproteobacteria > Burkholderiales > Burkholderiaceae > Caballeronia > Caballeronia terrestris. The sequence goes on from NZ_FCOL02000004.1 coordinate 142,021, forward strand.
TCTGGTGCCCGTTCGCGCGATGGATCTGCGCGGTTTCGACGGCCTCGCGAATATCCTTCACGCCCGAGAGCACCGCCGAAAGCGAGATGAACTGGGCGTCGAAGGCGTCGGCCATGAGGCGCGCGAGCGTCGTCTTGCCGACGCCCGGCGGGCCCCAGAGGATCATCGAATGCGGCTCGCCCGATTCGAATGCGACGCGCAGCGGCTTGCTCGGCCCGAGCAGGTGCTTCTGGCCGATCACATCGTCGATGGTGCGGGGACGCAGGCGCTCGGCGAGCGGAACGGTGCCACGGTTTTCTTCGAACATGTGGTTTTGTGACGCAGGTTGGGCAAAGGCGGCGATAATCTTTCGCTTTTCTGAGACAGGCTCGGCTGACCGGTCAGGACGGGTCATTATGACAGCCGATGCGCACGCACGAAGCGCGCCGCGCCGGACACACAAAGATAGGGACGAAACCCATGGGACAAGAGAAGGGACATTTCGACGAATCCGCTGCATCGGCCTACGCTCCGCTCACGCCCGTGCCGCTTGCGCGCCGCGCCTTCGTCACGACCGATGCCTTCGCGCTCTGGTTCTCGCTCGGCATCGGCTTGCTGGTCGCGCAGGCGGGCGCGCTGCTCGTGCCGGGACTCTCGCTGCCGCACGCGCTGACGGCGATCGCGATCGGCACGGCGATCGGCGTCGTGCTGCTCGCGCTCGCGGGCGTGATCGGCACGGATACGGGGCTCGCGGCGATGTCGTCGCTGCGGCCGACGCTCGGCGTGCGCGGCGCGTCGGTGCCGGCGGTGCTGAACGCGGTGCAACTCGTCGGCTGGGGCTCGTTCGAGATCATCGTGATGCGCGATTCCGCCGATGCGCTCGCCAAACAGTCGTTCAATCTCTCGATGCCGCTCATCTGGACGCTCGTGTTCGGCGTCCTCGCGACGCTGCTCGCCGTGACCGGGCCGCTCTCCTTCGTGCGGCGGTTTTTGCGCACGTGGGGCATCTGGCTGCTGCTCGGCGGCGCGGGGTGGCTCACGTGGAACCTGCTCGCGAAGCACGATCTCGCCGCGCTGATGAACCGCCCCGGCACGGGCGAGATGGCGTTCGGCGCGGGCATCGACCTGGTGGTCGCGATGCCGCTCTCGTGGCTGCCGCTGATCGCCGATTACACGCGTTTCGGCCGCAGCGCGGGCGGCACGTTTCGCGGCACGCTTCTCGGCTACGGCATCGCGAATCTGTGGTTTTATGCGCTCGGCGCGATCTACGGGCTCGCGGCGGGCGGCGGCGATACCTTGCTGACCGTCGCGTTCGCGCAGGCGGGCGGCGGGATAGCGCTCCTGCTAATCCTGATCGACGAAATCGACAACGCCTTTGCCGATATCCACTCGGCCGCCGTATCGACGGGCACGTTCTGGGCGCGGGCAACCGTGCCGGTGCTGTCGGCGGCGTTCGGCGCGTTGTGCACGCTGGTCGCGCTGGTCGTCGAGATGGGGAAATATCAGAACTTTCTGCTTCTGATCGGCTCGGTGTTCGCGCCGCTCTTCGGCGTCGTGCTGGCGGATCATTTCATCGTGCGCAAACGGCGTATCGATGTCGGCGCCATCGGCGATGTCACCGGCCGTTATGGCTTTTCGGGAGGCTGGCACGTGAGCGCGTTCGTCGCGTGGGCGGTCGGCATCGCGGCGTATCACGCGATCAACCAGTGGCTGCCGAACCTCGGCGCGACGCTGCCGGCGCTGGCGATCGGCGCGCTGGTCTATCTCGGATTGATCTCGGCGCGTGGGCGCGCCTATGCGTGAGCCATGAATGCGAGGGCCGCTGCGCAGCGGCCCCCTGCATTTCGGCCAGAACTAACGGCCGCCCGAATTACTTCGCCGCGCGATACTCCACGCCCGGCAACACGCACAGCAGTTCGAACGCGAGATTGGCGGCGAGGAGCGCCGTCGTGCCGAACGGGTCGTAGGGCGGCGCGACTTCCACCAGATCCGCGCCGACGATGTTCAGCCCGCGCGCCCCGCGGATGATCTCCAGCGCCTGCGGCACGGTCAGACCGGCGATCTCCGGCGTGCCCGTGCCGGGTGCGAACGCCGGATCGATGCCGTCGATGTCGAACGTGATGTACACCGGCCCGTCGCCCATCTGCTCGCGCACTTCCGCCATCAAGGGCGCGAGCGACTTGTTCCAGCATTCCTCCGTCTGCACGACGCGAAAACCCTGCTCGCGGCACCAGTCGAAATCGCCGGCTTCGTAGCCCGTGCCGCGCAGGCCGATCTGCACGACGCGCTTGCAATCCAGCAGGCCCTCTTCCACCGCGCGTCGAAACGGCGTGCCGTGCGCGATCTTCTCGCCGAACATGGTGTCGTTGACGTCGGCGTGGGCATCGATGTGGATCAGCCCGACCTTGCCGTGCTTTTTCGCGATGGCGCGCAGGATCGGCAGCGCGATCGTGTGGTCGCCGCCGAGCGTCAGCGGCTTGCAGCCGTGCGCAAGAATCTCGTCGTACGCGCGCTCGATGCGGTCGATCGAATCCAGCAGGTTGTACGGATTGATCGCGACGTCGCCAATATCGGCGACGCGCAGCGAATCGAACGGCGCGGCGCGCGTCGCCATGTTGTACGGGCGCAGCAGCACCGATTCGCTGCGCACCTGACGCGGCCCGAAGCGCGCGCCCGTGCGGTTCGACGTGCCGAGATCGAACGGCACGCCGACGAAACACGCATCCAGCCCCGCCGCCGACTGGACGTGCGGCAGGCGCATCATCGTCGTGATGCCGCCGCAGCGCGGCATCTGGTTGCCGGAGAGCGGCTGCGGGCGTTCGCTGCGGTGATCGGGCGCGGTGAAATGGGAATCGAAGTGCTCGGCAGGGGCAAAAAGCGAAGATGTATTCATGGCGTTCGATGGTTTCCGGTGAGAGGTGCTATCGGATGATCCTTAATTAATAGGCGTTCCGGCGGCAAGTTAAAATGGCGCAGAAATTAACTTCACATCGATATTCATCGATGTAAGGACGCCCGCCGATGTTCACGCACCTCTCCGATCTCGATTTGCGGCTGATCCGCGTCTTCCTCGCGATTGTCGATGCGGGCGGCATTTCATCCGCGCAGGCGACGCTCAACGTCGGCCAGTCGACGATCAGCACGCAACTCGCGACGCTAGAAACGCGCCTCGGTTATCGCCTGTGCGAGCGTGGTCGCAGCGGTTTCGCGCTGACCTCGCGCGGCGAACAGTTCGTGGAAGCATGCCGGACGCTGCTCGCCGCCGTCGATACCTTCGACATGACCGCGCGCAACGTCGGCAAGAAACTGGTCGGCACGCTCGCGATGGGGATCATCGGCCACACGCCGGTGAGCGCGAGCGCGCGGATCAGCGAGGCGATCGCGCGGTTTCGTGAACGCGATGAATCGGTGCGGTTTTCGGTGCTGGTGCGCTCGCCGGGGGAACTGGAGGAATTGCTGCTGGCGGGGCGGATTCAGGTCGCGATCGGCTACTTCTGGCATCGCGTGCCGTCGCTGGAATACACGCAGATCTACGCCGAAGACCAGTTCGCCTATTGCGCGCGGCGCCATCCGCTCTTCACTGAGGCCGGTGCCATCGACCCCGAACGCGCCGCCGATTTCGAATGGGCGTGGCGCAGCTACCCGCTACCCGAAGCCGATGCGGTCGCGCCGACCAACATCAACGCCGTCGCGGACAATATGGAAGCCGTTGCGATGCTCGTGCTGTCGGGGCACCATCTGGGCTACCTGCCGGAGCACTTCGCCGCGCCGTACGTGAGGGAGGGACTGCTCGCGCCGCTGAACGCGGAGAAGATGCGCTACCGCGTCGCGTTCGAGATGGTCACGCGCGCGCGGCACTTAAGGACGGACATCGTGGAGGCGTTCATCGAGGATATGAACGCCGCCCACGCTGTTCAGATCAGCCGTTGATCACGTCCGCGCCCTTCGGCACGGTGAACTTGAAGGTATCGGCCTTGACCGGCGGATTCTTCTGGATGTTGGAAAACGTGAGCAGCGTCACGTTGCCGAAGACGTCGTGCAGTTCCATCGCCTGGAGATTGCCGTCCTTGAAGCCAATGCCGACGCTCTCGAACTGCGTGTCCTTCGCTTTCGGCGTGAGTTCGAGCCAGTCGATGCCGCCCTTCACGCCCGCGTCACGCAACGTGAAGTTCTTGTCGAGATCGTTGCTGCCGAAAAGGATCGCCGCCGGACTCGCGCCCAGCGCGCCGCCGAGCGAACGGATCGTCACCTGGTTCAGGTCCTTGTCGTAGACGTAGAGCTTGTCGCCGTCCGCCTGGAGGACCTGCGAATACGGCTTTTCATACGACCAGATGAACTTGCCGGGCCGCGCGAACATGAACGTGCCGCTCGACGTGCCGCCGCCTCGGGGAGCCGCCGTCTGACTCGCGGCGCCCGCCTTGCCCGGCGCCTTCACTTCCTGCTGCACGAACGTGCCGCGCGCCGCGTGGACCTGCGAGACGAACGTCTTCAACTGCTCGGTGCCGCTCGCGAAGGCCTGCGACGCCAGCAACATCGACGCGCCGGCCAGCATTGCTCCGAGCATGCGTGTGAACCACTTTTGCTGCATATATTCGTTCTCCAAGGGTGAAGCTTATTCTGCGTCGCGCGCGGGCGTGAGGATTTCGCGATTGCCGTTGGACGACATCGCCGACACGAGCCCCGAGTTCTCCATCTGCTCAAGAAGCCGCGCGGCGCGGTTGTAACCGATCCGCAGATGCCGCTGCACGAGCGAAATCGACGCGCGCCGGTTCTTGATCACGACTTCCACAGCCTGATCGTATAGAGGGTCGGACTCGCCATCGGCGCCGCCAGTTCCCGCGGCGCCCGCTGAGCCTTCGTCTCCGTCGCCGGCGAGGCCGCCTTCGAGGATGCCCTCGATATAGTTCGGCTCGCCCTGCTCCTTCAATTTGTCGACCACGCGATGCACTTCCTCGTCCGACACGAACGCGCCGTGCACGCGCACCGGCAGGCCGGAGCCCGGCGGCAGGTAGAGCATGTCGCCCATGCCGAGCAGCGATTCCGCGCCCTGCTGATCGAGAATCGTGCGCGAATCGATCTTCGACGACACCTGGAACGCCATGCGCGTCGGCACGTTCGCCTTGATGAGGCCAGTGATCACGTCGACCGACGGCCGCTGCGTCGCGAGAATCAGGTGGATGCCGGCCGCGCGCGCCTTCTGGGCGATCCGCGCGATCAGCTCTTCCACCTTCTTGCCTACCACCATCATCAGGTCGGCGAGTTCGTCGATCACGACGACGATATTCGGCAGGCGCGTGAGCGGTTCCGGCTCGTCCGGCGTCAGGCTGAACGGATTCGGAATCTTCTCATCGCGCTTCGCGGCTTCGTCGATCTTGTTGTTGAAGCCGCCGAGATTGCGCACGCCCATCTTGCTCATCAGCTTGTAGCGGCGCTCCATTTCGGCGACGGCCCAGTTGAGCGCGTGGCCGGCCTGCCGCATGTCGGTGACAACCGGGCACAGCAGATGGGGAATGCCTTCGTAGACGCTCATTTCGAGCATCTTCGGATCGATCAGGATCATGCGGACCTGATCGGCGCTCGCCTTGTAGAGCAGCGACAGGATCATCGCGTTGATGCCCACCGACTTGCCCGACCCGGTCGTGCCCGCGACGAGCAAGTGCGGCATCTTCGCGAGATCGGCGCAGACGGGCTTCCCGCCGATGTCCTTGCCGAGGCCCATCGTGAGCGGCGAGGCGGCATCGGCGTAGACCTCGGAGCCGAGGATTTCCGAGAGCTTGACCGTCTGGCGGCGCTGGTTCGGCAATTCGAGCGCCATGAAGTTCTTGCCGGGAATCGTCTCCACGACGCGAATCGACACGAGCGAGAGCGAGCGCGCGAGATCCTTGGCGAGCCCGACGATCTGGCTGCCCTTCACGCCTGTCGCCGGCTCGATTTCGTAGCGCGTGACGACCGGCCCCGGATACGCCGCGACCACGCTCACCTCGACGCCGAAATCCTTCAGCTTCTTTTCGATCAGGCGCGACGTGTATTCGAGCGTATCCGCGGAAATGGTTTCCTTCACTTCGGGCGCGGCGTCCAGCAGCGCGAGCGGCGGCAGCGTGGAATCGCCCGGCAGGTCCTTGAAGAGCGGCACCTGCTTTTCGCGCTCGACGCGCTCGGATTTGGGCGGGCTCGCGAGCGGCGGGACGATCACGACCGGCTCGTGGTCCTCGATCTTCACGCGGCCGCGCACGACCTTGCCTTCGCGCGTCGATGCCGCTTCCTCGCCGAGCTTGCGGTCGCGCCCCGCTTCGCGGCGCAGGCGTGCGCCGGTGATCGCGGACATGATGCCGTCGCCGACTTTCTCGCACACCGAGAGCCACGAGAAGCGGAAGTAGAGCGACAAGCCGATCGCGAGCGCGATCAACATGAAGAGCGTGGCGCCGGTGAAGCCGAACGCATGCGACATGTGCCGCGCGATCGCCTCGCCGACGACCCCGCCCGGCGCGCGCGGCAACTGCACGTTGAGCGACCACATGCGCAGCGCCTCGATGCCGTCGCTCGCGGCGAGCACGAGCACGAACGCGAAGGCTTCCGCGAGCCAGGTGCGGTCCTTCGCGTCGGCTTCGACGGGCGCTTCGGTCTGTGTGATCCGCCGGTAGTTCGCGACGATGCGCCGCGCAAGCGGCACGATCAGCCAGTACGAGGACAGGCCGAACAGCAGCAGAACGATGTCGGAAGTCCAGGCGCCGACGCGGCCGGCCCAGTTGCCGATGTGATCGACGGTGGCAGCGTGCGTCCAGCTCGGATCGCGCCGGCTGTAGCTCACGAGCGCCATCAGAAGGAAAAGACCGAGCGCGACCTGGAGAATCCAGCGAATTTCGGTGAAAAGGCGCGACATGCGGTGCGGCAACGCCTGCGCGCTCGCAGAATAGGGTGCTTTTGCCATTGATCCGTGAGGCTTTTTTCACGGCCGCGCGTCAATAAGAACGGGCCGAATGTGTCGGTCGCCCATTGTAAACGCTGCACTGCGGGGAACGGACAAAAACGGCCGCTCGTTTCAACCTGTAACACCGGCCGAGGCTCGCAGGGGACGCTATAGGCATGATTGAAATTTTTACCGGTGCGCTTTTCGCAAGGCCTTTATAATCCCAACATTGCATCCAACTAGGATTCGTCCGGGTCAGTGGCCTCGTCGACTGATGCTCAAAAAGCGCGCAAGTTGCCTGTCATCGCCCGGCGCCGAAGTTGCGATTCGCCTTCGATAACACCATTAACAATGGAATTGCTCTCATGTCATCGCCCAAACACGCCAAAGTGCTGATTCTCGGTTCCGGTCCCGCTGGCTACTCCGCCGCGGTCTACGCGGCGCGCGCCAACCTGTCGCCGCTGCTCATCACCGGCCTGGCGCAGGGCGGCCAGTTGATGACCACCACCGACGTCGAGAACTGGCCCGGCGACCCGATGGGCGTGCAAGGCCCCGAACTCATGCAGCGCCTGCAGGAGCACGCCGAGCGCTTCAACACCGAGATCGTCTTCGACCATATCCATACGGCGAAGCTCAACGAGCGGCCGTTCCGCCTGATCGGCGACTCCGGTGAATACACCTGCGATTCGCTCATCATCGCGACGGGCGCGTCGGCGCAGTATCTCGGCGTGCCGTCGGAAGAGCTTTTCATGGGCAAGGGCGTGTCCGCCTGCGCCACCTGCGACGGCTTCTTCTACAAGAACGGCGACGTCGCCGTGATCGGCGGCGGGAATACGGCTGTCGAGGAAGCAATCTACCTCGCGGGCATCGCGAAGAAGGTAACGGTCGTGCATCGCCGCGACAAGTTTCGCGCCGAGCCGATCCTGATCGACCGCCTGCTCGCGAAGGAAAAGGAAGGCACCGTCGAGATCAAGTGGAACCACGTCCTCGACGAAGTCCAGGGCGACGCGACCGGCGTGACCTCGCTGCGCATCAAGAGCACGGAAACCGGTGCCACCACCGACGTGCCGCTGCAAGGCGTGTTCGTCGCGATCGGGCATAAGCCGAACACCGATCTCTTCGCCAACCAGCTCGAGATGAAGAACGGCTACATCATCACGAAGGGCGGCGCGAGCGGCGACGCCACCTCGACGAGCATCCCCGGCGTGTTCGCCGCCGGCGACGTGCAGGATCACGTCTACCGTCAGGCGATCACTAGCGCGGGCACGGGCTGTATGGCGGCGCTGGATGCGCAGCGCTATCTCGAAACCATCGACGAAACGCCGACACCGCATTCGATGAGCCACGAAAAGGACCGCTGAAAACGTGGATGGCACGGCGCGACGGTAAAATGATGTCGCTGCGCCGCCCGGAAAGCGGCGTCGGCAGCGTCACCAGGCCAGCGCCATTTCCATTCCGGATGGTTAAGAAAGGGCCGCTGGCCCTTTTTTCATTGCGACGCGTCTGGAATAGCTGAATTACCGCATGCCGACGTCCACCACCTAGCGCGATGCCCAAGAACCAGCCCCATCCGAACGAACCGAGGCATCCGCGCGATCCCGTGGCGCGGACCGCACGTGCCGTCCAGGCCGAGCCGCCGAAGCCCAGAGACATCGTCGAGGCCGTCAAGCGCGACGGCCTCGCGGGTCTCGGCGGCTTGCGCAGCGCGCTGAAGGCTGGCGCGGCAAAGCGCGAGATCGAGCGCGCGGCGGCGGAGCGGGCACAACGCGAAGCCGTCGCCGATGCCGACGTGTTCCGCCGCTCCATCGGCGAAATCGAGCCGCTCAAAACGCCGCCGCGCACGACCGTCACGCGCGTCCCGCCGCCGCCCTTGCCGCTGCAAACCCGGCGCGACGAAGAAGCCGTCCTCCAGGAAGCGCTCTCCGACGAATACGATCCCGAAAGCCTGCTCGACATCGACGAAACGCTCTCCTATTGCCGCACGGGCGTGAGCCAGGAAGTCGTGCGGAAACTGCGGCGCGGCGCCTGGATCGTGCAGGCGCAACTCGATTTGCACGGCATGCGCCGCGAGGAAGCGCGCGAGGCGCTGGCGGAATTCATCCGCGAATCGGTGAAGCGCGGGCTGCGGTGTCTGCGCGTGATCCACGGCAAGGGGCTCGGGTCGATTGGCAAGGAGCCGGTGCTGAAGGGCAAGGTTCGCGCGTGGCTCGTGCAGAAGGAAGAAGTGATCGCGTTCTGTCAGGCGCGGCCGCACGACGGCGGCGCAGGCGCCGTGCTCGTGCTCCTCCAGCCGGGCGGGACGCCGCGTCACCACGGGCATCCGCAGGATCAGGACACGGCCAGCAAAACCGGCTCGAAGGACCCGCGCAGTGCACCCTAGGCTCACGCTCGCGATCTCCATCATGGAGGCGCTCGCGCTTTTTTCGTACGCCATCTCGGGTCTGATCGAAGCACGAAAGCGCCGGCTCGACGCCGTCGGCGCGTTCATGGTCGCGCTCGCCACGGCGTTCGGCGGGGGCACCGTGCGCGACGTGCTGCTCTCGCGCCGGCCGTTCTACTGGGTCGAGCATCAGGATTACGTGCTCGTCATTTTCGCGATGGCGATCTTCGCGCCGATGCTGCTCAAAATGACGACCCGCCTCTTCGACGAGCGCCTGCTCCTGATCGCCGACGCGATCGGCCTCGGGCTTTTCAGCATCTCCGGCACCTCGATCGCCCTCGACGCGCAAATGCCCGCGTTCACCGCCGTCATGATGGGCGTGGTGACGGGCGTGTTCGGCGGCGTGATGCGCGACGTGCTGTGCAACGAGATTCCGCTGATTTTGCGCGACTCGCGGCCCTACGCGGTGTGCGCGTTCGCGGGCTGCTGGCTCTACCTGCTGCTGGACCGGATGGAATTCGACACGATCTACGCCGTGCTGCTGTCGACGGGGTTCATCCTCGTCGCGCGGCTCGTCACGTTCAAGTTCGACATCCGGCTGCCGCACTAGCGCCAGCGTTAGCGCCGACGCCAACGCCAACGCCAACGCCGTCAAGGCTCGGCGGACAGCGATTTGCTACAATCGGCGAGTTCCCAAATAGACCAACCCCCCGCGTTTCCACCGCAGACTGACCATGAATATCGAGCAAGCGCGTTTCAACATGATCGAGCAACAGATTCGTCCCTGGGATGTGCTGGACCAGGACGTCCTGAACCTGCTGACGATCGTCAAGCGTGAGAACTTCGTGCCCGCCGCGTATCGCAATATCGCGTTCGCCGACCTCGAAATTCCGCTGCCGGGCGGCGAGCGCATGCTGTCGCCGAGGGTCGAGGCGCGCGTGCTGCAGGAACTCGCGCTCACGAAACACGAGACCGTGCTCGAAATCGGCGCCGGCTCGGGTTACATGGCCGCGTTGCTCGCGGCGCGCGCCCGCAGCGTGACGACCGTCGAGATCGCGCCGGAACTCGCCACGTTCGCGGAGCAGAATCTCGCGGCGAACGGTGTGTCGAACGCGCACGTCGTCACCGGCGACGGCTCGCTCGGCTGGCCGGGCGGCGCACCTTACGACGTGATCTGCGTGTCGGGCGGCCTGCCGATCATGCCGCAGGAATTCCTCGAGCAACTGAAAATCGGCGGCCGGATCGCGGCGTTCGTCGGAGACGCGCCGGTCATGAAGGCGCAGATCATCACGCGCGTCGACGAAAAGCAGTTCCGCGTCTCCGATATTTTCGAGACGGTCGTCGCACCGCTGAAGAACGCCGTGCAGCCGCCGCGCTTCAAGTTCTGATCATGCAGAACCTGTCCGCATCCGACCTCGCCGCCTGGCTCGCCGACTCGTCGCGTCCCGCGCCCGTTTTGCTCGACGTGCGCGAGCCGTGGGAGATCGAGACCGCGAAAATGGCGAACATCGTCCCCATCCCGATGCGCGACATCCCCGCGCGCAGCGAGGAACTCGACGACGAAGCGCAGATCGTCTGCATCTGCCATCACGGTGCACGCAGTGCGCAGGTGGCGATGTTTCTGGAATCGCGTGGGTTCACGCAGATGTTCAATTTGTATGGCGGCATCGACGCGTGGTCGCGTCAGGTGGATCCGAGCGTTCCGACTTATTGAGTTTTCGAAGGCCACAAAAAAGCCGCATGCGTCGACGAAGACGCATGCGGCTTTTTTGCTTCCAGCCAGCGATCAAACCAGGTTCATCGCCAGCGCGCTCTCCCGATAGTGCTTGCTCGCCTTCTCGGTATCGCCGAGTTGCTCGTGCAGGCGCGCAAGCGCGCGGTGCGTGCGGATCTTGAGCGGTTCGTTATCCGCGAGCTTGAGTGCAGACTCCAGAAACGCCTGCGCCTTGCCCCACAACTGCTGATGCAAACACAAGCGCCCGAGCGTGAACAGCAGGTCGGCGTCCTCGGTGCGCTCTTTCTGCCATGCCTCCGCCCGCTGGATGAGCGGCAGCGCATCGCCGGACACGCAATCAGGATAACGGCGCAACAGCCGCGCGTCCCAATTGTGCGCGAGCGCGTCCTCGACGATCTTGCGCGCCTGATCCCGCCGGTCCAGCGCGATCAGCAGTTCGGCTGCGAGATCGGCGAGACGCGGCGACTGACGCTCCGCCGGCGACAGCGACTGCCACAACTCCAGCAACGCATCCGGATTGTGCCGACGATCACGCAACAGATTCTCCGCCGCGACCTGCCTCAACCGCACCGCGACGGCCGGATGCAGCGCCTCGCGCTTTTCCAGCGTCTTGACGAGCTTCAGCACCTCGCCCCAGTTCTTCAACTGCTGCTGCGCGCGCAACGCGATCTGCTGCGCGTGCAGACGCCGTCCGCCCTGCGCCTGCATCTCGGTCAGCGCGATGAGCGCGCCGTCCGCGTCGCGGCCGTCGGCGCGCATGTCGGCGGTGGCCATCAGGCGCGCGTCCTGCCATTCGGCGCCCGTGACCTGCCCGAGCCATTCGTCGCGGCGCGCGTACTCGTGCATCCGGTGCGCGGCATTCGCGCCGACGAGCCCGGCCGCGCCCTTGTTTTCATCGACGGAAAGCGCGTCGCGCGCCGCTTTCTCCGCTTTCGAGAAACGCCCGGCATACAGATGGCCGATCGCGTCGCGCAACGACGCATTCGCCTTCTTCACCTTGCTGCGCGCGCGATACGCGGCGACGCGCTGCGGCATCTTCCAGACCGTGCGGATCGCGCGGATCAACCCGTACAGCACGATGAACAGCACGACGAGCGCGACGACGAAGAGATTCAGCGACACGTCCACGCGATACGGCGGGACGACGAGCAGCACCTGCCCGCCGTCGAACCCGCCGACCGTAGCAACCACGACCGCGACCGCGAACAGCAGCGCCAGCCAGATGAGTCCACGAATCGTCATCATCCGCCTCGCTTGAACTGATGGACCGCCGCGAGGCTCGCGTTCAGGTTCGGCACGGCGACCGCGACCGACGCCTGATCGACCTGCTTGACGAGTTCGCGCACCGTCTGCACCTTCTTCGACGACGTATCGAAGTAGCGGCCGAGCGAGGCATCGGCGGCGCGCAGGTCGGACTTGAGCGTCGGCTCACTGCGCGACAGCAGCGACAGCCGCGCCGACAACAGCCGCAGCTTCACGTTTTCGCGCACGAAATAGCCTTGATCGGGCGAGGCGAGCATCGCGTCGGCGTTGTCGATGCGGCGCACCGACACGAGGCTCGACAACTGCTGCCCGATGCCGCTCGTGACCTGTTGCCACAGCACCTTCCAGCGCGGCTGGCCGGTGGCCGCCGCAATCGACGCGCTGTCCGCGGGCGCAGCCACACGGGCGGCGGCGCGCTCGATCGGCGCTTCGCCGGACAGCGGCAACTGGTCGATCTGGTCGATGGCGGTATCGAGCTTGATCGCGAGGCCGGTGAGATCGGTGGTAGGCGTGGACTTGAGCTTGTCGATGTCCTGCGCGACGGCTTTGCGGATCGCGACGACCTGCGGGCCGGTCGTCGCGGCGAGGCGCGTGTCGGCGCTTTGCAGCGCGTAGAGCGCGAGCTGGACGTTGCCCGTGAGCTGCAATTGCTGGCTCGCGCTCGACAGGATCTGCTCGACTTCGGCGAGCGTCCAGTCGTCGCGATTGCTCGCGAGATCCTGGTATTGCTGCTGCAACGCCTGACTGTGCGTCTCGGCGTCATTGAGCTTGCCCTGCAACTGGATGATCTGCGTGTGGAGCGCGCCGGTGGAACTCGCGGCCTGATCGGCTTTCGCGCGCAGGTCGGCGGCTTCCGCGTCGGCGGCCTGCAGGCGCTGCGTGACCTGCTGGTCCGCGCGATCGACCTTGCGGTTGAGCAGGAACGCCCCGCCGCCCGCCGCGACGGCGAGGATCACGATCACGAGCCATAACAGGACCGCGCTCGCGCCGCCGCGCTTCGGTTGCGCCTCGTAGGGCGTGAACGGCGTGTTCGGCGGCAAGGGCGGAGTCACGGTCGGCTGAGGTGAAGCTTTCTTGGAATCGTTCGAATCAGTCATGCGTGATTGAGCCGGTTGGTGGGCCGGCGCTGCGGCCGGTTTGGAATCCGTCGGCGCGGATTCCGCATGGGGTGTCGTCGTTGTGTCGGTTGTGCGTTGCGTCGCCCCGAGCGTCGTCTTGATTGCGTCGGCGATGCGCTCGTCGCCGGCGCCGGACACCGTAATCCTATCAAAACCCGCTTGCCGCGCGGCCTCGGCGATGCGCGGATGCGGCGTGACGAGCGGCGCGCGCTTCAGTTGCGCGGTTTCGTCGCGGCTCAGGTGCTCGCGTGTCAGCTCGTCGAGATTGCGCACGCCTTCGGAACTCGTCAGAAGCCACGCGTGAGACTGGTCCGGCGCGCTGGCGAGGAGCGCGTGGATGCGCTCCCATTTCTGCATGGACGGTTCCGGGACGATGCGCCGGTACGCCGCCACCTTCTCGACCATGGCGCCCGCTTCGGTCAGCCGCTCGGCGAGCCATTCGCGGCCGCCGTCGCCGCGCACAATCAACACGCGCTTACCTTCCAGGCCGTTCACGCCGAATTGCGCCTCGATCGCGGCGTAGAGCGCCTCGGAATCGAAGCGCGGCTCGGCGTGATCCGCCGCCGGGCTGACCACGCGATGCGGGGGCGCGGCCACGCCCTGCCGCGCGAGCGCCGCGACGCTGCCCGGCCCGACCACGCCGACGGGCACGTCCGCCGGCCACGCCGCGCCGAGCTTGCCGAACGCGTAATCGACCGCATTCGGCGACACGAACACGACGAGCGCGTATTTGTTCGGGCCGTACAGCTCGTCGAGGGCGGCGCGCAGCGGGGCGGCGTCGTCGACGGGAGCGATGTCGATCAGTGGGAATTCGAGGGTGTCGAAACCGGCTGCGTCGAGGAGCGCCAGCAAGCCAGCGGACTGGCCGATCGGCCGGGTGACGACGATGGTTACACGGCGCGCGCTCGACATCAGGCGGCTGGCGCGGCGGCAGGCGGCACGCGTGCACCGCTCGCCGTGGAAAGCGCGCGCACGATATCCATCGCGCCTTGCGCTTCGAGATCGGCGGAAACGCGGCGGCCGAGATCCAGCGCGCCTTCTACGTCGGGCGCCGTCGCCGTGCCTTCGGCCGTCAGCACGCGCTGGCCGTCGGGCGTCGCGACAGAGCCGCGCAGGCGCAGCGTGCCGTCGTGCCAGGTGGCGTACGCGGCGAGCGGCACTTCGCAGCTTCCGCCGAGCGCGCGCGAGACCATGCGCTCCGCTTCGACCGCCGCCGCCGTGTCAGCGTGATGCAGCGGCGCGAGCCACGCGGCGAGATCGGCGCGATCCGCGCGGATTTCGATGCCGAGCGCGCCCTGCCCCGCTGCGGGGAGGCTTTCTTCGGCGTCGAGCAGCGCCCGGATGCGCGCTTCCAGCCCGAGGCGCTTCAAACCGGCCGCAGCCAGAATGATCGCCGCGTAGTCGCCGCGATCCAGCTTGGCAAGACGCGTATCGAGATTGCCGCGCAACGGCCGCACGTCGAGATGCGGGAAATGCATGCGCAGCATCGCTTCACGCCGCAGGCTCGACGTCCCGACGATGCTCCCATGAGGCAACTCCGCCAGCGATCCGAACTGCGACGACACGAACGCATCGCGCGGATCTTCACGTTCGAGGATCGTGCTGAGCGCGAAGCCTTCGGGCAATTCCATCGGAACGTCTTTCAGCGAGTGGACGGCGAGATCCGCACGGCCGTCCGCGAGCGCGGCTTCCAGTTCCTTTACAAACAAGCCCTTGCCGCCGACTTTCGACAGCGTGCGATCGAGAATCTGATCGCCGCGCGTCGTCATTCCGAGGATTTTTACGTCGCAAGATGGATATAATTTGTGCAGCGCACACCGCACGTGCTCGGCTTGCCACATTGCTAGCCGGCTTTCCCTCGAAGCGATGACAAGGCTCGTGGGGGGTGTCGTGGAATGCGTCTCGGAATTCATTGATGCTCGATCGAATGACGGGATGGATAACAAACAATGGTAGCACGCACACCAGGGTCCATTTACAGACGGACAACCCGCGAAAGCCTTGTGTGAGGCCTCGGAGCGGGTGTCGTGGAAGGAGACGAGGGGCCGCAAGAGCCCCCGGGAAGCAAGTGCCCACTTTCTCCTTGCACGCTGAACAGACGACGGCGAAAGCGCCCACGTCACTCCCTCTGTATATGGGCCTTGGCTTCCAAGAGGAACCCATCGTGACGTCTTCCGGATCGGCGCGCCGCGCGCGCCGCAATGCTGCTTTGCCCGCCACATCGCCCGACGCTTCAGGTCAGGCACCTTCATCGTCCCCTGTCATCACGCGTGCCGCGACCGTTTCCAAGGCGTCGAAAACGGCGTCCGCGGTCAAGGCCAAGCCGGTCAAAGCCAAACCGAACGGCGTCGACACACCTTCCCCGGAAACAGCGAAGCGCGGGCCCAGCCGCGCCCGCGAGGACAAGGACCGCCCGCTTTTCGAAGACATCCGCTTCCTCGGCCGCCTCCTCGGCGAAGTGCTGCGCGAGCAGGAAGGCGACGCCGTGTACGACGTCGTCGAGGCGATTCGTCAGACGGCCGTCAAATTCCGCCGCGAGGACGATCGCGAGGCATCGCAGACGCTCGAAAAGCGCCTGCGCCAGTTGACGCCCGAACAAACCGTGAGCGTCGTGCGCGCATTCAGCTATTTTTCGCATCTCGCGAACATCGCCGAGGATCGGCATCACAACCGCCGCCGCCGCATCCACGCGCTCGCCGGTTCCGCGCCGCAAGCCGGCACGATCGCCTACGCCATCGAGCAAATGAAGTCGAAGGGGAAGGACGCGCAAACGAAGTCGCTCTTGCAGAAATTCTTCGACGACGCGCTGATCGTCCCCGTCCTCACCGCGCATCCGACGGAAGTCCAGCGCAAGAGCATTCTCGACGCGCAGCACGACATCGCGCGCCTGCTCGCCGAGCGCGACCAGGAGCTGACGGCCCGCGAGCGCGCGCACAACGAATCGCTGCTGCGCGCACGCGTGACGTCCCTCTGGCAGACGCGCATGCTGCGCGACTCGCGCCTGACCGTTTCCGATGAAATCGAGAACGCGCTCTCCTACTACCGCGCGACCTTCCTCGCCGAAATTCCCGCGCTCTACGCCGACATCGAAAACGCGCTCGCCGAGCACGGCGTGCCCGCGCGCCTGTCGCCGTTCCTGCAGATGGGAAGCTGGATCGGCGGCGATCGCGACGGCAATCCGAACGTCACCGGCCCGACGCTCGAAACCGCCATCACGCGGCAGGCGACGGTCATCTTCGAACACTATCTGGAGCAGGTGCACAAGCTCGGCGCGGAATTGTCGGTGTCGAACCTGCTCGCCGGATCGAGCGATGCACTGAAGGCGCTCGCCGATGCGTCGCCCGACCAGTCGCCGCATCGCACCGACGAGCCGTACCGGCGCGCGCTGATCGGCATGTATACGCGCCTCGCGGCGAGCGCCCGCGTGCGGCTCGGCGAAGGCGTCGTGTCGGTGCGCAGCGCCGGGCGCGGCGCGGCGCCGGTCCGCGCGACGCCGTACGCCGATGCCGCCGAGTTCGCGCGCGATCTGCACGTGCTGATTGATTCGCTCGGACAGCATCACGGCGCGTCGCTCGCGACGCAGTGCCTCGCGCCGCTCGCGCGTGCGGCCGAAGTGTTCGGCTTCCATCTGGCGAGCATCGACCTGCGGCAAAGCTCGGACATCCACGAGGCGGTGATCGCGGAATTGTTCGCGCGCGCGGGCGTCGAGGCGGATTACGCCGCGCTTTCCGAAGAGGACAAACGCGTTCTCCTGCTCAAGGAGCTGGCCCAGCCGCGGCCGCTGCGTCTGCCCTACGCGGAATACTCCGATCTCGCGAAAAGCGAACTCGGCGTGCTGGAAATGGCGCGCGTGACGCGTGAGAAGTTCGGCGAGCGCGCCGTGCGCAACTACATCATTTCGCACACGGAAACCGTCAGCGACTTGCTCGAAGTGATGCTGCTGCAGAAGGAAACCGGCGTGCTCCAAGGCCGTCTCGGCAACGACGACGATCCCGCGCGCGACGGCTTGATGGTGATTCCGCTTTTCGAGACGATCGCCGACTTGCGCAACGCGCCCGTCATCATGGGCGAATTGTTCGCGCTGCCGGGCGTCGATGCGCTCGTCGAGAATCAGGGCGGCGAACAGGAGGTGATGCTCGGCTATTCGGACAGCAACAAGGACGGCGGCTTTCTCACGTCGAACTGGGAACTGTATCGCGCGGAACTGGCGC
The DNA here is from genome assembly GCF_001544515.1 of Caballeronia terrestris. Taxonomy (GTDB): domain Bacteria; phylum Pseudomonadota; class Gammaproteobacteria; order Burkholderiales; family Burkholderiaceae; genus Caballeronia; species Caballeronia terrestris. The sequence continues at coordinate 159,614 of NZ_FCOL02000004.1, forward strand.
TGGTGGCGCTCTTCAAGGAGCGCGGCACGACGTTGCGCCTGTTCCACGGACGAGGCGGCACGGTAGGACGCGGCGGCGGCCCGACCTATCAGGCGATTTTGTCGCAACCGCCGGGCACCGTCGACGGCCAGATTCGCCTGACCGAGCAGGGCGAAGTGATCGCGAGCAAGTTCGGCAATCCGGAGATCGGCCGGCGAAACCTGGAGACGGTCGTCGCGGCGACGCTCGAAGCATCGCTCTTGCCGCACGAGAACGCGCCGGCGCAACTGCCGCTCTTCGAATCTACGATGCAGACGCTGTCGGACGCCGCGATGGCCTCGTATCGCGCGCTCGTCTACGAGACGCCGGGCTTCACCGACTACTTTTTCTCTTCGACGCCGATCGCGGAAATCGCGGAGCTGAACATCGGCAGCCGGCCAGCTTCGCGCAAGCTGCAAGACCCGAAGCAGCGCAAGATCGAGGATTTGCGGGCGATTCCCTGGGGCTTTTCCTGGGGCCAATGCCGCTTGCTGCTGACCGGTTGGTACGGATTCGGCAGCGCGGTGTCGAATTATCTGGATAGCGCGGAAACCGACGCCGAGCGCGCAAAACGCCTCGCCACGCTGAAAAAGATGCTCAAGACGTGGCCGTTCTTCGCGAACCTGCTGTCGAACATGGATATGGTGCTCGCGAAGACGGATCTCGCGGTGGCGTCGCGGTATGCGCAGCTCGTTGCGGATAAAAAGCTGCGCAAGCACGTGTTCGAGCGGATCGTTGGCGAATGGGAGCGCACGTCAAACGTGCTCGCGGAAATCACGGGCAAGGCCGAACGTCTCTCCGACAACCCGCTGCTCGCGCGGTCGATCAAGAACCGCTTCCCGTATCTCGATCCGCTGAATCACTTGCAGGTCGAGTTATTGAAGCGCCACCGTGCGGGCGACCAGAACGTGCGCCTGCGCCGGGGGATTCACCTCACGATCAACGGCATTGCGGCGGGGTTGCGCAATACCGGTTGAGGTCGTCCAGCCGTCGCTTTCCGATGCCGCCCGAATCGAAACCGGGCGGCTTTTTTTTGACGCCAAGAAAAATTGCTTTGCATCGCTATATATGTGTATCTCCTGCGGCGAATTCAGATTCATAGAATGAATGGGTCGATCGCAAACAGGCATCGCCGGTTTGCCTGATACGACCCAATCGATTTCAAACTGAATCATTCAACCAAGGATTTTCATACATGTATGCATCGAACACCCAGACCAGCTTCTCCGTTTCGAACTTCTCCAGCACCGAACGCAACGGGAACGGCCGCTCGGGCGGCGATAGCCGTAACGGCCGCGGCTCCAACCGTTCGAACATCGACCGCAAGCGGGCGGAGATGATGAAGCATTTCATGCAGGCGATGAACGCCTTCGCCAGCGGCTTCTCCGGCACCGCGCATGCGGGGACGGGCGCGAACGGATCGAAGGGTTCGAATGCCGCGAACGGTTCGAGCGGACATTGCGGGACGGCGGCCTCGCAAGCTGGAGGCCAAGGCTCCGCACATGGCCAGGCAGGCGGCACGGGATCGAGCAATGCTCACGGCAAGGGCGATTGTCATTCGCAGAACAACGGCGACCGCGACACGTCGGGCAAGGGCGATAACAACTCGCAGAACAACAGCGGCCGTGGCGCAACGGGCAAGGACGACTGCCACTCGCAGAACAACGGCGGCCGCGGCACGTCGGGCAAGGACGACTGCCACTCGCAGAACAACGGCGGCAACGGCACGTCGGGCAAGGACGACTGCCACTCGCCCGCCCGCGGAACACACGGCAAGGACGATAACCACTGCCATAACAACAACAACGGCAAGGACGACTCGCCCTGCGACTGGACTGCGAGCGAAGTCACGAACAACCAGACGTCCGTCGATCTCGGCGACTACAAGCTCGACTTCAACAAGGGCGATTCGTCGATGATCCTCACCAACAAGACGACCGGCGACGCCACGCAGGTCTGGGGCGATCCGCACATCGACTTCCACAACGCGGGAGCATCGTCGAAGCAGAACGACGCCACGTTCAAGGGCCCGCTCACCTTCCAGCTTCCCGACGACACGAAGATCACGCTCGGCACGGAAGCGGTCGCGAACAACCCGGGCATCACGGTGACGAACAAGGTCACGATCACGCAAGGCAAGAACTCGATCGTGGTGGACAACCTGAACCAGTACAAGGGCGGCGCCCTGCAGGTGACGAAGGGCCGCGACGGCCGCGCGCTCGATGCAGCCGCACCGGACGGCTATACGCTCGTCCAGCAGAAAGACGGCAAGGGCTGGGTGGATGGCAGCACGGGCCGCGCGCCGACCCAAGTCGACTTCGATCGGCTCGGCGTGTAAAACGTGATCGGCCCGAAGTAACCGGTTGAACGGTGCAAGGGCTTCTGGCGCTGAACGCCAGAAGCCCTTGCCATGAAGCGGAACAATGCCGAAGTGTCTTGTCAGGCACTTCGGCGTTCTCCTGCAAGCAATTGCGGTGAAGGCGATGTCAGTCGTCATCCAGAATCCGGCGCCTGAGGACGTCCGCGCGTTTGCCGCCGTCCTCGTGCAGGAAGCGGGCGCGCTCCCAGCGATGCAACGCCTGCGCCGCATGCCCATGCGCTTGGTCGAGCGCACGCGCGGCTTCTTCGATGGCATGACGCAGCGACGGCGCCTCCCCGCGATGCGCGCGCAGCGTCGCGAGCCAGCCTTCGCTCGCGGGCGCCTCGCGCCGGCAAGCCTCGACGATCGCCCCCTCTGCGACGAAGTGGCGTGCAAGCGCGGCACGCGCCGACTGCACGCCGAGCGCGGCATGCTCGACCACCATGCGCGCCTCGCTGACGGCGTGCCGCTCGCGTGCGAGCCGCACGTCGCGCACGAGCGTGAGCTGCGTCCAGAGGCGCAAAGCGTCGGTGTCCTGCGTCATGCCATGCCCTCCTGACAGAGCGCGAGCAACTGGCCGAGCGTTTCGCCGCCGCTCGAATGCTGGCTCGCCGGCTGACGCAGGAACGCTTCGATGGCCGCATGCATGGCGATGGCGCGATCCGTCTCCGCGTTTTGCCCATGCCGGTATTCGCCGATCTGCAACAGCAGTTCCACCTCGCGATACTTGGCGAGCCAGCCGCGCACGCGATCCGCACTTACCCGGTGCGCGGCGCTCGTCACACGCGTCATCACGCGGCTCTTGCTGCGCAGCACGTCGATGGCCGGATAGTGCCCGGCCGCGCCCAGCTTGCCCGACAACTGGATATGGCCGTCGAGGAGCGAACGCGCCTCTTCCGCGACCGGATCGGCCAGGTCGTCCTCGTCGGCGAGGATGGTGTAGAACGCCGTCACGCCGCCTTCGCGCGTGAGCCCCGCCGTTTCGATCAGACGCGGCATCTGCGCGAAGACGCTCGGCGGAAAGCCGCGGCGCGCCGGTGGCTCGCCGACGGCCAGCCCCACCTCGCGCAGGGCGCGCGCATAGCGCGTGAGCGAATCGAACAGCAGCACGACGTTGAGCCCTTGCGCGCGCAGTCCGCTCGCGAGGTCGCACGCGAGCTCCGCCGCCTTGATGCGCTCGGCGGCGGGCCGCTCGGAGGTCGCCGCGACGACGATCGTCGAGGCCCGCTTGTCCGCGAGATGATCGTGGATGAACTCGGCCACTTCGCGCCCCCGCTCGCCGATCAGCGCGACGACGATCGCATCCGCGTTCGCGCCATTCGCGATCATGCCCATGATCGTGCTCTTGCCGCCGCCCGCCGGCGCGAAGATGCCCACGCGCTGCCCGGCTCCGCAAGTGAGGAGGCCATCGATGGCGCGCACGCCCGTGACGAACGGCCGGCCGATCACCGGTCGGGCGAGCGGGTTGATGCTGGCGGCCGAAGCGCGTTCGACGGGCCTTGGAGGCGGTCCGCCATCGAGCGGCCGGCCGAACCCGTCGACGACCCGGCCGAGCAGGTCGGGCGCGAAGAATCCTTCGCGCCCGCTGCCGCAGGACTCGACCTGCGTGATGTGCGAGAGGCCCGTCACGCCGCCGAACGGCATCACGAGCGCGCCGTTCTCGACGATTCCCACCACTTCGCCCGACTGCTGTTCCTGCGTGCCGGGATGCACGAAGCGCACCCGTTCGCCGATGCTGAGCGACACGCCGACCACGCGCACGAGCACGCCGCGCGCCTCGACGATCTTGCCGCGCATCACGGGCGCGGCGGCAGAAAAGACATGGACTGGAACGGCGGTCATGCGGGCACCTCGGAAGGAGTGATGGTCAGGGTATTGCGTACGCGCAAGCCGCCGGCGAGCAATTCCTCGACGGCCAGCACCTCGGCGTTCAGGCCGAACGAGCGGAGCATCGCGGCCAGGTGCGGACGCAGCGCCGCCGTGGTCGCGAGTACGCGGAGTCCGGCGCGCAGCGGATCGAACGTGTCCTGGACGCGGCTCATCTCGTCGCCGGGAAGAACCCACTGCGGCTCGCCGTCGGAGCCGCTGCGGATGTGCGCTTCGAGTTCGGCCTCCCAGAGGGGATCAAGCACGGCAGTATCGACGGTCTGCGAGGCCGGATCGCCGACGCTGCGAGCGATCTGCCGGCCGAGCGCGATGCGCGCGTCGCGCACCATCCGATCGAGCGAGCGCTCGGGCGCCGGCACGCGCAGGATCGCTTCGAGAATCGCGCGCAGGTTGCGGATCGGCACGCGCTGCTGCAAGAGCTGCCGGAGCACGCCGCTCAGTTGCACCACCGTGAGCGCCTGGTCGACCTGCATCACGAGCTCGCGGAACACGATCGCCAGCTGGTCGAGCAGAAAGCGCGTTTCCTGCGTGCCCATGAAGTCGGCGGCGCGCTGGTCGCAGACTTGCGCGAGGTGCGCGCAGAGCGCTTCGTCGACGGTCGACTTGCGGATCTGCTCGCGTTCGATGCCCGCCGCCGTCGCAGCCGATACCCACACCGCCTTCTGCGCGTGCGGGTGATAGCCCTCCACCCCTTTGATGTCCAGCCACTCCGCCGGGCCGCTCAGGAGCACCTGCTTCGGGACCAGTACGCCGCCGCCGACCGGAATGTCCTCGATGTCGATCACATAGCGGTCCGCCGGCAGCGCCGGATCGCGTAGCAGCGCAAGTCCGGGGAACGGCACGCCCACGTTCGTGGTCAGGTCGCGGCGCACGCGCCCGAGCTGCCGGTTGAGCGCCTCGGGCCGCAACGCCTCGAACGCGGACTCGCCGAGCCGCAGGCGCAGCGTCGCGCGTCATTTCGGGCATCAGCGCGCGCTGCGAATTGACCGCGGCCGCCGCGTTCTGCATCAGCGTGATGGCGAGCAGGAGCAGCACGCCGCCCGCGATCAGGAACTGCAGGTGCGGAAAATTCGGCACGAGCGCGAGCGTAAGGCAGGAGATGCCGGCCATCGCCATCGCCTTCGGATGGCGCGCGAGTTGCCGGTAGATGTCGCCGCCGAGGTGCGACGCTTCCTTGTCCGTCGCAGCCACCCGGGTGACGAGCAGGCCCGCCGCGATCGATACGATCAGCGAGGGAATCTGCGAGACGAGGCCGTCGCCGACGGTGAGGATGGTGTAGCTGTGCAGCGCGTCGCCGAACGACATGCCGCGCTGCGCGACGCCCACCGCGAGACCGCCGACGATATTGACGAGCGCCACGATGAGGCCCGCGATCGCATCGCCCTTGACGAACTTCATGGCGCCGTCGAGCGAGCCGTAGAAATAGGTCTCGCGTTCGAGTTCGGCGCGCAGCCGGCTCGCGTCCGACGGCGCGATCACGCCGCTCCTGACGTCGGCGTCGATGCTCATCTGGCGGCCGGGAATGCCGTCGAGCGTGAAGCGCGCGGCCACTTCCGCGACGCGGTCCGCGCCCTTCGCCACGACGATGAACTGGATTGCCGACAGCACGATGAACACCACGAGCCCCACCGCCACGTTGCCGCCCACGACCATTTCGCCGAAGGCGCTGATGATCGCGCCGGCATGCGCGTGCAGCAGGATCATCTTGGTCGACGCGATGGCGAGCGCGAGACGCAAGAGCGTGGAGAGCAGGAGCAGCGAAGGAAAGCTCGCCAGCTCGACCGGCTTCGCGACATAGAGCGTCGTGCTGAGCATGAGCAGGCTCGCGCAGAAGCTCACGCAAATGAAGAGGTCGAGGACGAAGGACGGGATCGGCACGATGAGCAGTGCAAGCACGCTCAGTATTCCGACGCCGACGGCGAGGTCCGCGTGACGCGCAAAAAAAGCCGACAGATCGTGCCGGCCCAGTATCGAACGATTCAACATGTTATTGGCTCAACTCCTGGTGCAGCGCTCGCCGCCGGCTTTCACATGGCCGTCGCCTTCGTCGTCGCGATGCTCGCGCTTGACTTCCTGCTTGTCCATGCGAAGCCTGCGCAGCCAGAGGAAGCGCTGGATGAAATAGTCGGCGCATGAAAGCGCCAGTTGCGAAAGCGCCATCAGCGCGATGAGATGGGCATTCGTATCCGTGATGTAAATGAGCTGTGCCGGGAGCGCCAGCGCGTAGCCCGGCGCCAGTTGCCGCAGGTACCGCGTGAGCACGTGCACGAGGATCACGCCGAGAATCCCGCACTGCACGGAGGAGAGCGCGAGATCGACGAGCGACTTCGCGCCGAACAGGTTCTTCAGTCCGTTGGCGGGATTGAGGTGATCGAAGCGCGGCGTGATCTTCTTGAACGACAGCGCACCGCGCGTCTGCGCGAGCTCGGGCAGCACCACGGCGAGCGCGCCGAGCCCGAGCGTGCCGAGCGCCACCGGCACGAACTGGCCGCCGACGCCGGCGAGCGTCTCGCTCCAGAGGCGGTCGAAACCGGCGCTCCAGTCGAGCCGGACGGTCCGGTCCACGAACGCTTGCGCGAGCTGGCACACATGCGGCGCTTCGAGCAGCAGGATCAGCCACCAGCAGATGCCGGAGAGGGTCGCGGTCAGCCGGACGCTCTTCGCTATGTCGCCGTCCTTGCGGGCTTTCCGCAACCGCTTGCGGGTGGGTTCTTCGGTCTTGTCGCTCATGGCATCCTCACGATCCGGTGCAGCGCCGCCTCGATCCACGCCATGACCGGCGCGATGCTCAGCATCAGCGCGAACGCGAGCACCATCGCCTTGACGGTGCGCGCTTCCGCGAAAGGATTGAGCTGCCTCACGTGACGCGACATGAGGCCGAGCGCCACGTCGATCAGAAGCAGCAGCCCGATGAGCGGCGCGGCGAGCCGCAGCGCATCGCCGGCCAGTCCCGGCAAGCTGGTCTCGGCGAGCGCGCGGAACATCGCCGTGAAATCCGGGCTCGCGTGGCCTGCCGGCCAGAGCGCCCACATGTCCGCGAAAAAGCCGAACAGCAGCCTGAGTCCAGGCCCCGTGAAGAGCGTCAGCGCGGCAAACTGCGCGAACAGCACTTCGAGGAGCGCCGCTTCCTGCGCGAAGTACGGATTGAAGGTGGTCGCGATGCTGTAGCCGCCCTGCTGGTCGAGCAGCGCCCCGGCTGCGGCCGCCACGTGGACGATCGTGCCGAGCATGAGCCCCATCGCGACGCCCAGGCCGATCTCGACCAGCGCCGCGAGCACCGGCGCGGGTGGCCAGCCGACCTGCGCGGGGAGCGCCGCGAACGCGAGCATCAGCGGGACGCGCAGCGCCACGCCGAGCGAGCTGTTGTAGCCGAACGGCACCAGGAACAGCGCGACGGCGGGCCGGATCGTGCAGAACGCGAAGCCTTCCAGATACGCCATGACATCCAGGCTCATGTGATGCGCCCCGCCGCCATGTAGACGAACATGTGTTCCAGAAGCCGCGCGACCTCGCGGCCGGCCCACGGCCCCGTGATCATCAGCACGACGCCCACGCAGACGATCTTCGCCCCGTACGGCAGGCTCTGATCCTGGATCTGGGTTATCGATTGCAGCAGCGCGAGCGTGAGTCCGGCGACGGTCGCTACCGCGAGCGGCGGCAGCGACAGCCAGAAGACGAGCAAGAGCGCGTCCGTAGAGAGGGAACCGAGCGTGCTCATGGGGCGTAGCTCACGATGAGGCTGTGCATCAGCTTCGACATCCCCGATACGGAGACGAACACGAAGAGCTTGAGCGGCACGGAGACCGTCGTGGGCGACAGCATCACCATGCCCATCGCGGTCAGCACGTTGGCGATGACGAGATCGATCACGAGGAACGCGATGTAGAGCAGGAAGCCGGCCTCGAAGCCCGCCGATATCTCACTGATGAGAAACGCCGGCACGAGCAGCGTGAAATCGGTTTCGCTGGCGTCGCGTTCGGGATCGATGCGCTTCGCGGCGGCGAGCAGGAACGCCCGCTCCTCCGGACGCGAGTGCTTCAGCATGAAATCGGCAAGCGGCGGCACGACCGCATCGACAATCTCAACCGCGTTCGGCATGCGGTTGCTCTCCAGCCGTTCGCGCAGCTCGAGCCCCGCCTCGATCTTCGCGACGGTCGGGCCCATTACCACGAGCGTCGCGGCGAGCGCGATGCCCGCGATCACGAGATTGCTCGGCGCCTGCTGCACGCCGAGCGCCGAGCGCAAGAGCGTCAGCACGATGGTGAACTTGGTGAACGACGTCGTCATCGTGACGATCAGCGGCAAGAGCCCGAGCAGGAAGAAGCTGACGATGACCGCCAGGTTGTTCATCTGCCCGTTCATTGGCCTGCGTCGCCGTGCGTGAGACGCGTGATGCGCACGCCGAGCGTGTCCTCGATCTCGACCATCTCGCCGCGCGCGAACGGCACGCCCTGGCACAGCAGCGTCACGGAGCGCTCGCCGAGCGGCATCTGGAACGGCACGACGGAACCCGCGCGCAGCCGAAGCAGGTCGTGGACCGACATCGGCACGGTGCCGAGGACGGCATCGAAAGGAAAAGTGAGCGCGTCGACCGGAACCAGCTCGCTGGTTTCTTCGACGGGCGGCGCTTCATCAGGAAGGATGCGATCGATCATGTAAGTGTCTTCGTTGGATTTGAGGAGAAGCCGCCGCGCGCCGTCGCGCAGCGGCACACGCAGGTGGCACGACGCGCCGTTCACCACGACGACGTCGCCCGCGCTGATCTGGCGCACGCGCGGCAGCGTGAGCGCCGGCCCGGACAGGCACACGGGCACCTTCAGCGCGAGCCGTCCGGCGAACGCGTTGGCGGCCGTGGCGCGCCCGGCGGCGGGCGTGCGGCTGGCGAGCCAATGGTCGACGGCCTGGTTGCGAAAGGAGAAGTGCGCCGCGCGGCCGCTTTGCAGATGCGTGAGCGCGAGGCCGTAAGCGCCCGCTTGCGCGTCTTCGTCGAAGGACACGGCGGTGAGCGCGATGGTGAAGCCGAACAGGCCTTCGAGCGCGCAGAGCCAGTCGTCGAGCGCCTCGGCGATGCGCGCGGCGGCGCTCGCGTCGAGCTGCGCCAGCGCTTCCTGACCGAGTTCGGGGAAGAGCGCGGCGGCGTCGCAGTCGAGCAGGAGCGGCTCGCCGCCGGCCTCGCCGTGCAGCCGCAGCGGATAGCGTGCGCGGCACGGCTCGAACTGCAGCGCGTAGCGCCGGTGGCCGACTAGCACGCCGTACGGCTTGCCGAAATGCAGCGCCGCGAGGTTGTGGCGCTCGACATCGGCGTGCGCCATGCGTGCGAAGCGCGGGACGGTTGCGATCGATGGTCTCGCGCTCATGCTGCCACGCTCCGCACGAGCGCCGGGCGCTCCAGCGTGCCGACGACCTCCCGCAAGCGCGACTCGACGACGCCGAACTGCCTGAGGAGCCCCCCGTCGAGGTAGGCGTGATCGCGCAGCACCGCCGCGATCGCGTCACGCATGCCGCGCTGGATCGCCGGAAGCTGTGCGCGCAGGCTGCCGTCGATCACGCCGTATTCCGTCTCGATCACGCAGGCGTGCGCGGGGAGGCTCGCGTCGGCGAGCACGTCGAAGAGCGGCGCACCGAGTTCGCGCTCGACCTCGGCGATGAACTGGCTCGCGGCATCGAAGGCATGCGGCGCGACCCGCACCGACACCGCCCGCTGCGAGCGCGACGCGAGGATGCAGCGGCGCAACAGGTGCGGCAGCGTGAGCGCCGCCGGCATGTCGCCGAGCAGTTGCGAGACTGCCTGCATCGCGATCAGCACGAGATGGTCTTCGAGGCACCGCGCGACGAAAGCCGGCTGCGCCGCCCGCGAGACCAGTTCGCTCGCGGCCCGTGCGCGGCCCGCCGCGTAACCGCGCGCCAGGGCGCGGCGCTTCAGCTCGCGGATGCGGGCCGCACCGGCGCGCGCTTCCCGCGCCGCTTCCTGCGCCCGCGAGCGCTCCAGTTGCCGCAACGTTCCAAGTGAACGGAACTCCTTCGACGCGATCAGTCCGTCCGACTCCACGCGCCACTTGCCTACCTTGCAGATCAGCATGACTCCCCCCGCATCAGCCGGTGAGCTTCGTCCCTGAGCTCGGCCGCGGCATCCGCCGGGACCGCGGGCCCAACCGCGTTTTCGAGTGCCCCGGCGGCATCGGCGACGCCGACGGGCAGCCGCAGGCGCAGCCAGAGCCGCTGGCGCGGGTCCGGCTGCGCCCGCATCGACAAGAGGAGGCCCATTGCCGTCGTTTCGGCGCGCTGGCGCCAGTCGGGCGCGGTGGGTGCGGGCAAAGGATCGAGGCTCGCGCGCCGGCTGAGCTGGATCGCGCGCAGCCGCCCCGGTCCGAGCTCGCGCACGAGCACCTGGCGAGCGGGCGCCGAAATGATCTTGCGCAACTGGCTGGCGTACGCCAGCGCGGCGGCCGTGCGGCAAAGCCGCGCGAAGGCCGGCCGCGGAATCACGTAGACCGGCGCGAGGTCTTTGGGCAGGCCGTCGGCGAGTTCGGGGAAACGCATCAGCAGGCAGGCGTTCGCGGCCCGCGCGGCGCGCTCGCTGAGAATGGCGCGGCGCTGTCCGAGCCACGAGTGATGCGCCCAGGCGGCCGGCGCGAGAGTCGTTCGATGCTTCATGACGGTTCAATCTCCTTGGTGGAATTCGTGTTGCCCGGCTCGCCGCGCGGCGCACGACGGTTGCGCCTTCGCGCGATCAGGTCCGTGAGCGAGCGCACGCCGGAATGCCAGAGCCACGTGGCGGGCAGCACGAGGAGCGCGACGATCGCGATCAGGCACAGGACGATCGGCAGCCGCGCGCGCACGACGGGCGCATTGACGGCGCAGTCGCCGTCGGCGTCGTGGCAGGCGCCGGGGAAGGACAGCACGGGCGTGACGGCGACCAGCACCAGGTCGACGCGCTCGCGCGTGAGTCCTTCCACGCTGCCCGCAACGAGCGTGCGGATGCGCTCGCGCATCTGTTCGAGGTTGTAGTCGCTGCGGTAGCGGATCATCACGGAGGCCGAGGGCTCGGCGGGCGGCGGCCCGAGCGGGGTCTTCTCCGGCAGCACGATGTGCACGCGCGCGACGAGCACGCCGTCCATCTTTTCAAGCGTCTCGGAGAGTTCTTGCGTGAGCCCGTAGACGAACCGCACGCGGTCCTCCTCCGGGCTCGAAATGAAGCCCTGGCGGCTGAACAGGTCACCGAGATTGGCGTGTCCGCCGCGCGGCAGCGCATAGGCGCTCGCCAGTTCGGTGGCGACCACGGCGTCGTGGTCCTCGACCGAGATGTTCCAGGTGCCGTCGGGGTTGCGGCTCTTCTCCCCGGCGATCCCGTGATGGCTCAGTGCCGCGACGATGCGGTTGGCCTGGTCCTCGTCGATCTGCTCGAACAGCGAGGTTCGGCAGCCCAGCAGGACCAGGAACGGCAACAGGACGAGGGCGCGGCGCATCAGCTTCGCTGCGTGAGGGTCTGGATCGCGCTGCCGAGCGTATCGGCAATCCGTACCGTCATCGACGTGCGCACCGCGAACTCGCCCATGTCGCCCTGCAGCCGCAGCATGTCGCTCGTCGAGAGGCGGCCGGTATCGAGGTCCTGCAGGCGCTGGTCGAAACGCGCGAGCGAGCCGTCCTGCAGCGACTGGGCGTGTTCGAGAAGCTGGGTGAGGATGCCGCCGGCATCCCCAGCCGCTCGCTGCGGCTGCGGCGCTGGCGCTGCGGCTGGCGTGAGGCCTGCGGCAAGCGCAGCGTGGGTGGGAGTCAGCATGACTTAGCCTTGATATTTGAGTCGGTTGAGAGTCGGCACGGCGGGTATCGAGAACGCGTTCGCATACGGCACGCAGCCGGGCACTTTCAGGAACGTGGCGGCCAGCGCCCGGCCGCTTTCGTCGTCGCTGCGCGTGGCCGCAATGAGCGCTTGCGCGCCCGCCGCGTAACGCTCTTCGAAGACGAGGCACACGCCCAGCCATGCCTGCGCGAGGCCGTAGTCCGGCACCGCGTCGAGGGCGGTCTGGAACCACTGGCTCGCCTTGCGGTACTGGACGCGGTCGACTTCCACGAGCCCGAGCCCAAGGTACGGAAAGGCGCGCTCCGGATAGAGCAGCGCGAGCCGGTCGAAGAGATAGCGGGCGTCGTCGAAGCGTCCCCGGACCCGTGCGTAATGGCCGATCGAGATCAGCAGTTCGAGCGTTTCGTCTTCCATCGCGTTTTGGCCGCCGGGAACCTCGCGGGGAGGTTCCCGGCGAGCTCCATTGAGTGTTAGCGGGTGGCCTTGGCGGTGTCCTTCTGAGTGTCGTTGAAGCCGGTGATCATCGCGGTCGCGAGCGACTGGGTGTTATTGAGCGCACCCGTCGCCTGCTGGAGCTTGACCATCGCGACGTTGCCCTGCTTCTCGTCGGCGCCTTCGGCCGCCTGCATCTTTTGCGATACGTCCTGGTTCTGCTTCTCCAGCACCTTCGCCATCAGCTCGGCGATCTTCTGGCTGGAAAGGCCGTTGCTGCCTACACCTCCGCCGCCGTTGAAGCCTGCGTTGTTCGGGGAGAAAGTTGCGTTACCTACGGTCATGATGGATTCCTTTGTTTACTGCGGTTGATGGCGCGTTTTCGAAGCTCGCGCTTCGCTCTACCACTCGCCGAGCCGCGCTCAGACACTCGACAAGCAGATTCAATTTCCTGTGTTCGGCATAGTTGCCGCGCTGCGCGGCGGCAAGGCACGCTCGCCGCATGCGCTCGAAGTCGCGCGTGAGGCGCTCGGCGATCGCCGAGCGCCCGGCCGGATCGTTCAGTTGCTGTTCGAGCGGCAGGACGACGAACGCTCCGAGCGTGCTTCTACCGGCAGGCGTTCGCATCGGCGGACCTCACGAAGAATTCATAGACAGTGCCGTCGTCTTCACGCATGACATCGGCGGTGCAGGCGGTGATGCGCGTCAGCTTTCCGAGCGGCATGCGCGCGCCGGGGAAGTAGCGCGCGCCCTGGCCGTCGGCGAGATAGGCCCCGCGGCTCGTGCGCGAGAGATTCATCCCGATGGCCGACAGCGGCAGGCGCACGGGTTCGCCCGGCCTCGTCTCGCGCCCCGGGAAGCGGAGGCTCTTGAGCCCGGCAAGATCGGCCTTCGCGAAACGCGCGACCCGCGCGTAGTCCCACGATTCCGGCAGGACGTGCGCATCGGCGCCCCCGATCACGACGCTGAAGTCGCCGGGCTCGCCTGGACGCAGTTGGGCACCCCGGTAGTACTTCCCGAGGAAGCCGGCAAGCTGGTCGCTCAGTTGCGAAAGGACGGTCACGCGCATCACGGGCGCACGCGGGTTGTGCCATGCGACGGCCGTGAGGTTCGCCATGTCGGCGGGCGTCGCGACGTAGCCCTCGTAGATCATCGCGCCCGTCTTCTTCTCGACGTGCGTGCTCACGAAGCGAAACGCGGAGGCGCCCGCGAGGCCCGCATCGGTGGAGACCGGGCGCGGCGCCTTCGCGAACCAGACCGCGAGCGCGACGACGGCGGCCGTGGCAAGCAGCATGACGATCTTCAACAGCAGCGAGGCCCTGCGCCACATCGAAGCCGCGTAGCCGCTCGCCGAATAGCGGCGCAGATAGGCGCGGCGCGCGGCTTCGGTCTGCGCGGCGCCCGGGCGCACGCCGTCGGGGCCGCCGAGTAGGAACGCGGTGGTATCGATCGAGAAGAGCGCGCCCGGGTCCAGCGTTACCCGCGTGCCGCGCGGGACCGGGCGGCCGAAGACCGCGACGCCATCGTGCAACGCCGCGAGCATGAGCGAGCCGGACACGATGCGCAGCTCCGCATGCGACGGCTTGACGCGCTCGTCCACGAGCATCAGGTCGGCCGTCGCCGCGCTGCCGATGGTGAGCTCGCGGGCCGCGCCGAACTGGACGCTCGCGCCGGTATGCACGCCGCTCGTGACGAACAGGGTGAAGCGGTTCGTCATCGCAGGTTCTCCAGCGTGAGCGGGACGGTTTTCGCCCGCGACGCCTGATCGATGGGCGTGAAGACGGCGGCGACAGGCGGGATTTGCTCTGGCGTCGGCATCGGATACACCGCGTCCGGCGCGCTGCGGGGAGCGGCGCTCAGTTCGGGAGCAGCCGCTTCACGATAGACCGGCATTACCTTGTCCAGCCGTTCGCTGAGCGGCGCGGCGAGCGGCGGCGACACAGACCGTCCGCTCGACGTGCGGATGCGCGGCGTGATGAGGATCAGGCGTTCAAGCCGCTGGCGCGTCGCCTGCTTGTTGCGAAAGAGCGCGCCGAGGTACGGCACGCTGCCGAGCACGGGCACCTGCGAGACGGTCGACTCGTTCTTTTCATACTCGTATCCGCCGACAGAAGACTTTCTCCGTCGCGCACCACCGCCTGCGTGACGATCGAGTGGTTGTTCACGTTCGGGATGCCGTCGACGGTCAGCGACGTATCGAACGCGCCGTCGTCGATCTGGATGTTCATGTGGATGTTCTTGTGCGTGTCCGAAGTGGACTCGACCATCGGCGTGACCCTCAGCGAGAGGCCCGTGTCGACGTTGTAGAGATCGACATCCTGGTTGCCCGCAACGCGCACGTACACCGAGCTGCGCGACGACAGCACCGCCGCCGAATTGTTGAGCGTGAGCACTTGGGGCCGCGAGAGGATCCGCGCGCGGCCGCTCGCCTCCAGCGCGTGGATCTGCGCGAAGAGGTACTGGGCCGAATTGCCGATGAGCGTCGCGAAGTTCAGGCCGGTCACGAGACTCGTCGGCGCGGGCAGGTCGGGCCGGCGCGTGGTCAGGTCCGCACTGCCTGCGTTCACGCCGAGGTTCACGCGCCCGTTCGCCCCGCCCCACTGCACGCCCAGTTCGTTCGTGAAACCGCTCGACACGTCGATCACGGCGGCATCGATCTCGATCAGTTCCTGCGGCCGGTCCAGCATCGCGATCGCGCGTTCGTAGTTCGGCATCATCGCCGGGACGTCGTGGATCACGACCGCGTTCGTGCGCGCGTCGGCGACGATGTTCTGGCGCGCGGGCGTGACGTCGTTCCGGGTCGCGCCGCTCACGGCGTCCGCCATGCCCTTGTCGGTCTGCGGCAGCGCGATGTCGGCCATGCCCATGCCGCGCAGGCTCGGCAAAGGCGGCGGACCGCCCCGCGACGCCTGCCGGCCTGCGCGCGCATTGCCCCGCTCGGGTTGCTTCACCGCATACACGTCCGACATCAGATTGCGCAGGAGCGTCGCCACACCCGGCACGACCTGGTCGCGGCCGTTGATCGTGTAGGTGATGTCCTGGGCCTGCGCATAGTGCAGCGGGAAGACGCGGATCGAGGTCTGGTCGAACGGGGTATCGACGGTGGTCTGGCGCTGCGCCTTGTCAACGGCTTCGGCGACTGCGTCGACGAAGCGGCTCGGGCCGCTCACGCGGATCGACGTGTCGGAATAGCGGATCGACGCATTCGGCCCGTCCAGTTCGAGGCTGCGCAAGAGCGAGGTGACGGTGCCGCGTGTCATCGGCGCAAACGGGATCACGCGGCTGCGCACGTCGGCGGCGGTCGTGACATGCATCGCGCGGCCGTCGAAGTACCAGACGAGACCGTACACCTCGGTGAGCTTCATGAAAAGCGATCCGGGCGTCTCGTCGAAGACGCCGTTCACGGTGCCGCGCACGTCGCGGCCCACGTCCGCCGCGATCCCTCCGGCGGCGAGCACGTCTTTCAGCACATCGGGCAGTGGCGAACTGCGGGCCGCGTAGTGCATCGGCGCGTCCTGCCACCTCGGTGCGGCCGCGTTGGCCGCGCACGGAAACATCGCGCAATGCAGAGCCGCCAGCGCCGGGAGCCAGCAGCGGCTCGCCCGGCGGCGATTCAGGTTCGAGGCATTAACGCCCCGTGTCTTTAGCTTATTCATCTCCACCAACGGATTTTCAGTAACGGCGAAGACGAATTTCAACCTACTTAGCAATGTTGATGGTCATACATTTGTATGACCATTCTGCTTCAGCAAAAGATCAGGATTGCGAAATCCGATTACTGGCAGAACGAGGCGTTGATCAAATTAATCAGCGATGCGTATCTTCAGGATAGAAATGACACGCGCGGTTTCCCCTGAACCGCATCTTGCCTAGTCAAACAACTCGGCAACAATCTGCATCACGATACGACAATGAATAAACCAGAATTTTGTGAGTTCGACCTGGACCTGGTGCGTCCCAGGCTTCGCTCAGTGCGGGTGAACGGCCTTTCCACCTGCTTCCGGCTTGAAGAGGTGTACTGGAAAATCATCGAAGAGATCGCCCGCAAAGAATCGTTAACCGTGGGAAAGCTTATCTCCAAATGGGCGCTCGAGATCGACCTCAAGTATGGCTCTGTGTGGAACTTCACCGGTTTTCTCAGAGTGGTCTGCGTAATGCAGTTGATCGATCGTAAATATCTGATCGACCTTCCGGACCGTGCGCCCGTCGCGCCTCTCGCGAGGAATTCCTTTTTGCCGATGAGTGGGAATTGAATTATCGCTATCACAACGATTCTGATTTCTATTAATAAGGAGGATGCCTACACGAGTTAACTTACATCTTTTGATGCTTGCAACTTTTCTTCTGTGTCACCGTTCATGGTTGTTTCAAATCAACAGGAATCCCTATGTCGATGCAGATTTCAAAGTCGGATAGTCACACCGCCAGCATGTCCATCTCGACCGGCGGCGAGATGCGCAGTGTCTCGAGCAGCACCATGCGGACGCAATCGATGCAGCACGCGCACGTCGGCATGCACGAGCATGATTCCCGGCAGCCGCACATGCGCAACACCGATGCGGACGGGGCGCAGTCCCTCATGCGGCACGGGTCGGCCGCGAGCAAAGCGGAAATGCTGGATGGTCTTGGGCGGCACCGGTGGCAGCGGCGGCCCCGGTAATGTCGGAAGCGCCGGCGGCAGCGGCGGTAGCGAAAGCACCGGCGGCGCTGGGGGCAGCGAACGCGCTGGCGGCTCACAAGGTCAGCAGCAAGGCGGCGGCAGCGAAGGTGCCGGCGGTTCGCAACGTCAGCAGCAAGGCGGCGGCGAGGCGCAGCAACAAGGCATGCAGCAGATCATGCAGATGCTCGGGCAGTTCTTGCAGACAGCGATGCAGGGTCTCACCAGCCTGCTGGGCAGCATGAAAGGCCTTGCCGGCGCTGGTGGCGCAGGGGGCTCAGGCGCCGCCGGCGGCTGAGCGCACCCGCATGCGGCGGCGCCTGCGCGCCAGGACGCATGCGGGGTCCACAAACCAATGACGCTTTACCTTCGCGCCTGGCCCGGCATTTCGAGCCAGGCGCGTTCTCGTTCAAATCACCGCGCCTCGATCATCAACGCATCCAGCTCGAACGAGCCGTCTTCCTGCACGGCGAAATACTGCCGCACTTCGTCCGGCGCGTTATTCCACATCGATTTGATCGCGATCACGCGCTCCGGCGGCGTGCGCATGCGCGCGACCCACGCGTCGAATTCGAGCGGCAAACGCCAGCGGCTGCGCACCTCTGCCTGAAAGCCCGCCCCCTCGAACAGCGCCATCCATTCGTCCGCGCGATAGTCGCGGATATGCGAGCCGTCGCGCAGCAGCTCGATCGCCTGGATGTGCGTGTCGAGGAGCGGATGATCGGCGCCCGCGATATCGACGAACAGCACGCGCCCTCCGGGCTTCAGCACGCGTTTCACCTCCTTCAGCGCGGCC
Organism: Caballeronia terrestris; assembly: GCF_001544515.1. Classification (GTDB taxonomy): domain Bacteria; phylum Pseudomonadota; class Gammaproteobacteria; order Burkholderiales; family Burkholderiaceae; genus Caballeronia; species Caballeronia terrestris. The sequence continues at coordinate 177,564 of NZ_FCOL02000004.1, forward strand.
GGCACGCCGTGCCAGTGATGCGCGCTCATCCGCGACAGGACCCAGTCGAACGAGGCATCGTCGAACGGCAGTTTTTCCGCCGGGCCTTGCTGCGTGCGGATGTTCGTGAGACCGCGCTCGGCGGCGGCGCCCGCGACGGTCGCGAGCATCGGCTCGGCGATGTCGTAAGCCACCACCGACTGCGCGTGCGGCGCCACCGCGAAACTGACGTGACCGGCGCCGCAGCCCAGATCGAGGACGGATGCGCCCGGCGTCGCGGCGACTTCGCGCGCGAGGGTCTGCAGGTCGGCGCCCGTCGCGTGGACGGCGCTCGTCAAGTACGCGGCGGCGGTCGTGCCGAAGGCGTCGGCGACCTGGTCGTGGTGTTTCATCGGTTGCTCCGTGCTGAGTTGTGGGGACGTGAGCCGCTACAATAGAGCCCGCCCTGTACCAGTACAAGTGAAGTGATTATTCTGGTATCTACACTACCTGTTCTGCTTTCTCTATGCGTCTGTCGCCCAAGGAAAAAACCGAGACCGCCCCTCCCCCGCTCGACACGACGCCCGCGCGCGCGCTCGGCGATTTCATCCGCGCGCATCGCGAGCGGCTTTCGCCGATGGCCGTCGGCTTGCCGCCGGGTCCGCGCCGCCGCACACCAGGCTTGCGGCGCGAGGAAGTCGCGCAGTTGTGCGGCGTGAGCCCGACCTGGTACACGTGGATCGAGCAAGGGCGCCCGGTGTCCGCATCCGCCGATGCACTCGCGCGCATCGCCGTCGCGCTGCAGCTTTCACGCGCGGAGCGGGCGTATCTCTTTGAGCTGGCCGCGCAGCGCGATCCCGCCGAGCCCGACCCCGCCGCGCAGGACGCGCCGGCCGCATTGCTGCAAACCGTCGCGCTGATCGACGCGCCCGCTTACGTGCTCGACCGGCAGTGGAACGCGCTGCGCTGGAATGCGCAGGCGGCGGCGCTGTTCGTTGGCTGGCTCGACGGCGAGCATGACCGGAACCTGCTGACTTACATGTTTACGATGCCGGAGGCGATGCAGTTGGTCGTCGACTGGGAGACGCGCGCGCGGCGGTTGGTCGCGGAGTTTCGTGCGGATTCGATCCGCCATCTGAACGACGCGCCGACGCGCGCGCTAATCGACGGATTGACCTCCGCGAGCGATGCGTTCGCGCGCTTTTGGGCTTCGCAGGACGTCGGCGAGCGCGAAGGCGGAGAACGCGCGTTCAATCATCCGATGCAGGGACGGCTTGTCTTCGATCAAATCACTTTTAAGCCCGCGCATCGGGAAGATTTGAAGCTGGTGATTTTGGTGGGTGAGAGTTGAACCGCTTCTAATGCTCGCTATCCAGTTCGGCGAAAAACGCTTCTTTAACCCGATGGTTACCCGCTTCCATATCGCGCCGGCCTAAATAGAGAATCGTGCGAGCGATAGTCTGTTGAACATCGTCGGTTTTCCCGAACGCGGCGTCGGTTGGCTTAGATTGATCTGTCTGCACGGCGTCTCCGGCAAATTAAAGCCTGTATTGTAATAAGTATAGGCTATCCGAGAAACGCGCATAAATTACAAATTCCACGTAAGAGGCAGGCACCAAAAAGAAAGCCCGACCATCCGGCCGGGCCAAAACCGTTCTCACTGAATGCACCAATGAGAACGGGGACACCCGATAGCGCACCACTTCGCGCTCCAGTTCTATTTCCCCGCCCGGTCTCCCGCTCTTGTTCCCTCAGTGATACCTAGCCGCTAAACGCACTTACGCAGCACCGGACCGATCGGATGCACACACATCGATAACAATTCCGATGCGATCGATCCCGATTACTTGGGTAAGATCGGTTTTCACCACCTTTCAGAATCGTCTCAAGCAACCGGCCCATGTCGACAGCCCTTCCTCGCGATCCGAACGCCGAAATCCTCGCGCAGCTCCTCGAGCGCGTCGCGAGCGAAGATGCCGCCGCGTTGCGCGCGCTCTACGATCTGACTTCTTCGAAACTGTTCGGCCTCGCGCTTCGTATATTGGTGAAGCGCGAGTGGGCCGAGGAGGTCCTGCAGGACGCGTTCGTCAACATCTGGCGCTATGCCGGCGACTATCGGGCGGGACTTTCCGCGCCGATGACCTGGATGGCGTCAATCGTGCGAAACCGGGCACTCGACTACCTGCGGCGGCAAAAAGCCCACGGCGCGAGCGCGGAGACGCAATGGAGCGAAGCGTTGGACGACATCCTGCCCGGCAACGAGGCCGATCCGTCGGAACAGACGCTGATGAGCCAGGAAGCACGGCATCTCAGAATCTGCATGGAGCAACTCGAAGCGAGCCAGCGTCAGGCGGTCGCGCTCGCGTATCTGCGTGACCAGAGCCACAGCGAAGTGGCCGACGTCATGAAGGTCCCGCTCGGCACGGTGAAATCGTGGATCCGGCGCGGTCTCGAAAAGCTCAGAGCCTGTCTGGGAGGTCTGTGATGGATCTCCACCGGCACGCAGGCCTTGTCGATCAGCTCGCCGCCGAGTACACGCTCGGCGTAATGCGCGGCCGTTCGCGGCGGCGCTTCGAAACCATCGCGCAGGGCGATCCGGCGATCCGCGTCGCGATCGAAACGTGGCGCGGGCGCGTCGAGGCGATCGGCGAACTGGCGCCGCAGGTAGCGCCGCCGCCGTCGGTCTGGGAAGCAATCGAGCGCCGGCTGAATCTCGGCGGCGCGCGGCGCGAAGCGGTCTCGGTGCGGCCCGCGTCCCGGTGGTTCGAGAACCTGTCGTTCTGGCGCGGCTGGTCGATCGCGGCGACGGCGGTGGCCGCGCTCGCGCTCGTCATCTCGCTGCGGCAGCTCACGCCGACGCCCGTGCCTGCGCCGCAAGTCGCGCAGGAACCGCACGTTGGCTATGTCGCCGCGCTCGCCGACAAGGACGCGCATCCGGCGATCCTCGTCACCTGGGACGACCGGACCTCGGAAGTGACCGTGCGCCGTCTGTCCGGCGCCTCGGACCCGACCGACAAATCGATGCAGCTCTGGGGCTTGCCGAAGGAAGGCCATCCGGTGTCGCTCGGCGTGCTGCCGGCCGGTGGGACGGCGCGCTTCAAGGCGGCGTCGGTCAATGCGTTCCCGGCGCTTGCGGTGTCGGTGGAGCCGCTCGGCGGGTCGCCGAATCCCAACGGGCCGACCGGACCGGTCGTCTATACCGGCAAGGTGATTCCGGGCGCTTGATCCCGTCGACGGCGAAGCGCCCTTGGGCCGGCGCGCTTCGTCGTTTCAGAAAGCTCCGATGTTAAAATTGCGGACTCGCCGGCTTCGCGCCGCCCGCTGTCGCTCATTGCCCAAATCCACATCACCATGACGTCCCAACTGCACAAAAAAGGCGAAGCCTGGTCGGCTCGCTTCTCCGAGCCGATGTCCGAGCTCGTCAAACGCTATACGTCGTCGGTGTTTTTCGACAAACGGCTCGCGCTCGTCGACATCGAAGGGTCGCTCGCACATGCGTCGATGCTGGCCGCGCAGAAGATCATCGGCGCCGACGATCTGGACTCCATCCAGCGCGGCATGACGCAGATTCGCGGCGAAATCGAGCGCGGCGAGTTCGAGTGGAAGCTCGACCTGGAGGACGTGCACCTGAACATCGAGGCGCGTCTGACGGCGCTGATCGGCGATGCCGGCAAGCGCCTGCACACCGGCCGCTCGCGCAACGACCAGGTCGCGACCGACATCCGCCTGTGGCTGCGCGGTGAAATCGACCGGATCGGCGTTTTGCTGAAGGATTTGCGCCTCGCGCTGATCGACCTCGCCGACCAGCACGCCGGCACGATCATGCCGGGCTTCACGCACTTGCAGGTCGCGCAGCCGGTGACGTTCGGGCATCACCTGCTCGCGTACGTCGAGATGTTCACGCGCGACAGCGAGCGCATGGTCGACCTGCGCCGCCGCGTGAACCGCCTGCCGCTCGGCGCGGCCGCGCTCGCGGGCACGAGCTATCCGATCGACCGGCAGGCGGTGGCGAAGACGCTCGGCTTCGAGGGCATCTGCGCGAATTCGCTCGATGCGGTGTCGGATCGCGATTTCGCGATCGAATTCACGGCGGCGGCGGCGCTCGTGATGACGCACGTTTCGCGTTTCTCGGAGGAACTCGTGCTGTGGATGAGCCCGCGCGTCGGTTTCATCGATCTGGCCGACCGGTTCTGCACCGGCTCGTCGATCATGCCGCAGAAGAAGAATCCGGACGTGCCGGAACTCGCGCGCGGCAAGACCGGGCGCGTGAACGGGCATCTGATGGCGCTGCTCACGCTGATGAAGGGCCAGCCGCTTGCGTACAACAAGGACAATCAGGAAGACAAGGAGCCGCTGTTCGACACCGTCGATACGGTCGCGGACACGCTGCGCATTTTTGCGGAGATGGCGGCGGGCATCACGGTGAAGCCGGACGCGATGCGCGCGGCGGCGTTGCAGGGTTTTTCGACGGCGACCGATCTCGCGGATTATCTGGTGAAGCGCGGCCTGCCGTTCCGCGACGCGCACGAGGCAGTCGCGCACGCGGTGCGGATCTGCGTGGATCGTGGGTGCGATCTGGCGGATTTATCGCTCGACGAGATGCGCGCGGAGTTGCCGAAAGTCGCGCATCTGCTCGGCGAGGACGTGTTCGAATATCTGACGCTGGAAGGGTCGGTCGCGAGCCGCAATCATGCGGGCGGGACCGCGCCGGAGCAGGTCCGGGCAGCGGTGACGGCGGCGCGCGCGGCGCTTTGACGCGCTGCGCGTCTGACCGACGGCACGCGCGGAACAACCATTAAAAAGCTGTCCGGGATCGCATCCCGGACAGCTTTTTTTACATCACCGTTCGATCAACGCATTTACATCAGATGCCGACGAGGCCCTGCAGGCTCACATGCGTCTCCGTATTGGCCGCCTGCTCTCCGACCTTCACGAGCGAACCGTCCGGCTGGATGGCATAGGAGACGATCTTGTCGGCGCCGAAATAATCCTGGTACAGGAACTTGCCGTCCGCGCTGATCCAGGCGTCGGCGGCAAGCGACGTGTTGGAAACCCCGCTGGCAGGCGGCGGTTCCTCGGCTGCCGTACCGTTGACGAGCGTGGCGCGTCCGTCCGCGTCGAGCGAAAAGAGCGAGACCGCGCCGCTGCCGTCACCGGTGTAGACGAAGCGGTTGTCCGGCGACACGACGAGCCAGCAGGGCGCGCCCTGGCCGGTCACCGCGATCGGGCCGCTCACGCCTTCTAGCTTGCCGTTGTTGAGCGTGTAGGTGCTGAGCGTTCCGCTGCCCGCCTCCGCCGTCAGGTAGACATGCCCGAGCTTGCCGTTGCCGAAGCGTCCGCCGAACGGTCCCATTCCGAGCGAGGTGGTCGACGTCGGCTTGCCGAGCGTACCGTCCGCGTGAATCGGAAAAGTCATGATCGTCTTGCCCGGCTTGCGCGGGTTGACGCCGTCGAGGAAGCCGTTCACGACCACCGAACGGTGGTCGGGGCTGACTTCGACTTCCGTGAGGAGCGCGTCGCCCGGCAGCGTGGCGTAATCGCCGATCTTCGTGAGCGAGCCGTTCAGGCCGACCTTGTAGGCGCCCAGTTGCTTTTCGCCTTCCTGATGCGTGACGTACAGGATGTCGTCCTTCAACGAAAGGCTTGTCGGACGGATGCCGCCCGTCGGGTTCGCCTTGCGCAGGCGCAACTCGCCCGTCCGTTGGTCGATATCGAAAACGGAGACAGTGTTGTCGCCCGCGTTCGCGACGAAAAGCCGCTTCTCGTCCGCGCTCACGATCACGCTGTGATTGCTCGTCAGTGCATCGGGAATGACGCCGTTGTGCTGGAAGTAGTTGACGCCGTTGGTGCCCTTGCCGCCCGTTGCGATCCGGCCGCGCGGCGCGAGTGTGCCGTCGGGGTTGCGGTCGAACTGGAGCACGGAGTTGTTGGTCTCGTTCGTTTGCGCATAGAGCTGCTTGACCGACGCGGCAGGCGCCGAATCGCCGTCGCTTCCGCCGCACGCGGACAGCAGTGCGGCGCAGGCACTTGCGATCGCCAGGTTCTTCAGTTCCATCATTATGTTGACCTCTTGTAGTTGGACACGATTAAAAGCCGGCCTGAACCGGCGGCCGCAGCAACACGGCTGAGTGCTTAGTCATGTCTCAAAAATTTTTGTTGTGCGGGGAGACAAAAAGTGATGAAAAATAGGACTGAATGGGATATTTCTCGATATATCGACAATCCGAAATCTAAAATGGAGAAGATTCACGAAGGCGAGTCGCGAGACAGAAGCACGTCCGACGCGTTGCGGCGAAAAAAAAGCCTCGGGCATGACACCCGAGGCTTCTCGATGATCGCCACAGTCCGGGCCCCGCCCGGACTGCTTCGGAACGACGACTAGATGCCGTCGAGCCCCTGCAGGCTCACATGCGTAGCCGTATTGGCCGCCTGCTCGCCAATCTTCATGAGCTTGCCGTCCGGCTGGATCGCGTAAGCCACGATCTTGTCGGCGCCGAGGTAATCCTGATACAGGAATTTGCCGTCCGGGCTGATCCAGGCATCCGCCGCGAGCGCACTCGCCACACCCGCAGGCGGCGGTTCGGTGGCCGCCACCGGCGTGACGAGGGTCGCGCGTCCTTCCGGGTCGAGCGCATAGAGCGACACCGTGCCCGCGCCGTTGCCCGTGTACACGAAGCGATTGTCCGGCGTGATGACGAGCCAGCACGGTTCCGTCTGACCGACTGCGATCACCGGGCCGCTCTTCGCAACGAGCATGCCGTTGTCGAGCGTGTAGGTGCTGAGCGAACCGCTCACCGCTTCCGCCGTGACGTACACGTTCGAGAGCTTGCCGTGCGCAAACCGGCCGCCGAGCGTGCCCGCGCCCGACGATTGCGCCGTCGCCGGAACGCCGAGCGTGCCGTCGCTCTTGATCGGGAAGGTGGTCAACGTCTTGCCGGGCGCGCGCGTCGCGAGTTCGCTCAGAAATTCGTTTACGACGAGCGACTTGCCGCCGGCACTCACTTCGACCTGCGTCAGGACCGCATCCGGATGCGACAGCGTGTAGAAACCGATCTTGTTGAGCGCGCCGTCGATGCCAATCTTGTACGCGCCCACCGTGCCGCCTTGCTGGTGCGAAACGTACAGAACGTCGTTGTTGACCGCGAGGCTCGTCGGCAGCATGCCGCCCGTCGGGCTGGCTTTCAGCAGGCGCGGGGCGGCTGTCGCCGTATCGATCTGGAACACCGAGACCGTGTTGTTGCCCGCGTTCGCCACGAAGAGACGCTTGCCGGACACCACGACGCTGCGGTTGCTCGACAGCGAATCAGGCCCGGTCACGCCCTTGTTTACGTGATCGACGCCGTTAGTGCCCTTGCCGCCCGTCGCGATACGCGCGCGCGGGGCGAAGGTGCCGTCGGCGTTGCGCTCGAACTGCAGCACGGCGTTGTCCGTCTCGTTGCTCTGCGCGTAGAGCGGATGCGCGACTGCGGCGGGCGAATCGTCGCTTCCGCTACATGCGGCCAGAAGCGCCGCGCACGCGGCCACGATCGCCAGATTTTTCGGTTTCATCATTTTTCGTCACCTTTTTTGTAGTTGAGAATGCTCAAGCCGACGGCTGTGCCGCGTGTGCCGTCATCGGCTTGGATGCGTCTCAAAAATGCTCGTTAGTGAGCGCGACAAAATGTGATGAAAGTGATAAGCGGAGTCCTGGAATGTCTCGGGCCAACGGCGATGGTTCTTGTCGAATCTCGTCTCGCCCAACGATCAACCGGCGCGCGACGTCATGCCCCGCTGCCGCGGCGCCGAATTTCGGGATAATCGACGGATTGCTTCGTCCGGCTGCCGCCATGATCATCCGCCCTCAGCTTCACTGGTTCCGCCTGCTGTTCGTCTGGCGCGGCTCCGTGCTGCCGCAGTTGCTGCCCCGGCTCATGCTGATCCTCGCGCTGTCGATAGCGGCGATCTTCATGCACGACCACATGCGCAGCTATCCTCTCGGGCTGGGCACGCCGCCGTTCGCCTTGATCGGAATCGCGCTCGCGGTGTTTCTCGGCTTTCGCAACAATGCGAGCTACGAGCGCTGGTGGGAAGGCCGCCGGCTATGGGGCACGCTCGCGATCACCGCGCGTTCCCTGGCGCGCCAGGCGCTGACGCTACCCCGCGAACGCGACTCGGACCGCACGCGCCAGTTCGTCGCCGCGCTCGGCGGCTTCGCTCACGCGCTGCGCCACCAGTTGCGTGGCACCGACCCCTGCGACGAACTCGCACCGCGTCTCCCGCCCGAACTCCACGCGCGCACACGCGACGCGCAATTTCGCCCCGCAACCATCCTGCTGTGGCTCGGCGAATGGGTCGCGGACCGCTCGCGCGAGGGCTCGATCGACGGTTACGCCGTGCTCGCCTTCGAGCACAATCTGAACGCGCTGTCCGAGGTGATCGGCGGCTGCGAGCGGCTCGCGACGACGCCGCTGCCGTTCTCCTATTCGGTGATGATTCACCGTACGGTTTATTTGTTTTGCGCGCTGCTGCCGTTTGGGCTGGTGGATGGCGCGGGGTTGCTGACACCGCTCTTTTCCTTGCTGCTCGCCTACGCGTTCATGGCGCTGGAGGCGATCGCGGCGCAGATCGAGGACCCTTTCGGCGTCGAGGAAAACGATCTCGCGCTGAATACGATGTGCGAGACGCTGGAGATCGCGCTGCACGATATGGTTGCGGATGCGGGGTTCGTGCGGCCGCCGGTCAAGCCTTCGCAAGCGCCGGGGCATGTGCTGGACTGAAACAAAAACGGCCCCGCGGGGCCGTTGTCGTCTTGAACGAAGCGGGAAAAATCAATTCCGCACGCAATCCACAAAATACTCGATGCGTCCGTTGATCATCTCCCCGACGAGCCCGTGAATATCCGTATGGAACCCCGGGAAGCGCTCATTGAACTCCCGCGCGAACCGCAGATAATCCACGATCGTCCGGTTGAACCGCTCTCCCGGAATCAGCAGCGGAATACCCGGCGGATAAGGCGTCAGCAAAATACTCGTCACACGGCCTTCGAGTTCATCGATAGGCACCCGGTCGATCTCCCGGTGCGCCAGCTTCGCGAACGCCTCCGACGGCTTCATCGCCGGCTCCATGCTCGACAGATACATCTCCGTCGTCAGCCGCGCGATGTTATTCGCGCGATAGACGCTGTGAATCTGCTCGCACAAGTCACGCAACCCGATCCGCTCATAAGACGGATGCTGCGCAATGAACTCCGGCAGCACGCGCCACAGCGGCTGATTATTGTCGTAATCGTCCTTGAACTGCTGAAGTTCGGTGACCATCGAGTTCCAGCGACCCTTCGTGATGCCGATCGTAAACATGATGAAGAACGAGTAAAGCCCCGTCTTCTCGACGATGATCCCGTGCTCCGCCAGATACTTCGTCACGATCGCGGCCGGAATGCCCGTCTCGCCGAACTCGCCGTCCACGTCGAGGCCCGGCGTGATGATCGTCGCCTTGATCGGGTCGAGCATGTTGAAGCCTTCTGCGAGCGGCCCGAAGCCGTGCCAGCGGTCGTTCGGCTTCAGGATCCACTCCTCGCGGTCGCCGATGCCCTCTTCGGCCAGCGCCTCCGGCCCCCAGACCTTGAAGAACCAGTCGTCGCCGTATTCGGCATCGACCTTGCGCATCGCGCGGCGGAAATCGAGCGCTTCCGCGATCGACTCCTCCACCAGCGCCGTGCCGCCCGGCGGCTCCATCATCGCGGCGGCGACGTCGCACGACGCGATGATCGCGTACTGCGGGCTCGTCGACGTGTGCATCAGATACGCCTCGTTGAAACGATGGCGGTCGAACGTGCTGTTCTCGCTGTCCTGCACGAGAATCTGCGACGCCTGCGAGATGCCCGCGAGCAGCTTGTGCGTCGAGTGCGTCGCGAACACGAGCGCGCCGGTGCGCGGCCGGCCCGCGCCGATCGCATGCATGTCCTGATAGAACGAGTGGAATTCGGCGTGCGGCAGCCACGCTTCGTCGAAATGCAGCGTGTCGAGCAGGTCGCCGAGCAGGTCTTTGATCATCTCGACGTTGTAGATCACACCGTCGTAGGTGCTCTGCGTGATCGTCAGAATGCGCGGCTTGACCTTCGGATTCTTCGCAAGCGCCTCGCGCGCGAACGGATTCGCCTCGATCTTCTTGCGAATGTTCTCAGGCTTGAACTCGTCGCGCGGAATCGGACCGATGAGGCCGAAGTGATTGCGCGTCGGCGTGAGGAACACGGGGATCGCGCCTGTCATCGTGATCGCGTGGAGGATCGACTTGTGGCAATTACGGTCGACCAGCACGATATCGCCCGGCGCCACGGTCGCGTGCCAGACGATCTTGTTCGACGTCGACGTGCCGTTCGTCACGAAGAACAGGTGATCCGCGCTGAAAATGCGCGCCGCGTTGCGCTCCGACGCCGCGACCGGCCCCGTGTGATCGAGCAACTGGCCGAGTTCGTCGACGGCATTGCAGACGTCCGCGCGCAGCATGTTCTCGCCGAAGAACTGATGGAACATCTGCCCGAGCGGATTCTTGAGAAACGCAACGCCGCCCGAATGCCCCGGGCAGTGCCACGAATACGAACCTTCCTCGGCGTACTGCACGAGTTCCTTGAAGAACGGCGGCGCGAGCGAATCGAGATAGACCTTCGCCTCGCGGATGATGTGGCGCGCGACGAACTCCGGCGTGTCCTCGAACATGTGAATGAAGCCGTGCAGTTCGCGCAGGATGTCGTTCGGCAAATGGCGCGAGGTGCGCGTCTCGCCGTAGAGGAAAATCGGGATGTCGGCGTTGCGTCGGCGCACGGCTGTGACAAAAGCGCGCAGCGCGACGATCGCGGCCGCGAGTTCCGGCGTGTCGCCGTCCGCGACCACGACGTTTTCCGCGTACGGCAGCAATTCGTCGTCGTCGATCGACAGGATGAAGCACGACGCGCGGCTCGACTGCTGCGCGAACGACGTCAGGTCGCCGTAGCTCGTCAGGCCGAGCACCTCGGCGCCTTCGCGCTCGATCGCCTCGGCGAGCGCGCGAATTCCGGAACCCGAGATGTTCTCGGAGCGAAAGTCTTCGTCGATGATGACGACGGGAAAACGGAACTTCATTGGGCGATTCTCCAAATGGAACGACCGCTGGCCGGGCGTTTCACGTCCGATTCCAGCGGTCTTTCATCAACCGGTGCCGGTTGCATTGCTTGTCAGCGCGTTCGATTGCGTCAGGTTTTCGGCAGCGTCACGCCGCGCTGCCCCTGATACTTGCCGCCGCGATCCGCGTACGACGTCTCGCAGATCTCGTCGCTTTCGAAGAACAACACCTGCGCCACGCCTTCGTTCGCGTAGATCTTGGCAGGCAAAGGTGTCGTGTTCGAGAATTCGAGGGTCACGTAGCCTTCCCATTCCGGCTCGAACGGCGTCACGTTCACGATGATGCCGCAGCGCGCATACGTCGACTTGCCGAGACACACGGTCAGGCACGAGCGCGGGATGCGGAAATATTCGACCGTGCGGGCGAGCGCGAACGAATTCGGCGGAATGATGCAGACGTCGCCCTTGAAATCGACGAACGATTTCTCGTCAAAATTCTTCGGGTCGACGATCGTCGAATTGATGTTCGTGAAGATCTTGAATTCGTCGGCGACGCGGATGTCGTAGCCGTAGCTCGACGTGCCGTACGACACGATCTTGCGGCCGTCCTCGGTCACGCGCACCTGATCGCGCACGAACGGCTCGATCATCTTGTGCTCTTCGGCCATGCGCCGAATCCACTTATCGGACTTGATGCTCATAGGGACTCATTTGGGTCGACGCCCTTGGGTGAACGGCTCGGGCCGTGCTTGAATCGGGCATGGCCGGGAGCCTCGAGGCGCCGGCCAAACGAAAGGGCGTATTTTACTTGAATGATGTGACGGCTCGCGTCTCTCGATCGGGTGGCCGCGGCGGCTGGCGATGCTACTGCCGGATCACGCCGCACGCGAGCGCGGGGCCGGCGCTGTGCGGCGCCATCGCGTAGTGGTCAGAGGCGTCGCGGTGCAGCAGGATCGCACGGGAGAGGACCGAGCGCACGCCGTCGAGCGACACGTCCGGCGCCACGATGAAACCAGTGGCCGTGCCGTTCGCGTCGGCGCGGATGTTGGCGAGATCGCCTTCGACGCGCGAGCTCGACTTCTTGCGATCCCCGGCCGTCGCAAAGACCGGGCCGGCGTCGGGCTGGTTGATGACGATGCAGTCGCCGCGTTCGTGCACCTGCAGCGCGTGTTCGCTGTTCGGCGGCATGCCCGAGATACTGTAAGAAACCTGCACGCCATCCGAGCGTTCGATGAGCGTGACGCTGCCGCGCGTCGCGTTGCCGGGCGTGGGCAGGAGCGTCGCGTCGGCACGCTTCTCGTGATTCTGGAAGATGATGCCGCAGCCGCTCATGAGGAGCGTGGCGGCGGCCATCGCGATCAGGGCGGACAGCGTCCGCCCGTCGAATCTGTGTCTCATGCGATCCTCTTGGCGGCCGCGCACGCCCCATGCATGCGCGCTGCCGCACCAATCGAAGGCGACATGATACCGCGAGCCGCGCCCGCCAAGGCTCCCGCTGGAGGGACGCTTCAGGTGTTCTGCACGACGATGCTCGGGAACTTCGAGGTCATGTCGCGCTGGCGTTCCGCGATGGCAATCGCGACCTTGCGCGCAATCGCGCGATAGGTCTCCGCGATGCGGCTTTCCGGGTCCGATACGACCGTCGGAGCGCCGGAATCGGTGCGTTCGCGGATCGCGATGTCGAGCGGCAACTGTCCGAGGATCTCGACGCCGTATTCCTTCGCCATGCGCTCGCCGCCGCCCGCACCGAAGATGTGCTCTTCGTGGCCGCAATTCGAACAGATGTGCGTGCTCATGTTCTCGACAATGCCGAGAATCGGAATGCCGACCTTCTCGAACATCTTGAGGCCCTTCTTCGCGTCGAGGAGCGCGATATCCTGCGGCGTCGTGACAATCACGGCGCCCGTCACCGGCACTTTCTGCGAAAGCGTCAACTGGATGTCGCCCGTGCCCGGCGGCATGTCGACGACGAGGTAATCGAGGTCCTGCCAGTTGGTCTGCCGCAGCAGTTGTTCCAGCGCGGACGTGACCATCGGGCCGCGCCAGATCATCGGGTTGTCCTGCTCGATCAGAAAGCCGATCGAATTGGCCTGGATGCCGTGGCCCGTCAGCGGGTTCATCGACTGGTTGTCGGGCGACTCCGGGCGGCCGGTGATGCCGAGCATCATCGGCAAGGACGGGCCGTAGATGTCGGCGTCGAGCATGCCAACCGACGCGCCTTCCGCGGCGAGCGCGAGCGCGAGATTCGCCGCCGTCGTGCTCTTGCCGACGCCGCCCTTGCCCGACGCCACCGCGATGATGTTCTTCACGTTCGGCAGCAACTTCACGCCGCGCTGGACCGCGTGCGCAACCACTTGCGACGACACCGCCACCTCCGCCTGTTCGACCCCCGCGACCTGCCGCAGCGCGTCGGTGACGAGCGCGCGGACTGCTTCGAACTGCGACTTCGCCGGATAGCCGAGCACGACGCCCACGCTGACTTTCGCGCCGTCGATCACGACGTTTCTGAAGCTTTTGGCATCGGCGAACTTGCGATTGGTGTTCGGATCGATCAAGGTAGCAAGTGCGGTGTCGATCCGGGCGCGGTCAATACTCATCGAAACTCCAGGGAACGGTGGTTGCTGCGCGAGGCGGCCGCGCGACAACGTGAGAAATTGAAAGGAATTGTTAAGTGCGGTTGCGCAGGTCACGCGCGCATTGCACTATCCGTCGCGGCAGGTTTCAGGGACGTATCGCCTGGTCCCGCGCGGGCGACCAACCTCATTGTAGTGTCTGCGGCGCGGGACCGCCGGAAGACCCTTTGCGCATCACTGAAGGTTCGGCCGGACCGATTGTTGATTACAGGAGAAATTGAAAATGAACGCAAAATTGTTGACCCGTCTGTCCGTTTTCGCCGTGGCAGGCGCGCTCGTCGCGGGTTGCGCCTCGCAGCAAGGCACCGACACGGCGGTCGGCACGGGCGTCGGCGCGGCGACGGGCGCGGGCCTTGGCGCGATCTTCGGCGGCGGCAAGGGCGCGGCGATCGGCGCGGGCGTCGGCGCGGCGGTGGGCGGTATCACGGGTTACAACTGGGGTGCCATCAAGGGCAAGCTGTCGAGTTCGACAGCGGGCACGGGCACGCAGGTCACCGAGCAGCAGGACGGCTCGCTCAAGGTCAACATCCCGAATTCGATCTCGTTCGACACGAACAGCTACGCGATCAAGCCGACCTTCGCGCCGGTGCTGAACGAAGTGTCGTCAACCCTGACGCAGCATCCGGAACTGGTGGCATCGGTCGTCGGCCATACGGACAACACCGGCCAGCCGGCTTACAACCAGACTTTGTCGCAGAACCGCGCGCAGAGCGTTGCGACGTATCTGGCGGGTCATGGCGTGGCGGCGCAACGCCTTTCGGCGCAGGGCATGGGCCAGAACCAGCCGATCGCGGACAACGCGACGGAAGCGGGCCGCGCGCAAAATCGCCGCGTGGAAATCTACCTGCGCGCGACGGCGCAGCCGGGTCAGGTGCAGTAAGCGCTTGATCTGAAAGGAGAAATGACGGGCGACCAGGGTGCCGCGCAGGCCGGGTTCATCGGATTGAAAAAAATTTGAAACTTGGCCGCGCGCCGATTGTCTGTCTTTATGGTGGGTGGCTGGCGATGCCGCCACCTATCATTCTCCTCTTGTCGTTGTTGCTCCGGGGCCGATTAAGCCCCGGTTTTTTTTGGGCGGTCGTCTTTTCGCTCAGTCGATGGACACGTCCAGCCGCTTGCCGAGTTTGGCAAGCGCAGCTTCGATCGCATCGAGCTTCGATGCGTGCCTGGGATTCAGCAGCCGGTCTATTTGCGGCATGTGCAGGTTCAGCCGCCGCGCCAGCTCCGACTTGCGCACACCCTGCCGCACCATTTCATTCGCCAGCAACACCTTCGCCACGACGAGCGCCGGCAGCGTCACGACACGCTGCGCCCGCTTCGGCTTCGATGGGGCTGGAACTTCGCGCTTTTCGTCGAAATAGATTTCGATGGCGCTTTCGAGCGCGTCGAGCGCGTTGAGCAACGCTTCGTCCTCGTCGTCACTGACGGACACCGCCTCGGGAATATCCGGAAACGTCACCAGATACGTGTTGTTGTTATCGCGTTCCAGATTGACTGGATAGGACAACATGAGTGTCGGTTCTCCAAAGAGGTTGTGATTCATTTCAGCCCAAGCTGCTTCTTGATCCACTCGACCAGTCCCGTACCAACTACCTTGCTGCCGTGATCCAGGAAGATCGTTGTCTTGCCGTCAAGTGTGACGCGGAAGTGGCTGCCTTTCACCGGCACGAACATGGCGCCCTGATCCTTCAGCCACTTCCTGAACCCGCTGTATTTCATTTGCCCCTTCGAATCAGACCGCGAGCAAGAAAAATACAACACACATGTTGCGCTCAGCAATCTTAAAAAAACAACATATTTGTTGTAAATTGTGCCCGCTGGCCCGCGCATCTCAGACTCCCCCCGATTGACCCCCTCCGCGCGCAAACCCCCACCCCTGCTAGAATCGTGATTCCGTTTTTCATGCAATCACGCAACTCAACCCGCAGGCCCGCGCTTCCATGTCAGCACCGATCTCCGCCACCGCATCCACCGCGGCCCCGGCTCAAGCCGGCCGTCGCCAGATTCTCGTCACGTCCGCGCTTCCCTACGCGAACGGCCAGATTCACATCGGCCACATGGTCGAATACATCCAGACGGATATCTGGGTGCGGGCGCTGCGAATGCACGGTCACGAGGTCTACTACGTCGGCGCCGACGACACCCACGGCACGCCGGTCATGCTGCGCGCCGAGAAGGAAGGCATCACGCCGAAAGCGCTGATCGACCGCGTCTGGACGGAGCACAAACGCGATTTCGACAGCTTCGGCATCTCCTTCGACAACTACTATTCGACCGATGCCGAGGAAAACCGCATCCTCTGCGAGAAGATCTACGGCTCGCTGAAAGAAGCCGGCTTCATCGACGCGCGCGACATCGAGCAGGCCTACGATCCGGTCAAGGAAATGTTCCTGCCGGACCGCTTCATCAAGGGCGAATGCCCGAAGTGCGGCGCGAAGGATCAGTACGGCGACAATTGCGAAGTCTGCGGCTCGACCTACCTGCCGACCGAACTCATCAACCCGTACTCGGTGGTCTCGGGCGCCACGCCGATCAAAAAGATCTCGACGCATTACTTCTTCCGCCTCTCCGACCCGCGCTGCGAAGACTTCCTGCGCACCTGGGTGAGCGGCCTCGCGCAGCCGGAAGCGACCAACAAGATGCGCGAATGGCTCGGCGACAAGGGCGACGCGAAGCTCGCCGACTGGGACATTTCGCGCGACGCGCCGTACTTCGGCTTCGAGATTCCGGGCGCGCCGGGCAAGTACTTCTACGTCTGGGTGGATGCGCCCGTCGGCTATTACGCGAGCTTCAAGAAGCTGGCCGACGAGCGCGGGATCGATTTCGACGCGTGGGTCGCACCTGATTCGAAAGCCGAGCAGTATCACTTCATCGGCAAGGACATCCTGTATTTCCACACGCTTTTCTGGCCCGCGATGCTGCAGTTCTCCGGCCATCGCACGCCGACGAACGTGTTCGCGCACGGCTTTCTGACGGTCGATGGCGCGAAGATGTCGAAGTCGCGTGGCACGTTCATCACGGCGCAGAGCGTGATCGATACGGGCATCAACCCGGAGTGGCTGCGCTATTACTTCGCGGCGAAGCTGAACAACACGATGGAAGACATCGACCTCAACCTCGAGGACTTCCAGGCGCGCGTGAACAGCGATCTCGTCGGCAAGTACGTGAACATCGCGAGCCGCGCGGCGGGCTTCCTGATCAAGCGTTTCGACGGCCGCGTGCAGGACAGCGCGATGCATCATCCGCTCGTCGCGCAGTTGCGCACGGCTATTCCGAATCTCGCGGCGCTCTACGAATCGCGCGAATACGGCCGGGCGCTGCGCACGACGATGGAACTCGCCGATGCCGTCAATCACTACGTCGATGCCGCCAAGCCGTGGGATCAGGCGAAGGACCCGGCGAATTCCGTCGCGCTGCATGAGACGTGCAGCGTGAGTCTGGAGGCGTTCCGTCTGTTGTCGCTGGCGTTGAAGCCGGTGTTGCCGAAGCTGATCGAATCCGTCGAGGCGTTCCTCGGCATCGCGCCGCTCGTCTGGGCCGATGCCGCGAAGCCGCTCAGTTCCGAGCAGCCCATAAACGCGTACAAGCACCTGACCACGCGCGTCGATCCGCTGCAAATCCAGGCGCTGCTCGCCGCGAACCGCGAGTCGCTGCAGCCGGGGCAGGAAGGCGCGGCGGCGGCCTCTTCCGCTGCAAAGGCAACGAAGGCTGCTAAGAAAGAGAAGAAAGAACCGGAAGCTGAAGGCGTCATTTCCATCGACGATTTCGCGAAAATCGACCTGCGGATCGCTAAGATCGTCGATTGCAAGGCGGTGGAAGGGTCGGACAAGCTGCTGCAACTGACGCTCGACGTCGGCGAGGAAAACACGCGCAACGTGTTTTCCGGGATCAAGGCGGCATATCAGCCGCAGGATCTGATTGGCAAGCTGACCGTGATGGTCGCGAACCTCGCGCCGCGCAAGATGAAGTTCGGGCTGTCGGAGGGGATGGTGCTGGCGGCTTCCGCGACGGATGAGAAGGCCGAACCGGGGCTCTATATCCTCGAACCGCACAGCGGCGCGAAGCCGGGGATGCGGGTGAAGTAACGCTTCAGGCCGTCCCAAAAACGAAGGGCACGCTCTCAACGCGTGCCCTTTTTTATTTCAGCGGCGCAACGCCTCTCAAGGCCCACCCCTCCGCGCCCACGAATCAAAGCGCCGCGTATAAGACAAATCCAGCCCCTGGAATGTCCCGCCATAGGCCGTCACCGACCAGAACCGCGACAGTGCGAGCGTCGCCTTCACCGCGTTGCTCGCCGACTGCAAGCCCTGCTCATAGCCGATCACGAGCCGTTCGTTGATCGCCTTCGAAATCATCACGACTTGCGGATCGGTCAGCCCGACCTCGCTCGTGCCGATCGAAAATTCGTCGAGCCCGAAAGTCTGCGCGATCCGCTTGCCGCTCGCGCTGCCGAGCAAGGCGAGCGCGTTGGTCATCGCGCTTTGCTGGCCGATGTTGTTGCCCTGGTCGGTGCCGTGCCCGAACAGCAGCCACGACAGCTTTTCGTTGTCCGGCACGTTCGGCTCGGACACGAGCTTCGCGGTCGGCGACTGCACCGTGCCCGTCACCTGCACGCCCGCCTCGATTTCCTGATTGCGCCGCATCGCGAGGATATTGATGCCGGGATTCGCCACCGGCCCGTTGAACGTGAAGAAACCGTTCTCGATATTGAGCTTCCGCCCGAACGCCGTGTACGTGGAACCCGGCGTCACGCGGACGTTGCCGATCGCCCGCAGCGGCATGTTCGGCGCGCTCATCGCGGTGATCGTGCCCGCGAGTCCCAGGTCCGCGCCCGCGCCGCGAAAGCGGAATTTCTGCCCCAGGTCGATGTCGATATTGGCGCGCGGCGCGAACGTCACCGGCCGCTCGCTGGCCGCGACGACCTTCTGGTCACGGCCCTCGCCCTTCACGGTGCCGTCGGGCCGCACGATCACGACGTCGTCGCCGAGGCTCGGCGCGGACTTCTCCGGCAAGTCGAAGAGCGCGTGATCGACCTTGAACTTGCCGTCGATCTTCATGCCGCCCAGCACGCCGCCGTTCGCGATGCTCGCGCTGCCCGACAGCGAAAGCTGACGATCGGGCGATGCGAACAGCTCCAGCTTGTCGGCGATGACGCTCGCCGTCAGGTCCGGCTCGTTCTGGTCGAGCCGCACCTTGCCGGTCGCGCGCAGCGTGCCGCTCGCGCCGTGGAACTCGACCTGCTGCAAATCGACGAGATTCTCGGAAAGCGCGATGCGAATCACGCCGTCCTTCAGTTGCACGCCCTGCCCGACGAGCGTCGCCGACAGTTCATCGCCCGTCAGCATGCCGGACAGACTCGGTTTCGCGACGATGCCCGCGATCGTCAGCTTGAGCGCGATGCGTCCGCCCAGCAGATAGCTCGGGCCGAGGAGACCGCCCGTGGTGCGCAACTGCGGAATGTTCGCGTCGATCGCGCCGGTGAGCGGCGATTCGTCGGCGACCGTGAGGAGGCCGTCGCGCACGACGAGCGGCGTGTGCACATTCGCGTCGATCGTGCCGATGCGGTTCGCCTGCGCGTGAAACGTCGCGTTCAGGCGATTGCCGTTGGTGAAATCGGCGCGCGCGGAAATATCGGAGATGCCGAGCGCCGCCACGCCGCGCGCCGCGTCGATCGAGACGTCGCCGCTGCGGCGTTTGATCTCGGCGTAGCCGGTCGCGGTCGTGCCGAGCGTGAAATTCCAGTCGCCGTCGAAGACAAGGTCGGTCTTGACCGGCGGCTCGGCGCCCGTCAGTTCCTGGCGGATTTCGAGCAGCCGCAGCACGGAGAGATTGCGCAGCGTGCCCGCCGACTGGATGCGCCCGCCTTCGAGCGCGAACGACTTGAGCTCCAGCACGGCGCCTTCCGCCGACAGCCGCGTCGCGCCGAGCACGACGCGGTTCGGCGCATAACTCACCGACAGCGGCGATTCCATGTTCACCGACGGCGTGCCCTTGTTCGTCAACCGCGTGATCGTGCCGTCCCAGTGCGGGCCGTCGTGGGCGTCGGTGAGCTTGCCGTTCGCCGCGAGCGTCAGGTTGACCGCCTCGCCGCGCACCTTGCCGGTGGCGCTGGCATCGAGCGTGTGGCGCGCGCGCGTGCCGGTGAGGTTGGCGTCGAGCGTCGCGAGTTCGACGCCTTCGGTGCTCAAATCGCGCGCCTTCGTCGTGAAGACGAGCGCGCCGTTCGCGCCGTCGCGCAGTTCCGCGCGGCCTTCCGCGTGGCCGAGGCGGTTCGCGCCGAACACGACGCCATCGGCCTGATAGTTCGCCGCGACGTTCGGATGCGCGAACGAGCCGGTCAGGTCGCCGTCGGCCTTGACGATCCCAGCAAGGCCGAAGCCGAGCCTTTCCAGCGCGGGGGCATCGACGCGAAAACGCAGCCGGTCGCTGGGCGCGCCGAAGCTGCCGTTCAGGTCGACGTCGTTGCCCGCTACCGACAGATGCGCCTTGCTCGGCAAAATCCGCGTCCCGGCGACCTGCACGGTGCCTTCGCCCGTCAGCGGCAGATTGTCGTAGACACTTTCGCCGAGCTTGAACTGGGCCTTCGTGGTCAGAATAGGCGCGAGCACGCCGGTCGCGGCGAGCGTGCCGTTCACGCGCGCCTCGATCACGCGCGCGGGGGGCGCCTTTTTCCCCTTGCCGCCCTTGACCGGCGCGGCGGCTTTCGGCGGCACGAGCAGCAGCGGATTGAACTCGACAAGCTTCGCCTTAACGTCATAGCTCGAATTGACGTCCTTCTTCAGCGCGCCGCTCAGTTCGATGCGGCCCTTTCCCACCGAGAGCTTCACGCCTTCGAACGCCGTCTGCTTTGCGTCGAGCTTGACCTTGCCCTGCGCGCGGATCGCGGCTTTCGGGTCGTTCAGGTCGAGCGTGATCGTCTGCGTGTCGCCGGCGAGCGTGACGCCGACCGGTCCCGCGAACTGCGTCGGCAGGAGGCTCGACTGGATCGCGTGCAGATCGAGTTTCGCGACTTTCAGGTCGAACTGGCCGCGCTCGCCCTTGAGCGATCCGCCGCCCGTCACGGTCGCGTCCTTGACGAGCCGCACGTTCAGGTCGCTGATGGTTTGCGCCGACGCGTCGAGGCGCACGTTCGCGCGGGCGTCGATGAGCGGGAGAAGCTGCTGGTCGATCGAGCCCGGCTTCGCGTTGACGATCGACACCGGTCCGGTCACGACGAACGCGCCCGGCTCGGCCGGCTCGGCGGGCTTCACTTCGGCGCGCACCGCGAGATCGGCGAACGGCGCGCTCGGGCTGAACGCCTGCGGATTGACGTGATCGACGGTGACGAGCGCGCTTTTCAGCGGCACGTCGCCGAACGGCAGCGCCTCGACGTGCGCGCGGCCGTTCAGCTTCATGCCGCTCGCCTGGACATCGGCGACGAGGTTTTCCAGCGATCCCGTCAAATGCGCGCCGACCTGCACCGCCTCGCCGCTCACCTTGCCCGAGTACGTCGCGTCGCCCGTC
The DNA here is from genome assembly GCF_001544515.1 of Caballeronia terrestris. Lineage (GTDB taxonomy): Bacteria > Pseudomonadota > Gammaproteobacteria > Burkholderiales > Burkholderiaceae > Caballeronia > Caballeronia terrestris. The sequence goes on from NZ_FCOL02000004.1 coordinate 198,733, forward strand.
AGCGGGAACGGCCGCGCGCCGCCATCCATGTTCACCGATGCCGTCACCGCTCCGAACGGCGTGTCGAGGCGCTGGACGCTCGCTTCGTGATGCCGGCCGTCGCTGCGTCCGTTGAACAGCAGGCGCGAGAGTTCGGTCGTCGTCGTGCCCTGGTGCAGCCGCAACTTCGCGACACTCACGTCGCGGATCGCGAGCTGGATCGGCAGGCGCAGGTCCTTCGGCAGTTCCGTCTTCGTGGTGTCTTTAGGCGATGGCGCGATCCGCGCGTCGATCGTCCCGATATGCAGATAGTCGATCGTGAAGCGCCACGGCTCGCGCGTGAGCTCCCAGCGAGCGGAAACGCTGTCGACAGCGACATCGGTGCCTTTGCCGTCGAGGCTTTTCCAGTGGACGTTGCGCAGGCGCACGCCGGTTGCGACCGCGCCGCCGTCGAGCGTGCCGGTGAGACGTCCGCCGAGCAGCGACGTGGCCGCCTGCCACACGTAATGCGTTCCGCGCTCGCTCATCAGCGCGTAAAAGATCAGCCCGACGCCGAGCGCGAGGCACAGCACGAGCGCGAGCACGATCCCGCCGAGCCACTTCGCGAACCGCCGCCAGCCACCGCGACGACGCGGAGGCTTGTCGTCAGGCGCGCCGCTCTCGCCTTCGTGGGCGGGTTCGTCTGCGTTCGCGGGGACTGTCGGTTCGGTCATGCGTCGTGGGTCGTCAAAAAAGCCGCGTAAAAATCCGTGTAGATAATCAGAAAGCGATGCCGAGCGTCAGATACGGCTTGATGCTCTTGTTCTTGAAGCCATAGGCCAGATCGACGTTGACCGGCCCGACCGGACTGCGCCAGCGCACGCCCAAACCCGCGCCCGGCTGGAATACGCGCTCGCCCCAGGTATCGGTGGCGGTGCCGATGTCGAAGAACGCCGCGCCGCCCCAGTCGTGCGTGAACCAGTGTTGATATTCGGAACTGCCGGTGACGAGGTACTTCGTCGGCAGAATCGACCCGTCGACGTTGTTACCGATGCTCTGATAACTGTAGCCGCGCACCGAATTCGCGCCGCCCGCGCGGAACAGCAGCGACGCCGGAATGCCGTTGGTCGGCCCGCTCGTGAACACGCCGCCGAACTCCGCCCGGAACACGAACAGGTCATTTTTTGTGATCGGCAGGTATTGCAGCAGGTTCGTGTAGAACCGGATGAACGTCTGCTCGGTCGCGACGCCCTTGACCGCGAAACCGGCCTCGGCGCGGATCAGGTTGCCGCTGCGCGGAAAGAGCGGATCGTCGACGTTGCGGCGAATCCATTGCCACGCGGGCACGAGAGCACGCGCATTCGACGGATTCGGCGCGTTTTGCGTCAGGCGATCGTCGTAGAAGATCAGCGAGTACGTGGTGTCGATGTTCTGCGTCGAGCGCGAGCGCTGCACGCCGACGCGCGCACTGTAGATGCGCGTGTCCGACACGTTCGTGTTCGTGTACGACGCGAGCACGCTGTTGACCCAGCCGCGCGCGCCCGGCGGCATCGCGAGCGTCACCTGGCCGTACTGCTGCGTCTGGTCGAGGCGACCGGAGATCGTGAACGGATACGCCTTGCCGAAGGTATCGAGATAACTGTACGAGCCCTGGATGTGCGGGCCGGTGTCCGTCGCGTAGCCGACGCCGTAGCGCACCGCGTTGTACGGATATTCGCTGACCTTCAGGTGAATCGGCGTGTTGTCGGGCTTGGCGACGTCGTTATCGGCGTCGATCGCGACGCTCGCGTAGTACGGCGTGTTCTGCAACTGGCGCTGTAGTTCGTTGACGCGCGCGATGTCGTAGATGTCGCCGGGGTGGATCGGATTCACGTTGTGGATGATCTCTTCCGGGTAGCGGCGCACGCCGCTTACGTCGAGATCGCCGAAGGTGAAGGTCGGGCCGCTGTCGAACGTCACCGACAAATCCGCGATGTGCGTGCGCGGATTCACCCGCGCCTGCGAGCGCGCGATTTTCGCGCCGAGGTAGCGGCGCGCCTGAAGCGCCTTCAACGCGGCGTTCTTGGCGTCGTTCCAGGCGTCCTGCGAGAACGGATCGCCCTCTTTCACCGAAAACGCGAAGCGCGCGGCGTTCTCCTGCTTGCGGTCCTCAGTCGTCACGGCGCCCTTGAAAATGAGCGAAACCGACGCGACGGTGGTCTGCGGCCCCGGATCGACGCTCACGGTGACGGTTTTCTTGCCGTCGGTAACCGAGACGTCGGTGCGCACGACCGGCGTGAAATAGCCGTCGGTCGCGACGAGATCGCGCACTTCCTGCGGAGCGGCGGTCACGAGGAACTCGAATTGTTCTTCACTGACGTCGTCGCGCTTCGCAAATCGCGCTAAATCGAGATGGTCTTTCAGCAGGGAACGCACGCTGCGCGGAGCGTCGATATCGACGGTGTACTTGGCGAGCGCCGGGCGCGCGGAGGCCAGCAGCAAGAATGCCGCGCCCACGAGCGCGATTCGTCGGGCGAGCGGCGCGCGCGTCAAGCGTAAAGAGTCGAACAGGCGCCCCGCCAAACGTGACCTCCGGCATTGGTATTGTTGTCGATGATGGTTCGATCCGCGGCATCGCGCTGCCTGCCGGCTCTCGACCGAGGCGGTCCGCGCCGCTTCGTTACACACTTCGATCCGACACGAAAACCGCGCAGGCGCTATTTCACCACATCGATACGGCCCGCCGTCTCAAAATGGGCGGCGCGCAGCGTGCCTCGGAGCGATCCGAAAACATCGGTGGAAAACCGGCTGCCCGCCTTGGACGGCTGATGGCGCCTCGGGTTCCGGCTTTCTCACGCGCGCGGCGCACGAGCGCGCTTTTCCGAAGACTCCGATAGGCCGTTCGGCCAATCCGCGGAACAAGCCCGCCGATATCGAACCGCGGGCAGTCGCTTGCGGTAAAATTGCGACGAAAATGCGGCGGCAACGGCTGCCCGCAACGAGACGAAAGCTCCCTGATCCCAACGGACTCAACACCGGAAGTCGAATCATGTACCAGTCGGACATCACCCAGTTCATCAATCAGTTGAAAGCGCAGAAGCCGTCTCTGGAAGAAGAACAGCGCCGCGGCCGCGCGCTCCTGTGGGACAAGCAGCCGATCGACCTCGACGAACGCGCGAAGCAAAAAACCTCGCGCGTCGACCAGACGCCTTACGTCTACTACCAGAACTTCTGAGCGTGAGCGCCGCCCGCGAGGCGCTGCCGGCAACGGACGCGCCTCCCCAGGACGCGAAGGAACGCCGCGCCGCCGCGCTCGCCGCGCCTGCGACCGATTCGACGCCCGATACCATCGACGGCGTCGCTTTTGCGCACCTGTATGGCGAACCTCTCTGGAAGCTGCCGGCGGATCTCTATATTCCGCCGGACGCGCTCGAAGTCTTCCTGGAGGCGTTCGAAGGGCCGCTCGACCTCCTGCTGTACCTGATTCGCAAGCAGAATTTCAACGTCCTCGACATTCCGATGGCGGACGTCACGAAGCAGTATCTCGGCTATGTCGACCAGATTCGCGAATCGAACCTGGAACTCGCCGCCGAATATCTGCTGATGGCCGCGATGCTGATCGAGATCAAGTCGCGCATGCTGCTGCCGGTGAAGAAAGCCGATACCGGCGAGGAAGCGGAAGACCCGCGCGCCGAACTCGTGCGGCGTCTGCTCGAATATGAGCAGATGAAACTCGCCGCGCTGAGGCTCGATCAATTGCCGCAGCTAGGGCGCGACTTCCTGCGCGCCGAGGTCTACATCGAGCAATCGCCGACGCAGAGGTTTCCCGACGTCGACGTGATTGACCTGCGCGCCGCCTGGGCCGACGTCATCAAGCGCGCAAAGCTCGTGCAGCATCACAAGATTTCGCGCGAGGAACTCTCGGTGCGCGAGCATATGAGCGTGATCCTGCGGCGCTTGCAGAACGCGCGCTTCATGGAATTCTGCGAGCTCTTCGACACCGCGCGCGGCGTGCCGGTCGTCATCGTGAATTTCATCGCGATGCTGGAATTGTCGAGGGAATCGCTGATCGAGATCACCCAGGCCGAACCGTATGCGCCCATCTACGTGAGACTCGCGTATTCGCCCGCTTGAGGCGAGAATCCTTTTTTCTCACCTTGGCCTCGGAGCAGCGTGATCAAGGCTGCCCGCCTAAAGAGCCAACTCTGGCCGACAGGAGACACCCGCTCGATGAAAGTCATCAGCTCGATCCATGAACTGCGCGACCAGTTGCGCGGACAAAACCGCACCGCCTTCGTGCCGACGATGGGCAACCTCCACGAAGGCCATCTCTCGCTGATGCGGCTCGCGCGCCAGCACGGCGATCCGGTCGTCGCGAGCATTTTCGTGAACCGGCTGCAGTTCGGCCCGAACGAAGATTTCGATAAATATCCGCGCACGCTGCAGGACGACATCGAAAAGCTGCAGAAAGAAAACGTCTACGTGCTCTTTGCGCCGACGGAGCAGGATCTGTATCCGCAGCCGCAACAGTATCGCGTGCATCCGCCGCATGATCTCGGCGACATCCTCGAAGGCGAGTTCCGGCCGGGGTTCTTCCAGGGCGTGTGCACGGTCGTGATGAAGCTGATGTCGTGCGTGCAGCCGCGCGTCGCCGTGTTCGGCAAGAAGGATTACCAGCAGTTGATGATCGTGCGGCAGATGTGTCACCAGTTCGCGCTGCCGACCGAGGTGATCGCCGCTGAAACCGTGCGCGACACCGACGGCCTCGCGCTCAGTTCGCGCAACCGCTTTCTCGCGGCCGCCGAGCGCGCCGAGGCGCCGGTACTCGCCACGACGCTCAATCGCGTGCGCGACGCGGTGCTCGCCGGCAACCGCGATTTCGCGTCGGTCGAGAAGCAGGCGATGGATGCGCTTGCCGAGCGCGGCTGGAATCCCGATTACATCGCCGTGCGCAAGCGCGTGGACCTGCTCCCGCCCGGCCCCGCCGATACCGACGCGCCGCTCGTCGTGCTCGCCGCGGCCAAGCTCGGCACGACCCGCCTCATCGACAACCTCGAAATCTGAGAGAACGAAGACATGCAGCGAACCATGCTGAAATCGAAGATCCACCGCGCGACGGTCACGCATTGCGAATTGCATTACGAAGGCTCGTGCGCGATCGATGAAAACCTGCTCGAAGCGGCGAATCTCGTCGAAAACGAGCAGATCGACATCTGGAACGTGAACAACGGCGAGCGCCTGACCACCTATGCGATCAAGGGCGAGCGCGGCAGCGGGATGATTTCGCTGAACGGATCGGCGGCGCGCCGGGCGCAACTGGGCGACCTGGTGATCATCGCGGCGTTCGCGCAGGTGGACGAGGCGGAATTGAAGGCGGGCTGGAAGCCGGACCTCGTGTTCGTTGATGAAAAGAACCGCATCAAGGGCAGCCGGGACCACGTGCCGACGCAGAATTGGACGTGACTTTGATCTCCGCAAAAGCGGGCCGGGCGGCCCGCTTTTGCGTTGCAGGCTACTTCCCCGCCCACTCCACGATCGGCTGCCACTGCTCCAGATCCTTTTCCACGCGGCTTTTCGCGACGTCCCAGACGGTGAGCCCGTGCGCCGCAAGCTGCACGTAATTTTGTGTATCGCGTAAAAACCCGAGCACCGGCAAATCGAGTCCTTCGACGAACCGATGTAGCTGTTCCGCTGAGCGCGTGCGCGCATCGACCCGCATCCCGACCACGCCGATCTCGATCGCGCCCTTCTTCACCGCCTTCTCCTTCGACAACTTCTGCAGGAAATCCTGCGTCGCGAGGATGTCGAACATCGACGGCTGCAGCGGCACGATCACCTTGTCGGCCAGTTCCAGCGCCAGCGCGAGCCGGTTGCCGTGAACCCCGGCGGGCGTATCGACGACGGCTTTCTCCAGACCTTTCGGCGGTTTCGAAGGCGTATCGATGTCGATCGACCACTCTTCGATCTTCGGCAACGTGTCCGGCCGCAGCGTCAGCCACGCGTGGGAGGAGCGCTGCTTGTCGAGGTCCGCGAGCGCGACCCATTCGCCGTTCGCCGCGAAATACCCCGCCAGATTGGTCGCGAGCGTGCTTTTGCCGACGCCGCCCTTTGGATTCGCCACCACGATCACCGTCATAGAGTTTCCCGGAAATGTTCTGTCGGACAGCCGGAAAAGTCCAAATCCCGCTGGCCGGTTCGTTGTTTTGGAACCTGCAATGTTCGAGCCGTTGATATTATCGGCAAAACCGGCCTGCCGGATATCTTGCAAACAGCCAACGTTCCCCCGCCCATGACGACACTTCGCCCCGACATTACCCTCGATTTCCTGCGCAATCGCCAGCGCGGCCGGCTGCCGGAACTGCTCGGCGTCGAGCTGATCTCGCTCGAAAGCGGCACGCTCACCGGCGAATTGCCGATCCGGCCCGAGCTGCTCGCGCCCAATGGCTTCCTTCATGCGGCGAGCGTCATCGGCCTCGCGGATACCTGCTGCGGCTACGCGTGCATCGCGCATCTGCCCGAAGGCGCGAAGAATTTCACGACCGTCGAGCTGAAAAGCAATCACGTCGGGACGGCGCGCGAAGGCAGGATCATCGCGAAAGCGACGGCCGTGCACCTCGGGCGCAGCACGCAGGTGTGGGACGCGCTCGTGACCAATGCCGATGGGAAGACCATCGCGCTCTTTCGCTGCACGCAGATGATCTTGTATTAACCGAACGCTGCGCCGATCGCGTCCAGGTCGAGCGATTCGGCGAGCGTATCGGCGAGGCGATCCAGCGACGCCTCCCGCAGCGCCGGGTAATCGAGCGCCTCCGCCTGCGTGACACCCGCCCATTCGAGCAGCGCAGCGCAGGCTTCCGGCGTATCGAAGATGCCGTGCAGATAGGTCGCGGCGATTTGACCATCGTCCGAGATGGCGCCGTCCGGGCGACCATTGTCGAGATGCACAGCGGGCCGCGCCAAAGCCGCGCCGCTCGTGCGCCCCATGTGGATTTCGTAGCCCCGGACCGGCGCCGCGCCGCCGAGCGTCAGCCTTCCCGTGACGTTTTCCAGCAGCTTGTGCGGCGTAAGCGTTGTCGACAAATCGAGCAGCCCGAGCCCCTTCGCGCGCCCCGGCGGGCCTTCGAAGCCATCCGGATCGTCGATTTCGCGCCCCAGCATCTGCATCCCGCCGCAGATGCCGAGCACCTTCCCGCCATAGCGCAGATGCCGTTCGATCGCGCGATCCCAGCCGTTTTCGCGCAGCCAAGCCAGATCGCGCGGCACGCTTTTCGAGCCCGGGAGCACGATCAGGTCGGCGGGCGGCGGCGCGATGCCGGCCCGCACGTACTCGAAATCGACCTGCGGATGCGCGCGCAGCGCGTCGAAATCGGTGTGATTACTGATGCGCGGCAGCGCCGGGACGATCACCTTCAGCGCACCGCGCGCGCCGCGCGTGTGCGCCTGGCCCGGCAGCATGTCCTCGGCATCGAGCGTGAGGCCGTGCAGATACGGCACGACGCCGAGCACGGGCTTGCCCGTCTGCGCCTCCAGCCAGTCGAGGCCGGGCTTGAGCAAGCCGATATCGCCGCGAAACCGGTTGATGACAAAGCCGCGAATCCGCGCCCGCTCGCTCTCCGACAGGCATGCCAGCGTCCCGACCAGATGCGCGAACACGCCGCCGCGATCGATGTCGGCGACGAGCACCACCGGGCAATCGACGCGTTCCGCAAACCCCATGTTCGCGATGTCGCGGTCGCGCAGATTGATTTCGGCGGGACTCCCCGCCCCTTCGACGACGATCGCGTCGAACCCTGCCTGAAGCCGCGCGTAGGACGCGAGCACGGCATCGAATGCGATGGTCTTGTACTCGTGATACGCCCGCGCATCGAGGTTCGCGTGCGCGTGGCCGTGGATGATGACTTGCGCGCCGCGATCGCTCGTCGGCTTGAGGAGCACGGGATTGAAGTCGATCTGCGCATCGACGCCGGCCGCGATCGCCTGCAGCGCCTGCGCCCGGCCGATCTCGCCGCCATCGACCGTCACTGCGCTGTTGAGCGCCATGTTCTGCGGCTTGAACGGCGCGACCCGCACGCCGCCGCGCCGCGCGAGGCGGCACAGGCCGGCGACGAGTGTGCTCTTGCCGGCATCGGACGTGGTGCCCTGGATCATCAGAGTGCCGCGCGGGGCGAAATGCATGGTGTCGTCGGTTCCTTGGGGAGCCCGCTATCTTAGCCCGCCGTTACAATATGGCGATGACCTCTGCTCCATTGCGGGACCTCACCTTCATCCTCGGCGGCGCGCGCTCGGGCAAGAGCGCGCACGCCGAGCGGCTCGCCGCCGAGAGCGGCCTGCCCGTCACTTATGTGGCGACCGCGCGCATCGGCGATGCGGAATTCGAGGCGCGCATCGCGCATCATCGCGAGCGGCGGCCCGATCATTGGAAGCTCGTCGAAGCGCCGCTCGATCTCGCAGGCGCATTGCGCTCGGCGGCGCGCGAAGAACATTGCGTCCTGATCGACTGCCTGACGCTCTGGCTCGCCAACCTGCTCTGCCCGCCCGATGGCGCCGAACCGCACGCTTTTCCCCAGCAAGCCTTAGACGCCTTCGATTACGTTTTGGCCGAAGCGCCCGGCAAGATCATCGTCGTCAGCAACGAGATCGGGCTGGGCGTCGTGCCCCTCGGCTCGGTAACGCGCCTCTACGTCGACGAACTCGGCCGCCTGAACCAGCGCGTCGCCGCCGCCAGCACGCGCGCGACGCTGATGGTCGCGGGCCTGCCGCTCGCGCTCAAGGGCTGAGCGCCCATGCTCCTCCTCTCCTTCTACACAACGGCGATGCTGGCGATCGCGGGCGTGGTCGTCGATCGGGTGATCGGCGAGCCGGGCACGCGGCATCCGCTCGTCGCGTTCGGGCGGCTCGCGACGCGTCTCGAAGCGCGCATGAACACCGGCTTTCGCGCGCGGCCCGCGGGCATTCTCGCGTGGTTCGCCGCGGTCGTGCCGCCGGTCGCGATCGCGTGGCTGCTCGTGAGCTTGCTGCCGTTCGCGCTCGCGTGCGCCGTGCATGCGGCGCTCCTGTGGTTCGCGCTCGGCGGGAAGAGCCTGCGCGACCACATCGCGCCGATCGCGCGTGCGCTCGGCTTCGGCGACCTCGCTGCCGCGCGTACGCTGACCGCGCGCATCGTCTCGCGCGAAACCGCCGATGCAGACGAAGCCGCGCTCTCGCGAGCCGCCGTCGAATCGGCGCTGGAGAACGGCAACGATGCGATCTTCGGCGCGCTCTTCTGGTTCGCGGTCGCGGGCGGGCCGGGCGCGCTGGCGTTTCGCCTCGCGAACACGCTCGATGCGATGTGGGGCTACCGCACGCCGCGTTATCTGCGCTTCGGCTGGGCGGCCGCCCGCTTCGACGACGTCCTGAACTTCGTCCCCGCGCGCCTGACGGCGGCGAGCTACGCGCTCCTCGGGGACACGCGCACGGCGTGGCACTGCTGGCGCACGCAGGCGCCCTCGTGGGACAGCCCGAACGCGGGCCCGGTGATGGCGTCGGGCGCGGGCAGCCTCAACGTGCTGATCGGCGGGCCGGCGGTCTATAACGGCACGCTGGAATCGCGGCCGGTGCTCGGCTACGGCATGACGGCGACGCCGCAGCACATCGTGGCGGCGCTGCGGCTCGTCGAGCGGACGACATTCCTCTGGCTCGCGCTGTTCCTCTTTCTGGCTTTCATCAGCTTGGGCGCTCATGGCTGACACCTCAGACCCGATCCCGATCCGTCACGGCGGCAATCTGCGCGAAGCCGCGCGCCGCTATGCAATCCCTCTCGACGACTGGCTCGACCTTTCGACCGGGATCAATCCGCGCGGCTATCCGGTGCCCCCGGTGCCGCCCGACGCATGGCGCCGCCTGCCCGAAGATGACGACGGCATATCCGATGCCGCCGCACGTTACTACGGTGCACCGGCGGCGCTGCCCGTCGCGGGGAGCCAGGCGGCGATTCGTGCGCTGCCGGCATTGTTGCGGCCGGGCGTGGCTGGCGTCGCGCCGCTGACCTACGGCGAATACGCGCCCGCGTTCGAACGCGCGGGCCATCGCGTGATGCCGCTCGATATTCGCGCGGGCGAATTGCCCGGCGAACTCGATCACGTCATCGTCGCGAATCCGAACAATCCGACGACCGAGCGCATCGAACGCGATGTGCTTTTGCGCTGGCATCGGCAGCTCGTGGAGCGCGGCGGGACGCTGATCGTCGACGAAGCCTTCGCCGATGCCGCTGATCCCAGCGCATCGCTTGCAGACGAAACGGATCGCGAGGGACTCGTCGTGCTGCGTTCGGTCGGCAAGTTCTTTGGGCTAGCGGGGATTCGCGTGGGATTCGTGCTGGCCGCCGAGCCGCTGCGTCGCGCGCTGGACGACCGGCTTGGCGCGTGGACGGTGAGCGGCCCGGCGCGGCACGCGGTCCGCGCCGCGTTCGGCGACATCGCGTGGCAACAGGCGATGCGCACGCAACTCGCGACCGACAGCGCGCGCCTTGCCGCGCTGATCGCGAGCCATGGTTTTGAACCGAAGCCAGCGCCGCTCTTCGTCTGGTTCGAGACGCACGACGCCGCGTCGCTGCAACACGCATTGGCGACGCGCGGCATCTGGACGCGTCTCTTCGATCGCGCCGGCATGACGCCTAGCCTGCGCCTTGGCCTGCCCGGATCGGAAGGCGACTGGGCGCGTCTTTCACGCGCGTTCGCGGAGATTCACGCATGACGTTGCGGTACTTGGCAGCGTCGACAGCGTTGTTGATCGCGATGCAAGCGCACGCCGCGCTCACCGTCACCGACGACACCGGCGCCACCGTCACGCTCGATGCACCCGCCCAACGCGTCGTCAGCCTCGCGCCGCACGTCACCGAATTGCTGTTCGCGGCGGGCGGCGGCGCGCGCATCGTCGGCGCGGTGACTTACAGCGACTACCCGCGCGAGGCGCAATCGATACCGCGCGTCGGCGACAACAAGGCGCTCGATCTGGAGCGCATCGTCGCGCTGAAGCCGGACCTGATCGTCGTGTGGCGGCATGGCAATGCGGCGCGTCAGACCGAACGTTTGCGCGAGTTGCACGTGCCGCTCTATTTCAGCGAGCCGCAGCACCTCGACGATATCCCTGCCACGATCGACAAGCTCGGCACGCTGCTAGGCACGTCGAACACCGCCGCCGATGCATCGAACGCGTTTCGCCGCGACATCGCCACACTGCGCACGCGCTATGCGGCACGGCCGGCGGTCGGCGTGTTCTATCAGGTGTGGGACGACCCGCTGATGACGCTCAACGGTGCGCACGTCTTCAGCGAAGTGATCGGGTTGTGCGGCGGGCGCAACGTTTTCGCGGACCTGAAGCCGCTCGTCCCGACGATCTCGACCGAAGCCGTGCTCGCCGTGAACCCTGAAGCGATCGTCACTGCGACGCCGGGCGCGACGCAAACGGATCATCCGTTGCCAGCGCTCGCTCGCTGGAAACAATGGCCTTCGATGACGGCGGTCGCGCGCAACAACCTGTTCGGCATCGACGGCGATCTGATCAACCGGCCGACGCCGCGTCTCGCCATCGGCGCGACGCGGCTGTGCGAAGACCTCGAAGCGGCGCGCGCACGGCGGCCGAAGTGATCACGCGTTCCAGCGCACGAGCAGCCATTCGTCGCGCACGCGCCTGAGCCACACCATCGCGCCGTAATCGAGCGGCCATTGCAGCACGTTGGCCTGCTGCGCGTTCAGCAGACGCGCCGTGAGCACGCGGATCACGCCCGCATGCGTGACCGCGTGAACGGGCGCATCTTGATGAGCGCACGTATCGTCGAACCACTGCATCACGCGCACGTTGAACTGCGCGAGACTCTCGCCGCCATGCGCGCGAGCGTGTTCGAGATCGTCGGCCCAGGCATCGAGCAGCGCGCGATCGATGCTGTCCCACGCGCGGCTTTCCCATGCGCCGAAGTCGATTTCCTTCAGGCGTTCATCGGTGCGCACTGCGCCGAGCGCTCGCGCAATCAGCGCGCATCGTTGCAGCGGACTCGCGTGCCACGCGCCTGCGCACGGCGGCACGTTCAACGCACGCATGCGCTCGGAGAGCACACGCGCCGATGTTTCGGCATCGTCTGCGAGCGGCACGTCGGCTTGGCCGTAGCAGATGCCCGCAGCAATCGCGACGGCCGGATGGCGGATCAGGACGAGATCCATGCGAGCCCCGTCAGGTAGATCGTCACCTCGAAAAGCTGTTGCGCAAAGCCGAGACAATCGCCGGTATAGCCGCCGATGCGTCGCACGAAGTATCGGCCGATCGCGAAACGCATCACGATCAGCATGGCGATCGACAAGCAACCGAGCTGCCAGTCGGGCCAGAAGAGCCACGGCAATCCGCATATCACCGCAAGCCCGAACGCCGCCACGCTCATGCGCTGCGCAACCGGTTTTGCCTTGCCCTCGTCGCGCACGTAGTCGAGCGTAAGCAGATAACTGATCGCAAACGTGCGGCTCGCGGCATGCGCGGCGATCATGAGCCACACGGCGCGCATCGGTGGAAGAAAGGCGAGCGCCTGCCACTTCAAAGCCAAAACGACTACCAGCGCGATCGCGCCGAACGCCCCGATGCGCGAGTCGTGCATGATGCGCAGCGCATCGTCGCGGGTGAAGGCGCCGCCGAATGCGTCGAAGCAATCGGCGAGGCCGTCTTCGTGAAAGGCGCCGGTGAGGAGCAGCGTCGCGGCCATCGACAGCAGCACGGCGACGCTCGCGGGAAACACGCGCAACGCCACGAGATAAACGAGCGTCCCGACCCCGCCGACCATCAGCCCGACGAGCGGAAAATAGCGCGCCGCCGCGTTCAGGTAATGCCGCTCGAAGCCGACCCAGCGCGGCACCGGCACGCGCGTGAAGTAGCCGAGCGCGGTGAAGAAGTAGCGCAGTTCGTCGAGTGGCCGAAGCATCGCGTCACGCGTCCTTGTTCGACACGCCCGCCGATTCGAAGCTCGCCATTTCATCGACGAACGCGACCGCCGCGCGCAACAGCGGCAACGCGAGCGCGGCGCCCGTGCCTTCGCCGAGACGCAGGTCGAGTTGCAGCAGCGGCTTCGCATCGAAGTAATCGAGCATGCGCGCGTGCCCCGTTTCGTTCGATGCATGCGCGAACACGCAGTAATCGAGCACTTCAGGCGCGATCGCATGCGCGACGATGAGCGCGGAAGTCGCGATGAAGCCGTCGACCAGGATAGTCATGCTCGCGTGCGCGGCGGCGAGATACGCGCCCGCGATCATCGCTATTTCGAAGCCACCGAACGTGGCGAGCGTATCGACGGGATCGCGGCTTGAAGGATGGCGTTCCAGCGCGGCCGCGAGCACGTCGCGCTTGTGGCTCACGCCTTCGTTCGACAAACCCGTCCCCCGTCCGACACAGACGTCGATCGGCAAGCCGCACAGCCGGCTCATCAAACACGCCGCCGCCGACGTGTTCGCGATCCCCATCTCGCCGAAGCCGATCACGTTCGTTCCGAGCGCCGCGTGATGACGCACGCGCTCTGCACCGCGTTCGATCGCTTGCAGCGCTTCGTCGCGCGTCATCGCCGGTCCGTGCGCGAAGTTGCGCGTGCCACCGCGCCGGATCGCGATGTCGATCAAGCCATCGGACGCGGGCAGCGCCGTCGCGACGCCCGCATCGACCACTTCCAGCGTCATGCCGACCGAGCGCGACAGCGCATTGATCGCCGCGCCACCCGCCACAAAATTTGCGACCATCTGCGCGGTCACTTCCTGCGGATACGAACTCACGCCCTCCGCCGCGATGCCGTGATCGCCCGCAAAGACGATCATCGCGGGGCGTTCGATGCGCGGCTTCGTCGTCCGCTGGATCAGGCCGATCTGCAACGCGAGCGATTCGAGCCGGCCGAGGCTGCCGGGCGGCTTCGTCTTCGTATCGATGATGTGCTGAAGCTCGAGTTCGAGCGAGCGGTCGAGCGGTTGCGGCAGGTCGTGGATGAGTGGCATCGATTCGTCCAGTGGGGATCAAAGGTCTGGCGTGCGCATCACGGGCACGAGCGCCTCGTGATCGCCTTCGCGGATCAAGGTGAGCGGATAGCCGAACGCGGCGCTCGCACGCTTCGCACTCAGCACGTCGCGCGCGGGGCCGGTGTGCGCGCGGCCGGCGCCGTCGAGTAGCAAAGCGTGCGTTGCGAAGCGGCGCGCGAGGTTCAGGTCGTGGCACGAGAAGATCACCGTGCGCACGTCCGGCCGGTCGCGCGTCCAGCGGGTAAGCACTTGCAGGCACTCGATCTGGTGATGCAGGTCGAGATGCGAAAGCGGTTCGTCGAGGAAGAGGAGCGGCGCGTCCTGACAGAGCGTCGCAGCGAGCGCGACGCGTTGCCGCTCGCCGCCCGAGAGCGACAGCACATCGCGCGTCGCAAACGACGCAAGCCCGAGCGAGTCGAGCGCGGCCTGCGCCGCGCGACGATCGGCGTCGCTTTCCCAGCCCCAGCCGGTCAGATGCGGGAAGCGGTTGAGCATTACGATTTCGAGGACGGTGGCGTTGAACGCGTCGTGCGCGCTTTGCGGCATCACCGCGCGGCGTCGTGCGAGATCGGCGGCGCGCCAGCTATTCAACCCGATGCCATCGAGCGACACCGACCCCACCGCCGGCTTCGACAAACCGCCAAGCGCCGCGATCAGCGTCGTCTTGCCCGCGCCGTTCGGCCCCGCGATGCACCAAACTTCTCCGGGCGCGAACGTCTGCGTGAGCGCTGCGATCAGCGTGCGGCTCGCGGCGCGCAAGGTGAGGCCGTCGGCGCGAAGGGTCATCGCGGCCTCCGCAGCAGCATCCACAGGAACACCGGCACGCCGATCAGCGCCGTGATCACGCCGACTGGCAACTGCGCCGGCGCGATCGCCGTGCGCGCGATCAGATCGGCGCCCATCACCGCGACGCCGCCCGCGAGCGCCGCCGCCGGCAGCAGCATGCGCTGGTCGTTGCCGAACGCGAGCCGCAGCACGTGCGGCACGACGAGCCCGACGAAGCCGATCGTGCCGGCGGTTGTGACGGCGGCCGCTGCCGCAAGCGACGCCACCAGATAGATGCGCAACCGCAGGCGCACGACCGGCACACCGAGCGCCTGCGCGGCCGCATCGCCGCGCAGCATGACGTTGAGTTGCGGCGCTACAGGCACGATCGACGCGAGCACGACAATCAGCGCGATCAGCGCCGTCCACGGCGCCGCGACGCCGTTGAGATCGCCGGTCAGCCAGAAGACCATGCCGCGCAGCCGGTTCTCCGGCGCGACCGCGAGCATCAGCGTGATCAGCGCGCCCCAGCCCGCCGCGATCACCGCGCCCGTCAGTAAAAGACGCGGCGACGCGTCTTGCGGCTCGCCGTGCCAGAGCTCGCGGCGGGCCAAGCCGAGCACGAGCAGGATCGACAGGAATGCGCCGGCGAAAGCGGCGGCATCGACGCTCCACCACGGCAGCGACGCGAGCATCGCGGCGAGCGCGAACGTCGCCGCGCCGCCGGACACGCCGAGCACGTAAGGCTCGGCGAGCGGATTACGCAAGAGCACTTGCAGCAGCGCGCCGCCCATCGCGAGCAGCGCGCCCGACGCGAAGCCCGCGAGCGCGCGCGGCAAGCGCAGGCTGAGCACGATTTCATCGATCACATCGGGGGAAGAAGCGCGCGCATGCATCAACGCATCGATCACGCGTGACGGCGAGACCGCGATACTGCCAAGCGCAAGCGACGCCACGAACACGACGAGCGCCGCCACGGCAAGCGCAGTCCAGATCGCGGCGGCGCGGCTCACGTTCATGCCGCGCGCGAGCGTCTGTTCAATGCTCAAAGCTGCCGCCAGCCGAGCGTGATGGTCGCGCCGCGCCGCGGCGTGTTGTACGAATAGGCGAGTTCATAGTCCTTGTCGAACAGGTTGTCGATGCGCGCATCCACGTACCATGACTTCGTGATCTCGTAACGCGCCGACAGGTTCACGACGCCATAGCCCGCCAGCGTCGACTCGTAGTCGTTGCGCGCGCCGCTGACGATCCACTCGCCGCCGACACGCCAGGCGCCGATCGACCGGTGCGCCGTGAACGACGCGAACCTGCGCGCGCGCCGCGTCAGTTCCTCGTGATTCGTTTCGTCGAGTGGATTCTGGAACGTGAAGCTCGCGCGGACGTCCGTTGCGCCGACGTGCCCCTCCCACGATCCCTCGATACCCTGAATCTTCGCGCGCCCCACGTTCTGCGCGATATAGAAGCCGCTGCCGTCGCCCGCGTAATCGATCAGATTCGTATAGCGCGTCTGAAACGCCGTCAGGCGCAGCACGCCGATCTTCCCCGATGCGTACTGCAACGCCGCTTCGACCGAATGGCTGCGCTCGGGCTGGATCGACGGATTGCCGCTGAACGGATAGTACAGATCGTCGAAGCTCGGCGCGCGGAACGACGCGGCGTAGCTTGCGGTCACCTTCCAGTGCGCATCGAAGTTATAGCCGTAGCCGAGATAGTAGCTGTTCGCGCCGCCGAAATCGGAGTACTGGTCGCGGCGCACGTTCGCCTGGAACTGGCTCGCGCCGATGCGGCCCACGTAGCCCGCGAACACGGAATTCACGTGGCGATCGGGGGCGGCGAGTTCATCCGAATCGAGCGACTGGTCGACGTGTTCGTAGCCGAACAGCAGCTTGTGATCGCGCGCGAGCTGGAAGTCGTTCTGCCACACGAACTGGCGGTTCTCCGAATCGAAGCGGTTCGTCGTGACGCCGTTCTGCTCGATCGCCGCGCGATCCTGTCCCTGCGCCAGCGTGAAGTGCGTGGTCCAGCGATCGGTCAACCTGCCGTTCGCGAACACCGACGCCGAGCGCACACGATCGTGCGATTTATTCAGGTCGGTCGGCACGCCGTATGCATCGTCGAAACTGTTGATGCCGTTCGACTGCAAGAATCGTACGCCGCCGTCCCACTTGTCCGTGAATGCGTGGCGCAGCGCCGCCGCGACGCTTTCGTTGAGATAGCCATTCGCGTTCGGATTGGCGTTGGGCGCGACTGCCGGATCGATCGACGAGAAGCCGTCGGTCTTTTCGCGCGAGACGGTCACGTTGAACGTGGTGCGGCCGTCCTGGTCGAGCGCGCCGTTCGCGCCAAGCTGCTGGCGCTGCGTGTGATAGCTGCCGTATTCGGCTTCGAAGTTGAAGCGCGGTGGATGGTTGCCACCCTCCTTCGTAAAAATTTGCACGACGCCGCCGATCGCCCCCGATCCATACAGCGCGGACACGTTGCCGTTCACAACTTCGATGTGGTCGATTTCATCGAGCATGAGCTGCGAGAGCTGCGCGGCGCCGAGCCCCGCCGACTCGACGCGCACGCCGTCGACCAACACGAGCGACTGCGCCGACGACGCCCCTCGTATGTACAACCCCGACGATGCGCCCGGCCCGCCGTTGCGCGTGATCTGCACGCCGGGCGCGAGCGCGACGAGGCCCGAAGCATCGGACGAATTCGTGTCGGCGATGTCCTGCGCGTCGAAGAGCGTAGCTTGTGCGATGGCGTCGGCGAACGGCTCGGGCGCGCGCGTCGCGGTGACGACGATGGGCTGCAAAGCCTGCTCGGTTTGAGCAAGCGCCGCAAACGGCAGCGCGCCGGCGACGACGAGCATCGGCCGGACAACGCGGACGAGGGGATGAAACATGTGTGAAGCGTTTCCTGTCGATGGCGAGCGCGGCCCGCTCCCCGCAGGCTTCATGCGCAAACGGTGCTGCCCCGTGCGAAGCACGAGCGGCACGTGACCATTGGCCGGTATCCGGGCTGGCGACATCATCGGCCCGCCTTCCCGCGCGAAAACGCGCAGTGGCATCGACACATTTGTTCGCGCGCCGCGTTTCAGGTGACGAAAAACGCATCACGCATGAACGGCGGCCATCGACCAAACGCATCCGGGACGACTTGCAACTTGCGTGGCTGTCGCTTACCGTTGCGGGGGCAGCACAGGTTGGCTCGTCCTCGTCGGACTCTGCTCCCTGTTTCCCGTTTGACTGCGTCCGCATGAATGCGGGCGCGAGCACCAAAAGTGCGGCAAGTGTAGGAGCGGCACCGGAGGGCGTCAAGAAAGCGGAACGACTGCGCTCATGCATGTCAAAGGTTTGCGCGCGCATCAACGCGTATGAACAAGCGACGACGCGCGACAAAAACGCCCCGCTCTTTCCCCACACGAATTGCGCGGCAAACGCGTTTTACGCGCAAGAACGCGTGCTGTTACGTCTCGAAACGAGACATTTATCGGAAGCCCGGTTGAACCGCGCTAAAATGCGAGGTCTTTAGAGGACGCAGCACATGCTCAACGAACTCGAATCACTTTCACAGAACATCGGCCGGCTGATCAAGATCAGCGAACGCCATCATCAAGCGCGCCGCACGCTCGAAGAGCAACTCGAACAGGTGCGTGCCGACTATGCCGCCGTGCAGAGCGAACTCTCGCAAGTGCGCGACGAGCGCGATTCGCTGCAAGCGGAACGCGACGGCCTCTCGGCAAAAATCGACGACGCTCAGGTGCGCCTGAACGCCATCCTCGAAAAATTGCCGCGCGCGAAGGCCGCGCCCGAGCCCGACAATCAACTGGATCTTCTTGGCCCCGATTCGCCGCCGCACTCATCGTCCGATGCAGAACACGAACCTGCGCATGCAGGTGAGATGCACGGTGAGCACAGCCACGGAGAAAAAGCATGACGACCAAGCAGATCGAAGTATCCATTCTCGGACAGCAATACCGTCTCGCCTGCTCGGCGGAAACCGAAGACGCGCTGCGCGAAGCCGTGGCCCGCGTCGATGCGGAAATGTCCAAGGTGCGCACTGCAAGCAACGTGCGCGGTACGGATCGCATCGCGGTGATGGCGGCGCTTTCGCTGGCGTCGGAATTGCTTAAGCTGCAAAACAGCGTGCGTCACGGCGAATCGTTCCCCGCGGAAGAAATCCGCCACACGATGCACCAGATGAACGAGCAGCTCGGCGCCGTGATTGCGCAATACGAAGCGCAGTAAGCCCTTGAAATAAGCAGCAAAGTAAAGCGCAAGTTCGCTTTGTGCGGTGGCCGTCCTTAATTCGAGAAAGATTAAAAGTCGTTGCTGCATCCAGCTAACGATTGGTGTAGAGTTAGTACTCCCTGCCTGGTTCGCCAAGGTCATATATTCCTTGAACCAATGCCATTGTGCACGGTTGCGGAAATTTGTAGCACGGGCGCGCGCGTCACTCTGTCTGATGTACCCGAAGTGCTGCCTACTGCGACCAATCTTGAACCCAGGTTCAGGATGCCGGCCTAGCGGCTAAGGCGGGGACCTTATACGAACGGCATCGGTTTTTCCGATGCCGTTTTTCTTTGCTCTCAACCTTCTCTCTCGATCATGCGCTACTGGCTCATGAAGTCCGAACCGGACGAAGCAAGCATCGATCATCTCGCGCACGCGGCGAAGAAAACCCTGCCGTGGACCGGCGTGCGCAATTATCAGGCGCGCAACTTCATGCGCGATGCGATGCAGGTCGGCGACGGCGTGCTCTTCTACCATTCGAGTTGTCCGCAGCCGGGCATCGCGGGGATCGCGAAGGTGTCGTCGACTTCGTATCCCGATCCCACGCAGTTCGACCCCAAGAGCCCCTATTACGATGCGAAGTCGACGCAGGAAACGCCGCGCTGGCTACTAGTCGACGTGAAGTTCGTGAAGAAGACGCCGCTCGTGCCGCTCGCCACGTTGCGCGAGCACGAAGAACTCGCCGGCATGAAGGTGCTCGCGAAGGGCAACCGGCTGTCGATCACGCCGGTCACCGAAGCGGAGTGGCGCTTCATCACCGAGCATCTCGTCTAGGCACACAGGGAACTTCACGCACACGCGCGCCGCCTAAGTGGCGTCGCGAATCGCGCGATTCATGCCCCGGAGTTTCACGATGATCAAAAAGAACACTGCGTTCGCACTCGCAGCCGCCGCCATTTCGAGCGCGGCGCTCACGATGTCCGCGAACGTCGCCGCGCAAACCGTCGTCACGCAGCCGCAGCCTTCAGGCGTGCTCTCGCTTGCAGCGCAAGCGAGCGCCGAAGTGCCGCAGGACACCGTCGACATCACGCTCTTCTACGAGCAGCAGGCCGCGGACGCGTCGTCACTGACGACCACGCTCAACCAGCGTGCAGACGCCGCGCTGCGCATGGCGAAGGGCGTCGACGGCGTCACGGCGCGCAGCGGCTCGTTCACCGTCTATCCGTCGACGGATCGCGACGGCCGCATCTCCGCGTGGCGCGGCCGCACGGAAGTCGTGCTCGAATCGCATGACTTCGAAGCGGCATCGAAGCTTGCGGGCAAGATGAGTTCGTCGATGCAGGTCGGCAACGTCGCGTTCTCCTTGTCGCCGCAAGCGCAGCGCACGGCTGCGCAAAAGCTCTCGTCGCAGGCGATCGAATCGTTCCGCCAGCAGGCGCAGGCATCGACGCAGGCGTTCGGTTACAACAGCTATACGATCCGCGAAGTGAGCGTCAATCACGACGGCGGCTCGGCGCCGCGTCCCGTGATGATGATGCAGGCGCGCGGCATGAGCGCCGACGCGAAGATGGCCGCGCCGATGGCCTTCGAAGCGGGGACGTCGACGGTGACGGTCAACGTGTCGGGATCGGTGCAGATGGGGCGTTGAACGTAACGCCCTCGCCATGAGAAACGCCTCGCTGGGTAAAACCAGCGAGGCGTTTGTTTAAAATCATCAAGCCGCGTTCGCCGGCTTCGGTGGCAGGCGCTTGTCGCGCCGGTACGCCCAGATCATGATCCCGATGCCGACGACGATCATCGGCACCGAAAGCCATTGGCCCATCGAAAGTCCGAAGGTCAGCAAGCCTAGGTAGTCGTCGGGTTCGCGCGCGAATTCAACGGTGAAGCGCGCGAGTCCATAGCCGATCAGAAAGAGCGCCGAGCCCGCGCCCATCGGACGCGGCTTGCGCGAGAACGTCCACAGCAGGATGAAGAGCACGAATCCTTCGAGCGCGATCTCGTACAACTGCGACGGATGGCGCGGCAACATGTGATAGCGCGCAAAAATCTCCGTGAGATGCCACTGCATGTCGGCCTGCGAGTGCTTGGCTAACCAGATCGCATCATCGTTCGCGGCGCCGGGGAACAGCATCGCCCACGGTGCGTTCGGATCGGTCACGCGGCCCCACAGCTCGCCGTTGATGAAGTTGCCGAGGCGCCCCGCCGCGAGTCCGAGCGGCACCATCGGCGCAACGAAATCGGTCACTTGCAGCCAGGTGCGCTTGCGCTGGTATGCGAAGAGGATCATCGCGAGCGTCACGCCGATGAACCCGCCGTGAAACGACATGCCGCCTTCCCACACCTTGAAGATGTCGAGCGGATGAGCGAGATACCAGCTCGCCTTGTAGAAGATCACATAGCCGAGCCGGCCGCCCAGGATCGTGCCGAGCACGCCGTAGAACAGCATGTCGTCGATGTCGCGCGCAGTCCAGCCTTGCGCCGCGACGTGCGGCAGGCGCAGCCGCAACCGGCCGACGACGACCGCCGAGACGAACGCCACCAGATACATGAGACCGTACCAGCGCACGGCGAGCGGCCCTAAGTGAATCGCGACGGGATCGAAATTGGGATGAATGAGCATCGTAGGTTGTAGTAGCGGTTCGAGATGCGCGAACTATAAAGCGTCAACTTATAAGCGCGAACTAGGTAGCAGGCACCGCGGCGCCGTGGGCGCGCACGATGTCGATGAAACCGGCGAGCACGGGACTCACTTCCGCCGCGCGCCAGACGAGCCCCGTCTCGACGAACGGCCCGTCGACGCAGAGCGGACGATACACCACTCCCGTGCGGCGCAGATTCCTGAGCGACTGCGGCACGAGCGCGACGCCCATGCCGGCGGACACGAGGCTCACGATGGTTTGCATCTGGATCGCCTCCTGGCCGATGCGTGGCGTGAGTCCTGCCGCGCCGTAGCAACCCATAATGATGTCATAGAAACCGGGCGCGAGCCGTCTCGGGAAGACGACGAGCGGAGCCGGGGCCAGTTCCTGCAGGCTCACCGGCGTATCGGCCCACTCGCAGGCGCCCTGCCCCAGTTGCGTGGCGAGATCGGCGGGCATCGCGGCGACGAGCGGCTCGCGCGCGATAGGCAGGTACGACAGCGCCGCCGCGTGCCGGGGTGGCAGCGGCGGAATGACGAGGCCTGCGTCGATGCGGCCCGCGACGAGTTCCTCGATCTGCACGTCGCTCGTCGCTTCGGTCAGCTGCAACCGTACGCCGGGATAACGCGCGCCGAAATCGCGCAATAGCGGCGGCAAAAGCCCGTAATCCGCGGTCGATACGAACGCGAGCGACAGCACACCCGCCTCACCGCGGGCGAGCGATTGCGCGAGCGGACGCAGCGCGTCGGCGTCTGCGAGCAGGCGGCGCACTTCCGGCAGCAGGTCCGCGCCGACCGGCGTAAGCTCGACCGAACGCTTCGTTCTTGCGAAAAGCGCGACGCCGAGCGCGTCCTCCAGCGCGCGGATCGCCTGCGAGAGCGGCGGCTGCGTCATCGCGAGGCGCGCGGCCGCGCGGCCGAAGTGCATTTCCTCCGCGACGGTCACAAAATAGCGCAACAGGCGCAGTTCGACGGGCGGATTCCGCTGGTCCATTGATATCTTCCACGACCTAATAAAGCCTGAATAATATATTGGACAGACACTTGCCGACGCTGCATTCTTCCGGCACTAAACGAAAAAATCCTCAAGGAGCCCCCAAATGGCCTACAACCGCCGCTCGAAAAACATCACCCAGGGCGTGGCGCGCTCACCCAATCGCTCGATGTACTACGCCCTTGGCTACAAGGAAGAAGACTTCGACAAGCCGATGATCGGCATCGCCAACGGCCACTCGACGATCACACCGTGCAACTCCGGCCTCCAGCGTCTCGCCGATGCCGCCGTCGAATCGATCCGCAAATCGGACGCGAATCCGCAGATTTTCGGCACGCCGACCATCTCCGACGGCATGTCGATGGGCACCGAAGGCATGAAGTACTCGCTCGTCTCGCGCGAAGTGATCGCCGACTGTATCGAAACGGCCGTGCAGGGCCAGTGGATGGACGGCGTCGTCGTGATCGGCGGCTGCGACAAGAACATGCCGGGCGGCATGATCGGCCTCGCGCGCATGAACGTGCCGGGCATCTACGTGTACGGCGGCACGATTCGTCCGGGCAACTGGAAGGGCAAGGATCTGACCATCGTGTCGTCGTTCGAGGCGGTCGGCGAGTTCACGGCCGGGCGTATGTCGGAGGAAGACTTCAAGGGCATCGAGAAGAACGCGTGCCCGTCGAGCGGCTCGTGCGGCGGCATGTACACGGCCAACACGATGAGCTCGTCGTTCGAAGCGCTCGGCATGTCGCTGATGTATTCGTCGACGATGGCGAACCCCGATCAGGAAAAGGTCGATTCCGCCGCCGAATCGGCGCGCGTGCTGGTCGAAGCGGTCAAGAAGGACCTGAAGCCGCGCGACATCATCACGAAGAAGTCGATCGAAAACGCCGTCGCGCTGATCATGGCGACGGGTGGCTCGACCAACGCCGTGCTGCACTATCTGGCGATCGCGCACGCGGCCGAAGTGGAATGGACCATCGACGACTTCGAGCGCATGAGGAAGAAAGTGCCGGTGATCTGCGACCTGAAGCCGTCGGGCCAGTACGTCGCGACCGATCTGCACAAGGCCGGCGGCATTCCGCAAGTGCTGCGCATCCTGCTCGACGCGGGGATGTTGCACGGCGACTGCATCACGATCACGGGCCGCACGATCGCCGAAGAACTGAAGGACGTGCCGGGCAAGCCGCGCGCCGACCAGAAGGTGATCTACCCGGTCGATAAGGCGCTCTACGACGAAGGCCACCTCGCGATCCTGAAGGGCAACCTCGCGCCGGATGGCGCGGTCGCGAAAATCACGGGGCTGAAGAACCCGGTCATCACCGGCCCGGCGCGCGTGTTCGAAGACGAGCAAAGCGCGATGGAGGCGATCCTCGCCGACAAGATCAAGGCCGGCGACGTCGTCGTGCTGCGCTATCTCGGACCGCAAGGCGGCCCGGGCATGCCGGAAATGCTGGCGCCGACGTCGGCGATCATCGGCAAGGGGCTCGGCGAATCGGTCGGCCTCATCACGGACGGCCGCTTCTCCGGCGGCACGTGGGGCATGGTGGTCGGGCACGTCGCGCCGGAAGCGTTTGTCGGCGGGACGATCGGGCTCGTGCGCGAAGGCGATTCGATCACCATCGACGCGCACAAACTGCTGCTCGAACTGAACGTCGATGCCGCGGAAATCGAGCGCCGTCGTGGCGAGTGGAAGAAGCCGGCGCCGCGTTACACGCGCGGCGTGCTGTCGAAGTATGCGGCACTTGCGCTGCCCGCGAACAAGGGCGCTGTGACGGGCTGAATCTCTTCGGCTAACCGCAAATGAGAAGGGGCGCACGACTCAAATCGTGCGCCCCTTTTTTTGCGATGCTTAGCCCTTCTTGCGCCGCACCAATTCCTCTTCCACCGCTTCGCGCACCCAGTCCGTCAGTTCGCTTTCGAGCGCGAGCGCTACTTCGCGCGTGATCTGATTGACGAGCCACGTCGAATGTTCGCGCAGCGCGTCGCGGCAACGCGATTCGATCAGCTCGCGTCCGTCGCCCGACAGGAAACTCGTGAAGCGCCCATGCAGGCGTTCGGCGAGGAATTCGGCATCGTATTCGTCGTGGGCCGCGTTCGCAGGCGCGTCCTGCCCCGGCGTGCGTGCATACTCCGGCTTGCCCGGCACTACGACTTCGGTGAGAACGGGGATCGAGGTATCGAAAGCATCTGACGTATTGGACACATTCACTCCGTCTCTATAAATATCCGGCCGATGATAGCGCGCTGCATGCGCGCGCTATGTTCGGTCACGCGCCCTGCTTGTAATTGTTCAGCGCATAGCCGCGATCGCGGTAGAAGCGATACCGCTCGCGCCCCGCGACGAGTTCCTGCTCCTCGTTGCCGACCACTTCGAGCAAACGCTCGAAGCGCGCAAACTGCGGCGGCACGGTCATCCCGAGATTGACGAGAATGCGGTGATGCGGCACGTCGTCGAGATTTGCGGCGAGCACAACAGGCGTATCGGCCGCGAGCGGGCTGCCCGCCATGCAGTGCGGCACGAAATCGAGCGGCGAGAAAGTCCACAACTGCTCGTCGAACGCAGCGAGCCGCGCGGGCTCGGCGAGCACGACGATCGGCTCGCCGCTCAGGTACGCCTTTCGCACGAGACGGCATGCATACGCAATCGAATCGCCGACGTTCGAATGGAAGTCGATGCGCGTCATGCGTGCGCCTCTTGCATCTTCGGCGCTGAAGGAAAACGCGCCGTCATTGGCCCGCGCGGTCGATCAGGAACTGCGCGAGCAGCGGCACCGGCCGGCCGGTCGCGCCCTTTGCCGCGCCGCTCTTCCACGCAGTGCCCGCGATATCCAGATGCGCCCACGGATAGTTCTGCGTGAAGCGCGACAGGAAACACGCCGCCGTCACGCTACCCGCCGGACGGCCGCCGATATTCGCGACATCGGCGAAATTGGACTTGAGCTGATCCTGATACTCGTCGTCGAGCGGCAAACGCCAGGCCGGATCGACCGCTTCGCGCGATGCATCGAGCAATTCGCCCGCGAGCGCGTCGTCCTTCGAGAAGAGACCCGTGTTGTGATGGCCGAGCGCGATGATGCACGCGCCCGTGAGCGTCGCGATATCGACGACCGCCGCCGGCTTGAAGCGTTCCGCATATGTGAGCGCATCGCAGAGGATGAGGCGGCCTTCGGCGTCGGTGTTGAGCACTTCGATCGTCGTGCCGGACATCGCCGTGATGACGTCGCCCGGCTTGAGCGCATTGCCGGCCGGCATGTTCTCACAAGTCGGCACGATGCCGACGACGTTGAGCTTCAGCCCCATCTCCGCGACGGCGCGCAACGTGCCGAACACCGACGCCGCGCCGCACATGTCGTACTTCATCTCGTCCATCGCTTCGCCGGGCTTGATAGAGATGCCGCCCGAATCGAACGTGATGCCCTTGCCGACGAGCACAACCGGCGCGCCCGCGTTCTTGCCCGCCCCCGCGCCCTGATACTGCATGACGATGAACGCGGGCGGCTCGATCGATCCCTTCGCGACCGCGAGGAACGAGCCCATGCCGAGCGCTTCGATCTGCTTTTGTCCAAGCACTTCGACCTTCAGCTTCCAGTCGCGGCCGAGCTTCTTCGCGGTCTGGCCGAGATACGTCGGCGTGCAGACGTTCGGCGGCAGGTTGCCGAGATCGCGCGTCAGGTCCATGCCGTTGGCGAGCGCGGCGGCCTGCTTCGCCGCGAGCTTCGCGGCCTTCTCGTCGGCCGGGTCGATGCTGAACACGATCTTCTTCAGCGCGCGCGTGCCGTTCTCCGGCTTGCTCTTCATCTGCGTGAACTTGTAGGTCAGCTCGCGCAGAGCGAGGATCGCGGCGCGCACGGCCCAGTCGCCGCTGCGCTCGAGCACGGGCAGTTGCGCGAGCGTGAACGTCACTTGCGCGATTTTCGTGCCGAGGATCGCGCGCCATGCGGCACGCACCGCTTCGCCGTAGGCTTTCTGATTGAAGGCATCCTGCTTGCCAAGCCCGACCAGCAACAAACGCGATGCGCCGATGCCTGTTACTTCCTGCAGAAAGAGCGTCGTGCCCGCGCGGCCGCTCATGTCGCCGGCCTTCACGACGCGCGTGACGAGGCCCTTGGTAACCAGATCCATTTCGAGTGCGGCACCCGTCAGCGTCTGCGCTTCGAACACGCCGACCACCACGACATCGGCCTTCCCGGTGAGGAAACCATTTGCTGCGCCTTTGCTCCAATCACAGGCTTTTATGCTAAAGTCCATCGCGCTTATCCTCGGATAAAATCTGGGCTGAAGGATGAAAGCCGCAATTATCCGCTATTTTTTCCGCGGCGGTCACAGGCGAGAGTCTCCGGGAATGTCACCATCACCCGTCGTCTGTCAAAGCATGCGCATTCGCCTAATGCATCGCCGCCGGCCATCGGTTTCCAATCAATGATCTTCGAACGCTCCCTACAGCGCGAACTCGCGTATACGGCCGGCGCCGTATTCATGGTGCTGCTCACGATCATGCTGACGACGATGATGATCCGCATCGTCGGCTTCGCGGCATCGGGCCAGGTCGACCCGCGCGACGTCGTCGTGCTGATCGGGCTCACCGTCATCGGCTATCTCGCGGTCATGCTGATCGTGACGCTCTTCGTGTCGATCCTCTTCGTGCTCACGCGCTGGTATCGCGACTCGGAGATGGTCGTGTGGCTCGCGTCCGGCGTGAGCCAGACGCGCCTCATCAAACCCGTCGCCGTATTCTCCACACCGATCATTTTGTTGATCGTGTTCTTCGCCTTCGTCGGCTGGCCGTGGTCGAACCAACAGAGCAAGCTCATCAAGGCGCGCTTTCAACAGCGCGACGAAGTCTCTCTGCTCGCGCCGGGCCAGTTCCGCGAATCGCCGGCGAGCCATCGCGTGTTCTTTATCGAGAAGATGTCGCCGGATCAGGGGCACGTCGAAAACGTGTTCGTGACGAGCACGGAAGGCGGCAAGGTGAACGTGATCGTCTCGAAGAACGGCCACACCGAAACGCGCAACGACGGCGATCGCTTCATCGTGCTGGAAAACGGCCGACGTTATGACGGCGAGCCCGGTCAGCCGAACTTCCGCATCATGGAGTTCGAGCGCTATGGTGTGAAGATACAGAGCCACCAGGTGGTCAACACGCCGACCACGACGGGCATTTACACGCCCGACCTGCTCGCCAATCCGACCAAGGACAACCTCGCCGAATTCGCGTGGCGCGCGGGCCTGCCGCTCATCGCGATCAACCTGATGCTGCTCGCCATCCCGCTCTCCTACCAGAACCCCCGCCGCAGCCGCACGATCAATCTCGTGATGGCCGTGCTGATCTACCTGACGTATTCGAACCTGCTGAACGTGGTCCAGTCGTGGATCGAGCAAGGGAAGATGTCGTTTGGCGTCGGCATCATCGGGCTGCACGTGCTCGTGCTGGCGCTCGTCGGCTTCATCTTCTGGCTGCGCGTGCGCAACCGGCCGCTCTTCAAGCTGCCGTCCTTCCGCTCGAAGGAGGCCTGAGACGATGCGCATCTACGAAAGGTACTTCGCGCGTCAGATCTATCTCGCGTTCATCTTCATCCTGTTCGCGTTCTCGGGTCTGTTCTTCTTCTTCGACCTGATCAACGAGCTGAACACGGTCGGCCACGGTAATTACAAGTTCGGGCTCGCCGTGCTGCGCGTCGCGTTGCAGACGCCGTCGCGCTTCTACGAAATCATCCCGGTCGCGGCGCTCATCAGCGCGATCTACGTATTCGCGCAGATGGCGGCGGCCTCCGAGTTCACGATCTTCCGCGTGTCCGGGCTCTCGACGGGCAGCGCGTTGCGATCGCTCCTGAAGATCGGCGTGCCGCTCGTGTTCATCACGTACATCATCGGCGAAGTGGTCGGGCCGTACTCGGACCAACTGAGCGAGCGCGTGCGGCTGGAAGCGCTGGGTTCATCGGTATCGACGAATTTTCAGTCGGGCGTGTGGGTGAAGGACACGCTGACCGCGCGCGACAACGGCGAGCAGGTCACGCGTTTCGTGAACGTCGGCCAGTTGAATCCCGATACGACGATCGCGAACGTGCGCATCTACGAATTCGATTCGAAGTTTCGCCTGCAGAACGTGCGGATCGCGAAGTCCGGCGTGTACGCGCCTCCGGGGCACTGGAAGCTCACGGGCGTCACCGATACGCAATTGATCGACGCCGCGCCCCAAGCCGTCAATCCCGGCGATGCGCTGAACCCCGTGTATCGCGCGCAGCAAACGACGCTGCCCGAGTACTCGCTGCGCTCCGAACTGACACCGCAGATTCTGTCGGTGCTGCTGGTGTCGCCGGACCGGATGTCGATGTTCAACCTCTTTCGCTACATCCAGCATCTGACCGAAAATCATCAGGACACGCAGCGCTATCAAATCGCGTTCTGGCGCAAGATTCTGTATCCGTTCGCGGTGTTCGTGATGCTGGTTCTGTCGCTGCCGTTTGCGTATCTGCACACGCGTGCGGGCGTGGTCGGCGTAAAGGTGTTCGGCGGCATCATGATCGGCATGAGTTTCCAGTTATTCAATACGCTGTTCTCGCACATCGGCAACCTGAACACGTGGCCCGCGCCGGTCACGGCGGCGGTTCCTGCGCTCGCGTATCTGATCGTCGGGCTGATTGGCTTGAGATGGGTCGATCGGCATTGAACCGGAGCCACGCATGAGCAAG
Organism: Caballeronia terrestris; assembly: GCF_001544515.1. GTDB lineage: Bacteria > Pseudomonadota > Gammaproteobacteria > Burkholderiales > Burkholderiaceae > Caballeronia > Caballeronia terrestris. Next base: position 227,991 of record NZ_FCOL02000004.1, read on the forward strand.
CACGGCATCATCCTGTTCGGACACGGGGCGCGCGATCCGCGCTGGGCGGAGCCGTTCGAGCGGCTCGCAACGAAGCTGCGCGCGACGCGCAGCGATCCGGTTTCGCTCGCGTTTCTCGAACTGATGACGCCCGACCTGCCGACCGCGGTCGCCGCGCTCGCCCTCGATGGTTGCGATACGGTCACCGTCGTGCCGGTGTTCTTCGGCCAGGGCGGACATGTGCGGCGCGATCTGCCGCTGGTCATCGATCAATGTCGTTCAGCGCATCCGTATCTGACGATTCATTGCGCGACGGCGGTGGGAGAAGACGACGGCGTGCTGGATGCGGTCGCCGATTACTGCGTTAGGCAGGTGGGTTCATAGGAACCAAGCGCCCAATAAAAAACGCACCGTCTCCGGTGCGTTTTTTATGTCTGTCGTCGGGCTATCAAGCCGCGATCTGCAGCACCTTCGAAACAGCAGCAGACGCAGACACCCGCTCCGCAAACGCCTCGCCGATCATCAGCAAGCTCGGCTGCGACGCATCGAGCCAATCCTGCGCTTCACCCTGCGCCATGCGATCGAGCGTAATTGTCAGCGTGCGTTCGCGCGGCGTGCTGCATGCCTCGACGATCGCGACCGGCGTCGATCCCGCGCGGCCTGCGTCGATCAATTGCCGCGCGATATCCGGCGCGCTGTCACGGCCCATGTAGAACACGAGCGAATCGGCGCTGGCCTGCTCGCGAATTTCGTCGCTGTCCGGTGCGCGGCTGTGCGTCGCGAGCGCGACGCTGCGCGATACGCCGCGCAATGTCAGCGAGCGCTTCAACGTCGCCGCACTCGCCAGCGCCGCCGTGATCCCCGGCACGACCTCATACTCGATACCCGCCGCTTCCAGAGCGCGCATCTCTTCGTCGGCGCGGCCGAACAGCATCGGATCACCGCCCTTCAACCGCACGACGACCTCATGCTCCAGCGCCGCATCGACGATCTGCTTGTTGATGAAATGCTGCGCAGTCGAGCGCTGGCCGCACCGCTTGCCGACCGCGATCCTGCGTGCGTTCGGCGCGTAGTCGAGCATCGCCGGCTCGATCAGCGCGTCGTGCAGCACGACATCGGCGCGGCTCAAGAGCTTCGCGCCGCGAACCGTGATGAGGTCCGCGGCACCCGGCCCCGCGCCGATCAGATAGACCTTGCCCATTGCGCTCACCTTCTCGCCATCAAGCCGAGAACGAACGGATCATGCCGGCCGCGACCGTATGATGCGTCGCTTCGTCGATCAACACGAACGCGCCAGTGCCCTGATGCGTGTCGTACGCGTCGGCGACGAGCGGCTTTTGCAGCGTCAGCGCCACGCGGCCGATGTCGTTCATCGCGAGGTCGTGGCGATCGATTGCGTGCGAAAGCGTATGCACGTCGAGCACTTCCTTGATCGCACCGATGCGCGCGAACACCGTGTTCGTCGTCTGCTTCAGCAGATACTTGCGTTGCAGCGAAAGCGGCTCTTCGTCGAACCAGCACAGGTCCGCCTCGATCTTCTTCGCAGGCTCGATGTTCGACGCGCGCGGCACGAACGTATCGCCGCGCGAGACATCGACGTCTTCCGCGAGACGGATCGTCACCGTCTGACCCGCGAACGCGCGATCCACCTGCGCGACGCCGCCGGGCACCGGCGCGATGATCTCGGCGACCGTCGCTTCGCGGTTCGCGGGCAGCACGGTAATCGAATCGCCGATGCGCACTTCGCCCGCTTCCACGCGGCCCATGTATCCGCGGAAGTCGTCGGCCTGGCTGCCGTCCTGGCGCGCGACCCATTGCACCGGGAAACGCAGCGCCTGATCGGTAGGCTGCGTGACTGGCAGCGCTTCGAGCAGATCGAGCAGCGGCTCGCCTGCGTACCACGGCATGCGTTCGCTCGCGGTCACGATGTTGTCGCCCTTCAACGCCGACACCGGCACGAAACGCACATTCGAGATACCGAGCTGGCGCGCGAGTTCGACATACGCGTCGCGGATTTCGTTGAAACGCGCTTCGCTGTATTCGACGAGGTCCATCTTGTTGATCGCGACGATCACATGCTGCAAGCCCAGCAGCTTGACGATCGCGCTGTGGCGCTTGGTCTGCGGCAGCAGTTGCGCGACGCCGTCGACGAACGTGACACGCGTTGCATCGACCAAAATGATCGCCGCGTGCGCGGTCGATGCGCCCGTCACCATATTGCGCGTGTACTGCTCGTGGCCCGGCGTGTCGGCGATGATGAACTTGCGCTTGGCGGTCGCGAAATAGCGATACGCGACGTCGATCGTGATGCCCTGCTCGCGCTCGGCCTCCAGCCCGTCCGTCAGTAGCGACAAATCGATTTCATCGCCGACCGTGCGCTTGTTCTTCGCGCGCGAGAGCGCCGAAAGCTGATCCGACAGCACAGCCTTGCTGTCGTAAAGGAGGCGGCCGATCAGCGTGCTCTTGCCGTCGTCGACGCTGCCTGCCGTGATGAATCGCAACACGCCGAGGTCTTCCGCTTGATAAATGCTCATGATCCGTTTTCCTTTGGCGTGATGCTTAGAAATAACCTTGCTTCTTGCGCTGTTCCATCGCGGCTTCCGACGCCTGGTCGTCCATCCGCGTGGCGCCGCGCTCCGTGATTTCCGTCACGGCGGTCTCGGCGATGATCTTCTCGACGTCGTCGGCGTCGCTTGCGACCGGGCACGTGCAGCTGATGTCACCGACCGTGCGAAAGCGCACTTGTGCGACTTCGGCGGTTTCGCCGTCGCGCACCGGTGTGAGCGGCGTGACCGGCACGAGCAGGCCATTGCGACGCACGATCTCGCGGTCATGCGCGTAGTAGATCGACGGCAATTCGAGCTTTTCGCGCGCGATGTATTGCCACACGTCGAGTTCGGTCCAGTTCGAGATCGGGAACACGCGCAGGTGTTCGCCCGCATGCAGCCGCGCGTTGTAGATGCTCCACAGTTCCGGGCGCTGCGCCTTCGGGTCCCACTGGCCGAATTCGTCGCGGAACGAGAAGATGCGTTCTTTCGCGCGCGCCTTCTCTTCATCGCGACGCGCGCCGCCGATCATCGCGGTATAGCCGTATTGCTCGATGGTTTCGAGAAGCGTCACGGCTTGCGCGGCATTGCGCGAATCCGTCTCGCGACGCAGGCGCACAGTGCCCTTCTTGATCGAATCCTCGACGTGGCCGACCACGAGTTCCGCGCCGATTTCCTGCGCGCGACGATCGCGGAAGTCGATCACTTCGTCGAAGTTGTGGCCCGTGTCGATATGCACGAGTGGAAACGGCAGTTGCGTCTTGCGACCGCCGCCGAGACCGAACGCCTTGAGCGCCAGATGCAGGACGACGACCGAATCCTTGCCGCCCGAGAACAGGAGCGCCGGCTTGCTGCATTCGGCGACGAGTTCACGCAGGATGTGAATGGACTCGGCTTCGAGCCAGTCGAGGTGGTCCATCCGGGTCGCCGTGTTGGCGATCGGGGCGGTGACGGTTGAGTCGAGCGTGGTGCTCATATTCGTCGATCCTTTTCTTGGCAGCGCTTTCAGCTTTTGGCGAAGGCGTCGCGTTTCAATAACAGAGGTTTCTTGCTTGCGACGGCGCGTCGTTCGCGCGCCTTGTCGTCAGATCGCCGAGCTGGGTGCTGCCTCGGCGACGATCTTGATGTTCGTGATGTGCAGGCCGCATTCCTTCGTATCGCGCGATTCCCACCACCAGCGTCCGGCGCGGCTGTCCTCGCCGGGACGAATCGCGCGCGTGCACGGTTCGCAGCCGATGCTCGGATAACCGCGCGCATGCAGCGGATTCACGGGGACGTCGAAGGCTTTCAGGTAATCCCACACTTCTGCTTCGGTCCAGTCCGCGAGCGGATTGAACTTCGCGATATTGCGCGGCGCGTCGTGTTCTTCTTCGTGCAGCTCGACGCGCGTCACCGACTGCTCGCGGCGCTGGCCGGTCACCCATGCGCTCACGTCCTTCAACGCGCGGTTGAGCGGCTCGACCTTGCGAATCCCGCAGCAGTCCTTGCGCAGATCGACGCTTTCGTAGAACGCGTTCAAACCGTGATCGCGCACATAGGCTTCGACCGCTTCCGGCTGCGGATGAAACTGCTCGATGTCGAAGCCGTAGCGTTCCTTCACGCGGTCGTACATGCCGATCGTCTCAGCGTGCAGGCGCCCCGTGTTCAGCGAGAAGATGCCAATTTTCACGCCGCGCGAAAGAATGGCATGCGTGAGCAGCATGTCTTCGGCGGCGAGGCTGCTGGCTAGCTTGACGCTCTCGTGGCGTTGCGCGATCGAATCGAGCAGCGCGTCGAGGCGTTCAACCTTGGCTTGCAGTTCAGGTGTCATCGAGCGGCTCCCGCAGCGAGTGCGGCGCGGCGACGGAACAGGGGTTCAAGATTGTCGGTCGCGCCCTGATAGCGTTCGGTGAATTCGTCGAAGGCTTTCAGCGCGTCGTTGATGTCCTTGTCTTCGCGCACGGCGAAGGCGTCGAAGCCGCAGCGCGCGTGGAACAGCAACTGATCGCGCAGCACGTCGCCGATCGCGCGCAGTTCGCCCGTCCACTGATAGCGCTCGCGCAGCAAGCGGCCGATGGAGAAGCCGCGGCCATCGCGGAACACCGGGAAGTCGACGGCGATCAGCGCGATCTTGTCGAAATCCGCGACGACGTCCGCAGGTTCATCGTCAGGGGCGAGCCACACGCCGAGTTCGTCTTTCGAACGCGATGCGATCACAGCGTCCTTCTGCTCTTTCCACAACGAAAAGGGCACGATCACCTTGCCGGCGGGCAACGCATCGACTGCGGGCAGTGCGCCGTCTTCGGCGGCACGCACGACGGACCAGCCGTCATTGACCACGGCGCGGTTCTTGATAATCAAAGCCATCTGCAATTTCCTCGATTGGGTCGTGTGATCAAGCGTGCGCCTGGCGCGACGCGTACACGCGATCCTTGAACGGCGCCATGCCGATGCGGTTGAACGTCTCGATGAAGTGCTCGCCTTCCATGCGGTTCTCAACGAACGTGTCGATCACTTGCGCCACGACATCGGGCATTTCTTCCGCCGAGAACGACGGGCCAATCACCTTGCCCAGATGCGCGCCGGTCGCGCCCGAACTTTGCTCGCCGCCGAGGGTCACCTGATACCACTCGGAGCCGTCCTTATCGACACCCAGCACGCCGATGTTGCCGATGTGGTGATGTCCGCACGCGTTGATGCAGCCGGAGATGTTGAGCGTCAGGTCGCCGAGGTCGTGCACGAAATCGAGATCGTTGAAGCGCGCCTGAATGGCGAGCGCGATCGGGATCGACTTCGCGTTCGCGAGCGAGCAGAAATCGCCGCCCGGGCACGCGATGATGTCGGTCAGCAAGCCGATGTTCGACGTCGCGAAACCAACCGCCTTCGCGCGTTCCCACACGGCGTAAAGGTCGCGCTTCTTCACATTCGCGAGGATCAGGTTCTGCTCATGCGACACGCGGATTTCGCCGAAGGAGAATTCGTCGGCGAGATCGGCGACGTCGTCCATCTGCTTGTCGGTGGCGTCGCCGGGGGCGATGTTCGACGGCTTGAGCGAGAGCGTCACGGATGCGTAGCCCGACACCTTGTGCGGACGCACGTTGCGCTCGACCCAGCGCGCGAACGGCTTGCTGTCGATCAGATGCTTCTCATAAGAGGCGTCGGTATCCGGCAGCTTGTCGTAGGCGGGCGGCACGAAGTATTTCGAGACGCGGTCGATTTCTTCCTGCGTGAGCGTCGACGGGCCGTCCTTCAGGTGCAGCCATTCTTCCTCGACCTGCTTCGCGAACTTCTCCGGCGAGAGCGCCTTCACGAGGATCTTGATGCGCGCCTTGTACATGTTGTCGCGGCGGCCGTAGCGGTTGTACACACGCAGCACGGCTTCGCAGTAGGTCAGCAAATGCTGCCACGGCAGGTCTTCCTTGATCACCGCACCGACGATCGGCGTACGACCGAGCCCGCCGCCCGCGAGAACGTTCGCGACGACTTCACCGTTCGCGTCCTTCTTCAGATAGACGCCGAGATCGTGCACTTGCGTGGCCGCGCGGTCTTCGAGCGAGCCGCACACGGCGATCTTGAACTTGCGCGGCAGCCACGCGAATTCGGGGTGGAACGTCGACCATTGGCGCAGCACTTCGGCCCACGGACGCGGATCGACGATTTCGTCGGGCGCGACGCCCGCGAACTGATCGGCGGTGATGTTGCGGATGCAATTGCCCGAGGTCTGAATGCCGTGCATCTGCACCGCTGCGAGCTTTCTCAGGATCTCCGGCGTTTCCTCGAGCTCGATCCAGTTGAACTGGATGTTCGTGCGCGTCGAGAAGTGACCGTAGCCGCGGTCGTGCTCGCGCGCGATCGTCGCCAGGACGCGCATCTGGTCGCTGCGCAGGTTGCCGTACGGAATCGCGATGCGATGCATGTACGCGTGACGCTGCATGTAGAGACCGTTCTGCAGGCGCAGCGGACGAAATTCCTCTTCGCTCAACTCGCCCGACAGCCGGCGGCGGACCTGGTCGCTGTATTGAGCGACGCGTTCGTCGACGATGGTCTGGTCGATCTGATCGTATTGGTACATTCGGGGACCCCAAGTTTTTGTCTCGCGCGACGCGTGCACACGCCGCACCTCGATTCCCATTGAGTCGAAAGCGGGGAGCGTCGTTCAGACGAAACGCTCATTTGCTAATGACAAATACAGATATGGAAATTGGAAAAATTGGACAAATCGTAATAAACTTTCTTTATATAGCAAACGACTGAAAAATTACTTTGATATGCGACTGGGTTATATATGAACCTGCATCAGTTCCGCTTCGTCCGCGAGGCCGTGCGCCAGAACTTCAACCTCACCGAGGCGGCGAAGGCGCTGTTTACGTCGCAGCCGGGCGTTTCCAAGGCAATCATCGAGCTGGAGGATGAGCTGGGCGTCGAAATCTTCACACGCCACGGCAAGCGCGTGCGCTCGCTCACCGAGCCGGGGCGGATCATTCTCGCCTCGGTGGAAAAAATACTGCAGGAAGTGGAGACGCTGAAGCGTGTCGGTAAGGATTACGCGGCGCAGGATCAGGGCCGGCTCGTGATCGCCGCCACGCACACGCAGGCGCGCTACTCGCTGCCGGCCGCCATCGCGGAATTCAAGAAGCGCTATCCGAAGGTGCATCTGTCGATTCTTCAGGGCAGCCCGACGCAGGTCGCCGAAATGGTGATCCACGATCAGGCGGACATCGCCATCGCCACGGAAGCGATCGCCAACTATAAGGAACTCGTCTCGCTGCCGTGCTTCCAGTGGCAGCACCTCGCCGTGATGCTGCCGGATCATCCGCTGCTCGAACGCAAGCTCCTCACGCTCGACGATATCGTCCAGTACCCGCTCATCACCTACGACGCTGCTTTCGCCGGTCGCTCGAAGATCAATCAGGCGTTCGCGCTGCGCAACCTGGCCCCGGATATCGTGCTCGAAGCGATCGACGCCGACGTCATCAAGACGTACGTCGAACTGGGGCTGGGCGTCGGGATCATGGCCGATATCGCGTTCAATCCCGAGCGCGACAAGCATTTGCGCGCGATGCCCGTCGGCCATCTGTTCGGGACCAACGTGACACGGCTCGCGCTCAAGCAGGGCGCGTATCTGCGCAGTTACGTGTATACGCTCGTCGAACTGCTTTCGCCGTCGATGAACCGCAAGCTGATCGAGCAGGCGCTTTCCGGGGAACACGAAAGCTACGAGTTGTGAGCCTGTTTCGACGGACGCCGCCGGTTTTGGCCGGTAAAAATAACGAATTCAACCCTTCCGCCACGGAGACCAGCCAATGAAGTTGTTTTGCCAATTTGCCGTTTTGAGCGCTTTAGCCATTGCCAGCGCGGCGGCGCAGGCCCAGTTGAAGGTCGGCATCGATCTGTCGAGCACAGGGCCGGCCGCCGCCATCGGCATCACGAGCAAGAACGCGATGCTGATGTGGCCGAAAACCATCGCCGGACTCGACGCCGAATACCTGATCCTCGACGATGGCTCCGACCCCGGCGCCGCCGTGCGCAACGTCCGCAAGCTGATCACCGAGGACAAGGCAGACGTGATCGTCGGGCCGAACATCACGCCGGCGGCGCTCGCGGCGCTCGATCCGGTCGCCGAATACGAGACGCCGATGATCACGCTGATCGGCTCGGCGTCGGTCGTGGAGCCGCAGGAAGGCAAGAAGGTGTGGGCGTTCAAGATGGCGCAGACCGACCGCGCGATGGCTGACGTCATGACGCGCTACATGGCGAATCACGGCGTGAAGACGGTGGGTTTCATCGGTTTCGCCGATAGCTACGGCGATAGCTGGTTCAACGAATTCTCGAAATTCGCCGACTTGCGGCATATCAAGATAGTCGCGGCGGAACGCTTCAACCGCACCGATGCGAGCGTCACCGGCCAGATTCTCAAGCTGATGGCCGCGAAGCCGGACGCGGTGCTGATCGCCGGCGCCGGAACGCCGACCGTGCTGCCGCAGCGGACGCTCGTCGAGCGCGGGTACAAGGGCGCGATCTACCAGACGCACGGCATCGCGACGCCGGAGTTCATCAAGCTGGGGGGCAAGGACGTCGAAGGGACGCTGTTCCCGACGCAGCCGGTGGTCGTCGCGCGGACGCTGCCCGCCGATCATCCTTCGAAGAAGGCCGCGCTTGCGTTCGTGAATGCGTACGAGGCGAAATACGGGCCGGGCACCGTGACGCAGTTCGCGGGCGATGCGGCGGGCGTCTACCCGCGTCTCACGGACGCCGTCGCGCGTGCGCTCAAGGCCGGCCAGCCGGGGACGAAGGCGTTTCGCGTCGCGCTGCGCTCGGAGCTGGAGCACGCGCAGGAGCTGGTCGTACCGAACGGCGTGGTCAACACGAGCGCGACCGATCACGTCGGACTGGATCAGCGCGCGAGCGTGATGGGCGTCATCAAGAACGGGCAATTCACGTATCTGAGCCAGTAAGCGCGGTGCACTGCGGGACTGCGGCGCCCTTGCCTCCGTCCCGAATTTCCGACATAATCGCTGACTTGCTGGCTGTCGTGCCTTTCAACGGTGCGCCGGTCTCGCAAGTCAGTATCTGCGGTTGCCCAGGTGGTGAAATTGGTAGACGCAGGGGACTCAAAATCCCCCGCCGCAAGGCGTGCCGGTTCGATTCCGGCCCTGGGCACCAACTCTCTCGCGTCGTTCCAGACGCACGCTGTAAAAATCCCCTCCCGCTTTTAGCTTTTCCCTCAGACGAATCCACGCTTTTCCGGCACTGGTCTTAAGAATGTTTCGCTGCCAGAATCATTGCACTCGCCGCTACGAATGCGATCGCTGACATCGCATCGCGAAATAACGACAATGGGCCGCGCAACGAGCCTTTTGTTGACTTTTTTGCTGCTCAATACGCCGATTGTTCGGCTTACTGAGTTATTCTCCGGCGAGAATCGTTGCGCTCGGACGCCGTTCGTCCGGGCCGCACTCCACCGGGTACGGCATGATTCGCTCCAAATACTCTCTGCAGCTCGATTCCGTGATCTGCGCGCGATGCGGCGCAACGTCGAGAAGCGAGGACGATACCTGTCCTTTCTGCGGCGCCGATCGCGAAGGCGCGATCTTCACGTCCGATCGTCAGACACTCATCGAGGAACTGCCGCGCGCCGGCTGGCTGGTTACGCGGGTGCGCAAAAGCAGCCTCGTGTATCCGAGCCTGCGTGAGCAGGAGCAAGGCGCGCCCGAGCCTGTCGTCGAGCGGCGGCGCGTGACTGTGCGGATGATCGCGATGGGCGGCGTCGTCGTGGTGGGGCTGGGCGTCGGGTTGATGCTGCATTCCAATGTGCGTGCGCCAACGCAAGCGCCTGCTTTGACCGCGGCGCAAAGTGCGGGCGGATCGATTGCACCGGCGGGGCAAGCGCCTGACGCGGTCGCTGACGGGCGCGGGACGCCGCCGGGAACGCTTGTCGGTTCGTTGCCCGCGGCGAAATCGGCTGGCACGGCTGCGGCGGGTCAAGTCGCGGCGAGCGAGGCGAACGCGCAGGCGTCCCGTAGTGCGGTGGTTCAGGCGCAACCGTCGACGACGGTCGCGATGAATTCGCCGTCGGCCGCTGCCAAAGCTACGCCGTCGAGCGCGGCTTCGGCGCGCACCGCATCCGCTGCACCGACAAACCCGACCTCACCGGCTCGCACCGCCTCCGTGGACATTGCGCGGCAGTCCACTACATCGGCAAGCCCCGGCGCGCCCGCTCGCATCGCTTCCGCGGAAACCGCGCAGCAGCCTGCCACCCCGGTCAACCCTACTTCAGCGCGCACGGCGTCAGCAGACGCGGTGCAGCAGTCCGGTACCGCGGCGAGCCCGACCGCCCCCGCTCGCATTGCTTCCGCGGACGCCGTGCAGCAGTCCGTTAGTCGGGCAAGTCCCACCTCTTCGGCGCGCACAGATTTCGCGGACACCGTGCAGTCTGCGGCCTCAACCAGCCTGAGCGCTCCGGCGCGCACCGCTTCTGCAGACACCGCGCAGCAGACCGCCACCCCGGCAAGCCCGACCGCACCGGCTCGCACCACTTCTGCAGACACCGCGGAGCAGCCTGCCACCCCGGCAAGCCCGGTCGCTCCGGCTCGCACCGCTTCTGCGGACACCGTGCAGCAGCCCGCTCCCACGGCAAGCCCCACCGCCCCAGCGCGCACAGCCTCGGCGGACGTCGTTCAGCAGTCTGCACTCGCGGCGAGCCCCGCCGCCCCACCACGTACCGTCGCCAGCACCCAGCGCCACGCCGCCCCAACCCGCACGGCCTCCGACATCCGCCGCTCGCTCGCGTCCCGCGATCTCGCGAGCGCCCGCCGGCAGCTCCAGACCGTCCCCGCGAGCCAGCAAGACAGCGCGGAAATCCAGCGCCTCGCCGATCGCCTGACGCGTCTCGAAGGCCAACGCGATGCCGCCTTGCAGCGTGCGCGGACGTGCGCGGCGTCGAAGGCATCGACGTGTGTAGTCCGGAACGCGAACCGCGCGCTTGCCATCGACGCACGCAATCCTCAAGCACTGGCGCTCCTGCTGCACGCGTCCACATGGCCGAAGACGAATCCGGCCGCGCCGCCGCCGAAGACGTACGTCGCAGCGGGTTCCCCGCCGAAGGCCATCGAACGCCCGCAAGGCGACGATGCCCAGCAAAAGCAGCCCAAGATCACGCTGTTCGGCTGGGGCGTCCCGACGGTATCGAAAGGTCGCGGCGACGCGCACTGAGCGCGTCGCGCGCGTAGCCGTCGAGCGCATTGGATCGATCCGCGCGGCCGTCACACACCAGCCGCGTCATTTTTCCTCGCACTCCGCGTTAGCGCATCGAGTGCGCCGCGGAGGCCGACGTCCCGAAGGCAGCCCAAGCACAGTTGTTCAACAAGGGCGTGCCGACGGTCTCGAAAGATCGCGGCGACGCTCATTGAGCGCGCCGGCCGCGCGTGGCCGTCGAGCACATCGGAGCGATCGCTAGCCGCCGGACACCGCTTGCGTCATGCATCCTCGCGCCACGCGTAAAACAAGTGGCGCGCATCCAAGGAGCCGACTACACCCAGACCAGGCAGTCCGCACACGTCGAGCGTCGCCGCGCTCCGTGCGGTGGCGCCCAAGCTGATCGCTCCAGCAGTGCGCAAACGTGCGCGGCCGCTGGGTCGCGGAAAGGATTGTGGCCACCAAGCGCATCGAAGCCATCTTCGCACCCCTCGCACACCACCGCCCCATCTTTCCTTTCAACCACCTTCCCCCCGGAATAACATCCCACGCGCAAACGTTTAGAGATGACGTAACCACTGTGGGCGCGCATGCGCCGGAGGTCGTCATCATGAAATCAGGAGCGATGCGCGGAATTGCCTTTGCCGTCGTGTTGACCGCACTAACCGCATTGAGCCTCGCCTCGTGCGGCGGCTCGGACCATCCGATGGCCACGCAATTCAAATCGACGATCCTCGTCTCCGACGGCGCCGTCGCCGCGTCGCACACCGACGCGAATCTCAAAAACGCCTGGGGCGTCGCGTTCAACCCGAAGGGCTTCGTGTGGGTCGCCAACAACGCCACGCAGACGGCCACGCTCTACGACGGCAACGGCGTCGTGCAGTCGCTCGTGGTGAGCATCCCGGCGACGGCATCCGGCCCCGCCAGCCCGACCGGCATCGTCTTCAACGGCAGCACGACGGATTTCATCGCCTCGCAAGGGGGCAAATCAGGCGCTGCGGCGTTCATCTTCGCGGGCGAAGGCGGCTCGATCACGGCGTGGTCGCCGAGCGTCGATCTGACCCACGCGATCACGGTCTCCGATTCCAGCGCGTCCGGCGCCGTCTACAAAGGTCTTGCGATCGGCAGCGCGAACGGCGCCGCCCGCCTCTACGCGACTGACTTCCACAACCGCCGCATCGACGTCTTCGACAACGCGTTCAACAAGATCGCGCTTCCGAACGCCTTCCAAGACCCGCAGATACCGGCGAACTTCGCGCCGTTCGGCATCCAGGCGATCGGCCCGAAGCTCTACGTGACGTATGCGCAACAGGACAGCGACGCCCACGACGACGTCGCGGGCCCCGGCCTCGGCTTCGTCGACGTCTTCGATACGAGCGGCAACCTGCTGATGCGCCTCGAACACGCGACGCAGCTCAATGCGCCGTGGGGCGTCACGCAGGCGCCGGGCAACTTCGGCACGCTTTCCAACGACATCCTCGTCGGCAATTTCGGCGACGGCACGATCAACGCGTTCGATCCGTCGAGCGGCCAGTTCGCCGGCACGCTGCAGAATTCGAGCGGCGCGGCATTCGTGCAGCCCGGACTGTGGGGCATCGCGTTCGGCAACGACCTCAACGCGCAGCCGTCGAACACGCTCTTCTTCGCCGCCGGTCCGAACGACGAAAAGGACGGCGTGTACGGGCGCATCGACATGCAGTGACGCCGCTTTGCCTGGGCGCGCGGTCCGAGTAGCCGGAGCGCATCGCCGTGTGGCACGCCGCCCGCATGGCCGGGCGGCGCGTTTCTTCGCCGGAACGACGCATTGTTAAAATGCGCGCCTCACTTCCGGCGATTCCGATGGATCTCGAACGCATTCTCTTTTCTCAAGGCTTCGGCTCGCGCCGCCAGTGCCGCGCGATCATCGCCGCCGGACGCGTGCGGATCGGCGGCGAAATCCTCACCGATCCGGCCGCCGGTTTCCCGCTGCTTTCACCGCTCGATTTCGAAGTCGATGGCGAGAGCTGGCGGTATCGCGAAAAGGCGTATCTGGCGCTGAACAAGCCCGCGGGCTACGAGTGCTCGCGCGATCCGCAGCATCATTTAAGCGTGTTTCACCTGCTGCCGCCCCAATTGACGACGCGCGGTGTGCAGTGCGTCGGCCGGCTAGATCAGGACACGACCGGCCTTCTGCTCCTGTCCGATGACGGCGCGTTCGTCCACGCGTTCACGTCGCCGAAGAGGAAGGTGCCGAAGGTCTATCTCGCGACGACGCGTCATCCGATCGACGACGCGCAACTCGCCGCCCTGCGCGACGGCGTGTTGCTGCACGGCGAATCGAAACCGAGCGCGGCGCTCGCGGCGCATCAGCGCGACGAGCGTCTGCTGGAACTGACCGTGCTCGAAGGCAAATACCACCAGGTGAAGCGGATGGTCGCGGCAGCGGGGAATAGGGTGGAGAAGCTGCATCGCGAGCGCATTGGCGGATTCGAGCTGCCCGCGACGCTCACCGAAGGCCAGTGGTGCTGGCTCGACGAGGCGGAACTCGCGGCGCTGCGGCGGGAATAGTGTTGCTTTTGGTGCGTAACCAGACGGTTCGTGCCACGACTGAATAGAACGATCATGCAAATCGGTGAAAGCACCTACCGCCAAGCGTTGCAGCGCAGCATGCCTTATTGAAAGGTCACACTTATACTCGAATCACGGGTACTGAAAAACGAACTATCAAAAAAGCAGGAGGGCATCATGGTCTCCCATTTGACCGTCGCGCTCGTGGCGTTCGTCGCGCTGAGTGCGGTATTGATCGGGGCGTTGGCTTTCACGATGCACAGGCGTCACAAGTACGAACCGAATCTGATCGGCGCGCTGATCGGCGCTTTGCTCTGCTTCGTGCTGCTCGAAACGATTCCGGCGCTGATCTAGCGGCGCAGGAAATCGTCGACGGTGGGATAGCGCAATTCATAACCGAGTTCGCGCTTGAGCCGCGTATTGGTCAGGCGCCGCGATTCCCGCATGAACGAGAGCGTAATCGGCTCCAGACGCGCCTCCGCTTCCTCCCGCGTGATGCGCGGCACGCGCGGCATGCCTTTCGCGTCGGCGACGCGGTCGAAGTACTCTCCCATCGGCAGATCAGTATCATCCGAAGCGTTGAGCGCGCGCTGCGGCTTCCCGCGAGAAAGCGCACGCACGAGGATGGCGGCGAGATCGTCGGCGTGAATGTGGTTCGTGAACACGTCTTCCTCGGCGACGAGCGCCGGCATGCCCCTTTCGATGCGCGCAAGCGGCAAGCGGTTGCCCGCATAGATTCCCGGAATCCGCACGATCGATATGCGCCACCCGCCGCGCACGGCCGCACGCCGCAGGTGCGCCTCGGCGCAAACCCGCCGCTTCGCGCGCGCGTTCTCGGGATGTACGGGCCGCGTTTCGTCGATGAGCGCGCCGCCGCAGTCCCCGTAGACACCCGTCGTGCTCGCGTAGACGAGGCGGATACGCGTGGTCGGAAAAGGTGCGTCGGGTACAATGGATGGCGTTTTGCGGGCGTTTGGCGGCTGCATCGCATTCGCGTGAAACCACGCGCGCCATGCGCGAAACGGCGCTGTTGCACTCGCCGCACCGCGCGCAACGCTGCGCTTTCGCGCGGACAATGCAGCGATCAGCGCCTGCGTGCGGCGGTCGGTGTCGCCATCCTTCTGTGGCGGTGCGAGATGCAGCACGGTCGTCGATAATCCGGCGAGGCGCGCGAGGCTGGCGCGGTCGTCGAGATCGCCGCATATCGGCGTCGTGCCCGCCGCGCGCAGTTCGGCAACACGTTCGCGATGGCTCGTGAGCGCGATCACGCGGGGCGCCGCGGCGCGCGCCTTGAAGAGCGGCACGGCGCGCAGCCCGACATCGCCGCAGCCGACGACCAACACGCGCGCGCGGCGCAGGATTCGAGTGGCAATCATGTCGTGCATTGTAGCCGCGGCATGCCGCCTGTCATGAAGCAGGATTGAACACCCCAACTCATAACGATCTATGGCTTTCAACGTAACGCTCCGGCAAAGCGGCCGGCAGTTTCAAGTGGAACCCGACGAAGCGGTGCTTATCGCCGCCCTCCGCCAGGGCATCGGCCTGCCGTACGGCTGCAAGAACGGCGCGTGCGGTTCGTGCAAGGGCACCATCGTGAGCGGCGAGGTCGAACAGGCGCCGCACTCGTCGTCGGCGTTGTCGAACGATGAAAAGACGCGCGGCATGGCGCTTTTCTGCTGCGCGACCGCGCAAACCGATCTCGAAATCGACGTGCGCGAAGTCGCGGGCGTCGGCGACGTGCAGGTGAAGAAGCTGCCCTGCCGCGTCAACGCGCTCGAACGCAAGGCCGCCGACGTCGTCGAGCTGAAGCTGCAGTTGCCCGCCAACGAGCGGCTGCAATACCTCGCCGGCCAGTACATCGAGTTCATCCTGAAGGACGGCAAGCGTCGCAGCTATTCGATGGCGAGCCCGCCGCATCACGAAGGCCCGCTCGAGTTGCACATCCGTCACATGCCCGGCGGCACGTTCACCGACCACGTCTTCGGCGCGATGAAAGAGCGCGACATCCTGCGCTTCGAGGGCCCGCTCGGCACGTTCTTCCTGCGCGACGACTCCGAGAAGCCGATCGTGCTGCTCGCGTCCGGCACGGGTTTCGCGCCGATCAAGGCGATCATCGAGCACGCGGTGTTCAAAAACCTGAACCGCCAGATGACGCTCTACTGGGGTGGCCGTCGCAAGCAGGACCTCTACATGATGGATCTCGCCGAGCAATGGGCGAAGGACGTGCCGAACTTCAAGTTCGTGCCGGTCCTCTCCGAACCCGACGCCACCGATGCCTGGACCGGCCGCACGGGCTTCGTTCATCGGGCTGTCATCGAGGATCTGCCGGACTTGAGCGCGTACCAGGTGTACGCGTGCGGCGCGCCGGTGATGGTCGAATCGGCGCAGCGCGATTTCACGAGTCATCATCGGCTGCCGGAGGAAGAGTTCTACGCGGATTCCTTCACGAGCGCCGCCGATCTCGCGCATCCGGTCTGATCGCAGTAGAAACGCGCGGACAGAAAATCCGCGCGTTAAGGTTTACACGCACAAACGTCGTATCGTATCCTTCGCGAATGATCATCGAAATCCAGACCAGCCTCCGACGTCGCCGCTCGCCGCTTCCCTAGGGATGCCGCTGGCTCGTCACGGATTCGCGCTCATGTTCTGTTCGATGCGCACGAAAAGAAGCCACGGGACCCCGTGGCTTTTGTTTTTTCCGACGCCGTTTTTTCAACCATCCTTGTCGCTTTCGTGGAGCCCGCTGTCATGAATTTCAATGAGTACCCCGTCGAATCGCTGATGTTCATCACGAACCGCCCTGAAATCGTGTTCACGCACGGCAAGGGCTCATGGCTCTACGACAACACCGGCAAGCGCTATCTGGACTTCATCCAGGGCTGGGCCGTGAACTCGCTCGGCCACTGCAACGACGGCATGATCGAGGCGATGGACAGGCAGGCGCGCACGCTCATCAACCCGTCGCCCGCGTTTTACAACGCGCCGATGGCGCAGCTCGCCGGTTTGCTCACGCAGCACAGCGTCTTCGACAAGGTGTTCTTCGCGAACAGCGGCGCCGAGGCGAACGAAGGCGCGATCAAACTCTCACGCAAGTGGGGCAAGAAGTTCAAGGGCGGCGCTTACGAGATCATCACGTTCGATCACAGCTTCCACGGCCGCACGCTCGCGACGATGTCCGCGAGCGGCAAGGCCGGCTGGGACACGATCTACGCGCCGCAAGTGCCGGGCTTCCCGAAGGCCGAGCTGAACGACATCGCGTCGGTCGAACGGCTGATCACCGATAAGACCGTCGGCGTGATGCTCGAGCCGATTCAGGGCGAAGGCGGCGTGATCCCCGCGACGCGCGAATTCATGCAGCAACTGCGCGCGTTGACGAAAAAGCACAACCTGCTTTTGATCGTCGATGAAGTGCAAAGCGGCTGTGGCCGCGCGGGGACGCTGTTCGCGTACGAGCTCTCGGGCGTCGAGCCGGACATCATGACGCTCGGCAAGGGCATCGGCGGCGGCGTGCCGCTGGCGGCGCTGCTGGCGAAGGCCGAAATAGCGTGCTTCGAGCCGGGCGACCAGGGCGGCACCTACAACGGCAATCCGCTGATGACGGCGGTCGGCTATTCGGTGATCTCGCAAATGACGGCGCCCGGTTTTCTCGAAGGCGTGCGCGAGCGCGGCGAGTATCTGAAGTCGCACCTGCTTCAGCTTTCGGAAGAACGCGGCTTCAAGGGTGAGCGCGGCGAGGGCCTCTTGCGCGCGCTGCTGCTCGATTCGGACAACGGCGCTCAGATCGTCGAGAAAGCGCGTCTGATGGGGCCCGACGGCCTGCTGCTGAACGCGGCGCGTCCGAACCTGCTGCGCTTCATGCCCGCGCTGAACGTAACGAAGGACGAGATCGACCAGATGATGGCGATGCTGCGCACCGTGCTGGATTCGCTGTGAGAATCCGCGTTTTCGACGCGCGCGACGCCGATGCGGTGATTGCGCTCTGGCGACGCGTGTTCCCCGAATATGCCGATCCCGCGAAGCCGCAACGCGATCCGCGCGTGTCGATCGCGAACAAGCTCGCGACGCAGCCGGAGCTGTTTTTCGTGGGCGTTGTCGAGGGACGCCTGATCGGCACGATCATGGCTGGCTACGACGGGCATCGCGGATGGCTGTATTCGCTGGCCGTCGAGGAAGCCGCGCGTGGTAACGGCTACGGGCGCGCGCTCGTTGAGCATGCTGAACGCGAGCTTGCGAAGCGCGGCTGTCCGAAAGTGAATCTGCAGATTCTCGCCAGCAAAGCCGATGTGCAGGCGTTCTACGCCAAGCTCGGCTATCACGCCGATGAAGTCGTGAGCTTCGGCAAGCGGCTGCAATCGGCGTCGGCGTAAAAAAACCGCATGCGTTTCGAGCGCATGCGGTTCTTCTTTTCGACACGGCCTGTCGCGAATCACTCGCCCAGGTAAGCCGCCCGCACCTTCGGATCGTCGAGCATGGTCTTCGCATCGCCAGTCATCGTGACGAGACCCGAGTCCATCACGTAGCCGCGATTTGCCGCCTGCAACGCAAGCCGTGCGTTCTGCTCGACGAGCAGCACCGTCAGCCCTTCGCCCGAAATCTCGCGCACCACTTCGAAGATTTTCTCGACCATGATCGGCGAGAGACCCATCGACGGTTCGTCGAGCAACAGCAGTTTGGGACGCGACAAGAGCGCCCGCGCCATCGCCAGCATCTGCTGTTCGCCGCCCGAGAGCGTCCCCGCGTACTGCGACGCGCGCTCCTTCAGCCGCGGAAAGAAGCCGAACATGCGCTCGGTATCCTTCTGGATTCCGTCGTTGTCGTTGCGCAGGTACGCGCCCATCTGCATGTTTTCCAGAATCGACATCCGCGCGAAGATGCCGCGCCCTTCCGGCACCATCGCGAGGCCGCGCTTGAGCAGCTCATGCGTCGGCACGCCCTTGATCGACTGGCCCATGTATTCGATGTCGCCCGCCGAATACGGCTTGAGACCCGTGATGGCCTTCATCGTCGTGGTCTTGCCGGCGCCGTTCGCGCCGATCAGCGTGACGAGTTCGCCCTGCCCGACTTCCAGATCGACACCCTTGACCGCCTGAATCCCGCCGTAATTGACCTGCAGGCCCTTGATTTTCAACATCGCGTTAGTCGTCGCCATCAGTGGACCCCTGCTCCCAGATATGCCTCGATCACCTTCGGGTCCTTCTGCACGTCCTGCGGCAGACCCTCGGCGATCACCTTGCCGTAATCGAGCACCGTCATCCGGTTGCACAATCCCATCACCAGTTTCACGTCGTGTTCGATCAGCAGAATCGTCTTGCCGTCGGCGCGGATCTTGTCGAGCAGGCGCGTGAGTTCCACTTTCTCCGTCGCGTTCATGCCGGCGGCGGGTTCGTCGAGTGCGAGCAGCTTCGGATCGGTCGCCAAAGCACGCGCAATTTCGAGACGCCGCTGGTGCCCGTACGACAGATTGCGCGACGTGTAATCCGCGTATTGCAGGACGCCCACGTATTCGAGCAGTTCCAGCGCGCGTTCCTTGATCTCGCGCTCTTCACGGCGCTCGGCCGGGGTCTGGAACACCGCGCCGATCAGGCCGTGCTTCGTGCGCACGTGGCGCCCGACCATCACGTTTTCGAGCGCGGTCATGCCGCCGAAGAGGCGAATGTTCTGGAACGTGCGCGCAATGCCCGCCTGCGCCACCTGATAAACGGCAGTCGGCGTGTAGGCCACGCCGTCGAGCTTGAAGACGCCCGAATCCGGCGTGTAGAGGCCCGTGATCACGTTGAAGAACGTCGTCTTGCCCGCGCCGTTCGGGCCGATCAGGCCGTAAATCTCGCCCGCCTTGATTTCGAGACGGACGTCGGAAAGCGCCTGCAAGCCGCCGAAGCGCTTGTTGACGCCCTGCACGGACAATCGAGTTTGTTGTTCGCTCATGTCTGGTTCCCCCGCTTTAAGCGCGCACCGGCTTCTTGCCAGCGCGCTTCGCGATCTTCGCGATCTTGTCTTCGTGTTTTGCGGCGGGCCACAGGCCTTCCGAGCGATACAGCATGATCAGCACCATGGCCAGGCCGTACAGCAACTGGCGGATGACTTCGGTATCGACGATCTGATGACCGAAAATGGCGTTTTGCAGCGGGCCCATCGTCGAGCGCAGGAATTCGGGAAACACGGCAAGCAGCACCGCGCCGAGAATCACGCCGGGAATATGGCCCATGCCGCCGAGCACCACGCACGCCAGCACGACGATCGATTCCCAGAACGTGAACGATTCCGGCGACACGAAGCCCTGGAACGCGCCGAACATCGCACCCGAGAGTCCACCGAACGACGCGCCCATCGCGAACGCGAGCAGCTTGACGTTACGCGTGTTGATGCCCATCGCCTTGGCGGCGATCTCGTCTTCGCGGATCGCGGCCCATGCGCGGCCGATGCGCGAGTGCTGCAGGCGCGTACAGACCCAGATCACGAACAGCGCGCACAGCACGAACAGGTAGTAATACATGTACACGGACGGGAACTTCAGTCCGAAGAACTCGTGCGTCTGCGAAAGATTGAAGCCGGCGACGGTCACCGGATCGATACCGGTAATGCCCTTCGGACCGTTCGTGATGTTGATCGGACGATCGAGGTTGTTCATGAAGATCCGGACGATTTCCCCGAAGCCCAACGTCACGATCGCGAGGTAGTCACCGCGCAGGCGCAGCGTCGGAGCGCCGAGCAGCACGCCGAACGTGGCCGCGACCGCCATCGCGCAGGGCACGATCAGCAGGAACGGGACGTGCAATCCGCCGGGCGCGAGGTGCGCGATCCATTCGAACTGATTCGTCAACTGCGGCGACGACAGCAAGGCCGCCACGTAAGCGCCGACCGCGTAGAACGCGATATAGCCCAAGTCCAGCAGGCCGGCGAAGCCGACCACCACGTTTAGCCCCAGCGCCAGCATCACGTAGAGCATCGCGAAGTCGAGCACGCGCACCCAGTAATTGCCGCCGGCCGCGCCGATCACCATCGGCGCCATGATCACGAGCGCGGCGACGAGAATCGTGATCGCGTAGCTTTTTGCGCCTTTTTTCTCGGGGATGAGCGTCGTCGACGGCTCAATCGGTTGAATCGATGTCATTTTTTTACGCTCCCTTTTATGCGCGGTCAGCCACACGTTCGCCGAGCAAGCCGGACGGACGGAACACAAGCACGATGATCAGCACGACAAACGCGAACACGTCCTGGTAGTTACTGCCAAAGACGCCGCCCGTCAGGTTGCCGATGTAACCCGCGCCCAACTGTTCGATGAGGCCGAGCAGCACGCCGCCGACCATTGCGCCGCCGAGGTTGCCGATCCCGCCCAGCACCGCCGCCGTGAACGCCTTCAAACCAGGGATAAAGCCCATGTAGAAGTGAGCGTTGCCGTATTCGGACGCGATCATGACGCCGGCGAGTGCGGCAAGCGCCGAGCCGATCATGAAGGTCGCGGAAATCACGAAGTTCGGATTCACGCCCATCAGCGACGCGACGCCGGGGTTTTCAGCGATCGCGCGCATCGCGCGGCCGAGACGCGTCTTGTGCACGAGCAGCAGGAGCCCGCCCATCACGAGGAACGCCACCACGATGATCACGATTTCGGTCATCGAGATCACGGCGCCCGGACGATCGGCGGTTGCGGTGATCACGTTGATCGGATCGGTCGGGAGGAGCTGCGGGAACGGCAGCGGATTGCGGCCCCAGATCATCATCGCGAGCGTCTGGAGGAGAATCGACACGCCGATCGCGGTGATCAGCGGGGCGAGACGCGGTGCCTTGCGCAGCGGCCGGTAAGCCACGCGTTCGATCGTGTAACCGACCAGCGCGCACACCACGGCGGCAACCACCAGCGCAATGAGCAGCATGATCGGCCCGGGCAAGCCGGGAAAGTGATTCGTCATGACGCCGACGGCGGACAGCGCCACCATCGCGCCGACCATCAGCACGTCGCCGTGCGCGAAGTTGATGATGCCCAGAATGCCGTACACCATCGTATAACCCAGTGCGATGATGGCGTAGACGCTGCCAAGCACCAGACCGTTCAAGATCTGCTGGATGAAAATATCCATTTAAAGCTCCTTAGCCCGTGCGACCAGATACCGCTTTATCACCGGCCGATAAACCGGTGTGAAGCGAAATCGAGAACGGCACCGCGCGTACGTGTAAAAAAACCGGTAAGGGTCAATCGCCTCGACCCGCGCCCGCTGCCGGATCTGGCTGCGGACACCTGTCGGACGGATACGGAAACGGCGCCACCGGGTAGCTGGCGCCGTCAGGCTGCAAACGCCCAGCCATCACTGCTTCACGACATCGAGGACGTTTTTCTTGCCGTCCTTGAAGTCATAAAGCGTGATCGTGCCTGCCTTCAAATCGCCCTTGTCGTCGAATGCGATGTGTCCCGTCAGACCGTTGAAATCGGTCGACGCGATCGCAGCGAGCACCTTGGGCGCTTCGATGGAATTGGCGCGTTTCATTGCGTCGACGATCACGTACATTGCGTCATACGTGAAAGGCGCGTAAATCTGCACCGGCGTGTGAAAGCGGGCTTCGTATTTCTGGGAGAAGTCCGCTCCCTTGTCCATCTTCGAAAGCGCGAGACCCGCTTCCGAACAGACGAGGTTTTGCACGGCGTCGCCCGCGAGCGCCGCGACCTTGTCGGTGCACACCCCGTCACCGGCAAGAATCTTTGCCTTGATGCCAGCCGCCGCCGCTTCCTTGATGAAGGGGCCGCCGGTCACATCCATCCCGCCGTACATTACGACGTCGGGCTGAGATCGTTTTATTTTTGTCAGAATCGCCTTGTAGTCGCGCGTCTTTTCGCTGGTCGCCTCGCGCGACAGCACCTTCATGCCGCCTGTCTGCGCCGTCTTCGAAAACTCGTCCGCGAGGCCGCGGCCGTAGGCGGAGGTATCGTCGACGATCACGACTTTCTTTGCGTGCAGCGTCTTCGCCGCGTAGTCGGCGAGCACCGGCCCCTGCAGCGCATCCGTTGCGACGACGCGAAACGTCGTCTTGAAACCCTGCTTCGTGTACTGCGGATTGGTGGTCGAGGGCGAGATCTGCGCCACGTTCGCGTCGCTGTAGATCTTAGCGGCCGGGATCGATACACCCGAATTCATATGACCGATGACGGCGACCACCTTGTCGTCGATCAGGCGCTGCGCGGCTTCCGTGCCGGTGCGCGGATCGGCGGCGTCGTCCTGGGCGTCGAGCACGAGCTTGATCGGATGGCCGTCGATCGTGAGGCCCTGCGCGCTGATTTCCTCGAGCGCGAGGCGGGCGCCGTTCTCGTTGTCCTTGCCGAGATGCGCCTGCAAGCCGGTCAGTGGCGCGACATGGCCGATCTTCACGACCGTCGCCGCTTCGCTCGCCGGCGGTGGCGGTGCAGCGGCGGCGGGCGCCGACGCGGAACTCGCGGCCGATGCCCCTGTGCTCGCCTCGCCATCGCTTTTCTTGCTGCATGCGGTGCTCATCGCAACCGCAGCCGCGATGGTCACGGCGTAAGCAAACTTGACTCGCATTAAGTAGGTCTCCTGCGCCTTGGAAAGCTGATGTTTCAGGCCCTTCCGGCCTGGAACGCGCGCATTGTAACGCTAATTATGAGACGGGCAATATTGTTATGTGACAGGGGTTTTCCTGCATTGCAACCGTTATTTTTGACCGATTTTCGCGCTGAGGCGCAACCAGGTTGCGATCCGTGCTTGTGCAGCAGTTGCACCAAAAAATGTAAGCGTTGAAGCGGGGCGGAACTGTAAGGTTCGCGGGGGTCGTGATTGATAAGGGAAATCCCTGCGTTACCCGAGCTGCCGAGTTCGCACCATTTGAGTGCAACCATTCTCAAGAATCAAAGTTCTTTCGAGGTGTTGCGTTATTTCTAGCCTATATAAGATATTTAATGGATGAAAAAAAGCGCCCCGCGGGACGCTTCCAATTTCACCGTATCACTGCGGCAGAGCCAATCCACGTGGCAAAGGAAACGAAATCGTCTCCTCGATGCCGTCGAGCGGCCGCACGTTGCGCACGCCGAGCTCACGTAACCGCGCGATTACCGCCTGCGCCAGCACCTCGGGCGCCGACGCTCCTGCCGTCACGCCGATCCGCTTCTTGCCTTCGACCCACTTCGGATCGATCTGCGTCGGCGAATCCACCATATAGGCGGGGATGCCGCGCTTCTCGGCCACTTCGCGCAGACGGCTCGAATTCGAGCTGTTCGGGCTGCCGACCACGATCACCACGTCGCACTGCGGCGCGAGGAACTTCACCGCGTCCTGGCGATTCTGCGTCGCATAGCAGATGTCCTGCTTCTTCGGCTCCTTCACGAGCGGGTATTTCGTTTTAAGCGCGTCGATGATGGCCGATGCGTCGTCCACCGAGAGCGTCGTTTGCGTCACGTACGCGATGCGCTCGGCGTTCGGCAGCGCGAGCGCCATGACGTCGTCGATATCCTCGACGAGATGCATGCCCTCGCCCGCCTGCCCCATCGTGCCTTCCACTTCCGGGTGGCCCTTGTGGCCGATCATCACGATGTCGAAGCCTTCCTGGCGCATCTTCGCAACTTCCATGTGAACCTTGGTCACGAGTGGACAGGTGGCGTCGAATACGCGCAGGCCGCGCGTCTCGGCCTCGCCGCGCACCGCCTTCGAGACGCCGTGCGCGCTGAATATCAGCGTGCTGCCGGCGGGAACGTCCGCGAGATCCTCGATGAAAATCGCGCCCTTCTTGCGCAGATCCTCCACGACATAGGCGTTATGCACGATTTCGTGACGCACGTAGATGGGCGCGCCGAACAGTTTGATGGCGCGCTCGACTATCTCGATTGCGCGATCGACGCCGGCGCAGAAGCCGCGCGGCTGCGCGAGCAGGATTTCGACATCGGTGAGGGTGTCAGCGAGGCTCATGGCTACAGAATTCCGATGATTTTCACTTCGAACGCCAGCGCCTGGCCGGCGAGCGGGTGGTTGAAGTCGAACAGCGCCGACGTTTCGCCGACTTCCTTCAGCACGCCCGCATAGCGGCCGCCGCCGGGCGCGTTGAATTCGACGAGATCGCCCGGAGAAAAATCCTCGCCGATCATGCTGTTTTCGCGCAGCGTCGCGAGCGACACGCGCTGAATCAGCTCCGGATTACGGGGACCGAACGCCTGCTCGGGCGTTAGCTGAAAGGTCGAATGGTGGCCGACCTTGAGCCCGAGCAGAATCTCTTCGAGCGGCGGCGCGAGTTGACCGGCGCCCAGAAGGAGCGTCGCGGGCTTGTCGGTGAAGGTATTGACGATGTCGGCGCCATCGGCAAGTGCGAGCCGGTAGTGAAGCGTGACGTGCGAACCGGGTTTCACCTCGGAGATATCGATGATGCTCATGTGTATTGGACGTAGCCGGTCAGTCGGGGACAGGGCGCGCGCGGAAGACGCCGCGAAGACCAGGCGAAGCGGCGCGCCAAACCTCTATTGTAAAACACAGTTGCAAGGGGACGCCGCGCGTCGGTTCGTCGCGAGTGTGCGCCCGTACTATATACAGAGCGGGTGGTGGTTCGCCGGCGGGGCGCGACAACGGAGGCAGGCATGAACGCGAATCTCCGGCTGGTCGCGGGCGGCGGGACAGCGCGCGTATTGCCTATCCGCGATTGGGCGGAGAGCGAGCGGCCGCGCGAACGGTTGCTCGAAACAGGCTCAGCTTCCCTTTCCGACGCCGAACTGTTCGCGCTTTTTCTGCAGTCGGGCATCCCCGGCTGGACTGCGGTCGACCTCGCCCGTGAACTGCTGGCGCATTTCGGCAGCCTGCGTAGCGTCCTCGATGCCTCCGCCGCGCAGTTGTGCGCGCTGCGCGGCATCGGACCGGCGCGGGCGGCGCAGTTGCTCGCGGTGTCTGAACTGTGCCGGCGGGCACTCGCCGAAAAAGCGCGCGACCGCGCTTTGCTGGATACACCGGGCGCCGTCGAGGATTATCTGAAGCTGCTGATAGGCACGCGGCCCTATGAGGTGTTCGTCAGCCTCTATCTCGACGCGAGGCATAAGTTGTTGCACGTGGAGGAATCGGCGCGCGGCTCGATCACGCGCGTCGCGGTGTATCCGCGGGAGATCGTGCGGCGGGCGCTGTCGCTGAATGCGGTGGGGCTGGTCGTCGCGCATAATCATCCGTCGGGTGGCGTCGCGCCGAGTGCCAGCGACCGGCATCTTACGCGCACGCTGCAAGACGCGCTCACGCTGATCGATGTGCGGCTGCACGACCATATGGTCGTGGCATCAAACGAAATCTTCTCCTTCGCCCGGAACGGTTGGCTCTGAACCTTGCACGCGCGGTTTCTGTCTCATATGCCGCTTCGCTACAATGGGAACAAACCAAAAAGGCTTGATATTGCAGACTTTTTGCTGCTAGAATCGCGGTTTGCTTCTTTCAACCAACCTGTTCCGAGCGCGGAATGTTAGTGTGGTTCTCAACGGTTAAGTTTCAAACCGGGGTCCACAAGGCGTTCGAACTCAGAATTTCAGCGTATTAGGAGTGCTCTCATGGCACGCGTATGCCAAGTAACTGGGAAGGCGCCGATGAGCGGCAACAACGTTTCCCACGCGAACAACCGTACCAAGCGTCGTTTCCTGCCGAACCTGCAGAACCGTCGTTTCTTCGTTGAAAGCGAAAACCGCTGGGTCCGTCTGCGCGTGTCGAACGCCGGTCTGCGCCTGATCGACAAGAACGGTATCGACTCCGTGCTCGCAGACCTGCGCGCACGCGGCGAAGTCTAAGGAGCACGGAAATGGCCAAGGGCGCACGCGACAAGATCAAGCTGGAATCGACCGCAGGTACGGGTCACTTCTATACCACGACGAAGAACAAGCGCAACATGCCGGAAAAGATGGCGATCAAGAAGTTCGATCCCGTCGTCCGCAAGCACGTCGAGTATAAAGAGACCAAGATCAAGTAATCTGGTTTCAGAGCCTGACAAGACAGCAAAAAGCCCCGCATTCGCGGGGCTTTTTGTTTTTGCGCGTCGGATGAGCATTCGGCCGACTGTCGGTCTTCGTGATTGCCCGGTATCCTTGCTGGCTATGTCTTCGGCGTGTGTCACACGTTCGACATATTCGGTGCGCGAAGACGGCACATGGACTATCGACGGAGAAGCGGCAGCATGAATTTCGACGTAGCAATCGTAGGCAGCGGCCTGGCGGGCCTGAGCGTGGCATTGAATCTCGCGCGCACGCGCCGCGTCGCGATCATCGCGAAGCGCACCGTCAGCGACGGCGCGAGCGACTGGGCGCAAGGCGGCATCGCCGCCGTGCTCGATTCCGGCGACAGCATCGACAATCACGTGGACGACACGCTCGTCGCCGGCGGCGGACTCTGCGACGAAGCGGCTACGCGATTCATCGTCGAGAACGGGCGCGCGGCGATCGAGTGGCTGATCGAGGAAGGCGTGCCTTTCACGAAGGACGTCTCCGCCGAACTCGGTTTTCACCTGACGCGCGAAGGCGGCCACAGCCATCGCCGGATCATCCACGCCGCCGACGCCACCGGTCACGCCGTCGTGAGCACGCTCAACGAGCGCGTGCGCAATCATCCGAACATCACGGTGCTCGAAGATCACTACGCGATCGACCTGATCACGTCCGAGCGGCTAGGCCTGCCGGGGCATCGCTGTCACGGCCTTTACGCGCTCGATCTCGCAAGCGGCCGCACGGTGACTATCGAAGCGCCGCACACCGTGCTCGCCACGGGCGGCGCGGGCAAGGTCTACCTCTACACGACAAACCCCGACACCGCGACCGGCGACGGCATCGCGATGGCTTGGCGCGCCGGCTGCCGTGTGTCGAACATGGAGTTCATCCAGTTTCACCCGACCTGCCTCTTCCACCCGTACGCAAAATCCTTCCTGATCTCGGAGGCGGTGCGCGGCGAAGGCGGCATCCTGCGGCTGCCCGACGGCACGCGCTTCATGCCCGCCCACGACGAGCGGGCTGAACTGGCGCCACGCGATATCGTCGCGAGGGCGATCGACTTCGAGATCAAGAAACGCGGCATCGACTGCGTTTATCTCGATATCAGCCATCAGCCGCGCGCGTTTCTCGAAGAACACTTCCCGACGATCCTCGCGCGCTGCCGTGAGTTCGGCATCGATATCGCGAAGCAGCCGATTCCCGTCGTGCCGGCGGCGCACTACACGTGCGGCGGCGTCGTGACGGATCTTGCCGGGCGCACGGATCGCGTCGGCCTCTATGCGGTCGGCGAGACGTCGTGCACGGGGTTGCACGGCGCGAACCGGCTGGCGAGCAATTCGCTGCTCGAATGCCTGGTGGTCGGCCGGGCGGCCGCGCACGAGATCGAAGCGCAGGGTTTTTCGGCGGCCGGCCACGCGCCTTTGCCCGATTGGGACGAAAGCCGCGTCTCCGATCCGGACGAAGAAGTGGTCGTGGCGCACAACTGGGACGAATTGCGGCGGCTGATGTGGAATTACGTCGGCATCGTGCGGACCGACAAGCGCCTCGCGCGCGCGCAACACCGGATCGCGATGCTGCGCGAGGAGATCCACGAGTACTACGCGAATTTCAAGGTGAGCCGCGATCTGCTGGAACTGCGCAATCTGGTCGACGTGGCGTCGCTGATCGTGGAAAGCGCGTGTTCGCGCCGCGAAAGCCGCGGGCTGCACTTCAGCCGCGACTGGCCCGACACGCTGCCGAAGGCGCTGGCAACGGTGCTCACGCCGCCGGTGTCCCGGCGGCGCAAGGTTTAGATCAGGCGCATCGAGTAGTCGGTGGCGCGCACGTCCTTCGTGAGCGCACCGATCGAGATCCGGTCGACTCCCGTTTCCGCGATCGTCCGAACTGTCTCGAAATTGACGCCGCCAGACACTTCCAGTACCGCCCTTCCGCCCGTGATTTTCACGGCGGCGCGCATCGCGTCGAAATCGAAGTTGTCGAGCAGGATCGATTCCGCGCGATGCGCGAGCGCCGACTCCAGTTGCACGAGCGTTTCCACTTCGATCTGGATCGGCACGCCCGCGTTCAGCGCGAGCGCCGCATCCATCGCCGCGCCGACGCCGCCCGCCGCCGCGATGTGGTTCTCCTTGATCAGCATGCCATCGTAGAGCGCGAGCCGCTGGTTCGCGCCGCCGCCCACGCGCACCGCGTATTTCTGCGCGAGCCGCAGTCCCGGCAGCGTCTTTCGCGTGTCGAGAATCCGCGCGCGCGTGCCTTCGATCGCATCGACGAAACGGCGCGTCGCGGTCGCAACACCCGAGAGCAATTGCAGGAAGTTGAGGCCGTTGCGCTCGGCGGTCAAGAGCGCGCGCGCCGGCCCGCGCAGCAGCACGACGGGCGAGTTCGCCGCCATCCGGTCGCCTTCGCGATACTGCCACTGCACGTCAATCGACGGATCGACGCGCCGCATCACCTCGTTGAACCACGGCACGCCACACAGCACCGCTTCCTCACGCACCGTAATGCGCGCCGTGCGCTCGGCATCGGCGGGAACGAGGCGGCCGGTCTGATCGCCGCTGCCGATGTCTTCGGCGAGCGCATCCGCGACGTTACGGGAGAGCGCCGCATCAAAAGCGTCGCCGTATTGCGCGCGGATTTCCGCGAAGAGCGGCGGCACGAAATCGTTCGAAGCCACGCCCATCATGCCGCTCCCACGTTCGAAAACAGCGCGCCGTCCTTCGCGAGGTCGCCACTCGCCTGCACGCGCTTCTTGTGACGCGTGGCGAAATCGAGCATCCGGTCGATCGGCAGACGCGCGCGCGCGCCGGTCGCCGGGTCGACGAAAATCTCGTTGTGGCCGCGCTCCAGCACTTCGGCCAGATTCTCCAGGCCGTTCATCGCCATCCACGGGCAATGCGCGCAGCTCTTGCAGCTCGCGCTGTTGCCGGCGGTCGGCGCTTCGATGAACGTCTTGCCCGGCGCCGCGAGCCGCATCTTGTGCAGAATCCCGAGGTCCGTCGCGACGATGAAGCGCTGCGCGTCAAGGCGCACGGCGGCATCGATGAGTTGCGTCGTTGAACCGACCACGTCCGCGAGCGCCACCACCGCTTCCGGCGATTCCGGATGAACGAGGATCTTCGCGTCCGGATACTCGGCGCGCAGCAGATCGAGTTCGATGCCCTTGAATTCGTCGTGGACGAGACACGAGCCCTGCCACAGCAGCATGTCGGCGCCGGTTTTCTTCTGAATGTAGCCGCCCAGATGCCGATCCGGCGCCCACAGGATCTTTTCGCCGCGCGCGTGGAGATCGGCGACGATCTCGAGCCCGATCGACGAGGTCACCATCCAGTCTGCGCGCGCCTTCACGGCCGCGCTGGTGTTCGCGTACACGACGACGGTGCGATCGGGATGCGCGTCGCAAAACGCGGAGAATTCGTCTGCGGGACAGCCGAGGTCGAGCGAACAGGTGGCGTCGAGATCCGGCATCAGCACGCGCTTTTCGGGGCTGAGGATTTTCGCGGTCTCGCCCATGAAACGCACGCCGGCGACGACCAGCGTCCGCGCTTCGTGATCACGCCCGAAACGCGCCATTTCCAGCGAATCGGCAACACAGCCGCCGGTTTCGTCGGCAAGTTCCTGCAATTCGGCATCGACATAATAGTGCGCGACCAGCACCGCCTTCTCGCGCTCGAGCAGCCCGCGAATTCGCGCCTTCAGTTCGCGCTTGCGCTCCGCCGATGGTGCATCCGGCACTCGTGCCCATGCTTCGCCCACTCCGCACGTCAAGCCGTGCGGCCGATCGTATTCGACGCTCTTGATGCTCGCTTCCATGCTGTCCTCTGTCTCCTGCCGTTCCCGCTGCAAATCCAGCCGCCCAAAAACAAAAACCCCGCCAGAGCGGGGTCTTGTGACGTCATTAAATTTTAACGGATATCGATCCGCTCGGTCAGGCGTAGCGACGCAGCCGCAGCGCGAATTCCTGCAGCGACTTGATGCCGCTTTGCTCCGCGCGGTGGCACCAGTCCTGCAATTGCGCGAGCAGTTGTTCGCGCGAAGCGTTGGAACGGTCCCACATCGCCGACAGATCCTTGCGCAGCTCGATATACGTGCGCAGCTTCTGGTTGTCCGAGAAGATTTGCGGCAACTGCTGGCGCTGCGGCTCGTTCAGGCCGTCTTCGTCCTTGTGGAACCACTTGCGGGCGCCGTGCATCAACTGGTACTTCTCGCGCGCACCGGCTTCCTTCAACTTCGACAGTTCCTGGCGATACGCCTGTTTCACCGCCTTGGCATAACGCGCCATCACTTCGTAGCGGTTCGCGAGCACGGCCTGCAGCGTATCTTCGTCGAGTACGGGCTTGCTGGCCGAGAGACGCGGCATCGGCGCGAGCTTCTTCACCTTCGCCAGCTTGAACGCCGACATGATGCGGATGTACATCCAGCCGATATCGAACTCGTACCACTTGTTCGACAGCTTCGCCGACGTCGCAAACGTATGGTGATTGTTGTGCAACTCCTCACCGCCGATGATGATGCCGAGCGGGAAGATGTTCGTGCTCGCATCCGACGAATTGAAATTGCGATAACCCCACCAGTGCGCGAGACCGTTCACGACACCTGCGGCCCAGAACGGAATCCAGATCATCTGCACGGCCCACACCGACAGCCCGACGATGCCGAACAGCGCGACGTCGATGACCATCATGATGCTGATGCCGAGGATCGGGTAACGCGTGTAGATGTTGCGTTCGATCCAGTCGTTCGGCGTGCCGTGGCTGAACTTGCGCATCGTTTCTTCGTTCTTCGCTTCCGAACGATACAGTTCCGCGCCTTGGAACAGCACCTTCCAGATGCCGCGCGTCTGCGGGCTATGCGGATCTTCTTCGGTTTCGCACTTCGCGTGGTGCTTGCGATGGATCGCGGCCCACTGGCCGGTCAGCATGCCCGTGGTCATCCACAACCAGAAGCGGAAGAAGTGGCTGGCGATCGGATGCAGCTCCAGGGCGCGGTGCGCCTGGCAGCGATGCAGATAGACCGTGACGCCAATGATCGTGATGTGAGTCATCACGAGTGTGAACAGCAAGATCTGCCACCAGGAAAAGTCGAGCAATCCGTTGGCGAGAAATTCAAGCGAGGAGTTCAGCAAGGCAATTTCCTGTTGAGGCGGAAAAAATGGCCGGTCGAAAAGTACACTCGACCCGTGTTGGGCGCATGAAAGGTATGCGCACGAGTTCGATTGCATTCTACTTCAAGCGTTCCAAGTCTTTGTGCCAAAGGGAGAATTTTTTGATACGGGGCAAATATAAGAAGATCTGACGCCTTCAGATTTGCGCGTTATCCGTAAGGTTGGACAGATTATTGAGATCGGTCCGGCGATTGCCGATTCGGTGTATTGGATGACGCTGGTGATGCGGGCGAAATTACCGAATTCGTCGCGCCGTCGATAATCCTTATCTCGCGTTGCGCGAACGGAATTTCAATGCCGTATTCGCAATATAGCCGCCATATGTTCCGGTTCACCTGCGATTTGACACCGCCCGTACCTTTCGCTGCATCCTCGATCCAGAAGCTCAATTCCAGATTGATGCCGTCGGCGCCGAAATTGGCGAGCAGCGCGGCGGGCGCCGGGTCCTGCAGCACGCGCTCAACGCCTTTCGTGGCTTCGACAAGCAGTGCGAGCGCGCGTTCCAGGTCAGACCGGTAGCTCACCTGCACGGCGAGCTTCGCGTTGCCGCGCGTCAGGTAAGACGAATGGTTCTGCACGACGTCGGTGATGAGCTTTTCGTTCGGAATCAGCGTCTCGATGCCGTCGAGCCCGCGCACGACCGTATAGCGTGTGCGGATCTGCGTGACCGTGCCCTGAAAATTCGCGACATTGATCATGTCGCCGAGACGTAGCGACCGGTCGAGCAGAATGATGAAGCCCGACACGTAGTTGCTCGCGATCTTCTGCAAGCCGAAGCCGAGCCCCACGCCCAGCGCGCCACCGAACACGCCGAGCACGGTAACGTCGATGCCGACGATCGACAGGCTGATCAGGATCGCCGCCAGAATCATCAGCGCCCGGCCGAGGCGCGCGAGCACAATCCTGACGTTGGCGTCGAGCGAGCGCGAGCGCATCAGGCGGTCTTCGAGCGACGCGCCCGCCCACATCGCCACGATCAGCGTAATGCACACCCACAGCACGCCAGTCGCAAGCGACAGCAGCGTCAAATGCGCGTTCGCGACGCTGAAACGCACGCTCGCCATCCAGTTCACGACGTCCTGCTGGATGCCCATCACGGTCAGGAGCATCGCGACCCAGACGAGCGTCGTCACGACTTTTTCGAACACGAAGAGGAGCGCGTGCGCCTCGCCGCCGCGGCTGAACACGCGGCGCGCGACGTAGAACATCGTGTAGATGACGGTGATGCCGAGGAGCGGCACGAGCGCGAGCTGCAGGAGCGCGGTGTGCATGAACCGCGACATCACGAGCTGCGCGATCGACACGAACACCGTGCCGAGCAGCGGAAAGAGCGCCTTGTTGAGGCTTTCGGCGCCGAAACGCAGCGCTTCGAAGCGCGACTGGCGGCGCTCTTCGAGCCGCCGCCGCAACACGCGTGCGAGCCACCACGCGACGGCAAGCAGGCCGAGCAACACGAGCGCCTGCCAGATCACCGCAGGCTCGCCGAAATCACGAACGAGCCCGCCGAGCATGTGGGAAAAGTAGCGATCCTGCATGCCGGCAGTTCCCCCGTTCACTCCAGCGACGTGTCTTCTTCAGGCGCCTCGGGCTCAGCCGACGCCTTCGTGGCCCCAGGCACGCGTTCGAGCACTGCGGCGAAGAAGCCGTCGGTACCATGCTTGTGGGGCCAGAGCGTCAAATAATCGCCGGTATCGAGGTCGATGCGCTGTTCGGCCAGCACCTCGCGCGCCGGGACGAGCTTGAAATTCGGATGCGTCGCGAGGAATTGCGTCACGACGCCCTCGTTTTCCGCTTCCAGCATCGAGCAGGTCGCGTACACGAGTCGCCCGCCGACCTTCACCAGCCGCGCCGCGCTCGTGAGGATCGCAAGCTGCTTCGGCGTCAGTTCCGCCACCGAATCCGGCGACTGGCGCCACTTCAGGTCCGGATTGCGGCGCAGCGTGCCGAGGCCGGAGCACGGCGCATCGACGAGCACGCGGTCGATCTTGCCCGCGAGCCGCTTGATCTTGGCGTCGTGCTCGCTGTCGATCAACACCGGATTCACGTTCGATAAACCGCTGCGAGCCAGACGCGGCTTGAGTTTCGCGAGACGCCGGTCGGAGACGTCGAACGCGTAGAGACGGCCTGTGGAGCGCATCATGGCGCCGAGCGCCAGCGTCTTGCCGCCCGCGCCCGCGCAAAAATCGACGATCATCTCGCCGCGCTTGGGCGCCATCAGCGAGCACAAAAGCTGGCTGCCTTCGTCCTGCACTTCGATCCAGCCTTCCTGGAACGCCGGCAGCTTCGCAAGCGCCGGTTTCCCGTCGACCCGCACGCCGTAAGGCGCGAACGGCATTTCGCCCGCTTCGATGCCGGCCTCGGCTAGCGCCTTGATGACCGCGTCGCGCGTCGCCTTGATCGGATTCGCGCGCAAATCGAGTGGCGCCGGATAGTTCAGCGCGGCGGCGAGCTTCGCGAGTTCCTCGGCGTCGAAGCGCTTGGCCATCGCGTCGTAGATCCACTGCGGCAGGTTCGTGCGGACGCGCACCGGCAGGCTCGCCGGATCGATCTTCGAGACCTGCGAGAGCCACTGGTATTCGTCGGCGGAAACGAACGGCTTCACCGCCGACAATCCCGCCGTCTGCATCAGCCCGAGCAGCGCGAGACGCCGCGCCTGGTTGCCACTGCCGCTCTCGGCGAGATGCGAAAACTCCATCTTCCGGCGCAGAACCGCGAATACCGCCTCCGCGATCACGCCTCGTTCGTTGTGTCCGAGCTTCGGATGCGCGCGGAAAAAGCGGCTGGTGGCGGCGTCGGCGGGGCCGGAAAAGCGCAGCACATCGGCGAGTAATGTTTCAGTTTGTCCAATCAGAAATCCGTGCAGCCTCATACGCCCTCCGCGGCAATGTCGGCAAAGAGCCATTGCGGCTCCGATGGCGTGAGCACGACGCGCTCGCCGTCGATGGCAAGACGCCCTTCGACGAACCAGCGCACCGCGCGTGGGTAAATGATGTGTTCGACGGCCAGAACGCGCGTGGCAAGCGCGGCGGCGTCGTCGCCGGCGATCACCGGTACCGCGCCTTGCGCCACGATCGGGCCGTGGTCGAGCGTCGGCGTGACGAAATGCACACTCGCGCCGTGGACGCGCACGCCGGCGTCGAGCGCCTGCTGATGCGTCTTCAGGCCCGGAAAGCAGGGCAAAAGCGACGGATGCACGTTCAGCATGCGCCCGGCGTAATGGTGAACGAAATCATCGGTCAGAACGCGCATGAAGCCCGCGAGCACGACGAGATCGGGCGCGTGGGCGTCGATGGTGGCAGCGAGCGCGGCATCGAACGCGGCGCGCTCGGCGAAATCACGATGATCGATCACAGCGGTCGCGATGCCGTTCGCCGCGGCAAAGCCGAGCCCGGCGGCATCCGGCCGGTTCGATACGACGGCGCGGACCTCGGCCGGCCAGCCTTCGCGCTTGCACGCGCGCACGACGGCCTCCATGTTGGAGCCGCGTCCGGAAATCAGAATGACGATTTTTTTCATCCGCGGATTTTATCATTCGACGGTGCGAAAACCGTGCCAAAACGGCGGGCAGGCGCCGTGCATCCGTGTGAGCGTTTATAATCGAACGCTTTGCTGGATCAGCCGAAGCTCGTGTCCTAAGCAGCACCCCACCACCGACCATCCGCTATCGTGAGAGTCTTTCGCGGCTTACCCAATGCCGAGAGCCGGGCGCCCTGCGCACTGACCATCGGCAACTTCGACGGTGTCCACCGCGGCCACCAGGCGCTGCTCGCGCACGTGCGGGCCGCCGCCGACGCGCGCGGCCTGCCGGTCTGCGTGATGACCTTCGAGCCGCATCCCCGCGAATTCTTCAATCCGGCCGGCGCCCCGCCGCGCATCGCCATGTTGCGCGACAAGCTGGAAGCGCTGCGCACGAACGGTGTCGATCGCGTGGTGGTCGAGCACTTCAATCACACGTTCGCGGGACAGTCGCCGGATACGTTCGTCGAGAACATCATCGTGAACGGGCTGCATGCGCGCTGGGTCATGATCGGCGACGATTTCCGCTACGGCGCCAAGCGCGCGGGCGATTTCGGGTCGCTGAAGGCCGCGGGCGAGAAATACGGCTTCGAAGTCGAGCAGATGGCGACCGTCGCGCATCCGAACGGCGCGCGTATTTCGTCGTCGTCGGTGCGCTCGTCGCTGGTCGCGGGCGATCTCGATGCCGCCCGCGTCGCGCTGGGGCGGCCGTACGTGATCAGCGGGCACGTCGTGCATGGCGCGAAGCTCGGCCGCGATCTCGGCTTCCCCACGCTCAACCTGCCGATCGCCCACAAGCGGCCGGCGCTCGCGGGCATCTTCGTCGTGCGCGTGCACGGGCTCGGGCCGGAACCGCTGCCTGCGGTCGCGAGCCTGGGGTTGCGCCCGACCGTCGACGATTCGGGCCGCGTGCTGCTCGAAGTCTTCGTGCTCGACTGGCACGGCGACGCTTACGGCAAGCTCGTGCGCGTCGAATTCCTGAAGAAACTGCGCGACGAGGAAAAGTACATCGACCTCGAAACGCTGACGGCCGCCATCGCGCGCGACGTCGCCCAGGCGCGCGAATACTTCGCGGCGGGCGGCGTGCGGATCGATTCCGAAAGCGGCCGCACTCACAACAGCGCCAGCGGCTTCGCCACCTCGGCGACCGATCGAATTAGGTGAGCGCGCGGCGCTTCGTTCTTGCGCGCCGCCCGCTGCCTCGTCTGCCGATCCACGGCGCGCCTCGCCGACAGAACGTGAGGCGCCGCCCCACAGCATTCACACTGAGTCATCCATGAGCGACAAGAAAGCCTCTTCAAAGCCTGACGCCAAGCCGCAGTCGAAATACCCGGTCAACCTGCTCGACACGCCGTTCCCGATGCGCGGCGACCTGCCCAAGCGCGAGCCGGCCTGGGTCAAGGAATGGCAGGACAAGAAGATCTACGAGAAGATCCGCGCCGCGAGTCAGGGCCGCGAGAAGTTCATCCTGCACGACGGCCCGCCCTACGCGAACGGCGACATCCACTTGGGCCACGCGGTCAACAAGATCCTGAAGGACATGATCGTCAAAGCGCGCAACCTCGCGGGCTTCGACGCCGTCTACGTGCCAGGCTGGGACTGCCACGGCATGCCGATCGAGATCCAGATCGAAAAGCAGTTCGGCAAGTCGCTGCCGGCCGCCGAAGTGATGCAGAAGGCGCGCGCCTATGCCACCGAGCAGATCGAGAAGCAGAAGGCCGGCTTCCGGCGCCTCGGCGTGCTCGGCGACTGGGACAACCCGTACAAGACGATGAACTTCACGAACGAAGCCGGCGAAATCCGTGCGCTCGGGAAGATTCTGGAGAAGGGTTACGTGTTCCGTGGCCTGAAGCCGGTGAACTGGTGTTTCGACTGCGGCTCGGCATTGGCTGAAGCCGAAGTCGAATACAAGGACAAGACCGATCCGACCATCGACGTGATGTTCGCCTTCGCCGAGCCGGAAAAGACCGCGCAGGCGTTCGGCCTCGCCGCGCTGCCGAAGGCGGAGGGCGGTATCGTCATCTGGACGACGACGCCGTGGACCATCCCCGCGAACCAGGCGTTGAACGTCAATCCGGAGATCGTCTACAGCCTCGTCGATACGCCGCGCGGCCTGCTGATCCTCGCCGAAGAACGCGTCGAGGAGTGTCTGAACAACTACGGCCTCACCGGCACGACCCTCGCGACCGCCAAGGGTGACAAGCTCGCGAACCTGCGCTTTCACCATCCGCTCGCGTCGGCGCATCCGGGCTACAAGCGCACGGCGCCCGTCTACCTCGGCGAATACGTGACGACCGAAACCGGCACGGGCATCGTGCATTCGTCGCCGGCGTACGGCGTCGAGGACTTCGTGTCGTGCAAGGAGCACGGCATGGCCGACTCCGACATCATCAACCCCGTGATGGGCGACGGCCGCTACGTCGAATCGCTGCCGCTCTTCGGCGGGCTGTCGATCTGGAAGGCGAATCCGCAGATCGTCGAGGCGCTCGAAGGCGCGAAGTCGCTGCTGAAGTCGGAAAAATACACGCACAGCTACATGCACTGCTGGCGCCACAAGACGCCGATCATCTACCGCGCGACGTCGCAGTGGTTCGCCGGCATGGACGTGAAGCCGAACGATTCCGCGAAGACCCTCCGCGAAACCGCGCTGGAAGGCATCGAGGCGACGGCGTTCTATCCGTCCTGGGGCAAGCAGCGCCTGTACAGCATGATCGCGAACCGTCCCGACTGGACGCTTTCGCGCCAGCGCCAGTGGGGCGTGCCGATGGCGTTCTTCGTGCACAAGGAAACGGGCGACCTGCATCCGCGCACGCTGGAATTGCTGGAGGAAGTGGCGAAGCGCGTCGAAGTGAGTGGTATCGAGGCATGGCAGACGCTCGATCCGAGCGAGTTGATCGGCGGAGACGCCAACATGTACGAGAAGAACCGCGACACGCTCGATGTCTGGTTCGACTCCGGCACGACGCACTGGCACGTGCTGCGGGGCTCGCACAAGGATTCGCTGCAATTCCCGGCTGATCTCTACCTCGAAGGCTCGGATCAGCATCGCGGCTGGTTCCATTCGTCGCTCCTGACCGCGTCGATGCTCGACGGCCGCCCGCCCTACAATGCGCTCCTGACGCACGGCTTCACCGTCGATGGCGAAGGCCGCAAGATGTCGAAGTCGCTGGGCAACGGCGTCGATCCGCACGAGGTGTCGAACCGGCTGGGCGCGGAAATCATCCGCTTGTGGATCGCGTCGACCGATTATTCCGGCGAGCTCGCGATCTCCGAGGAAATCCTGAAGCGCGTGACGGAGACGTACCGGCGCATCCGCAACACGCTGCGCTTCCTGCTCGCGAACCTGTCGGACTTCGATTTCGAGAAGGACGCGCTGCCGGTCGAAGACTGGCTCGAACTCGACCGCTACGCGATCGCGCTCGCGCAGAATCTGCAGGACGACGTCCTCGCGCACTATGAGAAATACGAGTTCCACCCGGTCGTCTCGAAGCTCGCCACGTTCTGCTCGGAGGACCTGGGCGGCTTCTATCTCGACGTGCTGAAGGACCGTCTCTACACGACAAAGCCCGATTCGCGCGAACGCCGCGCCGCGCAGACCGCGCTGTATCACATCGCGCACGGCCTGCTGCGGCTGGTCGCGCCGTATCTGTCGTTCACGGCGGAAGAGGCGTACAAGGTGCTGAAGCCCGGTCAGGACACGATTTTCACCGAGGTCTATCACGCGTACCCGCAGGTGCCCAACGCGGGCGAGTTGCTCGACAAGTGGACGCTCGTGCGCTCCGCGCGCGGCGACGTCACGAAGGCGCTGGAAGAAGCGCGCACGGCGAACGCTATCGGTTCGTCGCTGCAGGCCGAAGTCGAAGTACGCGCGAGCGGCGCGCGCTACGACGCGCTCGCGAGCCTCGGCGCGGACCTGAAGTTCGTGCTGATCACATCGGCGGCGGCGCTTGTGAAGGTCGAGAGCGAAGCGGACGAAGGCGTCGAAGTCGCGGCATCGAAATATCTGAAGTGCGAGCGCTGCTGGCACTACGTCGCGGACGTCGGCGCGAACGCCGAGTATCCGGGCCTGTGCGGGCGCTGCTTCTCCAACCTCTTCGGCTCCGGCGAAACGCGGAGCGCAGCATAATGGCAAGAACGATGGTGAAACAAAGCAGTGGTTCTCTCGCGCCGTGGCTCGGCATCGCAGCGATCGTCATTCTCTTCGATCAGTTGACGAAGATCGCCGTCGCGCGCGTGTTCGCTTACGGCGAGCCGCACGCGCTCACGCCGTTCTTCAACCTGCTGCTCGTCTATAACCGTGGCGCTGCGTTCAGCTTCCTCGCGGCTGCCGGCGGCTGGCAGCGCTGGGCGTTTACAGCGCTCGGCGTCGCTGCGGCAATCGTGATCATTTATTTGCTCAAGAAGCACGCCGCGCAGCGCATGTTCTGCACGGCGCTCTCGTTCATCATGGGCGGCGCGATCGGCAACGTGATCGACCGGCTCGCGTACGGTCACGTGATCGACTTCCTCGATTTTCACGTCAATACGTGGCACTGGCCGGCGTTCAATCTCGCCGACAGCGCGATCTTCGTCGGCGCCGCGCTGCTCGTGTTCGACGAGTTGCGGCGCGTGCGCGGATCGAAATAACGCGGTTGCCAAGGCGCAAATAAGGCACGCGCGCTCGCGGGAAACGAACAAGCGGAGGCATGTTGGACACGGCAGAACTCACAGGAAAACACCTCGTACTCGGCCTGACGGGCGGCATCGCCTGCTACAAGATCGCCGAGCTGACGCGCCTGCTCACCAAGGCGGGCGCGACCGTCCAGATCGTGATGACCGACGCGGCCACGCAGTTCATCACGCCCGTCACGATGCAGGCGCTTTCCGGGCGCCCCGTCTACACGTCGCAGTGGGACGCGCGCATCGCGAACAACATGCCGCACATCGATCTCTCGCGTGAGGCGGATGCGATCGTGATCGCGCCTGCTTCCACCGATTTCCTCGCCAAACTCGCGCACGGCATGTGCGACGACCTGCTCTCGACGCTGTGCATCGCGCGCGATTGTCCGCTGCTCGTCGTGCCCGCGATGAACCGCCAGATGTGGCAGAACCCGGCGACGCAGCGCAACGTCGCGCAACTGCGCGGCGACGGCGTCGAGGTGCTCGGCCCGGATTCCGGTGCGCAGGCGTGCGGCGAAGTCGGCGACGGGCGGATGCTGGAGCCGTCGGCGACGTTCGAGGCGATCTGCGCGTTCTTCCAGCCGAAGATCCTGCGCGGACGCCGTGTGCTGATTACCGCCGGCCCGACGTTCGAGCCGCTCGATCCGGTGCGCGGGATCACGAACCGGTCGTCGGGGAAGATGGGCTTTTCGCTCGCGCGCGCGGCCGCCCAGGCCGGCGCCGACGTGCACCTGATCGCCGGGCCGGTCGCGCTGGAAACGCCGTGGGGCGTGTATCGCGAGGACGTGCAGACCGCGCGGCAGATGTACGACGCCGTCATGCACGCGACGCCCGACACCGATATCTTCATCGCGGTGGCCGCCGTCGCCGACTGGCGCGTGGATCACGTGAGCGAACACAAGATCAAGAAGACGGCCGGCCAGCCGCTGCCGGCGTTCAACTTCGTCGAGAATCCGGACATCCTCGCCTCCGTTGCGAAGTTGCCGAATCCGCCGTACTGCGTCGGCTTCGCGGCGGAAAGCGGCGATCTCGACGTGCACGGCGAAGACAAGCGCGTGCGCAAGAACGTGCCGCTTCTGATCGGCAACCTGGGCCCGCTGACGTTTGGCCGCGACGACAACGAAGTCGTGCTGTTCGAGGCGTCGGGCAAGACGCGTCTTCCCCGCGCCGACAAGAAGCTGCTCGCGCGCACGCTGATCGGCGAGATCGCGAAGCGCGCGCCGCGCGTCGGCGGCGATTCCTTGCTGTCATAGAGACGGCGCCATGACGAAGCTCTCCGTCCTCGACCAGACGCCGGTCATCCACGGCCACACCACCGCCGACGCCATCGCGGCCACACTCGAACTCGCCCACCTCGCCGACGATCTCGGCTACACGCGCTACTGGTGCGCCGAGCATCACGGCTTGCGCGGCGTGTCGAATCCTTGTCCTGAAGTCATGCTGGCGCGCATCGGCAGTTTGACGAAGCGCATCCGCATTGGGTCGGGCGGCGTCATGCTGCCCTACTACAGTCCGTTCAAGGTCGCCGAGCAGTTTTTGATGCTCGAAGCACTGTTTCCGAACCGCGTCGATCTGGGCGTCGGACGCGCGCCCGGAGGCGATATGCGCACGGCGCAAGCAGTCGCGGCGGGCGATTACAACCGTGGCGACATCTTCCCGCAGCAGGTCGCCGATCTCGTCGGCCTGTTCAACGGCGCGCTGCCCGACGATCACATCGCGAACGGCGTGCTGCTGCAGCCGCAGATCGCAACCCGGCCCGAACTGTGGATGCTCGGTTCCAGCGACTTCGGCGGATTGCTCGCGGCGCAGCTTGGCATCCGCTTCGCGTTCGCGCATTTCATCAACGCGCAGTACGGGCATCGCGTGGCCGAGGCGTATCGCGAGCGGTTCACGGCGGGCAACGAAGCAAAGCCGTATCTCGCCGCCGCCGTGTTCGTCATCTGCGCCGATACCGACGACGAATCCGCCGCGCTGGAAAAAGCCGTCGATTTGCGCCGCGTGCAGATGGCCTACGGCCTGAACATGCCGATTCCGTCGATCGAACAGGGCGCCGCGCAGCACTACGGCGAGCGCGAACTGAACGTGATCGCGCGCGAGAAGAACCGCAGCATCATCGGAACGCCGGAACGCGTGACCGCTGAACTCCACGCGCTGCAAGAGCGTTTCGACGCCGACGAACTGATCGTGCTGACCGTCGCGGGCAGCTATCGTGCGCGCCTGCGCTCCTATCAACTTCTGGCCGACGCCTTCGAGCTCGGCCGCTCCGACTGAACTCATGAAACTCGACGTCAAGATCCTCGATGCGCGCATGCGCGACTTCATGCCCGCCTACGCCACGACCGGCAGCGCGGGCCTTGACCTGCGCGCGTGCATCGACGAGCCGCTCGTCATCGCGCCCGGCGAGACAAAGCTCGTGCCGACCGGCCTCGCGATCCATCTGGGCGATCCGGGCTACGCCGCGCTGATCCTGCCGCGCTCGGGATTGGGGCATAAGCACGGCGTGGTGCTGGGCAACCTCGTCGGGCTGATCGATTCGGATTATCAGGGCCAGTTGATGATCTCGACGTGGAATCGCGGCGATGTCGCGTTCACGCTCAATCCGATGGAGCGTCTTGCGCAGATGGTCATCGTGCCGGTGGTGCAGGCGCAGCTCAATATAGTCGATGATTTCGACGCGAGTGAGCGTGGCGAGGGCGGGTTCGGCAGCACCGGCAAGCACTAAGACTCATCAGACGCGGCACGCCGCCGCGTACATCCGTATCACCTGCCGCACGCGATCTTGCGCGATCGCGTGCGGATCATCGGCGGCGAGTGCGCCGTTTCTGACCGCCCAATACTGATCCGGCAAATACTGGCTCAACAGATTCTCCGGAATCCGCACCGCCGACAGATTGTCGAGCAGCCTCTCTGCCGCCGCGGCGATTGCGTCATCGGTCCAGTAATAGCGCACGCGATCGCTGTAGCTGTAGGTGCGCAACACGCGCTGCTGCTGCGAGTCGCCGTGGTAATACTTCTCCCAATAACCGGGCTTCGCGAGCATCACGCGCTCGACCACCGCGCGCAGATTCGAGCGCCGCGATTCGTCGATCAGTTGCGATTCGATGTCGGCGAGTGCGAAAAGCGCCTCGCGCAACGCGAACGTCACGCCCGGGCCGACTTTCAGGATGCGAAAGCCATCGCGGACTAGCGCGCTCAGTGCTTCGGGCGTCTGGTAATCGGTCGAATGCGCTTCGTACACCATGCCCGGCAGATCATCGAGCGCGCTTTTCAAGTTCGTAGCCCGCTCCGGCCGATAGTCGATCACCTTCGTATGATCGAACTCGACGCCCGGCTGCACCACGAGCGCGATCACGCGCGGCCAGGCGTCATCGAGACCGGACGCGCGCCACGCTTCGCGGTGCACCCGCGCCGTTTCCAAAGCCGCTTCGCGCGAAGTCGGTTCGACGGCTTCCAGTTCCTCCGCCGCGCCGCCCGGCACCGGCACTTCGGTGCCAATCACGTAGACGGGCGCAACGCTCAAACCCTCGCGCTTCACCGCCGCCTCTGCGACCGCGCACAATCGCGCCGCGCGCGACGCGACGATTGCATCCGACAATCGCTCGGGATCGTCCGCGCAGGGCATGCTTGTGTCGAGGTGGATCTTGGTGAAGCCCGCCGAGGCGTACGCATCGATCAACGCATCGGCGCGCTGCATTGCCTCGGCTGTTGGCAGATGCCGCCACGCGTTCGGCCCGAGATGATCGCCACCGAGAATCAGATGCTCCCGCGCAAACCCGACGCGCTCCGCGATCTCCCGCACGAACGCTACGAAATCCGCCGGTTTCATGCCGGTGTAGCCACCGTACTGATCGACCTGATTCGATGTCGATTCGATCAAAAGCGGCGTCTGATCCGCCAGCGCCTGCCGCATCGCGGCCGCGAGTACCCACGGATGCGCCGAACAGATCGAATAGACGCCGGCAAGACGCTCGGCCGCCGGATGCCCGTTGCTCAAACGCGCGACAATATCGCTCATGGTGCCACTCCGTTTGCGCGCAGGAACGCGTCGAGTTGGGCGAATGTCGCCGTGCCTTCCATCGGGCCCTTCGCGCCGACTGCCAGCGCACCGCTCGCGCACGCGTAGCGCAGCGCGGCGCCTGCGTCCATGCCTTGCGCGCGGCACGCGACGTAGGTCGCGCCGAAGCAATCACCCGCGCCGGTCGGATCGATTTCTTCGACTTCGAACGCCGCGTGGTGTTGCTCGCCGTCGGCGTCGTAGAAACTGCAGCCTTGCGCGCCGCGCTTCACGACCACTTCCTTTACGCCGCGTCGCAACAGTTCGTCGATGGCGCCGCGCTCCGTCGTCGCGCTTGCGAGCAGCGTGACTTCGTGGCCGCTCGGCAGGAACACGTCGGTGTAGTCGAGGATGAAATCGAGCGCGTCGCGCATCTCCGGAATCCGCAGCATCTCCTTGCGGATGTTCGGGTCGAAGCTGACCGTGCCGCCGTTCGCCTTCACCGTTTCGATCGCCTTCTTCATCGCCTCGATGATCCGGAACGAGAACAGCGACGAGCCCATCACGTGGAAATTGCCGCAGCCGACGAGCAGGTCGGCGCGCAGGTTCGCGCTCGACAACTGCGCCGACGCGCTGTTCGTAATGTTGTAGATGAAGTCGCGATCGCCGTCCTCTCGGTAGGTGACGAACGCGCTGCCGGTCGTCGCGTCCTTCAGCACGGCTATGCCGGAGACATCGACGCCATCGCCGCGCAGACGCTCGATGTTGAGCGCGCCGAAGTCGTCGTCGCCGACGCAGCCGATGAGCGCGCAGTGGCTGCCGAGTTTCGCGACCTGATCGATGAAGATCGC
Organism: Caballeronia terrestris; assembly: GCF_001544515.1. Taxonomy (GTDB): domain Bacteria; phylum Pseudomonadota; class Gammaproteobacteria; order Burkholderiales; family Burkholderiaceae; genus Caballeronia; species Caballeronia terrestris. The sequence continues at coordinate 272,851 of NZ_FCOL02000004.1, forward strand.
GGGCGCGCCGCTCGCGTACGGGCCGATCAGCGTGCCGGGGCGGCGGAAGCTCTGGCCGCGCTCGGTCGCCATGATTTCGACGAGGATTTCGCCCATCGCGACGATGGAGCCGGGTTTGCGTTCGAGTTTGGACATGGTTCGCTTGGGTTAGGAACGGGATTCAGAATGCGGACGGAATTCGACGACACCCTCTTCCCGCCGATGCATGTGCAATCCGGCGTGCTGAAATGCTTCGACGAGGGCCGGATCGATCGCGTCGTCGATGACGATTCCGTCGAGTTCCGACAGACGGCAGACGACTTCGCCCTCCCCGATCTCCGGCCGGTACGACAACGCGACACAACGTTTCGACGCCTTCAGCGCCGCGCGGAATACGGGTGCGAGCCGCGCGTCGGCGCAGACGAGATTGCCTTCTCGGTCGATGCCGCTCGCTTCGATCAACGCGATGTCGAGCGGGCGCGCCGCGACTGAACGCTCGGCGTCGGGGCCGGTGAGGATCGTCGAATCGCCTTCGAGCGCGCCGCCCGTCAGCCGCAGCTCGCAGTTCACGAAGCGCTGCGCGGTCGCGACCATCGCGAGATCGTGGAGCGTTAGCGCTAGATTCGAGCGGTCGGCGAGCAGCGGCAGCACCTTGTGCGTCACGACGCCCGCGCCGATGAAAAGCGACGCATGATCGTCGATGAAATCCGCGGCCGCGCGCGCGATCGCCATGTCGATGGATTTGCGCTCGCCGTCCAGCGCGGTAGCGGCGCCGCGCGCGCTGCCGGCCGAAGCAGCAGGTTGCTGCGCGAGATAACGCGCCTTGCCGAACGAGCGCACGAGATAGCGCTGCGCTTCGAGATAGCTGAGGTCGGAGCGGATCGTGACGCTCGACACGTCGAACGCCTGGCTCAGTTCATCGACGGACACCTCGCCGCGCTTCCTGACGAGCTCGACGATTTGTAGCCGGCGATGCAGCGAATTCTTGTGGGCAAGCATTGGGATGACGCGACGTTCTTTCTTTCGTTACGAAAGATTATAGTTTCGAATCGAAAGTCACGTAAAGCGATTTTTGCGATTTGGGCGCTGGCGTTTACCCACAGCATGAAACGCACAGGCGAAAAAAAAGCGGCACGGGGAAACCGTGCCGCTT